>JAPONQ010000083.1 GCA_026713865.1 Chloroflexota bacterium | reverse complement strand
GCGCCGGCGCGGCGCGCCCGGGCGGGGGCGGCGGGGGGGGGGGGGGGCGGCGGGCCGCCCGGGCGGGGCGGCCCCCCCCCCCCCGCCCGCCCGCCGCTGGCTACACTGGGCGTGCCGGTGCGGATGATGCTCGCGAGGTCGACCGACGATGCCCCTCTACCCCTACCACTGCCGATCGTGCGGCGAGATGACCGAGATCTTCGCGCGGACCCCGCGTGAGGATCTCGGGCCGAAGCTCTCCTGCTCGCACTGCGGCTCGCGCGAGCTGGAGCGCCGGCTCTCGCCGCCGCGGCTGCCGGCCGACGAGAGCGCGGTGCTCGAGATGCTGCGCCGCCGCAGGGAGGCCCAGGGCATGGGGCGCTCCCCCCACGACGACTAGCCCGTGCCGCTCTTCGAGTACAGCTGCGCCGACTGCGGCCGCCTGACCGAGTTCCTGGTGCGATCGGGGGACGCGCCGCAGCATCCCGCGTGCGAGGGCTGTGGATCGCAGCGGACCGGCCGCCGGCTCTCGCGCGTCCGCCGCGGCCGGACCGACGCCGACGTGGCGGCCGAGTCGACGGGCGAGGCGGTGGACGATCCGCGCCTGCTCGGGCGCTGGGTCGAGCACCGCTTCGAGCAGTACGGCATGGAGATCCCGGACCAGGCACGCGAGGTGATCGACGCTGCGCGCGAGGGGGAGCTGCCCGGGCCCGTCGACGATCTCTAGCCCCGGATCCGCGCCCGCGAGACCGGCTCCGCCGTGGCCCGTAAAGCGGCTCCGCGCCTAGTATCTGCGCGTCCGGGGGTCCGATAGCGCGGAGGAATCGATGGAAGTCCTGTATCTGGCGCTGGCGTCCGGGGTCCTTGCGCTCCTCTTCGGCGCCGTCGTCGCGCGACAGATCGTCGGCGAGGACGAGGGCGACGAGGCGATGCAGGGGATAGCCCTCGCCATCCAGGCGGGAGCCGCCGCCTTCCTCCGGCGCGAGTACACCTTCCTCTCGGGCTTCGTGGTCGCCGTCGCCGTCGTGATCGCGCTCTTCGTCGACTTCGATCTGACCGGCAAGTACGCGGATCTCGGCCTCGGCGAGGGCGGCCGCGCCGCCGACTTCCCGCGCACCACGCTCGCCTACCTGCTCGGAGCCGCCGCCTCGGCCTCGGCCGGCTACATCGGGATGTGGGTCGCCGTGCGCGCCAACGTCCGCACGGCCGCGAAGGCCCGCTCGGGCCTCAACCCGGCGCTCCGCGTCGCCTTCTCCTCGGGGACGGTGATGGGGATGACCGTGGTCGGCCTGAGCCTGACGGCGATCACCGTGCTCTATCTCGGCTTCGAGTCGGTGGAGCCGCTCACCGGCTTCGCCTTCGGCGCCTCCTCGATCGCGCTCTTCGCGCGCGTGGGCGGCGGCATCTACACCAAGGCCGCCGATGTCGGGGCCGACCTGGTGGGGAAGGTCGAGGCCGGCATCCCCGAGGACGACCCGCGCAACCCGGCCACGATCGCCGACAACGTCGGCGACAACGTCGGCGACGTGGCGGGGATGGGCGCCGATCTCTTCGAGTCCTACTCCGGCTCGATCGTGGCGACGATGACGCTCGCCGCGGTTGCCGTGATCGGCTCGTCGAGCGTGGGTGCGAACCCCGTCTTCGACGGAGGCGCGCTCGGCATCCTGACCGCGGGCGGGGATCTCCTCTTCGACGCGGAGCCGCTGGTGCTGCCGCTGCTGGTGATGGCGATCGGGATCGCCTCCTCGGTGCTCGGCACGTTCCTGGTCCGGACCGGCGAGCAGGCGAGCATGGGGAGACTGCTGTGGGCGCTGCGCACCGGCATCTTCGGCGCGGGCGGCCTCGTGCTGGTGGGAACCGCGCTCGCCGTCGTGGCCCTCGACCTCTCCTTCGACCTCTTCTGGGCGGTGCTCGTCGGCCTGGTGGCGGGGCAGGTGATCGGCACGGCGACCGAGTACTTCACCGCCTACGAGTTCCGGCCGACGCGGGCGCTGGCGCAGCAGGCGGAGACGGGTCCGGCGACGATCATCATCGGCGGGCTCTCCCTCGGCATGCTCTCGACCGTGATCCCGCTGCTCGCGATCGTCGCGGCGATCTGGATCACCTTCGAGCTCGCCGGTCTCTACGGCATCGCGCTCGCCGCCGTCGGCATGCTCTCGACGCTCGGCATCACGCTCGCCTCGGACGCCTACGGGCCGGTCGCCGACAACGCCGGCGGCATCGCCGAGCAGGCGCGCCTGGCGCCGGAGGTGCGCGAGCGCACGGATGCGCTCGACTCGCTGGGCAACACCACGGCGGCGACGGGGAAGGGCTTCGCGATCGGCTCGGCGGTCCTGACCGCGCTCGCGCTGATGGTGACCTACTCGCAGATCACCGGCCTGTCGAGCTTCGACCTGCTCGTCGTCGACGTGCTGCTGGGCTTCCTGATCGGCGCCCTGATGCCTTTCGTCTTCAGCGCTCTGACGATGGGCGCCGTGGGGCGCGCCGCGATGGCGATGGTGAACGAGGTGCGGCGGCAGTTCCGGGAGCACCCCGGCATCATGGACGGGAGCGAGTCGCCCGACCCGGAGCGCGCCGTGGCGATCGCGACCGACGGAGCGATCCGCGAGATGGTGCTCCCCGGCGCCATCGCGGTGACCGTGCCGGTGGCGGTCGGGGTCTTCATCGGCCCGGACGCCCTGGGGGGCCTGCTCGTCGGTTCCATCGGCGCGGGCGCGCTGCTCGCGCTGATGATGGCGAACGCGGGCGGCGCCTGGGACAACGCGAAGAAGTACATCGAGGCCGGCCACCTGGGCGGCAAGGGCTCGGAGGCGCACAAGGCCGCCGTCGTCGGCGACACCGTGGGCGATCCGTTCAAGGACACCTCGGGTCCGTCTCTGAACATCCTGCTCAAGCTGATGGCGATCGTCGCCGTCGTCTTCGGGCCGCTCTTCCTCTAGGGCGGCCGGGGAGGCGGCGCCCCGCCGGAGGCTAGGCGCGGCCCAGGCCGGCGAAGGGGTTGGAGCGCTTCTCCTCGCCGATCGTGGTGGCCGGACCGTGGCCCGGGTAGACCACGGTCTCCTCGGGCAGCGCGAAGAGATGCTCGCGGATGGCGCCGATCAGCTGCTCGTGGCTTCCGCCCTCGAAGTCCGTGCGCCCGATCGAGCCCTGGAAGAGCACGTCCCCGGTGAAGACGGCCCCCGGCGCGCTCACGCAGATGCTGCCGGGGGTGTGGCCCGGCGTGTGCAGAGCGCCCAGCGTCACCTCCCCGATCTCGATGCTGTCGCCGTGCTCGAGGTAGCGGTCGGGTGCGCGGGGCACCGTCACCGGGTGGCCGTACCACTCGCTCACGTTCGCCGCGTTGACGGCGATCCGCGGGTAGTCCTCGGCGTGCATCAGGAACTGCGCGCCGGGCGATCCCTCGAGCAGCTCGTGGACGGCCCCGGAGTGATCGACGTGGAAGTGGGTGGCGAGCACGGCGACCACGCGCAGCTCGCGCCGGGCGAGCTCCTCGAGGACCGCCGGTCCCTGATCGCCCGGATCGATGACGAGCACCTCGCGGCTCGCCTCGTCGCCCACGACGTAGCAGTTCGCCTGGAGCGCCCCGACGACGAAGCCCTGCAGCAGCACGCGCGCCTCCCGTCCCTCCGGCTCGCCAGCCTGCCACGGCGAGGCCTGCGGCGCACGCGCCGGGGCTCCGCCCTCGCGCCGGCCGGCGTGCCGCGCGCGACGGCGCGGCCCTCCCATGCGGCCTGCGGCCGCGTGCCATGCCGCCCGCTCGCCGGCGACTCGTCGGCGGGGGGACGCGGGAACCTGTTCGACGGACTGCGTTCGGGGTAGCGTTTGCCCGCAGCCGACCGGTCCGGGGCGGGGCACGACGGGCGCACGGCGGGCGCACGGCCGGCGCGGTCGCGTGGTGAGTCGGGGAGCGAGCGGGAGGACGGCATGGTCGACAATCAGCACTGGTGGCCGGAGCAGCTGAGCCTACGGGCTCTTCGCCGGAACTCTCCCGTCTCGGACCCGATGGGCGTGGACTTCGACTACGGCGCGGCCGTCGAGTCGCTCGACGTCGACGCGTTGAGGCGGGATGTCGAGGAGGTGATGACGACCTCGCAGGAGTGGTGGCCGGCGGACTACGGCCACTACGGGCCCCTGTTCATCCGCATGAGCTGGCACGCCGCCGGGACCTACCGCATCAAAGACGGCCGCGGCGGCGGCGGATCGGGCCACCAGCGGTTCGCGCCCCTCAACAGCTGGCCGGACAACGCCAACCTGGACAAGGCGCGCCGGCTGCTCTGGCCGGTCAAGCAGAAGTACGGCCGCAGTCTCTCGTGGGCCGATCTGCTCGTCTTCGCCGGAAACTGCGCCCTGGAGTCGATGGGCCTCACGACCTTCGGCTTCGCCTTCGGGCGCCCCGACGTGTGGGAGGCGGACGAGACCGACTGGGGCGCCGAGGGGGAGTGGCTCGGGGATGAGCGCCACGACGCGCGGGGTGAGCTCCAGGGGCCCTTCGGCGCCGACCACATGGGTCTCATCTACGTGAACCCCGAGGGCCCGAGCGGCAACCCGGACCCGCTCGCCGCCGCCCGCCACATCCGGGAGACCTTCACGCGCATGGCGATGAACGACGAGGAGACGGTCGCGCTGATCGCCGGCGGCCACACCTTCGGCAAGGCCCACGGCGCCGGCCCCGAGTCGCACGTCGGGCCCGAGCCGGAGGCGGCCGCCGTCGAGGAGCAGGGCCTCGGCTGGGCCAGCCGCCTCGGCAGCGGCCGGGGCGCCGACGCCATCACGAGCGGCCTCGAGGGCGCCTGGACCGCCAACCCCGTGCAGTGGGACAACGACTTCCTCGAGAACCTCTACGGGCACGAGTGGGGGCTCACCGCCAGTCCCGCGGGGAAGTCGCAGTACCGGCCCGCCGACCCCTCCGCCTCCTCCGCCGTGGTCGATGCGCACGATCCGTCTCAGCGGCACGCCCCCATGATGCTGACCACCGACCTCGCGCTGAGGGCCGACCCGGACTACCGGGCGATATCGGAGCGATTCCTCGAGCATCCCGAGCAGCTCGAGGAGGCCTTCGCCCGGGCGTGGTTCAAGCTCATCCACCGCGACATGGGACCGCGCAGCCGCTACCGGGGCCCCCTGGTCCCGGACGAGCCGCTGCTCTGGCAGGACCCTCTCCCCGCCGTCGACCACGAGCTGATCGGCGAGGCGGAGATCGCGGCGCTCAAGGTGCGGGTGCTGGCCTCGGGGCACCCCGTCTCCCGGCTGGTGGCGGCCGCCTGGGCCTCGGCGTCGTCGTTCCGCGGCACCGACAGGCGCGGGGGCGCGAACGGCGCCCGCGTCCGCCTCGCTCCGCAGAGGGACTGGGAGGTCAACGACCCGGAGCAGCTGGCGGCGGTGCTGGCGACGCTGGAGCTCATCCGGGCGGAGTTCAACGCGGAGCAGCCGGCGGGGAAGCGGGTCTCGCTCGCCGACCTCATCGTCCTGGCCGGCTGCGCGGGCGTCGAGCAGGCCGCCCGGGCCGCCGGCCACGAGGTGGCGGTTCCCTTCGCTCCCGGGCGCACGGACGCGACGCAGGAGTGGACCGACGAGGAGTCGTTCGCCGTCCTCGAACCGGCCGCGGACGGCTTCCGCAACTACGTCCGGGACGGGCACGGCGGTCGCGCCGGGGAGCTGCTGGTGGAGCGGGCCTGCATGCTGACCCTCACCGCGCCGGAGATGACGGTGCTCGTCGGCGGCCTGCGGGCGCTGAATGCGAACAGCGGGCAGTCCGCGCGCGGCGTCTTCACCACCCGCCCGGGAACCCTGACCAACGACTTCTTCGTGAACCTGCTCGACGGGAGCACCGAGTGGCGCGCCTCCGGGGATCTGTTCGAGGGCCGCGATCGCCGGAGCGGCGACCTGAGGTGGACCGGGACGCGCGTGGACCTCGTCTTCGGCTCGAACTCCGAACTGCGCGCCCTCGCGGAGGTCTACGCGTCGGATGACGGACGGGAGGCGTTCGTCCGCGACTTCGTCGCCGCGTGGGCCAGGGTGATGAACCTCGATCGCTTCGACCTGCAGTGACCCCGGGACGGGCGGTTCGCCGGAACCCGCTGCCCCCCGGGCGTCCCGGGAGCCCGCGCTCTAGGGGCGCGTGCCCTGGGGGCCCGCGCTCTGGGAGCCCGCGCCCTCGAGATCCTCGTATGCCGAGAGGATGACCGCGACGGCGGCGCCGGTTGCGGCACCGAGCAGCGCTGCGATGAGCACCCGCACCGTCGCCTCCCTCTCAGGCCCGCCCCGGTAGCGGCGGGGATGGTACCAGCCCGCCGCCGGCCCCATCCCGGCTCGCCGCGCGGTCGCCGGCCGGCTCCCGGCGGGCATTCACGACGCCGCGCCGTCCTCCCCGCGCGGCTCGGCGGCCCCGGGGGGTGAGCCGCTGACGGACCACTTCACGCGGCCGTCGGCCTCGAAGGTGACCGCGACGCGGTCGGCCCGCGCGGCGAGGGCGAGCGCGAGAGCGGCACCGAGCAGGGCGCCGAGCAGCAGCGCCGGGAGGCATCGCATGTGGGTCGCTTCCCCTGCGGGCGCCGGGTCGCGCCCTCTGGATCGTAGCAGCAGGGGAGCCGTCCCGCGCCCCCGATCGCTCCTTGAGGGCGCCCCGGTGCGATGCTAGGCTCAGACCATCGAGCCCCGACCCGCGCCCCTCCGCGGCGGGGGCGCATCCGGCGGAGACCGAGTGAGCGACGCCTCGACGCGGGCCTCAGCGTGAAGGCCAATCTGGAGATCCTGACCTCGCTCGCGAAGCGGCGTGGTTTCGCCTACCCCTCCGCGGAGATCTACGGCGGCTTCCAGTCCACCTGGGACTACGGCCCGCTGGGCGTGGAGATGAAGCGCCAGATCCGCGAGCTCTGGTGGCGCTCGACGGTGCAGGCGCGCGACGACGTCGTCGGCATCGAGGCGGCCGTCATCACCAATCCCGCCGTCTGGCGCGCCTCCGGCCACGTCGACCACTTCACCGACCCGCTGGTCGACTGCCTCGAGTGCCGCGCCCGCGTGCGCGCCGACCACATCGAGGGGGGCGTATGCCCCTCCTGCGGCGCTGCGGGTCGCTTCACGGAGGAGCGGAGCTTCAACCTGCTCTTCCGCACCTACGTGGGTCCGGTGGAGGAGGAGTCCTCCGTCGCCTACCTGCGCCCGGAGACGGCGCAGGGAATGTTCGTCAACTTCGACAACGTGCTCACCTCCACGCGCCGCCGGCTGCCCCTGGGGATCGCGCAGATCGGGCGCTCCTACCGCAACGAGATCACGCCGGGGCAGTTCATCTTCCGGACGCGCGAGTTCGAGCAGATGGAGATGGAGTTCTTCTGCGACCCCTCCGAGTCGCTTGCCTGGCACCGCTACTGGAAGGAGGAGCGCCTGCGCTGGTATCGCGAGGCGCTCGCCGTCCCCGCCGAGCTGCTCCGCCTCCGCGATCACGGGGCCGAGGAGCTGGCGCACTACTCCGGGGCGACGGCCGACATCGAGTTCCGCTTCCCCTGGGGGTGGGGGGAGCTCGAGGGGGTCGCGCACCGCGGCGACTTCGACCTGCGCGCCCATGCCGGGGCCTCGGGCCGGCAGCTGAGCTACTTCGATCCCGAGCGCGAGCAGCACGTCGTGCCGCACGTCGTCGAGCCCGCCGTCGGCGTCGACCGCATCCTCATCGCGCTGCTCTTCGCCGCCTACGACGAGGAGACGGACGACCGCGGCGAGCGCCGGGTCGTGCTGCGCCTCGCCGCCGACGTGGCGCCGGTCGAGGTCGCCGTGCTGCCGCTCTCGCGCAACGAGCGCCTGGTGCCGACGGCGCGGGCGGTCTGGGATGAGCTCCGCCCGCACTTCCGCACGCAGTACGACGACGCGCAGTCGATCGGGCGCCGCTACCGCCGGCAGGACGAGATCGGCACGCCGCAGTGCGTCACCGTCGACTTCGACACGCTCGACGACCACGCCGTGACGATCCGCGACCGCGACACGATGGAGCAGGACCGCGTTCCCGTCCCGGGTCTGGTCGAGGCGCTGCGCACGCGTATCGAGGCCTCGCGGCCGCAGGCGGGGCCGCCGGTCGAGGCGCCCGCGCGGGGCGGGTAGGGACGCCGGGATGGGCCGCGAAGCTCCCTGGCTCCCGCGGGGCGGGCGCCGACCGTTCCGGTTGCTGCACACCTCGGACGTGCACCTCGGGGCCTACGACCGCGGCAGCGGGCGCGACTCGGCCGCACACCGGGACGCCGTGGAGGCGAACCTGCGCGCGGTGATCGACGTCGGGCTCCGCGAGCGCGTCGACCTGGTGCTGATCGCCGGGGACTTCTTCGACAACGCCCGCGTCAACGAGGAGACGCTGCGCTTCGCGGCCGAGCAGATGGCGCGGGCCGAGGTGCCGGTCGTAATCGGTCCGGGGAACCACGACCACGTCGGCGACAACTCCGTCTACGACCGCCTCGACCTCACCTCGATCGCGCAGAACCTGGTGATCCAGCGCTCCGAGGCAGGCGAGACCACCACCATCAAGGAGCTCGACGTCGAGGTCTGGGGGCGCGCGCACACCGAGCGCAGTTCGGACTTCCTCCCGCTCGCCGACCCGCCGCCGCGGGGCGACGCGGGGTGGCAGCTCGCCATCGGCCACGGGCACTTCATCCACCCCCGCGCGGTGCTCCGGCACTCCTTCCACATCCGCGAGGAGGAGCTCGCACGGTCGCAGCGCGACTACGTGGCGCTCGGGCACTGGGAGCAGCTCACGAGGGTGGCGGCCGGCCCGCACACGACGGCGGCCTACTCCGGGGCCCCGCAGAGCCTGGCGGTGGGCTCGGGCCTCGGCGGACGCGTGCTGCTGGTCGAGTTCTCCGGGGAGGGGGACGTCGGCCTCACCGCTCACTCGATCGAGGGCGCGGAGCCGCTCCGCCACGACGAGATCCCGCTGCTGGCCGGCGCACCGGATCGCGTCTAGCGTTCCGTTCCCCCCGCGGGCACGCGGAGCGGGCGGGCGGTGGACGCCCGCGTCGTGCCCGGCCGGGGTCTGGTTCTAGTCGGGGATCTTCGCGCGCGCGGCGTCGCGGTCCTGGAACCAGAGCACGTCGATCTCGGTGTAGAGCGCCTGATCATCCGGTACGTCGTCCTCGGCGTAGATCGCGGAGACGGGACAGGCTGGCTCGCAGGCGCCGCAGTCGATGCACTCGTCGGGATCGATGTAGAGCTTGCGGTCGACGCCCTCTTCGAAGTGGATGCAGTCGACCGGACAGACGTCTACGCAGGACTGGTCGAGGACATCGATGCAGGGCTGCGTGATGACGTAGGTCATGGTGCTGGCGTGCTCCCTCCGCCTCCGGTGTCCGTGGCCCTCGCCGTTGCGGCGTCGAGTCTAGGTGCGCCCCCCGGTGGCGGCAAGGCGGCCCCGCCGGCTGCGCCCGGCGGGGGCCGGGGCGAGCCGCGGGGGCGTCCCGTGCGGGCGTTCGGTGAGCGGGCCGGGGATGCGCTCTCAGCGCCGCCAGAGGCGCGACCAGCGCCCCGGGGCCGGCTCCCGGCCGGCCCCGGGCGCGGTGTCCGGAGCGGGCCCCGGGACGTCCGCGCGCACGGCGGCGTCGAGGCGGCGGCGCAGCATGACGCCGTGGCCGACCACGTCGAGCGCGGATCCCGGATCCTCGGCCAGCTCCGGGAAGAAGCGTCGCGCCGCCCCGGCGAACCCCGGCACCATCGAGCGGCCGTCCGACATCGCGAACTGCTTCAGCTCGTTGATCGCGGCCGCCAGCGCCCCGCCGAGCAGGGGGAGCGCCCCGTCCGGGACCTCGAGCTCGACGACGGCGCGGTCGAGCTCGTCATCGAGCAGCGCGCGCAGCGGCGCCAGCGCCTCCGCGTGGCCCCGTTCCCCCGTCGGCCCCGCCATCCCGAGACCCGGATGGGCCTCGGCGTGCAGCAGGCCGAGGTAGAGGAGATGAGCGTCGCGCTGCCGCAGTCGAAGCTGCGCCACGGCTTTCCCTCCGCTGGTCGCGCCGGGAGGCGACGTCGGGTGCTATTCTCTCGCAGCCGCCCCTCCGGCGTCCCGCTTGCGAGCGTCGCACCCGGAGGCGGAGAGTGTGAGCGCGGGCCGGGAGGCTGCCCGGCGGAAGCGGAGGAGAGCCAGTTGACGAACGTAGAGCCCGACGCGACGTGGGTGGCCCTCGCCGAGCTTGACGACGAGCAGCGCCAGAAGGCGATGTCCGATCGCTTCCACATGCTCGAGGACGTCGACCCCGAGGAGCGCCGGCAGGGCGTCGCGGCCATGATCGCGGCGGAGAACGCGATGGACGACGAGGCGATCTATCCCTTCGCCCTCAGCGAGCTCCGCGTCTGGGCTCAGCTCGCCCGCGAGGATCTTCCGAAGGCGCAGTCGATCGCGACCGCCTACGACGAGGCCTACGGGGAGGGGACCGGCACGGCCGCCTGGCGACGCGCGACGGTCGTGCAGACGATCGCGCGCCTCGATCTCTCCGCCGCCGACGTCGACGCGCTCTCCGATCTCGTGCCCTCCCTGATGCGCCAGATCCCCCGCGCGCGCACGACGATCCTCGAGCGCGGCGCCGACGAGGCGGACGCCGTGCGCGCGCGACGCGCGCGCGGGCCGCTCTGGAAGCGGAT
>JAPONQ010000082.1 GCA_026713865.1 Chloroflexota bacterium | reverse complement strand
GGCTGTGCGGGCACCCCGCCCCCCGGCGGGACCTACCCGCGCGTGATCGTCGACGCGCGCCGCCTCCCCGAGGGGGCCGAACTCGAGGCCGCCCTGGTCATCGTCGGCGGCGGGCCCTGCGGCCTCACCGTCGCGCGCGAGCTCGCGCGCGACGGGCCGCAGGTCCTGCTCGTCGAGTCGGGGGGCCGCGCGGGCGACGACGGGGCGCAGCGGCTCGCCGAGCTCGAGGAGGGCGCCAGCGATCTCCACCCGCACGGTGAGACGCGCTGGCGCCAGCTCGGGGGCACGGCCCACATCTGGCACCGCTCCGCCGACCGCTGGGCGCGCTACCTGCCGCTGACCCCGCTCGATCTCGAGGCCCGCGACTGGGTCCCGGAGTCGGGGTGGCCCTTCGCGTGGGCGGAGCTCGCCCCCTACCTGGGACGGGCGCTGGCGACCTGCGGGGTGGAGGAACCCTCGCTCCGCGTCGAGGACTGGGAGCGCCCCGGGGCGCTCCGTCTTCCCCTCGACCCGTCGCGCTTCGAGACGGCGATCGAGACCTTCGGCCCGCCGGAGGCCTTCACGGAGCGCTACCCGCGCGAGCTCGAGTCCTCGCCCGGCGTCACCATCCTGACCAACGCGACGGCGCTCGCGCTCGAGCAGGGGGCGGGCTCGGAGGCCGTCGAGCGGGTGCGGCTCGCCTCGCTCGGGGGCGGCCGGCGCTCGGCGCGGGCGCGGCGCTTCGTGCTGGCGGCGGGCGCGATCGAGAACGCGCGGCTGCTGCTGCTCTCGAACGGGCGGGAGGCGGGCGGCATCGGCAACCGCCGCGGCCTGGTCGGCCGCTACCTGATGGAGCACGCCAAGGTGCACGCCGGGATCCTCACCGCCGGCGATGCCTCGCTGATGCAGCGCTCGGCGCTCTACGACGTGCGCCGGCTGGAAGCCGGCATGGTCGGCGCGAAGCTCGCGCTCGCCCCGGCCGCGCAGCGCGAGTTCGGGTTGCTCGCGAGCGCCGCCCGTCTCGTGCGCGCCGGCGGGATCCGCTGGTCGCGCGTCCCGGCCGGCGAGCCCGCCTTCGACGTCGAGCTGCAGACGGAGCTCGTCCCCGATGCCGGCAACCGGCTCACGCTCTCCGAGCACGGCCGCGACGAGCTGGGCCTGCCGCGGGCGTCGGTGCACTGGCGCTGGAGCGAGCGAGAGCTCTCGAGCGTGCGCGGGACCGGGCGCCTGCTCGCCGGTGAGTTCGCGCGCGCGGGCGTCGGCCGCCTCGACATCCCGCCGCCGGAGGCCCCACCGGAGCTGACCTCGCCGAGCTCGCACCAGATGGGAACGACCCGCATGCATCGCGACCCGGCGCGCGGCGTCGTCGACGCGGAGGGCCGGGTGCACGGCGTCCCCAACCTCTGGATCGGCGGCGCCTCGACCTTCCCGACCGGCGGCTACGCGAACCCGACCCTGAGCATCGTGGCGCTCGCGCTGCGCCTCGCCGACGGGCTCCGGAAGCGCCGGCGGGAGGACCAGCGCCCGGTCGTCCGTGATCCCGGGACCGGCGCGACGGCGGAGGCATGAGCAGCAGAGGGAGGCGCCCGATGGCGACGCGAGAGGACGTGATGGCGGTGGGGCGCGCGATGCGGGCGACCCTGGGGCTCTCCGCGCCGGCCGCCCTCGATGCCGTGCCGGGGCTCGAGGAGCACTCGACGGAGGCGATCTTCGGAGCGATCTGGGCGCGCCCCGGCCTCGGCCTGCGGGAGCGGATGCTGGCGACTCTCTCCGCGCTCAGCTCGCTCCAGCGGCTGGAGCAGCTGCGGCGCTACGTCGGCGCCGCGCTCACGATCGGCCTCGCGCCGGAGGAGGTGGAGGAGGTGCTCGTCCACTGCTCGGTGCACGCCGGCATGCCGACCGCCGCCGGATCGCTCCGCGTCGCGCACGAGGTCTTCGCGGAGCGCGGCGTGGAGGCGGCGCCGCGCAGCGCCGCGAAGCGCACGCTCGCGGAGGCGGAAGCGGAGGGCGAGAGCTTCCGCTCGGAGCTGCTGGGCGGGAGCGCCCCGCCTCCGCCCTACCTCGTGGCCGCGGCAGAGCTCCAGCCGGAGCTGCGGACATGGACGCTGCGCTATGCCTTCGGGGGGATCTTCCAGCGGCCGGGGCTGGACGTGCGCTCGCGCGTGATCTGCAGCATCGCCTCCCTCGCGTCGCTGGGGCAGGAGGCCCAGCTCGCCTCCTTCGTGCGGGGAGCAGCCGGGGTCGGCATCACGCGCGGGGAGATGGGCGAGCTGCTGCTGCAGGTCGGGCCGTATGCGGGGATGCCGGCGAGCGCGAACGCGATCACCGTCGCTGCGCGCGAGCTGGGGGCGGGAGACACCGAGCACACGTCCTAGGCGAGAGCCGCGACCGCCTCCGCCTCCCGCAGCACGGATCCGCCGCTCCCGTCCAGGCAGCGCGGACAGGTCGGCTCGGGCGGCGCGCCCATGTCGAAGAGCCGCACCTGCTGCGGCATCGAGGCAATCAGGAGGCCGCAGAGGGTGCCGACGCGCTGCGCGAAGTAGAGCCGGGGCTCCAGCTCCTCGGCACCGTAGAGCAGCACCCAGTGCCAGTCGTCGGCGAGATCGTCCATGGCCTTGGCGACGATGCGGACATCGGACGCCATCCGCACCCCCTTCAGCCGCGGCACGCCCCGCGCGGGCCATCGCCGGCTCGGGCGCGGGTGTACGGTACGCCACGAGGACGTGAGCCGGGAAAGCGGGAGCATGCCGATGCGAGGCTACGCCTCCTGCCGCTGGGGACAGGTGCACTACCGGGCGGCGGGGGTGGCCGCGGATGCACCCCGCCCGGCCGCGCTGCTCTTCCACGAGTCGCCGCAGTCCTCGGCGATCTTCGAGCGGGCGCTCCCCCTGCTCGGCGAGCGTCTCGCCGCCTACGCCGTCGACACGCCGGGCTACGGCTACTCCGACCCGCCGCCGGGCCCCCAGTCCGTGCCGGAGTACGCGGCGGCGATGCTCGAGGCCGCCTCATCCCTCGGCCTCGATCGCTTCGCGGCCGTCGGCGTGCATACCGGCACCGGCATCGCGCTGCAGATGGCGGTGCAGGCGCCGGAGCGGGTGAGCCACCTTGTGATCTCGGGGACGCCGGGGGCGATGCGGGAGTGGCGGGCGAGCTGGCTCGCCGATCCGCCGGGGCCGGTGCAACTCGCCGAGGACGGCTCGCACCTGCGCACCCAGTGGCTCACCGCCACGGGCCGCGGGGGCAGCGCCGACCTCGAGCTCGCGACACTGATGACGGCGAGCGTGCTGCGCATCCACGACCGCTGGGGCTGGGCGCTGGACGGGGTCGCGAGGCACGACCCCGAGCCGGACCTGCGCGCGCTGCGCTGCCCGGTGCTCGTCATCGGGGTGGAGTTCGACACGCTCATCGAGGAGGACCGCGAGGCGGCGGTCACGGCGCCCGGCGCTCGCTTCGCGCTCGTGGAGGGACTCCCCGGCCAGCTCCCGTGGCGTGCGCCGCGCCGCTTCGCGCGCGAGGTCTCCGACTTCGTCGCGGGGCCCTGACACGCACACGGCTGCCAGCGTCTCCGCCCCGGGGTGATCGGTGTCTGCGCCCGAGTCCGGTTGGCGTCGGCCCGGGGGATGCGGCTACCGGCGCCTCCAGTACTCTTGCGTCAACTCCACCGGCTACCCCTCCTCCCAGCGGACGAGGCGCGGTGTAGAAGGCCGGTCCGTGTGGAGCGGCAGCAGCCCCGGAAGGCGGGGCGCCGCTTGGCGTGCCAGAGGGGGCCGGACATGCGGGCAGTCATCACGGCAGCGTCGATCATCGCGCTCGCTCTCGCGCTCGTGGCCTGCCGGGGAGATGCGGGTCCCGCCGGCGAGCAGGGCCCGCCCGGACCCGCGGGGCCCGCCGGTTCGGCGGGCGACGCCGCCTCCCTCGATCCGGCCGCAGCGCAGGCGGCGGCCGTTCCGCCCAGGTGGGATCCCGCCGAGTACACCAAGCACGTCGTCCGGGCGGCCATCAGCCGTTACGACTCCGAGGGTCTCGACGCGACCCTCGCCCACTACAACGCCGCGGGGAGCATCGACGGACAGTGGTACGTCTTCATCTTCGACCAGGACGACACGATGCTGGCCCACGCCGCGAACCCCGCGCTCGTCGGCCGGCCGTCCTCCGAGGTCGTCGGCCCCGGCGGCTACCCCACCGGGGAGGCCGTGGTCGCCGTCGCCGACGAGGACGGCGAGTGGTTCAGCTACACCTTCATCAACCCGGTCTCCAGCGCTGTCGAGGCGAAGCACTCCTGGATGGTGGAGTACGACGGCCTCACCTTCGGCTCGGGCTGGTACGAGCAGGGCCCCGGCAAGTCCGACCCCTCCGCCTACACCCGGGCCTTCGTCGAGCGGGCCATCGCCCTCTATGACGCGGTCGGCCGCGAGCGAGCGGTCGCCTACTACAACACCCCCGAGAGCGTGGACGGCCAGTGGTACGTCTTCATACACGGGGGCGGCAACCTCCTGGCCCACGCCACCGTGCCCGACCTCGTCGGCCGGCCGGCTTCCGAGGCCGTCGGGCCACACAGCTACCCCGCGGGAGAGGCCCTGGCCGCCGTCGCCGACGAGGACGGCGAGTGGTTCAGCTACGCCTACACCAACCCGGCCTCCGGCGCCGCCGAGGCGAAGCACTCCTGGGTCGTCGAGTACGACGGCCTGATATTCGGCTCGGGCTGGTACGAGCAGGGACCCCGCCAGTCCGCCCCCTCCGCCTACACCCAGGCGTTCGTCGAGCGGGCCATCGCGCTCCACGACGCGGTCGGCCGCGAGCGAACGGTCGCCTACTACAACACCGCCGAGAGCGTGGACGGCCAGTGGTACGTCTTCATCCTCGACCAGGACGACACGATGCTGGCCCACGCCGCGAACCCCGCGCTCGTCGGCCGGCCGGCCTCCGCGGCCGTCGGGCCACACAACTACCCCGCCGGAGAGGCCGTGGTCGCCGTCGCCGACGGGGACGGCGAGTGGTTCAGCTACACCTTCATCAACCCGGCCTCGGGTGCCGCCGAGACGAAACACTCCTGGATGGTCGCGTACGACGGCCTCACGTTCGGCTCGGGCTGGCATGAGAGGGGCCCCGCGAAGTCCGACGCACCCGCCTACACCCAGGCCTTCGTCGAGCGGGCGATCGCCCTCTACGAGGCGGTCGGCCGCGAGCGAACGGTCGCCTACTACAACACCCCGGAGAGCGTGGATGGCCAGTGGTACGTCTTCGTCATCGACGAGGACGGCTACACCATCGCCCACCACAACCCGGCGTTCCGGGGTCGCGACCCCAGCCTCCGCGTCGACTCGACGGGGCACTTCTACGGCGACGACCTGCTGGGCGCCCCCGAGTCGGGACGCTGGGTGGACTACGTGCTCATCAACCCCGAGACCGGTGATGAGCGCCAGAAACACACCTGGGCCGTGCGCTACGACGGGCTGCTGTTCGCCTCGGGCTGGTACGAGTAGCGGGTCGCGCGCAGGCCGCGCCGTCTCCTGACTGCGGGCGTCGATGAGACGCGCCGCGCGACGCCGCCGCCCGGGAGCCGGCTAAGCGCCCCGGCCCTGCGTCCGGGCCCGCCTGCTCTGCCCCCGCTCAGTCTCCGAGCAGGAAGGCGAGGATCTCGCGAGTCCACAGCTCCGGGTGCTGGAACGGCACGGAGTTGCCGACCGAGGGGAAGCGCAGCCCGCGCGCTTTCGGGATCAGATCGAGGAACTTCTCGTGCGAGCGCCCGAGCTGGCTCCCGGTGCCGTGGATCACGAGCGTCGGCGCCTGAACGCGCGGCGCCGCCTCCCACATCTCGTAGTGGCACATGGCGTAGGGGCCGGCGCCCTCCCAGGCCATCGGCGCGTAGGGCGCGGGCGCCTCGTCGGCGAGCCGGAGCTTGTCGATGAAGCGCTGGCGCAGGAGCCGGAAATCGGGCTCGACGCCGGGCATCTCCTCTGACACGCGATCGCGCGTCCACTGCCAGAGGCGCGTGAGGAACTCACCCTCGGCGTCGGGCTCGCGGTACTCGTGCAGGCGCAGGTGCGCCTCCCGCCGCTTCTCGGTGTTCCAGTTGAAGGGCTCCTCCAGCACCAGCCGGTCGACGCGCTCCGGCCAGCTCACGGCGAGCTCGGTCCCGATCATCGCCCCCGTGTGCGTCCCGACGACGTGCACCCGCTCGAGGCCGAGCCCGTCGAGCAGCCACAGGGCCGCCTGTGCGTACTCGTGGAGCGAGGTGTAGGGCTCGGGCGGCCGGTCCGACTCGCCGTGGCCCATCGTCGACATGGAGATGGCCCGCACCCGCGGCGCGAGCAGCGGCATGACCGGCAGGAAGTAGGCGGCGGAGGCCGAGTTCCAGTGCAGGAGCAGCACCGCCGGCCCCTCGCCGGCCTCGCGGTACTCGATCGCGCCGTGGGGGCTCTGCACCAGCCCGTGCGTCGCGCGGTCGGCGGTCGTCGTCATCGCCCGATCCTCCCCGGCCGCCGCCTCGCCGCGCGGCCGCCGCAGGCGGCACTCTACCACCGCCGGCAGCTCCCACCGGCGGCCGCCTGCGAGCGTGGTACAACTCGCAGCGGTGCCCCGGTCCGGGGCCGGGGGACGCCGACGGCACCGTCAGGGGGACCCGATGACGCTCATCGACGTGCACCGCCACCTCTGGGGCTTCGACTGGTTCCCGCCGAGCCACCTGACGACCTTCACCGCCGAGGCGATCGCGCGCCGCACGGGGCGCACGGTCGAGCAGGTGCTGGAGCGGATCCGCCAGTCGCCGACGATGGACGAGAGCGGCGACGGCGCGGTGGAGGAGATGGCGGTCTACGGCATCGACCACTCTGTGATCCAGGTGCTCGACTGGGGGATGGCGTACGGGCCCGAGGAGGACAACCAGCTCCCGGTCGAGGAGTTCCATCGCCGCTCCTACGCCGCGGTGGCTCGCCACCCCGGGAAGCTGTGGGCGATGTGCGGCGTCGACGCGAGGCGGCCGCGCGCAGCCGCCTTCCTCGAGGAGTGCGTGCGCGACTACGGCGCCGTCGGCTGGAAGGTCTACCCCCCGAACGGCTACCAGGCGAGCGACGAGCGCCTCTTCCCGATGTACGAGAAGGCACAGGAGCTCGACGTGCCGGTGCTCATACACACCGGCGGCAACATCTGGGCCTGGCCGGAGTGGGTCGAGCTCGTCGCGCGGCGCTACCCGGGGCTGCGCATCCTGATGGGGCACGCCGGCGCCGCGCGCGCTCCGTTCGAGACGGGAGCCTACTGGCGCGGCCTGGAGGCGGCCCAGGGGAAGCGCAACGTCTGGCTCGATCTCTGCGACTGGCAGGCCCTGGGCGCGGTCGAGGATCACAACCTGCCGCAGCTGATGCGGGTGCTGCGCGTCTTCCTCGACGTGATGGGGGCCGATCGCGTGGTCTGGGGGAGCGACCTGCCGCAGACGGGAGTGGGGAGCACGGCGCGCGCGCGCACGAAGCGCTTCGCCGACATCGCGCTCGAGCTCCCGGCCTGGGGCGCACGCTACGGGATCCCCTTCACCGAAGAGGAGCGCGAGGGACTCTGCCACCAGGCGGCGCGGCAGGCCTTCTCCAACGTCGACTTCGACGCCGCGAACCCGTAGCCAGCGCCGGACGGCGCCGACCCTACCGGGGCGAACCGGACCGTTAACGAGCGTGTTATTGTGCGGGCGTTCGGGCGGGAGGCGACGCAGAACACCGGCATCAGTCTGTGCGCCTTAGCGGTCCTGGGAAGGAACGGCGATGGATAAAGTGACAGTGGGCAACCTGGGGGCGCTGTCCCTGATTGTGGGTCCCGTGCTGGCGCTGGTCGCCTTCGCGCTCCAGCCCGGCGCCCTGTTCATCGACAGCGCGGACATCTCCGACGGCGCGGCGCAGATCGCCGCCTCGGCGGGGAACGCCGATCTGGCGAACTGGATGACCTTCCTCGTCGTGGTCGGCCTGGTCCTGACGCTCCACGGGTTGCAGGCCTTCCAGAGCGACAACGACGACAACCTGGCGCAGTTCGCGTTCACGATGATCGCGGTCGGCCTTCTGGGCTGGATCTTCGCGCAGGCGCTGACCCTGATGATGGCCGACGGGCACAACGTCTACGCCGTCAAGTCCGGGCTCGTCCTGATGTCGGCCATCCCGCTCTCGCTGGGGATCGCGATCCACAGCTACGCGCTGTCGAACAGGGACGACTTCACCCGGATCATCGCGTGGATCGTCGCCGCGGCGTCGCTGGTCGCCCTGGTGACCTACACCATCGGCATCCTCGACAACAGCCAGCTCGACGACATGATCATGATCGCCCGCATCTGCTACATCGCCTGGGCGGTCTGGTTCGTCCTGCTGGGGCTGGAGGGCCTCAAGGCGGCATCGTCCGAGTAGCGAGGGAGTGCTGACGCGCCACGCGCGCCCTGCGCGTGGGAGCGGTCCCCCGGGAGGGCAGCAGAGCCGCTTCTCCCGGGGGACCGCCGCATCCGCGGCTTCCCCGGCGCGGCCGCCGCGGCGGCCGGCCGCATCCCGGCTCACCCGTCGCGCTGTTCGTACCATCCCTCCACCGGCGGCTGCGCGTCGTCGTGGAACAGGGTGAGCATCCCGGCGCCATCCACCATCACGCGGTAGTAGGTGCGGCGCAGCGGCGCCTCGCGCCACCACTCCTCCGCGAGGCGCCACACTTCCTCGACGCGCAGGACGGCGAGCGGCGAGCCCGGGCCGGCGCGCCGCCGCCACCGCCGCAGCGAGTGCGGCTCGCCGTCTGAGCCGAGGCGGACCTCGACGGGACGGGGGAGCCCGAGCGGGCTGAGCTCGCCTCCCGAGCTCACGGGTCGTAATCCGCGAGGGCGTAGCGCCGCTCGGGGATGCGGCTCTCCGGCGCCAGGGCGACGACGCGGCGCAGCGCCGCCCGGCTATAGCGCAGCTGAAGGTGGCGCGCCATCTCATCGAGCCGTTCGCGGCGACGGAGCCCCAGGTCGTGCAGCAGCCGCCCCTGGAGGCCGCGCTCCGAGGTCAGCCCCTCCAGCTCCAGGGAGAGCTCCGCCACCGGCCCGCCGAAGGCCGCCGCCTCCAGGGAGGGGCGAAGTGCTGTCCAGAGCCGCGAGCGATCGCCGGTCGGCTCGGTCAGGACGCGCGTGCGCTCCCAGAGCCGTTCGTCGCCGGTCGTGGCGCCCAGATGGACGGCGCGCACCAGGCGGCCGCGGGCGCCCGGGCGGCCGAGCGCGCGCCCGAGAAGCTGCTCGAACGTCATCAGGACCGCCTCGCGGCCGGTGAGCGGCGGCTCGGCCTGCGCCCTCTCCCGCACGCGCTCCCGTGGCGGCCGCGGAACTAGGGGCGACGAATCCTCGCCCCGCGCTGCGAGCCAGGCCCGACCCCCCGCCGGCCCGAGCTGCGCCTCGACGGCGTGCCGCGGCAGCGCCGCCAGATCGCCGAGCGTGCGGAGACCAAGTAGTGCGAGCCAGGCCCGGGGAGGCTCATCGAGCGGAAGCACGTCGGCGGGCAGCGCCGCGAGGAAGGCCCGCGCCTCGTCGTCCGCGATCCGCAGCCAGCCCCCGGGCGGGGCGACGGAGGCGGCGGCGCGCGCCGTGAAGCGGCTCCGGGCCACCCCCAGCCGCGCGCCCAGGGCGCGCGGAGCCGGCGCCAGCAGCGCCTGCGCGAGCGCATCCATATCCGGGTAGAGATCGTCGAGGCCGCGCAGGTCGGCGTAGATCTCGCCCGGAGCCGCCTCCTCGACGAGCGGGCTGACCGCCGCTGCCGCGTCCACCAGCCGGGAGGCGGCGCGGCGCACCCGCGCCGGCCGCTCCGCGAGAACCGTGAGCCCGGGACACCAGGCCACGGCCTCGCCCAGTCGCTGGCCCGGCCGCACGCCCCGCCGGGAGGCGTCCTCGCTCACCTCCGTCACGCGCTGGCCGCGGGCGCCGGCGATGGCGACGGGACGCCCCTGCAGCTGCGGACGGCGCGCGATCTCGACGCCGAGCGCGAGCGCCGGTACCAGCAGGCACGCGATACGCGGGTTCGTCATCCACCACCCCCCGCCAGAAGGGCGGCGGGCATCATATCAGAACGCCTGTTCTATGACACGTGCCCCGGCAGGAGAGCGCTCAGCCCGCGGCGGGCGGCCCCTGCCCGACCGGGCGGAGCGCGTCGGCCGGGTCGGGCTCATCGCCCCAGTAGACGATGGAGCCATCGCTGCGCAGGCCGTACGTGCGGCGCTCCGCGGCGGCGATCGAGACGAAGACCTCGTTCGCGCGCGGGAGCGGGTCTCCCCAGGCGGCTCCCCAGCAGGCGACGGAGCCGTCGGCACGCACCCCGCAGCTGAACGCCCGCCCGAGGGTGACGGAGCGGAACGTCCCCGCAGGCGGTGAGGCCTGGCCGCGGTCATCGAGGCCCCAGCAGCTGACGGATCCGCCGGCCGTGAGTCCGCAGGAGTGGTTCACCCCGGTGCTGACCGCGGAGAACGCCCCCTCGGGCGCCGCGGTTCGGCCGTGCAGCTCGTAGCCCCAGCAGGCGACGGAGCCGTCGGCACGCACGCCGCAGACGTGGGCCAGCCCCGAGCTGAGGGAGACGAACTCGCCCGCAGGAGGCATGGTCTTGCCGTGGGTATCCGAGCCCCAGCAGACGACGGAGCGATCGCTCCGGACGCCGCAGCTGTAGAACCCGCCGGCGCTGACGGAGCGGAATCTCCCGGCCGGAGGCGTGGCCTGATCGAAATGATCGTAGCCCCAGCAGGCGATGGAGCGGTCGCTCCGGACGCCGCAGCTGTGGAAGCCACCGGCGCTCACCGAGCGGAACCTCCCCGCAGGCGGTGCGGCCTGGCCGTACTCGTCGCCTCCCCAGCAGGCGACGGTGCCGTCGGTCCTGATGCCGCAGCCGTGGTATCCCCCGTTGCTGACGGAGGCGAACTCGCCCGGGGGCGGCGTGCTCTGGCCCGCTTCGTCATCTCCCCAGCACGTCGCGGTCCCGTCGCTCCTCACCCCGCAGCTGTGCAGCCACGCGGTGCTGACCGAGGCGAACTCGCCCGCCGGCGGCGCCGAGCGCCGGGTTCGATCGGCGCCCCAGCAGGCGACGGAGCCCGCCTCCGTCACGCCGCAGCTGAAGAGCCGGCCGGCGCTGACCGAGGCGAACTCACCCGGGGGCGCCGCCGCCCGGCCATCGGTGTCCTGGCCCCAGCAGGCGAGCGTGCCGTCGACGCGCACGCCGCAGCTGTGGAGCCAGCCGGCGCTGACCGAGGCGAACGTCCCGGCGGGCGGGGCGGCCCGGCCAAAGGCATCGCTGCCCCAGCAGGCGAGCGTGCCGTCGACGCGCACGCCGCAGCTGTGGCGCGGCCCGGCGCTCAGTGCCGTGAACGTCCCGTCGGGCGGAGTGGACCGGCCTCGCCGGTCGTCGCCCCAGCAGGCGAGCGTGCCGTCGGCTCTCAGCCCGCAGCTGTGTTCCCAGCCGCTGCTGACGGAGCTGAAGATCCCGGCCGGGGGCGTGGACTGGCCGTAGCGGTTGCCGCCCCAGCAGGCGAGGGTGCCGCCGCTCTCCACGCCGCAGCTGTGGAACTCTCCCGCGCTCACGGAGACGAACGAGTGGGCGGGCGGCGAGGCCTGGCCGTGCTCGTCGTCGCCCCAGCAGTCGGCGGAGCCGTCGGCACGCACGCCGCAGCTATGGAACCCCCCCACGCTGAGCGTGACGAGGTCCCCGGCGGGCGGCGAGGCGTGGCCGTGCTCGTTCCAGCCCCAGCACTCGACGGTGTCGTCGGCACGCACGCCGCAGCTATGGCTGTAGCCGGCGCTGACGGAGACGAACTCGCCCGCGGGCGGAGAGGCCTGGCCGTGCTCGTCGTCACCCCAGCAGGCGACCGAGCCGTCGGCACGCACGCCGCAGCTGTGACGGTGACCGGCTCCGACGGAGGTGAACTCCCCACCGGGCGGGGAGGCCTGACCGTGCTCGTTCCAGCCCCAGCAGGCGAGGGTGCCGTCGGCTCGCACGCCGCAGCCGTGGCTGAAGCTGGAGCTGAGGGAGACGAACTCCCCCGCGGGCGGGGAGGACTCGCCGTAGTCATCCTGGCCCCAGCAGGCGATCGAATCGTCGGCGCGCAGGGCGCAGGTGTGGAGCGTCCCCGCGCTGATGGAGGTGAACGTTCCGGACGGCGGCAGCGGTATGAGGGCGGAGAGCGAACCCCAGCAGTCGAGGGACCCGTCGGCCCGCACCCCGCAGCTGTGGAAGTAGCCGGTGCTGACGTCGACGAACGCTCCCTCGGGCGGGGTGGACTCGTCGTATGCATCGCGGCCCCAGCAGGCGAGGGTGCCGCCTGCGCGCACGCCGCAGCTGTGGGCGCCGCCGGCGCTGACGGAGGTGAACGCGCCGACCGGCGGCGTGGACTGGCCATCCTGGTTGTCGCCCCAGCAGGAGACGGAGCCGCCCGGCGCAACGGAGCAGGTGTGGCGATCCCCGGCGCTGACCGAGGCGAACGCCGCAACGGCCGGCGTCGCCCGGTCGAACGCGTCGCTGCCCCAGCAGGCGACGGAGCCGTCCGTTCTCGCGCCGCAGCTGTGGAGCCACCCGGCGCTGATGGAAGAAAACGCCCCCGCGGGCGGCGTCGCCTGCCCGTGCGAGCCGTCGCCCCAGCAGGCGAGCGTGCCGTCGCTGCGCACGCCGCAGCTGTGGAGCTCCCCGGCGCTGACCGAGGCGAACGCTCCCGCAGGCGGCGTCGCCTGCCCGTGCGAGTCGCCGCCCCAGCAGGCGAGCGTGCCGTCGCTCATCACACCGCAGCTGTGGAGCTCCCCGGCGCTGACCGAGGCGAAGGCTCCCTCCGGCGGCGTCGCCTGCCCGTGCGAGTCGCTGCCCCAGCAGGCGAGCGTGCCGTCGCTGCGCACGCCGCAGCTGTGGAGCTTCCCCGCGCCGACCGAGGCGAACGTCCCCGCGGGCGGCGCCGCCTGCCCGTGCTGATCGCCGCCCCAGCAGGCGAGCGTGCCGTCTGCGCGCACGCCGCAGCTGTGGAGCCAGCCGGCGCTCACCGAGACGAAGGCTCCCTCCGGCGGCGTCGCCTGCCCGTGCTGATCGCCGCCCCAGCAGGCGAGCGTGCCGTCGCCCTGCACGCCGCAGCTGTGGAGCCAGCCGGCGCTGACCGAGGCGAAGGCTCCCTCCGGCGGCGTCGCCTGCCCGTGCTGATCGCTGCCCCAGCAGGCGAGCGCGCCGTCGCTCTGCACGCCGCAGCTGTGGAGCCACCCGGCGCTGACCGAGGCGAGGGTGTCCGGGACCGGGAGCCGCTGCACGGCTTCCTCGCCCGCTGGAGACGCGTCGCTCTCCTGCCCGGGAGCCGGCACCGGCTCCCCGCTCGCCGCGCCCGCGGGCGCGGCGGCGGCGGCGGGCGCGGCCCAGGCGGTCGCGAGCATCACGGCGGCGGCGGCGGCGACGGAGGCGGCACGAAGCGCCCGACGCCGTCCGGCGCCGCGCTCAGCCGCGACTACCCCCCTGCGGGCGATGAGGATGCCGCGCCGGGCGACGGCACTCGCCGCCGGGCGATTGCCGTCCGGCGGTGCGCGCTGCAGGCCACGGGAAGAGGAGCTCCTGCCACGGCGTCGCGCCCCTTCCATCGCGCCACGGAGCGGCCGGAGGCCGCCGCGCACGGCGCGCGCTCCGCCGGCGCGGGCGGCGAGGGGCGGGGCGCGATCCGGTGGCGGGACTCTAGCAGAGGCTCCGCCGGCACCGGATGGCCCGCGGGCCCGCCGGCCGCGGTGCACGCGGCGCCGCGCTCTCGCGCTCCGTCGGGACGACGAGAGCGCGCCGCCGGTCCGGTTCCGTCGGCGGGCCCGGCGCCCGGCGGCCCGCTCACCGGCTGTAGCCGGAGGCCGGAGCCCGCTCCGCGGCGACCTGGGTGAGCCGGTTCAGGAGGAACTGGGCGTCGTCGTAGGCCTCGAGCGAGCCCAGGAGCTCGCGGAGAACGGCCAGCTCGCGGCTGAGGGCCGAGAGGTCGTCGAAGATGCCGGCGTGGTCGACGGCCTGGTTCTCGACCTGCGGCGAGAGGGCGCTGTAGCGATCGGCGGCGAGGCCCACGATCGCCGCGAGCCGGAAGTAGCGGTCGCTGCCGGCGAAGGAGGCGTCCCGGTAGCCCCGGACCTCCGCGCTCTGGCTGCGCGACTCGCCGGAGGACGGGTCGACCCAGCGCAGGTCGACGCGCCCCAGCCGCGCGGAGCCGTCGCGGGCGCCCTCGTTGAGGACGATCTCGTAGAGCACCGTCGTCGCGGTCCCGGAGGGAAGCTCGGAGAACTCCCGGCGGTCCTGCTCGAAGGTGTGATCCGGCGTGATGCGGTTCTCGTAGCCGACGATGCGCCAGGCCTGAACGACCGCCGGATCCCACCTCACCTGCGCACGGGCCTGGTCGGCGAAGGGGGTGGAGAGCGCGAGCCAGCTCTCGCGGCGGAACGTCTCCCGCGCCTGCGCCGCATCGTCGAGGTAGCGGTACCAGCCGTTGCCGTGCTGGGCGAGCTGCTCCAGCAGGACGTCGTTGTAGTTCTCGATCCCCACGCCGATCGTGATCAGGCGCAGCGGGTTGGCGCTGTCGGAGTCCGGCGCCCCCTCGAGGATGGCGAAGGGGTCGGTGGCGTCGACGTTCGCGACGCCGTCGGACATCAGGATGACGTAGTTGTAGGCCCCGGGACGCTCGAGCCGGGCGGCGGCGGCGAGCCGGACGCCGAGATCGAGGCCGGCCTGCACGTTCGTGCTGCCGTGCGGCGCCAGGCGGCCGATCGACGACGCCACGTCCTCGTCGCCGGGCGCGCTGTGCTCGATGGTGTAGGCGTCGAGCACGTCGCCGGTGAAATGCACCACGGCGATGCGATCGCGGGCGCCGAGGCTGCGGCGGATCGTCTCCGCCGCCTCGCGGGCGATCGCGACCCGGTTCCCCTGTCCCATCGAGCCCGACGCATCCAGCACCAGCGTCACGTTGAGCGGCGCATCGTCGCGCACCTCGGGCGCCTGCAGGGCGATGCGCACGAGGTGCTGGCCCGCCTCGAGCGGGTGGCGCGCCACCTCGCTCGTGACGGCGAAGCGGCGATCGTCGCCCGGCAGCGCGTAGCCGTAGTCGAAGGCGTTGATCCACTCCTCCGCGCGCACCGAGTCGGGCTCGACGGTGTACCCGTTGCGGACCCAGGTGAGGGCGAGGAAGTAGGACGTACGGTCGGCGTCCAGGCTGAACGTCGAGATCGCATCGGTGGAGGCCTCCACGAACGGCGTGCGGCCGTAGTTCTCGAACGTGGTGGCCGCAGGCTGCGGAGGCCGGGGCGGATGGTCGAGCCCCGGCGGATGCTTGCCCGCCTGCGGCGCGACCGGGCCCGTCTCGGGAGTCGGGATCGCCAGCGGTTCCGCGACCGACGGCCCGTCATCGGTCGCCCTGCCCGCGACGCCGCCGCCCGCGTCGGCGACAGGCTCGGCGGCGGCGGGCGGCCCGCCGGCAGCAGGGGGAGGCGCCGGCCCCGGGGGCCGCGCCACCCCCCGGGCAGCCGCCGCAGCCGCCGCCCCCCCCCGCGGCGGCCACCGGCCCGGCGGCGGCGGCCGTCGCGACGGCAGCAGGAGCAGCCGTCGCCGCGGGAGCCGCCGTCACCCTAGGTGCAGCCGCAGCAGCAGCCGTCGCCGCAGGAGCCGCCGTCGCGATGGCAGCAGGAGCAGCCGTCGCCGCGGGAGCGGCCGGCGCCCTGGGAGCAGCCGTCGCGGCAGGAGCCGCGGCGACCGTGGCGGCCTCATCCTCGCCTCCGCCGGCGGGCAGGAGCCATGCCCCGGTACCGGCGACCAGGACGAGAACGGCGGCCGCGGCGGCGGCGGCCGGAACCCAGGCCCGGGCGTCGGCGCCGGCGGTCCCGCCTCGCAGAAACGCGAGGCGCGGCGGCTCCTGCTCGCCCAGCCAACCCTCCAGTCGATCCCAGAGGTCGTCGGGCGCGCGCAGCTCGGGAGCCTCCTCGGCGAAGTGCTCCGTCAGACGGCGCTCCATCTCCTGATCGTGTGCGTCGTTAGGCGCCATTGCCGGCCACCTCCATCACGCCGGACTGCTCCAGCAACTCGCGCATCTGGCGGAGCGCGCGGTGAAGCCGCGACTTGACCGTGCCCTCGC
Organism: Chloroflexota bacterium; assembly: GCA_026713865.1. GTDB lineage: Bacteria > Chloroflexota > Dehalococcoidia > UBA2979 > UBA2979 > VYDC01. Next base: position 10,502 of record JAPONQ010000082.1, on the reverse strand, counting down.
GCACCCCGGTGGAGCGGGCCACCTGCGGAACCGTCAGCTCGGCGAAGTAGCGCAGCACGACGACCTGGCGATGCTCGGGGCTGAGCCGGGCGAGGGCCGCCCGCACGGCATCGCGGTTCTCGGCCGCCTCGGCCTCAGCGTGCGGACCAGGGGTCGCCCCCGGCAGCAGCGACTCGTCGATCGGGACCACCGTCAGCTGACGCTTCCGCTGCTGGGAGATCACGGTGTTGACGAGGATCCGCATCAGCCAGGGCTTCGCCGGACGGCCCCGCCGGAAGGTCCGGATGCCGCGCCAGGCCGAGAGAAACGCCTCCTGGACGTGCTCCTCGGCGTGGGCGGCGTTGCCGGTCATCAGGTAGGCGGTGCCGTAGAGCGGATTCTTGTACCGCTCCACCAGATGGCGGAAGGCCTCGCGATCGCCGTCCTGGCAGCGCCGGATGGCCTCGTCGTCGGTCATGCGCGCCTCGTCCTCCGCGGTCCGGCCGGGGTTGCTCACACGCCACGCCTCACGCCGCTCCACTGCCATCCTGTCGAGAGATACGCGGCCTCCCGCCGGATCGTTCCCGGACTCGTCACGTCGGCATCATTTCAGGAACCATGACACTGCGTGGGTATGTTGATCTACGAACAGATGTTCTGCTACGCTCGGCCGCCATTTGCACGGGGGAAGGGATGCCGTGGCACGCGGGCGCCGGGAGCTCGAGCCCGGCTACATGGAGCGCTGGGACGAGTTCGAGCGGCGGCGCGCGGAGATCGAGGCGCGGGTGCCGGTGCCCCGGGCACCGCGCGCCGCCCCGCCGGCGGTGCCGGCGGAGGCGCTGGGCGGCGTCCCCTACGTGGAGCTGCACGCGCACAGCTACTACTCGCTGCTGGAGGGCGCCTCGGGTCCGGACGAGCTGGTGCGACGCGCGGCGGAGCAGGGCCACGCGGCGCTGGCGCTGACCGATCACGACGGCCTGTTCGGGGCGATGGAGTTCGCGCAGGCGGCGCGCGCGGCCGGGATCCGGCCCATCACCGGGCTGGAGCTCTCCGTCTCCGAGCCCGCGGCGGCACGTGACGCGGGTCCGGAGGTGCGCTCGCACCTCACGCTCCTCTCCGAAACCCGGCAGGGATACGCCAACCTCTGCCGGCTCTCCAGCGACGCCTTCGGCCTGAGGGAGACGGATCCGCGCGCCCGGGAGCAGCGGCGCCTCGATCCCGTGCTTCCGCTCGACGTGCTCGGCCGCCACGCGGCAGGGCTGATCGTGCTCACGGGGTGCCGCGACGGGCGCATCCCCTCCCTCGTGCAGGCGGGGCGCGTGAGCGAGGCGGTCGCCGCCCTCGAGCAGCTCATCGCCTGGTTCGGGACGAACCAGGTCTTCGTCGAGCTGCAAGACAACTACGTCCGCGGCGATCGCCCGCGCAACGAGGCGCTAGTCGCGCTCGCGGAGCGCGCGGGCGTGGGCGTGGTCGGGACCGGCAACGTCCACTACCACGTGCGCGAGCGTCACCGGCTGCAGGACGTGCTCGTCGCCATACGCCGGCGCACGACCCTCGACGACTGCCACGCCGAGCGCCGGCCGAACGCCGAGTTCTGGCTGCGCAGCCCGCAGCGACAGGCGCGGCGCTTCGCGCGCTACCACCCGCAGGCGGCGGCGAACACGGTGCGCATCGCGCAGCGCTGCCGCTTCGACCTGACCGAGGATCTCGGCTACCGGCTCCCCGCGCCGCCGCTCCCCGACGGCACGACGCCGCTGCTCGCGCTGGAGCGGATCTGCCGCGAGCGCCTGCGGGAACGCTACCGCTCCCCGGCCGTGCGCAGCCGGGCCCGGGCGCAGCTGGACGAGGAGCTGCGCCTGATAGAGATGCACGATCTCGCCGGGTTCTTCCTCGTCTACCACGAGGTCTTCCGGCTGGCGCAGGAGGTCGCGCGCGAGGTGCGCGGGAGCGGCACCGCCCGCAGCCGCACGCGGCTACCGCCCGGACGCGGGAGAGGATCCTCGGTCGCCTCGATCGTCTGCTACCTGATCGGGCTCTCCCACATCGACCCGATCCACCACCGCCTCTTCATCGGGCGCTTCCTGAACGAGGAGATGCACTCGCTGCCCGACATCGATCTCGACTTCCCGCGCGATATCCGTGCGGAGCTGATCGAACGCGTGCATGCGCGCTGGGGACGCGAGCGCACCGCTCTCGTCGCCACCTTCGCCACCTACCGGCCGCGAAGCGCGATCCGCGACGCCGGCAAGGCGCTGGGGCTGCCGCAGGCGGAGCTGGATCGCCTCGCCCGGCTCGCGGGACCGTACGACGGGGCCGACCAGATCCCGGAGGCGCTCGAACGCTCCCCGCACTTCGAGGGCCGCGCCCGGGCGCGCGGATGGCAGCTGCTGGCCGATCTCGCCCGGCAGCTGGAGGGGATCCCGCGCCACCTCTCGCAGCACCCCGGCGGGATGGTGATCGCCTCCGGCCCGCTGATCGACTGCGTGCCCTGCCAGCCGGCGGCGATGCCGGGGCGCTACCTCTGCCACTGGGACAAGGACTCCGTCAGCGACGCGCGGATGGTGAAGATCGACTTCCTCGCGCTCGGCATGCTCTCGGTCGTCGAGGAGGCGGTGGAGCTGATAGCCGCCGGTCGCGGGCGCATCGTCGACCTCTCGCGGATCGATTTCCAGGACCAGGCGGTCTACGACGCTATTTGCCGCGGCGACACCGTCGGGGTCTTCCAGATCGAGTCGCGCGCGCAGATAGCGATGCTGCCCCGGACGCAGCCGCGCACCCTCGAGGATCTCGCGGTGCAGGTGTCGATCGTGCGGCCGGGCCCGATCGTCGGCGGCGCCGTGAACCCCTACGTGCGCCGCCGCGAGCAGCAGCGCCGCGATCCGGGCTACCGCCCCCGGGCGCCGCACGAGTGCGTGCAGGAGGTGCTCGAGGAGACGCTGGGGGTGGTGATCTTCCAGGAGCAGGTGCTGCAGGTCGCCCGGCAGATGGGCGGTTTCAGCTCGGGGGAGGCCGAGCGCTTCCGCCGCTCGATGAGCCGCCGGCACGCGCGCGAGGCGATGGATGCCTGGCGCGCGCGCTTCCTCGCGGGGGCCGCGGAGCGGGGCGTGGCGCGCGCGGCGGCGGAGCAGATCTTCGACAACCTGCTGGGCTTCGCGGAGTTCGGCTTCCCGAAGAGCCACGGCGCGGCGTTCGCGCTGCTCGCCTACCAGTCCAGCTGGCTCAAGCGATACTACGCCCCGGAGTTCCTCTGCGCGCTCTTCAACCACCAGCCCACGGGGTTCTACCCCCCGCACGTCCTCACCAACGACTCAACGCGCCACGGCGTCGCCGTGAGGCGCCCCGACATCAACGCCAGCCGCGCGATGTGCACGGTCGAGCAGCCCGCCGACGCCGAGAGTTCAGACGGCGCGATCCGCGTCGGGCTCGGCTACGTGCAGGGCCTCGGGCCCGCCTGGGCGCGGCGGATCGAGGAGGAGCGCGAGCGCGCCGGTCGCTACCGCTCGCTGTTTGACTTCGTGCAGCGCACCGGGCTCGGGCGCCGGGAGACGGCGCGCCTGATCCAGACCGGCGCGTTCGACGGCTTCGGGCTGAACCGCCGCGAGCTGCTGTGGCAGCTCGGGCTCTTCACCGGCGGGGAGGCGGGCGGGGCGTCCCGTACCCCCTCGCCGGAGGCGGGCCGGCACCAGCTGCGACTCGAGCTGCCGACGGCGCAGGACGCGGTGGTGCTCGCCGACTTCGACGATCGCGAGCGGATGGCGCTCGACTACGCGCTGCTCGGACTCTCCCCCGATGCCCACCCGATGCGGTTCCTGCGCGAATCGCTCGGGGAGGGGGTCGCCTCCAGCCGCCACCTGCACGCGCTGCCGGCCGGGCGCCCGGTGGAGGTAGCGGGCCTGGTCGTCTGCCGGCAGCGTCCGCTCACCGCGCGCGGGATCATCTTCTTGCTGCTCGAGGACGAGTACGGCCTGATGAACATCCTGGTGCGCCGCGAGCTCGCCTCCGCCCGGCGCGAGGTGGTGCGGACGGCGGCCTTCGTGCGGGCGCGGGGCGTGCTCGACGAGCGAGCGGGGGAGCAGCGCACGCTGGTGGCGACCGGCCTGGAGGAGATGGTGCCGGCGGAGGCGCTGCGCATGCCGCCCGGAAGGTCCTGGGCCTGATGCGCGCGCTCGCGGCGAGAGCGGAGCGCCGTCACCGGCCCGGCGTGCACGGGCCTCCCGCCCGCCGCGCACGCCGGGCCGCCGGCGCCGCCTCGCTCCGGATCGCGCGGCCCGCCTACGCGATGTCGCTTCCGGAGCGCGATCCGCCCCGCGATCCGGCGGCCGACGATCCCCTGGTCGCGACCTACCTCGACTCCTGGCTCCGGCGGCAGGCCCTGCGGGTGAAGGAATCGACCTTCGACCTCTACCGCCGGGACGTCGATCTCCACTTCACGCCCGCGCTCGGGACGCGACGTCTGGGCGATGTCCGCCCCGTCGACATCGACGCGCTGCTGACCCGCCTGCTCGAGTCGGGCCACTCGCCGAACACGGTGCGCCGCCTGCACCGCGAGCTCCGCTCGGCCTTCCAGACCGCGACCGATCTCGGCCTGATCGAGGCCAACCCCGCTCAGGCGGTGCAGCCGCCGACGGTGCGCCGGCGCGAGATGCGCGTCCTAAGCGTGGCCGAATCCCGGCGGCTGCTCGCCGCCGCCGCCGATACCCCCCTGCATGCGCTCCTCTACACCGCGATCGAGACGGGCGCGCGGCGCGGGGAACTGCTCGCCCTGCGCTGGGCAGACATCGACCTGCCGTCGCGCGAGCTGCGCGTGAGGCGCACGATCCGCGAGTTCGCCGGGCGCGGTATCGTCGAGCTCGAGCCCAAGACGCACCGCTCGCGGCGTGCCGTCGCCCTCTCAGCTGACGGGGTGGACGTCCTTCGCCGGCATCGCGTCGAGCAGGATGAGCGACGCCTCCGGCTCGGCGCGCGCTGGAGGGCGCACGACCTCGTCTTCCCCTCGGGCATCGGGACGCACTGGCGCCCCAGCAACATGCGGCGGGCCTTCCAGGAGCTCACCGGCGAGGCCGGTCTCGAGGACGTCACCTTCCACACCCTGCGCCACACCTGCGCCTCGCTGATGGCGATGCAGGGAGTGCCGATCACCAGCATCAGCGCGCAGCTCGGGCATGCCAGCTCGGCGATTACCTACGCCATCTACGCGCACGTGCTCCCCGGCATGCAGCACGAGGCGGCGTCCCGGGTCGCCTCGGCGCTCCGCTGACGCTGGCCGCGCCGTGACGCGGTCCCGCCACGCTCTGGCGGGCGGCAACGGGCTGCCCCCCTGACCGCGAACCCGCGTACATTCCCCGCAGCCGCGACGCGCCGCTCCGGCGGCGCGCGCGCCGCGTCGACCGGGGGGCTCGTGATGGTCGCAGCGGATCCCGACGGGCCGGAGCGGCTGCTCGGTGGCGTGACGGTCGTCGACTGCGGCGAGGGCGTCGCCGCGGGCGTCGCCTCGCGGATCCTCGGCGACCTGGGCGCGAGCGTGATCAAGGTCGAGCCGCCGGGCGGCGAGCGCCTGCGCGGGCTCGGCCCCTTCCCCGACTCGGGGCCCGACGCCGAGCGCGGCGGCCTGCACCTGGCGCTCAACGCCGGCAAGGAGAGCATCGTCGCGGACCTCGGCACCGCTGACGGACGGCAACGCCTCCGGGCGCTCCTCCGCGAAGCGGAGATCCTGATCGAGTCGGAGGGACCGGCCGTCGCGGGCTCGCGCGGGCTCGACTACGACTCCCTCTCCCGGGATTTCCCGTCGCTCGTCTACGTGTCGCACACACCCTTCGGCCGGTACGGGCCGTACGCGGACTGGGTGAGCTCGGAGATCGTCGACTACGCGATGGGCGGATATCTCTCCTTCTGCGGCGATTCGGCTCGCGAGCCGCTGATGGTGCACGGACACCAGGGCGAGTTCCACGCCGGGATGCACCTCGCCCTCGGAGGCCTCTTCGCGCTGTGGGAGGCGCGCCAGAGCGGCCGCGGACAACACGTCGAGGTCTCGACCTTCGAGTCGATGCTCGCGGCCCAGGTCTGGTTCACCACCGCCTGGGAGCAGGAGGGCGTGATCCGGCGCCGCGAGGGCTCCTCGCTCATCCGCTGCCGCGACGGCTGGGTGCACTGGCAGCCGAGTACGGCCGAGGTGCTGCTGCTGATCGGCCGGCCCGAGCTCCGGGACGACCCCCGCTTCGAGACCATGGAGGGATGGCTGGCCGCCATCCCGGAGGTGCGCGGCCTGGTCGAGCGCTGGGCCCGCGACCGTCCCGCCCAGGAGATATACGAGTCCGCGCAGGCGCTCGGACAGCTGATGGCGCCCGTCCGCACCGCCTCCGATCTCGCGGAGTCCGAGCAGCTCGCCGTCCGCGAGTGGTGGAAAACGGTCGATCACCCGCTGGCGGGCCGGCTCGCGGTCCCGGGCCTGCCGCTCCGCTTCTCCCGCTCGCCGTGCGAGCCGGCGGGCGCCGCGCCACTCCTCGGCGCGGGCCCGTCGCAACCGCGAAGCGCGAGTCGCCTGCGGGTCGCATCCCCGGCCGCCCGACCCGCGAGTCACCAGCCCGCGGGCGACCTGCGCGTCGTCGAGGTCACGAACGCCTGGGCGGGGCCGCTCGTCGGCCGTCACCTCGCCGACATGGGCGCCGACGTCGTGATCGTCGAGCGCACGCGCGGGCTCGCGACGCGGCAGAGCCGGTTCGTCGGACCGACTTCCGCCTGGCCGCGCTTCTACAACCGCGGCACCTCCTTCAACCAGCTGAACCGCTCCAAGCGCAGCATCTCCCTCGATCTCGATCACCCGCAGGCGCTCGACGCCTTCCTGCGGCTGGGGCGCTGGGCCGACGTCGTGATCGAGAACAACTCGCCCCGCGTCTTCCCGAACCTCGGCCTCGGGTACGAGGCGCTCGCCCGCGAGAACGAGCGCGTGATCCTCTGCTCGCTCTCCGCCTTCGGCGGCACCGGGCCCGAGGCGAACTACCGGGCGCTCGGCTCCAACATCGAGGCGTCGAGCGGCCTGGTCGCGCAGACCGGCTACGGACAGGGCGAGCTCTACGGCACCGGCTCCTTCCAGGCCGACCCGGTCGCCGGAACGCTCGCCGCGGCGGCCATCCTGGCCGCGCTCTGGGAGCGCGAGCGCAGCGGCAGGGGCCAGCACATCGACGTGTCGCTGCAGGAGGCCGGCGCGCTTTCGATGGTCGAGGCGCTGATGGGCCACCGGCTCGGCCACGGATCGATGACGCCCCGTGGGAACCGCTCGTGGCGGATCGCCCCGCAGGGCGTCTACCGCTCGGCCGGGGACGACGACTGGCTGGCGATCGGTATCGAGACCGACGAGCAGTGGCATGCGCTCTGCTCCGAGCTGGGCGAACCCGGGCTCTGCGAGCGATACCCCAACCTAGGGGCGCGCCGCGCCGCCCACGCATCCATCGACGAGGTGATCGGGTCGTGGAGCCGCGACCTGGACCACCGGGAGGGCGCGCGGAGGCTGCAGCGCGCAGGCGTCCCGGCCGCTCCGGTGCTCGCGAACTGGGAGATCTGCATGGATCCACACCTCGCCGAGCGGGGCTACTGGGTCGAGGGCGTCCATCCCGAGGTCGGCTACGAGCGCGGCGACGGCTTCCCCTGGCGCCTCTCCCGCACGCCCGCGCGGCGGCTCGGGCCGGCGCCGCTCTTCGCGCAGCACAACGACGAGGTGCTGGCCGGGGTCGCCGGCCTGGGCCCGGAGGCGATCGGCGAGTTGCGCCGGAGCGGCGCGCTCGTCGACGAGCCCACCAACGTGCAGCTCTTCCTCAGGCGGCCCTGACGGCTCCGGCCGGTCAGGACTCGAGCGCCCAGCGAGCGAGCGCCTTCTCCGGGTCGGTGATCCCCTCGACGGACTCGTAGTACCAGTCGCGCCAGCCCTCGCGCGGCAGGCCGGTGAACAGCATCAGGTTGAGCGGGTAACTCTCGCTGTCGGTCGCCCGCCGGAAGTCGTCGCGGAAGAGGAACGTCGGCTTCCCCAGGGCGATGGCGGCGCCCAGCTCCACCATCACCCCCTCATCCGGCGGCACGCCGTTGACCACGGCGAAGATCGCATCCGCCGCCCGCACGTCCTCGAGATCGGCGCGCCCGATGCGCCACGCCCAGCCCGCCTCCGCCCGGTCGAGCTGGTTGTTGCGGGCGAACGGCTCCCACACCTCGAGGCCCAGTCCCTCAAGCGCCTCCACGAGCGGAGGCAGCAGCAGCTCGCGCTGCTGCGCCGAGAACCCGTAGGGGCTCGCCAGGTAGACCGTCTTGCGGGTCCGACCGGAGCTCGCCATGGCCGGCGCAGTATAGATGTGGCGCGAGGCCGGCCACGTGGTGCCCCGGCGTCGGCGGAGGCGAATCCCTCGCGTCGCGACCGCCCCGGGGGTGGGCCCTAACCCGCGCCGCGCCGACACTCTCCCCCGATTGCCGCCCGTGCCCGCTCCGGGCGCGGGGCCGCCGGCATGTGCGGGGAGTCCGGGGTGCCGAGCTTCGTCGCCTGGGTCCTTTTTGTCTTCGTCGCCTACTTCGCCGTCCTGATCGGCATCGCGCTCGTCCGCGCCCGCCACATGGACGACATGTCCGACTACGTGCTGGGCGGCCGCAGGATGGGGACCTTCACCTCGGCGCTGAGCGCCGCCTCCTCGTCATCGAGCGGCTGGACCATGCTCGTGTTTCCCGCCCTCGCCTTCGCCGCCGGCCTGGTGCACCTGTGGACGGCCGCGAGCATCGCGCTGGGCGCGTGGCTGGTCTGGACGGTGATGGGGAGGCGGCTGCGCCGCTACACCGTCGCCGCCGGGGACTCCCTGACGATCCCGGCATTCCTCGAGCAGCGCTTCCTCGATCGCCGCGGGTGGCTGAGGAGCCTCGCGGCGGCCATCACCGTCTTCTTCGTCGTCTTCTACGTCAGCTCCGGCCTGATCGCCGGCGCCAAGCTGCTCGAGGAAGTCTTCGACATCAGCCACGACGAGTACCACTGGCTGGGAATCCTGATCACGCTGGTGGCGATCACGACCTACACCTTCATCGGCGGCTTCCTCGCCGTCTCCCGAACGGACGTCTTCCAGGCGCTGATGAGGCTGGGCGGCTTCCTGCTGCTGCCGCTGATGCTGATCGTGATCGCCGACGATCCCTTCCAGGGGCTGGGAGGGACCGGCGAGGGCTTCTGGAACCCGTTCACCGACGACTCCGGCGAGGTCGTCGGCCTCGTCTTCCTGCTCTCCACGGCCGGCTGGGGGCTGGGGACCTTCGGCTCGCAGCGCGTGCTGGCCCGGCTGATGGCGGTGGACCGCGAGGAGCAGATCCCGGGCAGCCGCAACATCGGCGTCTCCTGGGTGGTGGTGATGTTCGGCCTCGGCGTGCTGCTGGGCATGGTGGCCGTGCCCGCGCTCCGCGAGCGGGGCCTCTTCGACGAGGTGGCGGCGGACCCGGAGCGCCTCTTCCTGATCACCGCCCGGGAGTTCTTCCACCCGCTGGTGGCCGGGCTGCTGCTCACCGCGGTGATCGCCGCGGTGATGAGCACCGCCGACTCGCAGCTGCTGCTCGCCTCGGCGATCGCCACGGGCGACGTGCCGCTGCTCAGGCGAGTGAGCAGCGCGCTGCGGAGCGGCGCCCGGGTCTGGATGGGCCGCCTCATGCTGCTCGCCGTCGGCGCGGTCGCCGCGGTGCTCTCGATCTACCGCCCGGACTCGGTCTTCAATCTCGTTGCGCTCGCCTGGGGAGGGATGGGCGCGGCGTTCGGCCCGGCGACGATCCTGGCCCTCTACTGGCGGCGCTTCAACTACTGGGGAGCGCTCACGTCGATGCTGGTCGGAACGGCCGTCGCCACCTTCTGGTGGCTGCTTCCCCTCGGCACCGACGCCAGCGCGCCGCTTCCGCTGCTCGACGGCGTGTGGGAGGCGATGAAGGCGGACGCGGGGGGAGTGTGGACCATCCAGCCGGCCACGCCCGGCGTCCTCCTCGCCGTGCCCGCGGCGGTCCTCGTCACGCTGCTGACGCCGCCGCCCCGGCGCGAGGTGGTGGAGGTGTTCGACCGCGTCACCGGTCACGCGGCGGCCTAGGGCCGGGACGCAACACCCGCTCCGCAGCGCCCGCATCGAGATCGCCGATCTCCGCTACGGCCGCGCTGACAGATGCCGACGCACACACAGCCACGCGCAGCCACGCGCCGGCTACCGGGTGGCGAAGCCCGAGCAGTAGTGGCTCCGACCGGCGCGGGCCGCCCCAGCCGCGACCGGAGCGCGGCGGCCGGTCATGAGGCCAGCAGCGCGTCCACCATCGCGAGCCCCGAGACCGCGCGCTCGCGCCAGCCCTGATCGAGGCGGCGTATCGCGTTCGTCGCGACCCGGAACAGACAGATCCCCTCACGCAGGCCCAGCTCCCGCTCACTCCAGCCGTGCCGGTCGAGCGCGGCACTCCGGAACCGGTGGTAGTACTCGCCGCTCGCAGCTCTCCTGCGCCCGCGCCCGAACCGGGACGCCCACCGCAGATGCGCGAGGAAG
>JAPONQ010000081.1 GCA_026713865.1 Chloroflexota bacterium | reverse complement strand
GGAGTACTACAACACCGACCGTGCCCACACCGGGCGCTGGACGCGCGGGCGCACCCCCGAAAGCGTGCTCGGCAAGACCAAGATATGGTCGTGAGACACAACAGGATCTGTCGCCAGATCCCGGTGATAGAACAGCCTAGCCGGCGCTCGGATCGGCTGCTCCCGGCGCTGCCGCCGCGGCTGCGCTGCGGACCGGGCGTGGGCGAGGCCGGTGAACGTTCCGCCGGTCAGGCGTGCCCGTCGCCTGCGGCCCGCAGCTCGCGCGCGATCGTGCTCATCGCCGCGATCAGCCGTTCGGCCGCCTCCAGCGGACGCTGGAACACGTTGCGTCCGACGATCAGGCCGGAGCCGCCCGCGGAGAACGCGAGCCGGACCTCCTCGAGGAGGCTCTCGTCGTCGCGGTGGGCGCCGCCGGAGAAGATCGCCGCGGCCTCGCCGCAGGACTCGACGACCCGCCGCGCCATCAGCGAGCGGTCCTGCTCGAGCTCGAGGTAGGCCGGCGGGGGCGTTCCGAGCTCGGGGTCGTGCCGGCGGGGGAGGTTCAGCTTGATGACGTCGGCGCCCATCTCCAGCGCGACACGCGCCGCATAGTCGACCGCATACAGCGAATCCCGGCCCCCGGACGCGTCGACGAAGCGCCCGCGGGGGTAGGACCACACGACGAGCGGCATCCCGAAGCGCTCGCAGTCGCGGCGGACGTCGGCGAGCTGGCGGAGGTCCCGTTCCTGGGCCGCCGAGCCGACGTACAGCGTGTAGCCGACGGCGTCGGCGCCCGCGCGGACCGCCTCCTCGACCGATCCGGTGAGCGGCGAGAGCGGCGCCGGGGCCTCCGGGATGTTCGTCCTCCCGTTCAGCTTGGCGATGAGACCGACGTCCGGCTCGGTGCCGCGGTAGTAGCGGCCGATCAGCCCGAGATGGGCCGCGACCGCCGCGACCGCGGTCCGGCTCGCCAGCCCGAGGATCGACGCCGGGCCGGAGCCCCACGCCTGCCCGAGGAAATCGACCGGCCCGTGCTCGAGCCCGTGGTCGTACGGGAGCACCAGGATGGCGCCGCCCGCCTCGGCCGACCGCAGCCTCCCGAGCCTCACGGCGGTGCCGGACGACGCCGTGCTCACGGTGACCGCCCTCCCCGCAGCTCGCTCACGATCTCGGGCTCCATCGTGCCGCCGCCGCCCCGGCGGCGCGGGTCACGAGCGCCGCGCGGCGAGCGCCTCGATGAAGCGATCGCGTCTTTCGATGGAGTGCAGCGTGCGAAAGTCGTCGGGCCAGGTCTCCTCGCCGGGCTCGACGACGAGGTCGACGAGCACGGGCCCGGCCGCCGCGAGGAGCTCCGGCAGCGCCTGGTCCCACTCCTCGACGCTGTCGATGCGGCGCGCGTCGCGGTAGCCGGCGGCGAGCGCGAGCTCGGGGAACGAGGCGCGATCCCGCCCCGGCACCGGGACGGCGCCGTTCGTCTCGTAGCTGCCGTTGGAGCAGACGCAGTGCAGGAGATTCGCGGGCTCGGCGTCGGCGATCGTCACCAGCGTGCCGAGGTTCATCAGGAGGCTCCCGTCCCCGTCGAGCACGATCACGCGGCGGTCGGGTCGCGCCAGCGCGAGCCCGAGCGCCGCCGACGAGCCCTGACCCATCGCCGCGTTGAAGGTGTAGTTCAGCTCCGACGGATCGATGTGGATGAGTTCGTTGGCCGCGCGGTAGACGGCGACCACCACCTCGTCGGTGCGGTGACGGGCCAGCGCGCGGAGCATCTGGTCGCGCTTCATCGTCATCAGAGCGGCTCCCCCCCGATCAGCAGGACGACGGGGCGCCGGCGCTCGTAGGCCCGCGCGATGGCCGGGCCGATGCGTTCCTCGTCGCCTGCGAACTCGAGCAGCTCGTGCTCGACGCCCATGGCTCCGAGGATCGGCTGCACGATACGCAGCCCGTAGCGAGGCGACCGGGAGGGCGGAACGCCGGGTTCGTTCCGGAGCAGGCCGACGAGCATGCAGACGGGGTTCTCGCCTTCGACGCCGACCGCGCGCAGGCAGTTGATGGAGTCGAGCAGACCCGTGTGCTGCATCATCAGCACGGAGCGCTCGCCGCCGGCGTAGAGCCCGGCGCAGATCGAGATCCCCTCGTCCTCCTTGCAGACCTGGATCACGCGCAGGGAGGGGTCGGCGAGCATCGGCTTCAGCACGTGCTCGCTGGTCGTGATGTCCGGGAGCGCCGCCACGAAGCGCACGCCGGCCCGGTCGAGCTGCCCGCGGATCGCCGTCGCGGAGAGAGGAGCTCCCGCCGAACCGCTCACGGGGCGGCTCCGCTCAGGAACGCGGCCGGCCCGCGGATCAGCATCGCCTCGATGTCATCGCGCGAGACGCCCCGCCGCTCGAGCTCCGCGCGGCCGCGCTCCGGCACGTAGCGCCAGGTCGAGGGCGGTTCGTGCGCGCCGTGGGGGCGCCAGTCCATCTCCCCGCCCCAGTCGTGGCCCAGCATCATTCGCGCTGCGAAGCCCTCGGCGCAGAGCGCCGCGACGGCGTCGAGCACGGCCGGCTCCTCTTCACGGTCGCGACCGAAGTGGTCGATCGAGAGGTAGTGGCCGGCCGCGAGCACCGAGCGGAGGTACTCGATGTCGTCCGTGAAGGAATGTCCGATGGCGGCCAGGTGCGGCGGCAGCTCTTCATCGGCGAAGATCCGCACCTGTTCGCGCCCGATGTCGTAGGGGCTCGTGTGCGTCGAGATCGGCACGTTCGTGCGGCGCGCCGCGCGGGCCGCGCCGCGCAGGATCGTCTCCTCCGCCTCGCCGATGCCGGGCGGCCGGTTGTTCGCGACCTTGATCACCCCGGCGCGCACGGAAGTGCCGGCCGCACCCCGCTCGATCTCGCGCGCGAAGATCTCCGCCGTCTCGTCGGCGTCGGCGCCGTTGCGTCCGTCCCATCGCCTCTGGAACAGGCGCGGGATCTCGAGCCAGATCCCCGTCGGGACGATCACGTGCACGCCGGCGCGGCGCGACGCCTCCGCGATCATCTCGACGTCGCGCCCGAGGTCCGGCGTCGTCACGTCGATCACGGTGCCGCCCCCGGCGCCCGCCGCATCCCTCAGCTCGAGCGAGACGTGCTCGATCGCCGCCTCCCGATCGTAGAGCCACGGGTACTGGTGCTGGAGGCCGGTCGAGTGGATGAAGAGGTGCTCGTGGGAGAGCGTGATGCCGAGCTCGCCGCTGTCGACCGGCCCCGTCGCCGTCTGCACCTCCGCCACGGTTCTCCCCTTTCCCGGCGCCCGGGCCGCTGCGCCTACGTGACGACTGGCCCGAGCGCCCGTCGCCGCTTGGCCTCGATGTCCTCGGCGCGCGTGCTCTGCACGGCGCGGGTCTGGATGCCGAAGAGGTGATTCTCCGGATCCAGAAAGTAGTGGATGCTGCCCCCGCCGTCCCCGGTGCGGTGCGTGGGGCCGACGCGGCGAGCGCCGGCTGCCTCGAGATCGGCGCTGAGCGCCGACGCGTCGTCGACCCGCAGCACGAAGGCGTCCGGGACCTCGCCGCGGTCGGCGGGGAGCGGCTCGGGCGGACACCCGAGCGCGACCTCGAGCGTGAGCGTGCCCCCGATGTCGAGCAGCGCCGCGCGCTCGCCCCGCATCAGCACCTCGAAGCCGAGGGCGTCGCGGTAGAAGGCGACCTGCGTATCGAGATCGGTGCAGCGAACCACGATCCAGCCGAGCCCCGCGATCTCGCCGTCGAGGTCGGGTGCGCCGGGCACGGTGAGCTCTCCGGAATCGCGCCGCCGCCGCCATTCCACGTCCTTGGGCCGCGTGCTCGCCTCGTTCCGTTCCTGGAGACCGGTGATGTGGCCGCCGGGGTCGCGGAAGTAGGCGAGGATGCCCTCCCCGCCGCCGATCGCGAACGGGTCGTTGACGAACTCGACGCCGCGCTCGCGGAGCTGCGCGGTGGCGCGCTCCATCGATCGCACGCGGAGAACCGGCATGGACGGCGCCTCGCTGCGGTCCCGGTAGCGGCGCTGCGGCCGGCCTCCCCCGTTGATCCCCAGGACCACCGTCTCGCCGACCCAGAAGACCGTGGTCGCGCCGTGCGTCCGCAGGACGGGCAGTCCGACGACGTCGCGGTAGAAGGCACCGAGGCCGGCCGGGTCGGCGGTGCGCCGGACGAGCCATCCGAGGCCCTGGATCCCTGCACGCATGCCGGCGGCCCCCCTATGCTCCCGCCGCAAGGCCGACGTCGGGCTTGCCGGATGGTAGCAGGCGCGTGCCGGCGCGCGAGGCGCGGGCCGCGGGGACGGCGCGAGCGGAGGAGGATGACGTGGCACTGGATATCGAGGGGCTGCCGGAGGCCGTGCTGGCCTTCCTCGCCGAGCGGCACATCGCGACGCTCAGCACGCAGCGGCCCGATGGCAGCCTGCACGTGATTCCGGTCGGCTTCGGCTACGACGCCGAGAGCCGCACCGCGCGCATCATCACCTTCGAGGGGGCGCGCAAGGCCCGCAATCTGGAGCGGGAGGGCGGCTCAGGTCGCGCCGTGCTCTGCCAGGTGGACGGCGGCCGCTGGCTGACGCTGGAGGGCCGGGGGCGCGTCGTGCGCGATCCCGCTGCCGTGGCGAAGGCGGTCGAGGCCTACAGCGCGCGCTTCGGCGCCCCCGGCGCGCGCGAGGGCCGCATCGCGATCGAGATCGCGGTGGAGCGGATCATGGGCCGCGGCTAGGGCGGGGCCCCCGGCGCCCGCTACGCCGCCGGGGGCAGGGGATCCTCGTCGACCGCCACCTCGAAGTACTCGCGTGGCGGACCGCCCGCCGGCTGGTGCACGTGCACCGCCATCTCGGCGATCCGCTCGTGGTAACCGGCCATCTCCGTCAACTCCTCGTAGGAAGCGATCGAATCGAAGAGCCGCACGTGGGTGAAGTGCGTCGGATCCTCGAGCGATCGCAGGAGGCGCCGCCCGAGAAAGCCCGGGTGCCGGCGCATGAAGGCGGTGAACTCGCCGGAGAGCCGCACGTACTCGTCGGCGTGCTCCCCGGCATCCAGCGTGTATGCCTGGCTGACCACGACCTGCATCGTCCCTCCTCCTCCGCTTCGGCCGCGCCTCCCGGGCGCCGCTACGGTCCGGCGAGGGGCAGCAGCAGCTCGGCGACGCGCTCCGGCGCCGTCAGCATCGCGTCGTGCCCCTCGTCGAGCACGAGATAGCCGCTCGCGCCGGCGGCGTCGAGGCGCTGCCGGAAGCGCGCGGCGGGGAAGTTCTCGGGCGTTCGCCCGCAGAAGACCAGCGTGCGCGGAAGCGCCGCGGCCTCCGCGAGGGAGAGCCGGAGCGGCTGGAGCTGGGGTCCCGGCGGCTGCGGGCGCAGCCGCGCCCCGACCCAGGCGGCGTCGGAGGGGTCGGTGATGCCGAGGCGGGCCATGCGCTCCCCGGGCGGCGGCGGCGGGAGCTGTCCTTGCTCATCGCGGTGCTCGGGGGCGAGCAGGTCGACGCTGCGCTCGCCGTCGGCGGGGATCGGGGCGTCGAGGTAGACCAGGCGCCCGATGCGCGAGGGATCGCGGTGGGCCGCGGCGGTGATGACGACGCCCCCGTAGCTGTGGCCGACGAGCACGACCTCGCGCAGGTCCTCGAAGAAGAGCACGCTGAGGACGTCGGTGACGTGCGTCTCCATGTCGACGTCGCTGGAGGCGAGATGCGAGCGCTCGCCGAGGCCGGTGAGCGTCGGGGCGTGGACGTCGTGACCGGCCCGGCGCAGCAGCGGCGTGAGGCGCCGCCACGCCCAGCCGCCGTGGCCGGCGCCGTGCACGAGGACGAAGGTCGCCATAGGGGCTCCCGCCGGTCGCCGGTCCGGGACGTCGGGTCGCGCGCAGCTAGATCGGGAGCTGCTCTCCGTCGACGCCGAGCGCGAGGTAGACCTCGCGCACGCTCTGGTGCAGCTCCTCCAGCGAGCGGAAACGGGACGGCTGCAGCCGGCCGATGATCGCGGCCACCTCGCGGTCGACGCCACCCTTGTCCCGGGCGCCGCGGATCACCGCGTCGCGCGAGATCGGGAAGTGGAACCCGGCGAAGGCGCGCTGGTAGTCCTGCTTGCGCGCGTGCGGCCTGACGGGCGGCGGCGCCGCCACCGCCACCGCCGCCGTCGCAGCGGCCGCCGGTGCAGGAGCGGCCGCCGGTGCAGGAGCGGCCGCCGGTGCAGGAGCGGCCGCCGCCGGCTCCTCCTCCGCCTCGGCGGCGGGCGGGCTCTCGACCGGGGCGGAAGGCTCCTCGGCCGCGGCCTCCGCCGCGGGCGGAGCGGCTGCCGCCGGCGCCGCCGGGGCGCCCTCGCCCTCGCCCGGCACCTGCGCGCGCGCGCCGGCCGGGGCCTCGAACCAGAGCGAGTTGATCTC
>JAPONQ010000080.1 GCA_026713865.1 Chloroflexota bacterium | reverse complement strand
TACAACCTGGTCCTGCACCAGGGCGGCAGCGTCGAAGACATCGAGAGCTGCGCCCGGGACCGCGCGGTCACCGCGCTCTACGCGCTCGAAGCCGGCGCGTACCTCTCGTACATCCCCGGCGCGCCGGCGTTCGTCAACCGCGCGTTCACGGAGCTGTTCGCGAGCGGCGTGCCCGCGCTGAGGCCGCTCGTCGTGGCCAGCGATGGACCGGCGTCGCCCGGGCCGGCTGCCGATGCCGCCGCTGCGACCCAGCCATGGCCGCAGTGCCTGCGTGGCGCCGTCGCCGAGGGCTTCAGCGCCGTCGTCTACGAAGGGGGCAGCGTCCAGGACCTCGCCGCCTGCGCCCGCGGGAGAGGCGTCGCCGCCATCCACGCGCTGCACCAGGGTGACTGGTCGTCGTACGTCCTCGGCGCGCCGGCGTTCGTCAACCGCGACTTCAATACGCTGTTCCGCGGTGGCGTCCCCGCCGTGACTCCCCTCATCGTCAAGAGCGCGGCGCCCTCCCAGGCAAACCGGGCAGAGGACACCGCGGGCACGGACGACTCGGGAGCCGCGGAAACGGTCACGCGCACCGCCGTGGCGGAGCCGGCCACCACCGATCCGCCCACCACCGCGCCGCCTACCACCGAGCCGCCTCGCGCAGGGGTCATCGCGAACAGTGACGGACTCGGCGTCTCGCACCGCAACGACTGCGCCGACGAAGCGCGACTCCCCCGGTTCGGCTGGGCGGAAGGCGACACCGTGGAAGTGCTTGGCGAGGGCGCCGGGCGCTGCGCGGGCTGGCTCTGGGTGCAGGCCGACGACGTCACCTCCTGGGTGCGCGACGAGTACGTCGCCAGCTCCGCAGGGGCGTCGCGCAATACCGCCCTGCAAGCCGCACGGGTGATCGGGAATACCGGAGGCGCCGGCACCCCCCATCGCAACGATTGCGCCGACAATGCGGGCGGCCCCGGGTCCGCGTGGGCAGATGGCGCCGCGGTCGAGGTGCTTGCCGGAGGCGTCGGGCGCTGCACCGGCTGGCTGTGGGTGCGGGCGGACGGTGTCACCTCATGGGTGCGGGAGCAGTACCTGCCCCCCACGTAGGCGAGCGATCCCGACACTGCCGGACAGCCCGATCCGCGGCCGCGACGCAGCCGATGCCGAGTTGCCCGACGGAGTCAAAGTACGGTCAGTCATGGCTGGCCAAAGAAGACTGTACTGCGAACTTTCGATCTGGTGGTGGGGCTTTAGGTCGGTACGGATGCAGATGCGAGAGTCCGCCTCAAGGCCTATCAATCCAACAGGGGGTTCACCCCTCGGACATTGATCCCGTGATCGAAGACCAAGTCGCCTCCTGTCATGCCGGACATCACGAGGAGGCCCGTTCCAACGGCGACTACCACCAGGAACGGGACGGACCCTCCGCAATCCGATCCTCGGCGACGTGACATGAACCGCCAGATGGTAGCCGCCATGAAGAGCGCGGTGACGCCGAAGCTCCACCATTGGTGCTGTTCGATGACCCCATGAAGATCCGTCCCCTCGTACGGGAAGTGAGAGACGAGCCCAGAGACCGTAGCGGCGAGGGCGCCGACAGTTCCGACCACGAGCTGAAGTCATCGCTCGGAAACTGATCCAAACAGCGCTCGGATGGTGATCCACCTCGGGGCGTGTCCCAGCATCTCCAGCGGCGGGGCCGCGGAGGGCTGGGGGAAGGGATGCTCCGAGTGCAAGACGTGCACGTGCTGCGGCACAAGGTGCTGGTCGAGGGGCTGAGCCGGCGGCAGGTCGCCCGGGAGCTGGGCATCAGCCGCAACACCGTGCGGCGCTACCTGACGCTGGCCGAGCCGGTGCGGGTCGAGCGCGAGCCACGCAGGAAGCCGGTGCTCGAACGGGTTCAGCCGCGACTCGGCGAGCTGCTGGAGGAGTGGTCGGGGCGCACGACGCCGAAGCAGCGGCTGACGGCGACCAGGCTGCACCGCCAGCTGTGCGAGGAGGGCTACGAGGTCGGGGTGACGCTGGTGCGCGGCTACCTGCGGGAGTGGCGACGGCAGCGCGCCGAGGTCTTCGTACCACTGGTGCACCGGCCGGGCGACGAGGCCCAGGTCGACTTCTTCGAGGTCACCGTCGAGGTGGGCGGCGAGCGCCGCAAGGCCTGGAAGTTCCTCATGCGGCTGATGTACTCGGGCCGCGACTTCGTCCGGCTCTACGACCGCCAGGACCAGATCGCCTTCCTCGACGGCCACGTACGGGCGTTCGCCCACTTCGGCGGGGTGCCCGCGCGCATCGTCTACGACAACCTCGCAGCGGCGGTACAGCGCGTGCAGTTCCCCAGGCGCCGGCTCACCGAGCGCTTTGAGGCGCTGGTCAGCCACTACCTGTACGAGCCCTGCTTCGCGCGGCCCGGCGAGGGCCACGACAAGGGCGGGGTCGAGGCGCGCGGCAGGGGTGTGCGGCTGCAGCACCTCACGCCGATCCCGCGCGGCGACTCGCTGGCCGCGCTCTCGGACTGGCTGCAGGGGGAGGTCGACCGCCACGCCGCGCCGCGGGTGCGTGAGCGCTTCGCCGAGGAAGGGCCACTGCTGCGCCCCGAGCCCGCTGTCGCGTTCGAGGCGCGGCGGGTACGGGATGTCGCGGTGAGCCGCAGCGCGCTGGTGCGCGTCGAGGGGGCCTGGTACTCGGTGCCGAGCCGCTGGGCGGGCCTGCGCGCGACGGCGCTGCTCGGCGTGGACGAGCTGACGCTGCGCTGCCGCGGCGAGGAGGTCGTGCATCCCCG
>JAPONQ010000079.1 GCA_026713865.1 Chloroflexota bacterium | reverse complement strand
CCCCTGCGCCCCCTGCGGTGCGAGACGAGTCCCTCGTCGAGGGGCTCGGCCAGCTTCGTGGTGACGGCGGGCGGGAGGCTCTCCCACTGGAGGTCGTGCTCACGGATCGGCTCGGGGTGGACGCCGTTGGCGCTCGCGCCGTTGGGGCTCGCGCCGTTGCGGCGGCCGTTGAGGGTTGTGGTCTCTGCCATGTCTCTCTCCTTCGTGCTGTGCGTTGCCTGGGTGGACTGCTGCGGGCCTCCCTCGCGGGGAGGCCCGTGCGCGGGGCGGAGCCCCGTCGGTCATCGGTCATCGCGCCTCCTTCCGGTTGGCGGTTGGTGCGGCGGGCACGCCGAGGCGGGCCCGGGGCGGGGGGGCGCGGTCGTCGGGGTGCGCGCCGGGGGGTCGGGGGGGCGCGGGGGGGGGCCCCCGCCGTCCGGGCGAGGGCCCCGGGACGCCCTGCCGCCCGCGGGGGGGCCCTTCTCTGCGTGCCCGCCGCACCAACCGCCGACTGAGAAGGAGGCGCGATGACCGATGACCGACGGGGCTTCGCCCCGCGCACGGGCCTCCCGCCGGGAGACCCGCAGTCCACCCAGGCAACGCACAGCAGAAGGAGAGACACATGGCAGAGACCACCACCCTCAACGGCCGCCGCAACGGCGCAAGCGCCAACGGCGCGAGTGCCAACGGCGTCCACCACGAGCCGGCCATCCCCGAGCGCGACCTCCAGTGGGAAAGCCTCCCGCCCGCCGTCACCACGAAGCTGGCCGAGCCCCTCGACGAGGGCCTCGTCTCGCACCGCAGGGGGCGCAGGGGCCGCAGCTTCGCCTACCTCGAGGGCCGCACGGCCATCGAGCAGGCCAACCGGGTCTTCGGACACGGCGGCTGGGGCTACGACCTCGTCGGCGACGTGACCCTCCGCGAGGGCGAGAGCGTCGACCAGCAGACGGGGGAGGCGAAGCCCTGGCGGGCCTACGCCGCCACCGTGCGGGTGACGGTCCCCGGCTCGCAGCCGCGCACCGACACCGGCTTCCAGGCCGTCGCCGAGGAGACGGTCGAGGGCCACGAGACGGCCTACAAGGGCGCGGTCACCGACGCGCTCAAGCGGGCGCTGCGCAGCTACGGCGACCAGTTCGGGAACTCGCTCTACGGCGACGGCGCGACGGGCGACCTCGCGCCGTCGCTGCGCAAGACCCTCGTCGACCTCGGCCAGTGCCGGGGCTTCGACGAGGCGAAGGTGCGGTCCGCCGTGCGCGAGCGCACGGGCCGCGACCTCGACGAGCTGCCGGTGGCGGCGCTCACCCCGCTGGTGGAGGCCGCCGCGCGCAAGCTCCAGCAGGACGGCGCGGAGGAGACACCGAAGGCCGCCTGAGCGGCCCGAGGGCCAACGAACGAAAGGAGGTGCCGATCGCAAGTGCCCAGGGACCTAAGCACTGAAGAGTCGCTCCCGAGTGGGAGCGCGAACGGGGCCGCCTTTCGGGGCGGCCCCGCCGTCGTTTCGAAACAGGTGCGGCATGGCCGCGCCCCCACCGCGACAACCAAACACCACAAGGAGAATCTGAAATG
>JAPONQ010000078.1 GCA_026713865.1 Chloroflexota bacterium | reverse complement strand
GCGATCCGCCTCCCCGAGCTTGCGCACGATCTGCTCCGGCGTGTGCTTGCGTCCCTTCACCGTGATGTCCCTCCCCTTCTCCCACCCTCGTGGGCCCAGGGACTGTCATCAACGGTGGTCTCGTCTCAGGGGGTCAGGTCAGCGGGCACCGGACCATGCGTGCTTGCACACGAAGCGGCACAGCGTGCCGCCGTCGGTCCGGTCGATGGCGCGAGCGGTCACGTCGCCGGAGCAACGTGCCCTCAAGCCCCTTGTGCGCGGTCGTGCGCGAAGCGGCCGATACACAATGAAGTTTCGGTGACCCATCAGCTAGAGCCGCCCGTACCCGCATCGAGCCGTTCGCCTCCTACCAGGGACGGGTAGACAGTTGCCCTATGCGCTGCACGATGGCCGCGGCTGAACGATCGGCTCGCTCGCAGAACTCACGAACTGCCCGCCGATAGCTACGAATGTCGAGGTGCGTCGCCTCGACCGTGAAGTCGCCGTGCGCGATGTTGTTACGCTTTTCAGTTAGCTCGTCGATCTTCAACCGAATCCGCCGTCGATGAGAATCTTTGCGAGTGATGGCTGCGAAAATACTGTCGATTCCCCAGTATCTAAACACACGCTCCAGTGCAGTCGCGTTTGGCGTCGACATCCAGCGAAGCAATCTGTCAGTCTGAATACGCGGACTCCGGTTTCCGTCCTGCCACATCGAGGCCTCGGTCTCTGCGAACTCGCGGAGCTTTATTTCGCGCCGCTCCCATTGAATCGAAGCAAGCTCGTCGACGGGGACTTTCCCATGAAGAAGCCGTAAGGACTTTGGAATGCGGGTGGAACAAACATTGGCTCCATCGATGCAACTAGCCATCTCCTCGACAACAGCTCGGACATATCGCTCAAGGTGACTGGAGAGTAAGACAACTTCTGCGCGGCCGATTGCCCTTGTAATGGTGGGCCGAGCCAGGCCCCCACCCTCCGCCGGTTTTGGATTAGCACGCTGTAGTGCGTCGATCTCCGATAGACCACGCATCAGATTCTCCAGAGCTGTTGAGCTCACTGGGCAGGTCTGCCAGTAGCTAGAGCCTCGGATAGTTCGGGCGCTACGGAAACGCCAGCGGCCTCAAACGCCCGAACCACTTCGCCGACTCGCTCGAAGACTCTCGCCCGATCACCGGTCGCCCTTCGAATCGCGTTCTGAAACGAATCGGCATTGAATGTCCTTGCGAGGTCTTGTCTGAGCTGTTGAGCGCGGCTACGCGCTTGAGCAGTATCGCAATAGGAAAAGACAACCATCTGAGCATCGAAAAGAGCGCGATTTAGATTTTTCTCGGACCGATTTCGTGATCTGTCACGCGGAAGGCTGCATCGCTTAGGATTTCGCGTACTAGAGCAGTTGTCTGCAGGAACAATTCTCGCCGTGCAGCAATCCAAGATGCGGACTGGTCTTGATTTGTATCCATGTAGTCATTCAAGAAACGAAGAAGCGGTGTGCGATAGTTTGCAATATCAGCACGCAGAGCCAAGAAGCGCAGTATCAGTTCACGATCGACCATACGGCGACGTGGCTGCGATGTACCGATACAAACTCGGAAATCAGCAGTCGACTCGAGATCTTGCAGCAGGTCATTCAGGCGTCCACGGTATAGCGCATTGCGTATTTCTTGTGCATTCAATGACAACCCGCCGGTATTCAATCTCTCGAAGACCTCGAATTTCATTGTCGGTGATGAATCAGGGCCGATAATGATGGCTCGGATCACGCGAGTCCGAAGAAATCGTTGCTCGCGGGAAGGCAACTGGTGGAACCTTAATCCTCTAAATTCTTGCGAGATATGCAATCCACTCAGTGGAAACTGATTATCCAAATAGCGAACGAGTGACTTTATGCGCTGATGCCCATCTATGATTTCGTATTGTGAATCTTCAGTTTCAGCGAAGAACAACACCGGTATCGGTATATTCAGTAGGAGTGATTCAATCAATCTGCTGGCTTTTGGATCTCCCCAGACATATTCGCGTTGAAAATCCGGGACCACAAGTGTGTCGTCGTTCCACTGCTCCTGAAGTGTGGTCACTGACAGGTCATACGCCTGTGTATGTATGATTCTCTCTTCCGGAGGAAAATCCGACAGTTCATCATTGTCGCGCTCACCCAAGTCTTGATCATTGACTAGCATGTCTACTCCCAGTGCTCGATGCGCGAGCGAAGATTCTAACGCCTTGCCGCTGGTTTGCGAATCGCGTCGCTGCGCGATGTCGGCGCTGGATGTCGCTCCCATAGAGGTTGTTGATAGGTACGGGGCTCCGTCTACTGCCGTGTGAGTCAAAGCACGAGCAGTAGCGAGGAACGCCTTGTGGCACATCGTGACGCGAAACTGACACCGGTCACCCGGCTGGAGCTGGTCCACGAAGTCGAAGCCGGGTGGCCTCAGGCCGAGGTCGCCCGGCGCTGCCGCGTCGTCTGGGCGCTCGGCCCTCGCACGCTCGACCATCTACGGGGCCCTGCGACGCTTCGGCCTCAATCGCCCCGACCGGCTCCACCCGCGTCAGCCGCGAGGTCGTGCGCTACGTGCGCCCCGCTCCCGGCGACCTACTCCATCTCGACGTGAGGAAGCTGCGACGCAAGTAACGGTCGAGTTCGCGCCGAAGCCCGCTGACCGTCGGCGAATTGAGCCGATCCCTCGCAGCGCATCGTTTCGTTGGTGCCTCCGCTGTACGAACACCCCTCTTTCACACGACCTCTCGCAGCTCGGGGAGGGCGCGGACGGTGGCCACAGTCTCGATGCTGACGGTCACGACACGCTTCACGAGGTCCAGGATGTAGCGGGGGTTGCCCTGCTCGAGGCCCCAATCGTTGGGGTCGTTGACTATGCCGGTCGGCCTGTCGGTGGTGATTCGGTAGCGGTCGACGAGCCAGTCGAGGGCAGAACGGGGGCCGACGACGTACTTGTGGGCCTCGGGCGGAATCCCCGCGAGGGTGATCCAGTCATTGTAATGGAGAGCGGAGTGCTCCGTATCCGCCCAGCGCATCGTCGTGACGCGGTAGCGGGCTTCCTCGTCCCCGGGCATAACGAGGGCCCGTGGGTGCTCCTGCAGCTCGTAGGGCTCGACGGTATCGTAGCCGATGTGGAGGTCGAGCAGCTGCTGGCCGGCCTCGGCGAAGGCGTCGAAGGTCTGGCGGTCGGCCGGATCGGGGATGCGTGGGAGCAGGCGTGCGAGGTCGGCAGCGTAGCGCTCGCGGTACTCAGGCGCGTGCAGCACCGCGTAGACGTAGGCGAAGACTGCGTCCCCGGTCACATCCGACCCGAGGTGGGCACGATAGGCCTCGAGCGCCTCGCTGGTAATGTTGTCGCGGCGCCCGTCCGGCACCGACCAGAGTTCCCCCTGCGGGGTGTCCTCGTTGCCATACGTGTAGCGGGGAAGCATGTGACAGAGCTTGCCCGCCGCTCCCGCCGCGGTCTTGTCGGTCGCGATCGCATCGACAGCGAGCACCCCGGGGCCTCGGCCGGAGACGGGCAGCCCCTGCTCCAAGACGATCGCCGGTGTGCGGGCGGCTGGCGTGGGGTAGAGGGACGGCAGTTGGTAGCGGGCATGGATCAGCACCGCGTCCATATAGAGGTGCTGACGGAAGAACGGGCGGTAGACCGTGGTGCGAAAATCCGCCGGCAGGACCTCCACGTGCTGCCCCTGCCGCGCCTTACGCAGTGAGGGGCTATCCCACTTGAAGCGCCGCTGGTCCTCCATAATGGCCGACACCCCCTCAGCAAGCGCCGCGGCCTGCTCGTTGAAGGCTGCCGCCTGGCGTTTGACTAGGTCGGTGAGTCGGGGTCGCGACGAGTTGATCGTCCAGCGGTCGCGAGCGGTCGTGACACCGAGCGATGTCCTCTCGAAGAGTGCCGCCGGCCCCGCTCGGGCTCGGGGCTCACTCGGGACGCTGGCGACCGGGCGGTGGGCGATGAAGCGCTCGCTGCGCTGGTTGATCCAGTCGCCGTGCGCGTTCGGTGCGATGGCTGTCCAGTCGGATTCTGTGACGCCGGCGGCACCGATAAGCAACAGCTTCTCGTCGCGAGCGAGGTAATCGGAAACGGCGTGGTAGTGGATGGTGGCGTCCCTAGTGACGGCGCCCGGCCGCCTCACGAGCAGGAGCACGGCGACGCCAGCGCGGCTGCCTTGGCCGAACACCTTGCCGCCTTCGCGTCGCGAGACCTCGCCCGCTGTTCGCTGATTCCCGCGTAGGTCGTAGACGTAGACCGCGTGGAACTCGCTCGCGACCGTCTTCCGGAAGCCGTCGAAGCTCGAACCGTCGAGGAACCCGCTGTTCGTGACGAGGGCGACGATTCCGCCGTCGCCCTCCCGCACGCGGTCCGAGGCCCAGCGGATGGCGCGCACGTATGCGTCGTAGAGCGTGTTCTTGTTTCCCGTGGTCGCCGACTCCGCGACGTAGGTGCCGGCGATCCGCCCATCGAGGGTCGGGTAGGCCTGCCCGCTTCTCTGGCCGCGGGCCCACGGTGGGTTGCCGATGATCACACGCAGGTCCAGCTCGCGCTGCTCACGGGCGCGTGCCGCGTTGTGCGCGAAGACGTCCCGGTCGAGCGGCTCGCTCTCGGCGAGCCTGAAGGTGTCCGTGAACACGAGCTGCCCGAACGGTCGCTCCTCGCCCGCGCGTTCGCGGTAGGCCGCCTCGATGTTGGCAGCCGCGATGTAGTAGGCAAGGAGCTGGATCTCGTTCGCGTGCAGCTCGCCGCCCACGTACTTGCGGCGCAGGGCGTCGGGTTCGAGCTGCGCGATCAGGCGCGCGATGAACGTCCCCGTGCCCGTGAAGGGGTCGAGGATATGCACGCCAGGATCGCCGAGTGACGCCCCCTCGAACTCGCCAGCCAGCAGCTCGCCGGTGGCGCGGATCATGAAGTCGACGATCTCGGTCGGCGTGTAGACAATGCCGGCATCCCGTGCCGTATCGGGCGCCACCCGCTTAAAGAAGCTGCCGTACAGCTCAAGCATCACGGCCTGGCGCCCCTGGGCGTTGTCGATGCCCGCGGCTCGTGCCCGGACACTCTCATAGAACGGTTCGAGCGCGGCGGTCTCGGCCGCGAGCCCGTGCGGCTCCAGCTCCGCGATCATGGCCTCCATGGCCTGTGAGACAGGGTTGAGTACGCTGAAGCCCTGCGCGCCGGGAAAGAGGGCGTCGAACACTGGCCTCGACACAAGGTGCTGCGCGAGCATCTGCGCCGCGGAGGTCTCGGTGATCGACTCGTTGAGGTTCTGGCGCAGCGCCGCCAGAAAGGAGTAGAAGCGCTCGCGCACGGCTGCTGCAGACGGCTCGGCGAGCAGGGCGAGGATGCGTGTCTCGTGCGCCCGGGCGATGGTGCCGACGTCGCGGGTCCAGCCCCGCCAGTAGCCGCGGTCGCCGCAACGCTCGGCGATGCGGGCGTAGATCGCATCCTCGAGGCGCTCACTCCAATCGAGGGCGAGCACCGTCTGCTCCACTGTGTCGGGGTCTGGTCCCCCACCGAGGTCACCCTCGTCGTCGAGGACGGTGACCGTGACCGGCCCCTCACGACCCCGGTTGAGGTCGAGCTGGTTGATGTAGGCGTCGAGTCGGTCATCGTGAGAGCGGAGCGCCTGGAGGACCTGCCAGACGTGCGCGTACGCGGCGTCGTTGTCGAGGGCCGATGACGGATCGGTGTCCTCGGAGACGACGATCGGCAGGATGATGTAGCCGAGTCGCTTACCCTCAGCCTTCCGCATCACGCGCCCGACGGCCTGCACGACGTCGATCTGCGACTTGCGCGGCTCGAGGAACATGATGGCGTCGAGGGCGGGTACGTCGATGCCCTCGGTGAGACAGCGCGCGTTGGAAAGGATGTGGCAGCCGACGCCATTCACCTCGTCGAGCCAGCCGAGCTTGCGGCGGCGCTCGGCCGCCCCGCTCTTGCCGTCGACGTGCTCGGCGGCGAACGCAAGGCCCCCCGGATGGTGGTCGCGCAGCTCGTCGACCAGTCCGACGAAGGCCTCGGAGGCCTTGATCGAGTTGGAGAAGGCGACGGCCCGCGTCATCGGCTCGGGGTCGTCCTCGAACTGCTCCCGGAAGCGCGCGTGATCGGGTCCCGACTTGGCCAGTGCGTGAAGGCAGCCGACGGTGTGTGCCACGTCGTTCAGCGTGCGCTCGCCGCGGCCTCCGGCGAGGAGGCGGGCGATGCGCTGCTCGGTCACGGCGAGAATGGAGACCTTGTAGTCGCTCAGCAGCTTGCGCTTCACGGCCTCGGCGAAGCCCAAGCGGTGGAACTCCGGGCCGTACAGGTCTTCGTTGTCCATCGACGCGAGGAAGGCGGAGCGGGCGTCCGCCCGGTGCTTGACCGCATCCGCGTAGAGGCGCGGCGTAGCGGTCATGTAGAGGCGCTTGCGGGTGTGGATCGCCTCGCCATGGATCAACTGGAAGGGGGACGGCTCGTCGCCGGCACGCGTGACGCCGGCCGTGCGGTGCGCCTCGTCGCAGATCGCCAGGTCAAAGGCCGGGAGTCCCACCCGCTGCGCATCGCGAATCACCGCCATCGACTGGTAGGTGACGAACACGACGGTCAGGCGGTCGGGTGCGTCGCGGGTCGCGTAGCGGGAGAGCCGATCGGCGTCGGTGGTGGGCGGCAGCGGCAACTCAGTGGGGCGCAGGTAGTCCGCGTCACGTGCGGCGCCGGCCACCGTCTCGTCCGAGCACACGGCGAAGGCGCGCAGCGGCAGCTCACGGTCGCGCGTCCAGTCGCGGATCGCCTGCTGCATGAGCCCGAGCGAGGGGACGGCGTACAGCACACGGCCGCCGCGGCCGGCGAGTCTCTCGGCCATGCGCAGCGCGGTGAGCGTCTTGCCGGTGCCGCAGGCCATGATCAGCTGGCCGCGGTCGTGCTCGCCGAAGCCGGCGAACACATCGGCCAGCGCCTGACGCTGGTGGTCGCGAAGCCGCTTGTGGGGTACGGCCTGCAGCGGCTCGTCCTCGTCGTCGAGGTAACGCTGCCAGTCAATGGAGAGGTCCTCGAGGGCCGCCCGGTCGACTTGCTGCACCGGCGGGTCGAGGCCCTTAAGCGCCTTCTGAGCGTTGTCGCTCCACGAGGTCGCGGTGGTGACGATCATCCGCTCCTGGAAGGCCTGCCCCTTGTGAGGGCGCTGCGACTCGGCGAGGAAGGAGTTCACGTCGTCCTTGGTGATGCGGTTCATCGCCTTGCACTGGACCGCGGCGAAGCCGCCGTCGGCTCGGCGCGCCACGATGTCGATCCCGAGGTCGGGGCCATCGCTATAGGGCCAGTCGTTCCACAGCCAGACCTCGTCGAAGCGGTCGAGGAAGCCATGGTCAGTGCGCAGCAGCGCGGCGGTGAGGCGCTCGAAGGCCTTACCGCGGGCCTGCGGATCGGGGTAGTCCTCGGCGAGGCGCCGGTTGACGTCCTCGAAGCTGGCAGGCAGTAGAGAGCCTCCCTTTCAGTAGAGGGAACACGTAGCCGATCTCCGCGAGTTGCCCATCACCCTTCCGCGAGCCGGCAAGGACGCCCAGAGGCGGCGTGTCCGGTGGCTCGCGGCGCGAATGGAGGGTCTTCCTCCGGTCGGATTGCTCGTGGGCGAGCGCGAACATGATAGCGTGGTGCGGAATGTCGCGGGCGCGGTGCTCGGCGCGCCGCCGAGTTATCGAAGGTAGGCCTGCGCCTTAAGGCCGGGGGCGTGTCCGAGGCCTTACGGGCCATCCGGTTGTTCGTTCGGACTTCACGGAGGCACGTCTATCGCGCCACCGTCCGTTCCTACGTCGAGCGACTCGAGGCCAGTCGCGGGCCCGCTTGCCGGTCTGGAAGAGTAGATCGAGGAACAAAGGGTCGAGGGTCCGGGTGCTTGCGCGCGTAGCTACACGATGGTCTTCGTAACCTTCGCCACACCCGCTACCAAGTCGTTCACTTGATCTCGTGATGGCTCGGAGGCGTCATCATGGGCGCACAGATTACGCAAGTCTCCCAAGTGCTGGTTGAATCGCCACTGAGCCGTATCGATAACGCCCGTGTCCTTGAGTCGGTCGTTTAAGTCTGAGAGTTGAGGTCGTCGCTTACGAACTGTAACGTTGCGGCGAGTGCATACTTCCTTGAGGTGTCGCTCTAGGACGACACCAGCAACTATTCCCGCTGCTCTAAGGAACCCATTTTTTACGAGCTCTTTGGCCGTTTCGAGTTCCGAATCGAACACGTCTGCCTGAGTCAACTGCCGAATATCGAATAGAGAACTTTCGAAGCGAGACTTGATTGATCCAACAATATTCACCTGTTGCTGAACACTTCTGCGCGCGGCCGTTGGCCCTAAGCTTCGGGAGATCCTGAGACCATTTAAGGCATCCTCGATCGTGTAATTGAAATAAGAAATGTCCTTGCGTGCCGTTCTGGGTCGTTCATAATAGCGAACAAAGTCATCGAGACGTTCTGGTAGTAGTTGTTTCACCAACGTCTTCGCCTCTGAGTACCACGGCTGATATGCGTCCGAAAAATAAGGCAGTGCATCTAGGAATTCCTGAGCCTCGTCGCCCAGTTGCTCCTGTGCGAGTTCAGTGAACGACGCCCTATCGAACTCGTACTGGAGTGCGTGTACCAACTTCTGCCCGGTGCGCAGCAGTTCATCCAAGTCCTGTTGGTAGCGCTCGAGGACCAAGACTGACACTTAGTGGTGCTTCCTCCGCCAAAGACCACAAAGAGAGAACGAGAAACTCTAGGCGTCTATGGCATGGAGGGGCAAGTGGTTCCTGTCGCGGCCTCGGGCATATGCACTATGTAGGATCCCCAACCTAGACCGAAGATGCGCAACTCTGTGTCGGAGGCTCGGTCCTCCGAGGAGGTTACGTCTGCGCAGGAAGTGATCATGTGGTAGGAATCGAGTTGATGAGCGTCCCCTGTACGGACACCGTAAGGGCGTCACGGGCTGGCTCGGCGAACGTGACCGCCGGTAATGCGCCACTCCCCCACACTCATGAGCTGATGGATGAGGCCGCCTCCCGCGCTCACGGTGCTCTCCCTCTCCGCGCAGGATCGCCCCCCACCTCGTCACGGCCGGTCGGTCCCCCTGCGCGACGAGCGCCGCGTAGCGGATCGCCTGCAGATCCATGAAGGCGCCCTCGTCACGCTTCAGTTCGGCTACGACGATCCGGCCCGTCGCGGTCGAGAGCGAGCAGGTCGATGCTGCGGTTGCTCTCATCCCAGTCGCTGTATTCCTCGGAGAGCACAAACAGGTCTGGCTCGATCGCGCCGGGAGAGTCACGCAACCATCGCTGCAGGTCGTTGCGCTCCAGTTTCCCCTCACCAGAGAGCCACGTCTCCGGAATCTCGGTCAACGATCCGCCGGTTTCATCGACGTGATAGAGGGCCATTACGCGCTCAACTTTCTTCGATGTAGATGCGATGGTGGCGCGGCATCGAATTGCTGCGTTGCCTCTGTGCAGTCGGCGTGGCTCTGCAATGATAGGGCAGCGGCATCGATAATGGCCTGTGGTCGGCCGAGTCCAAGGCTCTGGCAGAAGCGGTCTCGATCACCCGTGTGGACATGAGGTGTTCGCCTCACACGGCGCCTCTGGATCCCGGGCGCGGCCAGAGCGCGATGACCCGGTCGCCGAGGATCTGAGAGCGTTCCTGGATGGCGTTCTCGTTCCACGTTCCGATGTCGGCCTGGGCTAGTTCTCGGTTCAATTGCAGAAGACTGTGCTTAGACAGCTCAGCCCTCTTAATCTCCCATCCCGCGTTTGAGAGCGCCGGATTCAGGCGTCCGGTGACTAGTGTCAGGTTACCCATGGTGTGCACGAGGTGGTCGCGGCGTGCGATCGCCTCCTCTTGGTCGAGTGAAGTCTCGAGTGGCCAGTTGGCGTGCCAACCCTGCGGCATCACGTGCTCGATTGTGAGCGAGCCCCGCGGGACATTCTGGTACTCGGTCTTAGGCGAGCGCAGCGAGTCCTCGATGGCCTCGAGGACGAAGCGAAGTCGACCCCGAGTGAGCAGCCGATACAAGGGGAGCTCCGCGATCGCCACGCGCACACGGGCGTCGGGCGGGCATAGGAGTGCCTCAGCGCTCTGTTGCGCAAGAAAGTCGCGAATCACGTCAGGAATCTCGCCGCCACGGGCCGAGGCGAGCCGGCTCAGGAGGTCGAGAAAGAGGCGATTGTAGGCCTGAGTCGTCATCCGGCACAGCATCCGCCGGACGAGATAGCTCTCGAGGATCCGGAGCGATCGACCGAGGACTTCGTCACCGACATCGCTGCGCCCGAGGAGCAGGAGGAGCACCGGCGTGAGGACCCGGATGTCCATGATGCGCCAGCGATACAGGAACTCTGAGAGCACCTGATCGTCGGCGGCTCGCTGGAGCCGGCTGTAAACATCAGACGTGCCCCGGATGTCGGCGACCACCTCGGAGACGGACGTCGCCCGCTCAAGATACCGGCGAAATGACGGGAACACGTCGGACGCCAAGACGTCGCTCTGTGTTCTCGTCACGAGCCAATAGTTGAGGTATGTGTCGATTCGGGGCCTGACGATCCGTCCCTGTCGCACCTCCTCGCGCCACCACGGGTCATCGAATTCGGACCACTGCTCGGCGCTCAGCCGCTCGGGGTCGATGCCCTGGCTCTCCGCCGTGTGGAGCACGAAGTTCTTGATGAGGTCGGACGCAAGGAGCGGAGTTCCCCGGGCGTTCAGCGTCTCGAAGATCACGTTGGGATCATCGTCGGCGTCGATGTCGATCACGACCATCTCGAGCAGGCCCACCAGCGCGGCCTCGAGCGCATGCGCTCGTCGGCTAGCGTTCTCGCCTCCCGTCAGCCACTGCTCCACCTGTAGCGAAAAAAACTCGTGTGCCTGGACGATGGCAGAGTCCTCGAAGCCCTCGGTAGGCGCGCCGTTCTCCATCGCGCGACGGAATGCACCCTGATCGGTCCTCGACGGCCAGACCTTGAACAGCAGCGAGGTGTCCCCGCCGGTCAGGTCTTCGTGGTTTAGCACGTATCGCGCGAGCCGCCGTCCCTCGGGATGCTCGAGCGCCTCCAGCACCTCCTGCGCCGCGTCCAACAGCAACTGGAGCGTCGTCAGCCGCTGCTGACCGTCGATGACGTGGCGCGTCTCTATCTCCGACGCCGCGGTGGCGCGCTGCTGCACGACCACTGCCCCCAGGAAGTGCGAGCCAGTATTCTGCTCGGCGAGCGCCGCCCTCTCCTCACCGACGTGGGCCAGTTCGCTGAGGTAGCGCTCCGCCACACTCCGGACATCCTCCCAGAGAGGCTCCCACTGATCGTCTTGATTCCATACGTAGGGACGCTGGAAAGTGGGGATGACGTAGCGAACGTCCTTTTGGAAGAGGTTCCTGAGGTTCAGTATGTCGGCCTTGATGTCATCCTCCTACATGCAAGTCGCGCTCGCGGCACCGTGGGCACCACCACGCGCGGGACCCCGTGGGACTCGAAGTATCGCTAGCGAAGCGTGACCACACCACTGCGCCGACCCTCACACCCTCAGGGGACTGTTCGCGATCACTGGGGCTCACGCGGCTATCCCGTGCGCCCTGACAGACAGGATGGGGACAGCTCCCCAGGCGGGGCCAGCGGGAACGCCCCTAGACGAGCAGCCAGCGGAGATAGACGTTTCCATGCTTGCCGCGCCCAGACGGCGATCTCGGAGGAGTGCCGGGCTCACCCAATCAGCCAAGCTTGCTCGCGCATGTCGGTCCCTCGCGTAGGACCCCGACGCGATGTAGCGACGACGTCGACGGTCGCGTGGACCACATCGGATTGGCATACTGACTGCCCTATGCGCAGGCGCCGCACACATCTGCGACGAGCCTGGGGACTCCGGCCGTGAGCCGGCTCTCCCTGAACGAGCTGATCGCCCCGCTGCGCCGCGAGATGCAGAGGGTCGGCGCCAGCCACTGGCGGCGACGCATGTGGCTGGTGATCATCCTGGTCGCCGTCCTCGTCGCGCGGCGCGCCGTCATGTGATCGGTCGCGCTGGCCGGTGCGGTCCGGGGTGGTGCGGCCCACACCGTGCCGCCGGCTCGGATCGCTCAGCCCGCGAGCGCCCTGCCTGCCGATCGACGGACCCTCGCTTGTGTCGCTATCAATCAGCGACCGGCGTGACGGGGAGGTCGCGGGTGATCGGCGGCAGGCCAGCCGGTGGAGGCGACGTGGGCCGCCGGTATCCAGGGGCCCGCCGCGCATGACCCTCAGTCTGCTGAACTGGGGGTCGACGGCCCGGAGACGCTAGCCGGCGCGCCGCCCGGCGCGGTACTCGTCGACCAGTCGCTCGACATCCCCCGGACCGATGCCGAGCTCCCGCGCCCGCCGCTCGCCGTACTCGAGCAAGCGGCGCCACTGTGCGGCGTCGATGTAGCGGCGCAGGGCCTCGCGCACCAGCTCGCTGCGAGACCGCCCCTCGCGTCCGGCCAGCCGGTCCAGCCGTGCAGCCAGCTCCGGCGGGAGCGAGAACGTGACGGTGGTGGTGGTTCTGCCCATGAGCGTTGCGCCCCCGGCGTTCTGACCGAGGATGAAGCGGCCGGAGGCGACGATGCACCCGGCGCTCTGGGGGCTCGACGTCCCGGCCGGCCGGTGGACCCGTGGAGCTCGGGCCACCCTCGTCGCCCCGCGGGCTGCGCCGTAGGGTAGACGGATGGCGAACAACCCGGACCACGCCCCCGGCGCCTACGGCGAACGCATCGCCGCCGACTACGACGAGCTGCACGCGCACCTGGACCCCGGCGACGCCGTCGAGGCGCTCGCGCGGCTGGCCGGCGGCGGGCGCGTGCTGGAGCTCGGCATCGGCACCGGGCGGATCGCGCTCCCCCTCGCGGCGCGCGGGGTCGAGGTGCACGGCATCGACGCCTCCGGGGCGATGGTCGCGGAGCTGCGCGCGAAGCCGGGCGGCGACGCGATCCCGGTCACCCTGGGCGACTTCGCCGACGCCCGGGTCGACGGCGAGTTCGACCTGGTCTTCGTGGCCTTCAACACCTTCTTCGCGCTGCTCACCCAGGAGGAGCAGCTGCGCTGCGTCCGGAACGTGGCGGCGCGCCTGAGCCCCCGCGGGGTGTTCATCGTCGAGGCGTTCGTTCCGGACATGTGCCGCTACGACGAGGCGGGACACACGCTGCGCACGCACCGTGTCGACGGCGAGCGCGTGATCGTCGATGCGTCGACGCTGGACCGCGCGCAGCAGCGGATCACGACGCGCCTCGTCGCGCTGGATGGCCGGGCCGTCACGCAGTACCCGATCGAGATCCGCTACGTCTGGCCCTCGGAGCTGGATCTGATGGCGCGGCTCGCCGGCCTGCGGCTCCGGGAGCGCTGGAGCGACTGGCGGGGCGGGTCGTTCGACGCGAGCAGCCCCTCGCACGTCTCCGTCTACGAGCGGACGTAGCCCGCGCCCACTGAGCCCGCGGCCGGCGACGACCTCCGCGCCGTGGTGGGTGTGGCCGGTCGGGGCGCCTCGCCGCGCTAGGTCGCCAGCACCGGCCGGCGAGAGCTGCGGGTGCGCCGACGCGGCCACGCTCTCGCTGCTGGTCGCTCATCGGGGCGTGTCCTGCCGCCGTAGACAGTATATCGGTCTCCGATATACTGTATCCCGGTACATCGCATCCACCATCCTCCGTGAAGGGCGTGGAGGCGCGGACAGTAGTGCCCCACGCGCGGAGGCTGGCCCTCAGGGAGGCCAATGCCCATGTCGAGCCGAGTGCCGTCGGAGTTGCTTCCTCTACCGGTATCGCAACTGCACATCCTGTTGGCCCTGATCACGGGGGATAAGCATGGCTACGCGATCATGAAGGAGATCGAGGCACTCTCTGACGGTGCGGTGAGAATGGGCCCGGGAACCCTGTACGGGGCCGTCAAGCAAATGCTGAAGTCCGGGTTGATCGAAGAGAGTTCCGATCGACCAGACCCCGATCTCGATGATGAACGTCGCCGCTACTACCGCCTCACCGACCTGGGTCGACACGCTCTCGACGCCGAGGTGGCTCGAATGGAACAGCTCGCCCGTACCGCCAGGACGAGACAGCTGGATGTCGTGCAGGGGCAGGGCATCTGAGGTGTTCGCCGACAGGGTGTACCGGGTCCTGCTCGCAGCGTACCCGAGGGAATTCCGGCGGGAGTACGAGGATCTGATGATCCAGTTCTGCCGGGACAGAATGCGTTACGACGGAGGAGGCATACGGGGACTGCTCGTTTGGACCCAGCTGGTGGCCGATCTGGCGACCTCTGCTCTCAGGGAACACGAAAGAGGATCCGGCATGACCAAGGGCAGACCTGTCATCGAGACGGAGTCACTCACGAAGATCTACGGGAATATCGTCGCCGTGGACGGCCTCTCGATGTCCGTTCCCCGCGGCCACGCGTTCGGGCTGCTCGGTCCGAACGGCTCCGGCAAGACAACCACGATGGGGATGCTGCTCGGCCTCGTACGGCCCACATCTGGAACCTTCAGTCTCTTCGGTTCCTCCGATGGACTCGAAGAGTCCCTGCGCCGCATCGGCGCCATCATCGAGTACCCATCCTTTTACCCCTATCTCACGGGTCGGGAGAACCTCCGGTACTTCCAGGGCATTTTTGAGCGGGGAGCTCCTCAGGACATCGATGGTCTGCTCGAGAAGGTGGGTCTGGCAGACCGCGGAGACGACCGCTTCAGCACGTACTCCCTCGGCATGAAGCAGCGCCTGGGCCTGGCCTTCGCTCTTCTCGGCGATCCCGAAGTGCTCTTTCTCGACGAGCCGACGAACGGAATGGACCCCGCCGGCATGGCGGATGTTCGCTACCTCGTCCGCGAACTCTGCGCTGATGGAAGGACGGTCCTGCTGGCAAGCCACATCCTCAACGAGGTCGAGCAGATGTGCGACAGCGTTCTCATCATGTCCAACGGAACGCTCGTGACCCAGGGCTCCGTCTCGGACATCCTCCGAGCGGGAGACCACCTCCGGATCAGTACCACCGACGACCGCAAGGCCGTCGAGATCCTCTCAGCAACGGCCTGGGTGGAGGACGTGGAGATTGAGGACGGCGAGGTGGTGGTCTCCGCTCCACGTGGCAGTGCCGCAGAGATTTCCACAGCGCTCGGCCGCTCGGGCGTCTACGTGATCGGAACGAACTCCGGTCGTGGCGCGCTCGAACGGTACTTCCTCGAAGTCACGGGCGACGAAGAAGGCGGCGCGTGAGATGGCCCGGGCTGACGTGCTCCGGCTGGCGAGATGGGAATGGTTCAAGATCCGGCGACTCCGGATGCCCTGGGTACTCCTCGGTCTAGCTGTCCTGATCTCGCAACTTGGCATCTGGGTCAACTATCTGGCCTACCACAATGACACGGTGAAGGAGGTCGTCGGCGGGGGCACCGCCTCCTACAGCGTGTCATGGGATCAGAGCGGCGAGAGCGCACTCACAATGACGTGTGCGGATGTGGTGAATGATCGCATCCCATCAGGGCTCGATCAGCTCCCCCGGGAGCAACAGCGGGAGTTCCTGGAGGGGGTCGCCGCATGGCGTGCCGACGGAAGCTGTGACAACCTGCAATCGCTCGCGGAGTACCGCAAGGGCTTCACCGTCCCGGACAGCATCACCGCCAGCATCTCCGATTTCTCCTCGCTGGGGCCGGTGGCCCTAGGGCCCCTGCTCGTCATGGTTCTCGCAGCCTCTCTCGTGGGCACCGAGTACGCCTGGGGCACCCTGCGAACGGTTCTGAGCGGAGGTACCGGCCGCCGGACGCTTCTCGCTGCGAAGCTCCTCCTGCTCGTACTGCTGTGCGCTCACGCGCTGGTCGCCATCTCACTGATATCGGCTGCGTCCAGCCTGGCGGCCACCGTGATTCCCCCGGACGAGGCACGTGGACTCGTCGACCCGGGCAGATGGTCTGACGTTGTCATCATCTTCTTCAGGACCGCCTACGGGCTCCTGCCGCTCATAGCGCTGAGCATCCTCGCGACCGTGCTCACCTGCTCCCGTGGCCTGGGCATAGCTCTCTCAGTTGGGTACGTGATCGCTGAGTCCATCGCGTCGCCGCTTCTCCAGCTCAACGACACGCTTGCCGGCGTCGCGGATCACCTGCTCGTGGAGAGCTTCCGCTCGTGGACAGCCGTGCCGGTCACGGGGCCTTTCGCGGACACGCTTCAGGGATTCCTGGCCATCCTCGCGTACACAGTCGTCCTCGTCGCAGCGGCCTCCTGGGTATTCCAGAGGAGGGACATCGGTGGGGCGCTGGGCGACTGAGCCCACTCCCGGCCCCTCACAGGGGCGACGCGCTCTGAGAACGCGAGCACGACGCCGAGAGCGGGCACGGCCCGCCTCGCACGTGGCGCGTCGTCACGCCCGGAAGGAGGGGGTGCGGCTCCAGGGACCACGGCGGATTCGTCGGGAGCGCGAGCTCCCGACGGAGGGAGTCCTCCCGCCCCCGGCCCTCCACCGGGGAGCTCCGGTTTCAGAGCCCGGGGTCGGGCCAGGCGACGGCCGACGATGCCCTGCGCGGGGCGTCTTGACCCCACCATGCCTGTGGTAGCATTCCCGCATGCTCCGGCTCGCCTTCCGCGTGTGTCCGAGCGACCCGGGTGGCGGTGCACCATGATGCAGCATGCCTACGACCGCGGGCTCGCGATGGGGCAACGCATCGGGCGCCGCGCCCGTGCCCGCCGCGTCGCCATCCCGGCGTTCGTCCTGGGGGTCGTGGTGGGAGCGGCGGGCGTGCTCCTCGCGGCGGGGCTGTAACGCGCTCGCGGACGGACCCCTAGAGCACCCGGTTGCCGCAAGACGGCCTCTTCGCAGGACCCCCTCGACGTCGAGACGACCCGCCGCCATCTGGGCTCGCCCGCGCGGTGAGTGAGCACTGCGTCGACGTCCTGCCGGCGCAGGGTCCGCTGGTCGCTACTGCTCCTGCCCGCGGCGGAAGTCCCCGGCACGTCGCGCGAGCAGCTCTGAGTGATGCGCGAGCAGCGAGGGCTCGCCCACCGTCTCGAAGCGGTCGGTTGCCTCGTCCCAGCGGTGCAGCAGGCTCGCGCCGACGTGCCCGTCGCTGACGCCGGTCACCTCGTGCAGCTCGGCGACGACGCGGCGGGTCGGCGCGCGCCAGTCGGGGCCCAGGGTGCGGATGTGCACCGCGTAG
Source organism: Chloroflexota bacterium (assembly GCA_026713865.1). Classification (GTDB taxonomy): domain Bacteria; phylum Chloroflexota; class Dehalococcoidia; order UBA2979; family UBA2979; genus VYDC01. The sequence goes on along the minus strand of JAPONQ010000078.1, from coordinate 55,349 downwards.
TCGATCAGCGACGCGTCCGCGGCCGGAACCTCGTTCTGCTCGAGGATGATCGAGAACGCCTCCTCGAACCCGCCGGCGTGGAGCGTCACCGCGAGCGATAAGCCGCCTCCGCGCAGCGCCTCGAAGACGCGCCGCACGGGTCCGCCCCAGAGGTAGTGGGGCATGGGCGCCTGCGCGATCTCGTGCATCACCAGGTAGCCGCCGTCCGGCGGGTCCGGGATGCCGAGGCCCGTTCCGCTCCCGGCCGAGAGCTCGTGGATCGGCGTGCCCTCCGGGGCATGGCCGAGCGCCGCGAGCATCACCGTCGTCTTGCCCGCGAGGCGCGGGACCGCGAAGACGAGCAGAGAGCGCCGCTCGCTCGCGGCCACGGCCAGAGTCGCCGCCATCTCCGGTGACAGCGTGCGGTTCGCAACCAGAGCCTCGAGCCCCGGCTCCGCCATCTGCTCCGCTCCCGACTCCGGCAAGGCCCTACCGTACCGCGGGTTCTCCCGCGGTGGACGTCCGCTCCGCGGATCCCGCCCGGCGCCCGGGCAGGGGCGTCGCCCGCGGCGGGGCCCGTACCCGCCCTCCCGCCGCCCCATCCGCTAGATTCCCCCGGGGGGCTGCCCGGCACGGAGCGACGGCGGCCCCGGAGCGGATCCGGTCCGGTGACGGCCAGACCCTCACCGGGTGCTCCTCGCAGGAGGCGCCGCCGCGCCGTCAACCGGCGCCGCTATCGAGCCCCGACGACGCGAGCCGGGACCGCCCCGGCCGCACCCGAGGGAGGTGAGGACGTGGTGCTGACCCTGGTGTCCGAGCAGATCGAGGAGTACGCCCGCCGGCACACGACGCCCCTGCCGCCGCACCTGGCGGAGCTCGAGCGCTTCACGCTCGAGGAGATGAAGAACTCGCTCATGCTCTCGGGGCCGATCGAGGGCGGGCTGCTGCAGCTCCTGGTCTGGGCCTCCGGCGCGACGCGCATCCTCGAGCTGGGCTGCTTCACCGGGTTCAGCGCGCAGATGATGGCGGCCGCCCTCCCCGATGAGGGGCGCATCATCACCTGCGAGCTCGACCCCGGGACCGCCGCGATCGCCCGCCGCCACGCCGACCGCGGCCCCGACGGCCACAAGATCGAGATCCGCGTCGGCCCGGCGCTTGCGACCCTGGAGGGCCTCGACGGCCCCTTCGACCTGGTCTTCATCGACGCCGACAAGGAGCCCTACGTCGACTACTACGAGGCGGCGCTGGGGCTGCTCGCCGGGCGCGGCATCATCGCCGTCGACAACGTGCTCCTGAACGGGCGCGTCCTCGATCCGGAGTCCGGGTCCGGGAGCATGATGGCGGCCTTCAACGCCCACGTCGCCGCCGACGAGCGGGTCACCCAGGTGCTGCTCCCGATCCGCGACGGGGTGATGCTGATCCGCCGGGCGTGAGCCCGCGCGCATACCATGCCCGCTGGGCACCACAGGAGGGGGTAAGCGATGAGCGACTACGTGCGCCGCGGCTTCGTGAACGGACCGGACGGCAACATCGAGTACATGGAGGGCGGCAGCGGCGTGCCGCTGGTGCTGCTGCACCCGGCGCCCAGCTCCTGCACCACGTTCCAGGACGCGATCCCGCTGCTCGCCGAGGGCTTCCGGGTGATCTCGATGTCCCAGCCCGGCTTCGGCGAGTCCGATCCGCCGCCGCGCGCCTACACCGACGTGGCAGAGTACGCGCGCGCCGTCACCTGGCTGCTCGACGGTCTCGGGATCGAGCGCGCCCACGTGCTCGGCTCCCTGACGAGCTCGCTGACGGCGCTCGAGACGGCGGCGGGCTGGCCCGATCGCGTCCAGAGGCTGGTGATCGAGGAGTGCTTCAACTGGAACCGCCCCGGCCGCGTCGACGTGCTCGAGCGCGAGCACGGCATCGAGGAGCAGCCCGACGGGAGCCACCTGCCCACGCTCTGGGCGCGCTCGCGCGACGTGACGCTCCGGGAGGCGAGCGATCCCGATGACGTGCTGCGGCTGACGCGGCGCCGCTTCCGCGCCGCCGTCAGCAGCGCGACCCCCGGCCCCGACGGCATCACCGGGCAGGACGCCTCGACGCTCGCGCTCTCCCGCTACCCGCTGTGGGAGCGCGCGCCGCTGGTGCGGGCGCCGACGCTGGTCGTGCACGGCACGTCGAGCGCGCTCGGCCGCGCGCACGAGCGCCTGCTCTCGACGATCCCCGACGCGCGCGGCATCCGGCCGCCCACCACGCACCAGTTCAACTGGCGGGTGGCGCCGGAGCTGTGGGCGCGCGAGCTGCGCTCGTTCCTGGGCGAGCCCGTCTGAGCGAGGTGGCGCCTCCGCTGTAGGCTGGCGGGGCCGCCACGGCACGCGAGGCGACGATGCCGCGGCAAGAGCGACCCGCGGAGCAGCGAGGAGGGGCGGATGCACACCTACCGGACCGACATGTACGAGGGGATGATCGCGGAGACGATCGCCGTCCCCGGGGACGGGGGAGAGCTCCTCTCCGCGTACCTGGCGCGGCCGCTGGGGGCGGGTCCGCACCCGGGCGTCGTGCTCATCCACCACCTCCCCGGGTGGGACGAGTGGTACCGGGAGGCGACGCGGCGCTTCGCCTACCACGGCTTCGTGGCGATCTGCCCGAACCTCTACCAGCGCGAGGGCCACGGCACCCCGGAGGATGTCGCGGCGATGGTGCGGGGCGTGGGGGGCATCGCCGACGATCAGGTCGTCGCCGACGTGGCGGGGGCGGCGGACTACCTGCGCGCCCTCCCCCAGCTCAACGGCCGGGTCGGCGTCTTCGGGACCTGCTCCGGGGGGCGCCAGGCCTACCTCGCCGCCTGCCGCACCGACGCGTTCGACGCCGTCGTCGACTGCTGGGGCGGCCGCGTCGTGATGAGCGAGGAGGAGCTCACCGAGAAGCAGCCGGTCTCCCCCCTCGACTACACCGAGGACCTCACCGCGCCGCTGCTCGGCCTCTTCGGGGAGGAGGACCGCAGTCCCCCGCCCGAGCAGGTGAAGCAGCACGAGGAGGAGCTCAAGAGGCACGGCAAGGACTACGAGTTCCACATGTACGCGGGCGCCGGGCACGGCTTCTTCTATCACGACCGCGGCGCCTACCGCGTCGAGCAGGCGATGGACGGCTGGGGGAAGCTCTGGGACTTCCTCTCGCGCCACCTCGCCTAGGACGTCGGCCGCAGCGAAGGGAGAGCGAGAGCATGTGCACGATGATCCTGGAGCGCGTGGCGGTCTCCGGCGCCGGAAAGCGCCCGGAGGGATGGTTCGAGCTGAGCCACGCCTCCGTCACCTACGACCACCCCTTCCACGTCCGCCTGGAGCACGCCCTCAACATCGACTTCGCCAACGAGGCGGCCGGACCCTCCGGCCGCCTCGCGGTCGAGCTCGAGCCCGACTCGGCGCGCGCGCTGGCGGAGGCGATCCTGCAGGCGCTCGAGCGCGGCGAGGAGGCGGGAGTCTAGGCGGCTCCCGGCGAGCGATCCGTGCCGCTGCGAGCGGTGGCGAGGACGTCCCGGCGGCCGCTGCGCCTGCTCGGGGAGACGGTGCGCCCGACCCGGGCCGCCGGCGCCGGCGCGGGAGCGCCGGGGCGGAGCGGCAGCGTCCGCGCCGGCGTCCTGGGCGTCAACGACGGCCTGATCTCGAGCTTCAGCCTCGTCATGGGCGTGGCCGGCGGGACCGGCGATCACGACTTCATCCTGCTGGCCGGGGTCGCGGGCATGCTCGCCGGCGCCTTCTCGATGGCCGCCAGCGAGTACGTCTCGATGCGCTCGCAGCGCGACCTCTTCGAGCACGCGGTGGAGCAGCAGGAGCGGGAGCTGCGCGAGCGGCCGGAGGAGAAGCGGGAGCTGCTGGGGAGCCTCTACCGGGCCAAGGGTCTCTCCGACGAGCAGGCGGATCAGGTCGCCGCGCGCCTGATCTCCGACCCCGAGGTCGCGCTCGACACGATCGCTCGCGAGAGGCTGGGGCTGGACCCCACCGAGCTCGGCTCGCCGTGGTCGGCGAGCGCGAGCTCCTTCGTCGCCTTTGCCGGCGGCGCGCTGGTGCCGATCCTCCCCTTCGCGGCCGGCGCCGGCGGCACGGCGGCCGTGCTCAGCGCCGCGCTGAGCGGGGGCGCCCTCGCCACCGTGGGAGGGGCCCTCGCCGCCCTGTCCGGGCGCGGCGCCCTGTGGGGAGGTCTGCGGATGCTGCTGGTCGGCGGCGCGGCGGCGGCCGTCACCTTCGGCGTCGGACGGATCGTCGGGACCTACATCGCCTGACGGGATGCGCGCGCCCGCGCCGGAGCAGCCCCGCCGCGACCGCGCACGGCCACGCCCCCGGCGTCAGGAGCCGGGCGGCGCCTCGATGAGCGTGCCGTAGGCATCGAGCGCCCGGGAATCCGGGAGCTCGGTGAGCCCGAACCAGCGCACGTCCGTGTGCTCGTCCGGGGCCCTGTTCCCGGGCTCGCCCTCCCACGACAGGACCGCGAAGACATGGATCAGCGCCGGCTCGACCGGGGCGTCTATCTGCCCGAGCCGCCTCAGCTCCCGCACCTCGATTCCGAGCTCCTCGCGGGCCTCCCGCCGGAGCGCCTGATCGAGCCGCTCGCCGCCCTCGACGTGCCCGCCGAAGAGATCCCAGGCACCGGGGAAGACGCGCCGCCACGGGGCCCGGCGGACGAGCAGCATCGAGCCGTCCCTCGCCAGCACTCCCACGACGCAGACCACCGCCGCCTCAACTGGAGCCACGGAGACCTCCCCGACAGGACGCCTGCGCCTGCGCCCGCGCCGCGCCGGCCCGGCGGGCGGGCGCTCAGGCCGGTGCCGCGGCCGCCCGGAACTCCGGCATCCCCTCGCTCGCGAAGAGGCGCATGTCCTCGGGGCGCGGGTTCGAGAAGAGCACGCGGTCGATGCCCGAGGCCTCGAGGCGCCGCAGGCGCTCGATGCACTCCGCGGGCGTCCCCAGGATCGCGCTCTCCTCGGTCGTCCGGCGCGCCGCCTCCGGTTCGCTGTAGAAGGGCCGCGTCGCGCGGAGCTCCGGCGGAGCCCCCTCCGCCGCCAGCTCGGCGAGGCGCCTCACGGTGCGCTCGCCGCGCGCGGCCGCCGCCTCCCGCTCGCCCTCGCTCGCCGCGACGAGCAGGCCGCGCGTGACCGCGATGTCGTCCCGGCTCGCGGGGAGCCCGGCGGCACGCTGCTCCTCGCGGTAGATCGCGGCGCGCTCGGCCGTGAGCTCGAAGGAGCCGATCTGGTCGAGGAAGAGGCGGTAGCCCTCGCGGGCCACGCGCCGGATCGAGTCGGGGCTGCCGGCGCCCTGCCAGAGCGGGGGGTGCGGCGACTGCAGCGGCCGCGGCTCGATGTAGATCTGCTCGAAGTCCCAGTAGCGCCCGTGGTGGGAGATGCTCCCGTCCGAGCTCCAGGCCTTGCGGATCAGCTCCATCGCCTCGTCCGCGCGGGCGCCCGCCTCCTCGATCGGGATCTGGAAGCCCTGGAACTCCGGGAACTGGTAGCCGCGCCCCACCCCCAGGTCGAGCCGGCCGCCGGAGAGCACGTCGACGGTCGCCGCCTGCTCGGCGACGAGCACCGGGTTGTGCCAGGGCAGCACGATCACGGCCGTCCCCAGGCGGATGCGGCTGGTGAGGGCGGCGAGGTGCGCCAGGAAGGCGAGCGAGGCCGAGAGCTGGCCGCGCCGGCCGAAGTGGTGCTCGACGACGTAGACGCCGTCGTAGCCGAGCTCCTCGGCCTCGAGCGAGAGGTCGATGAAGCGGCGGTAGCCCGCGCCCGGCGGCTCGGGTCCCTCCTCCGCCGGCCCCCCGAAGATCCCGAACCGCATGAAGCCTCCGCTCCCCGCGCGCCGCGGCGCGGCCGGCGCCGATTCTCGCACAGCTCCCCTTGGCGGGGTTCTGGCGCCGCTACCGGAGCAGCGCCTCCCAGAAGCGCCCGGCCTCGGAGGGTGTCCCGGGCGGGACGTAGAGCATCTGCAGGTCGGCCCCGAGCCGGGCGCGCTCCCGCAGCTGCTCCCGCACCTCCTGAAGCGTCCCGATGACCTGGACAGAGCGCACCATGCGCTCGGAGATGGCGAGCAGCGCCCCCTCGCGGTCGCGCTCCGCCCAGGCGCGGCTCGAGGCCTCGACCTCGGCCCCGAAGCCGTGCTCGATGAAGGTGCGCCTGTAGAAGTCGCCCATGCGGTTGGTGTAGTGCTCGAGCGGCCGCCTCGCGTCGAGCCACGCCCGCTCGTCGTCGCGGCCGTCGAGCACGAAGACGTTCGCGTTCGGCGCGAGCGTGAGCTCCGCCGGGGAGCGCCCGGCCGCCGCTGCGCCCGCAGCCAGCATCTCCCGCAGCGCCGGGAGCCGCTCACGCGGCCAGTGGATGGCGAAGATGCCGTCGGCGATCTCCCCCGTCTGCCGGATCGAGGCGGGGCGGATGGCGCCGATGAAGACGGGGATCTCGCTCCGCAGCGGCGGCACGGAGATCCGGAAGCCGCGGCTCAGCTCGAAGATCTCGCCGCGGTAGTGGAGGCGCTCGCCGCGGAGCAGCATCCGGAAGATCTCGACGTACTCGCGCAGCCGCCTGAGCGCCCGGCGGTAGGGCGTGCCGTGGAGGTGCTCGGAGACGTAGGGGCTGGTGGAGCCGAGCCCGAACAGCATGCGGCCCCCGGAGAGGTGATCGAGCAGCGCGAACTGCTCGGCGTAGGTGGCGGGCGAGGTCCCCCAGCAGTCGACCAGGGCGGTCGCGACCGTGATCCGGCTGGTGCGGGTGGCGATCGCGGCCGCCCACGGGATCGCGGCGTGACCCGCGCGCGCCGCCGCCAGCTCGAACCCGAGATCCTCGGCGACGCGCACCTTCTCGAGAGCGGTCTCCCAGCCGTCGCCCAGATCGCGCCGAATCTCGGCCCGCAGCCCGACCCGCACCCGCGCCTCCCCCCGGCCGGCACAGGATAGGGGCTCCGCCCCGGGCCGGCTCCCCGGGCAACCGGCGCGGCGGCGGCGTTGCTAGACTCCCCGAATGTCCCTGGCCTCCCGCACCCCGGTCCGCGTCGTCCTCTCGGACCGGAGCTTCCGCCGGCTCTGGCTGGCCGGCGCGCTCGCCTCGGCGATGCGCTGGCTCGACACGCTCGTGCTGGGCGTCTTCGTCTTCGATCTCACCGGGTCGGCCTTCCTCGTCGCGCTGCTCTTCTTCACGCGGCAGGTGCCGCGGATCCTCTTCGCGCTCGCGATCGGAACGCTCGCCGACCGCATCGACCGGCGCCGCATGCTGATGGTCTGCTTCACGCTGCTCACCGCCGTCTCGGCGCTGCTCGGCATGCTCGTCGCCACGGGCCGCATCGAGTACTGGCATCTGCTCGCGGCCTCCTTCGTCGCCGGCACGCTGTGGGCGGTGGAGTTCCCGGTCCGGCGCGCGATGCTGGGCGACGTCGTCCCGCGCGATCTGATCGGCCGCGCGATGGCGCTCGACATCGGCACCAGCTCGCTCACGCGCGTCTTCGGCCCGCTCACCGGCGGCATCCTGCTCGCCGTGATCGGCGCCGAGGCGGCCTTCTTCACCCAGGCCGTGACCTTCCTGCTCGCGCTCACGGTGCTGGCGACGCTCTCCTACACCCCGCCGGAGCGCAGCGCCGAGGCGAAGGCCCCGCTCGCCGACCTGGTGGACGGCGTGCGCTACATCCGGCGACGGCGGCTGCTCGCCGGCGCCTTCCTCGCCAGCCTGCTGATGAACATCTTCGGCTTCCCCTACCTCACGATGGTGCCGGTGATCGGGAAGGAGACGCTGGGCCTGGACGCGGTCGGCGTCGGGATGCTGCAGTCGGCGGAGGGCTTCGGGGCGCTGATCGGCGCGACGCTGATCGCGAGCCTCGCGCCGACGCGCATCTACACCTTCCTCTACATCGGCGGCATCGCCTTCTTCATGACGATGGTGATGCTCTTCTCGCGCTCCGAGATCTTCCTGCTCTCGCTCGTCTTTCTCTGGATGGCCGGCTTCGGGATGGCCTCCTACACCTCGATGCAGACGACGCTCTTCGTCGCCAGCGCCCCGCCGCAGCTGCGCGGGCGCGTGATCGGCACCGCCTCGATGGCGCTCGGCGGCAACCCGCTGGGAGCGCTCAGCGTCGGCGTCACCGCCGAGCTCCTGGGCGCGCCGATTGCGACGACGCTGATGTCGGTCGAGGGGCTGTTCGCGCTCTCCGCGGTCGTGCTGGCGTGGCCGGAGCTGAGGCGGCGCTTCTCCGTCCCCGCCGACGACGACCTCGCGCTCGCCCCGTCCGCCGGGGCCCCGCGCTAGCGTGCCGCCCGCGGGGCCGGGACGGAGGCTCCGGGGCGCCTACTTCGGCTGGTACATGATCGTCGCGGCGACCGTGGCCAACCTGGTGATGGGCGCCGGGCTCGTCGGCTCCCTGGCCGGCGTCTTCCTCGAGCCGATGACGGCGGATCTCGGGTGGTCGCGCGCCGAGTTCATCGTCTCCTTCACGACCGGGCAGTTCGTCACGGCGGCCACGGCGCTCGTCATCGGCGGCTATCTCGATCGCCGCGGCGGCCGCCGGCTGATGCTCGTCGGCACCTCCATCACCGTCGTCGCGCTCCTGCTCACGGCGGAGGTGCGCGAGCTCTGGCAGTGGGTGCTGCTGCGCGGCGTGATCCAGCCCATCGGGCTGGGGATGGCGGGCTCGCTGGTGGTGAACGTGACGCTCGCGAAGTGGTTCGTCCGCTACCGGGGCCGCGCCATCGGGATCGCCGCCTGCGGCTTCTCGCTCGCCGGCATCATCGTCCCCAACACGCTCACCCCCGTGGTTGACGCCTACGGGTGGGAGGCCGGCTGGCGCGTGCTGGCGGTGGCGGCCGCGCTCCTCATCTACCCGGCCTCGCTGATGATGCGCCGCCAGCCCGAGGACTACGGGCTCCGGCCGGACGGGCGGACCGACGACACGCCGGGGGGGAGCGCCGCCGCCGAGCGCGAGCGGTTCGACTACGCGACCTCGCTCACCCGCCGCGAGGCGCTGGGCACCGGCGCCCTCTGGCTCCTCGCCGTCGCCTTCGGGACGGTCGGACTGATGCTGCTGGGACTCGTGACGCAGGCGATCCCGCTCCTCACCGACGCCGGCTTCTCGCGCCCGACCGCGGCGGCGATGCTCGCCGTGCTCACCGTGCCGGGCCTCCTCTCCCGCCCCTTCTGGGGGGTGGCGGCCGAGCGCGTCGACCCCCGGCGCCTCGCCGCGGCGGCCTTCCTCGGGGTGGGGACGGGCGTGCTCATCATCGTGCTCGGGGCGCGCGCGCAGAGCCTGCCGATCGTCGCCCTGGGCTTCTTCGCGATGGGATCGGGGATGGCCGGCTACGTCCCCGTCCAGGAGATCATGTGGGCCGGCTTCTTCGGGCGCCGCCACCTCGGCGCCGTGCGCAGCTCGGCGATGCCGATCACCGTCGTGCTCGGGGCGCTGGGCCCGGTGCTGGTCGCCTCCTACTACGACCGCGCCGGGAGCTACGACGGAATCCTGGTGGTGATCTCGGCGCTCGTGATCGCGAACGCGGCGCTCGTCTTCTTCGCGCGGAGGCCCGCCCGGCGCGAGCGCGGAGACGGGCGCGCGGCGGCCCCGGGGAGGGGCGAGGGCGCCGGGACCGCCGGGGGGCCCTAGCCCGCGCCGCCCGCGCCCGCCTCGAGCGCCGGCGTCCGGAGCCGCGCCAGCAGCATGCCCGCGCTCGCGAGCACCGGGAGCGCCGCCATCGCGGCGATGCCGGGGCCGTAGGAGCCGCTCGCCCCCTCCAGCACCGCGAGCGGCAGCGGCCCCAGCGCCGACATCAGGATCATGATCGAGGTCGCCGACCCCTGCACGCGCCCCAGGCCGCGGCGGCCGTAGTAGTGCGCCCACAGCACGCTCTGGACGATGCGCTGCACGCCGCTGCTGGTGCCGAGGACGCCGGCGTAGAGGACGGCGCTCGGGGCGCTCTCGATCAGCCGCGAGGAGCCGAGCGCCGCGAGCAGGAGCAGCATCGAGAGCAGGAAGAGCGGGATCGGCCCGAGCCGGTCGACCGCGAAGCCGGCAAGCGTGGAGGAGAGGGCGGTCGTCAGCGCGAACGGCACGAAGACGGCGGCGGCGACGCCGGCGCCGAGGCCGCGCTCGGCGAAGATCCCCGCCTGGTGGAAGACCAGCGCCGTGACCACGAAGGGGGAGGTCGTCAGCGGGAGGGCGAGCAGCCAGAAGGTGAGGGAGGAGAAGACGCGGCGCTCCTCCGCGCCCGCCGCCATCACCGCCTCCCGCGGCGGCGGGCGGTCGCGCCCGTCGGGGTGGAGACCGAGCTGCTCCGGCGTGTCGCGGGCGAGCAGCAGGGTCGCCGGGATCACCAGCAGCCAGACCATCACGCCGAGCCCGACGTAGGCCTCGCGCCAGCCGATGGCGTCGATCAGCGCCCGCGAGATCGGGGGCAGGAGCGCGAGCGAGGCCGCCAGGCCCAGTCCCATCACGGCCATCGCGCGCCCGCGCCGGAGCACGAACCACTGCGCCGTCAGCAGCGTCGCGTTGATGGGCGTCGAGCCCTGCCCGAGGGCACGCAGCGCGGCGAAGGCGAGGAAGAACGCCGCGAAGCCGCGGGCGAACGCCATCCCGATGCAGGCGACGCCGAGCGCCGAGGCGACGGCGACCGCGACGAGCCGGGGCCCGACGCGATCGGCGAGGCGGCTCACGAAGGCGACCATCACGGCGCTGACGCCGGTTCCGACGGCGTAGAGGACCGAGATCGTGGTCCGGGAGAGCCCGGTGTCCTCGATGATCGAGTCCAGGAAGACCGAGAAGACGTAGCTCTGGCCCGGGCCGGAGCTGAAGGCGATCAGGAAGCCGACCCCGACGACGACCCACCCGTAGAAGAACGGGAGGCGGATGGGAGCGCCGGCACCACCGCTCGCGATCACGGCCCCCTCTCCGGGGCCGCCGCTTCCTGTCCGGCCCGGTGCGTAGCGTAGCGGCGGTGACTCGCGGCCGCCCGGAACCCCTCCCGCGGGCCGGGCTCGCGCCGCGGGTGTAACGGGGGCAGCCGCCCGCTACCATCACGGATGCGGTGGCAGCGCCCCGGCGCGGACGGGCCCGGGCGGCGGCGCGGGGGGAGCGGGAAGATGGACTGGACCGACACCGAGCAGCAGGCGAGCTTCCGGGAGGAGGTGCGCGAGCTGATCGCACGCATGCCCGAGCGCTACCGGAAGATGGCGGAGCACGAGTACACCGCCTACACGCAGTGGGCGCGCGACCGGCTCGAGCAGGACGAGGAGCCGCGGCGGGCCGCCGACGAGTGGTTCGGCGCCTTCGCCGAGAAGGGCTGGGTGGCGCCGCACTGGCCGCGCGAGTACGGGGGCGGCGGGCTGAGCTGGATGGAGCAGTTCATCCTCAACGCCGAGCTCGCCGCGGCCAACGCGCCGGGCGTCGGCAGCAACGTCGGCATCAACATGCTCGGCCCAGCCTTGATCGTGCACGGCACCGACGAGCAGAAGGCGCGCCACCTGACGCCGATCCTGGCGGGCGACGTGGTGTGGTGCCAGGGCTTCTCGGAGCCCGGGGCGGGCTCCGATCTCGCCTCGCTGCGCACGCGCGCCGTGCGCGACGGCGACGAGTACGTCGTCAACGGGCAGAAGATCTGGACGACCCACGCCCACTACGCCGACTGGATGGTGCTGCTCTGCCGCACCGACCCCGAGGCGCCGAAGCACCGCGGCATCTCCTTCCTGCTGCTCGATCTCCACTCGCCGGGCGTGGAGATCCGCCCGATCATCGACATGACCGGCGGCCACGAGATCAACGAGGACTTCTTCGAGGACGTGCGCGTCCCGGCCTCGAACCGCGTCGGCGAGGAGAACCGCGGCTGGTACGTCGCGATGACCCTACTCGACAACGAGCGCTCCAACATCGCCGGCGCCATCGCGATGCGGCGCGCCATCGAGGGCCTGCTCGGCTACCTGGGGACCGCGGAGGGCAGGCGCCGCTCGCAGCTGGGGCGCCTGGGCGCGCTGCGCCAGCTCGTCGCCGACCGCCACATCGAGGCGAACGTGATGGCGAACTTCTCGCTGCGCATCATCACGATGCAGCAGGCGGGGACGATCCCGAACTACGAGGCCTCAGCCTCGCACATCTTCGGGGGCGAGAGCGGCCAGCGCCTCGCGCGCACCGGCGCCGCCGTCTTCGGCCTCTACTCGGCGCTCTGGGACCCGGAGGAGCCCTACGCCCCGCTGGAGGCGCAGTTCGCGCGGAGCTACGTGCGCTGGGCGGCGCTGGTCGGCGGCGGGACGCCGGAGATCCAGCGCAACATCATCGCCACGCGCGGCCTCGGCCTGCCGCGGGGCTAGCCCGGTGACCACACCTCCCGACCGGGGGCCGCACGAGGGACGCTGGCGCATCCTGCCCAACCTCGCCGCCGACTCGCCGGGGATACACAGCGACGGCGTCGCCCGCGGCCTCGGCTTCCGCGCCGGGCCCGTCCTCGGGGAGACCGTGGCGCAGGCGGCGATCCCCGCCGTCGTCGCGGCCTACGGCGAGAGCTGGTTCGAGGGGGGATGGGTCGACCTCAAGATCGTCTCCCCGGTCTACGAGGACGAGGAGGTGCGCGAGCGGGCGGCCCCGGGGGCGGGCGGCGACCTCGAGATCGCGATCGAGACGCGGGCCGGCCGCCTCGCCGTGAGCGGCCGCGCCGGGCTCGGCGCCCGCGACCCCTGGGATGCGGGCCTCGACGGGACGCGCGGCCCGGAGGGGGTGCTGCCCGGGGTGCGCCTGGGCGCGTTCGTCGCCGAGGCCGCGCGCACGGTGACGGCGGCCGACGTCGCCGTGCTCTGCGACGCCGCCGGCGACGGGACGCCCTGGTTCCGCGGCCCCACGCGCTGGGGCGGGCCGATCGCGCCGCCGATCGCGCTGCTCCTGCACGCGCACGACATCCAGGTCGAGATCCCGCCGGGTCCCGGCGTGATCCCGCAGGCGATGGGATCGGACTACCAGGTGGTCGTGGAGCGCCCGGTCGCGCTCGAGGAGCCGGTGCGGGTGCGCACGCGCTGGGCCGACAAGGGCGTCTCCGGCCGCTGCTGGTTCCGCACCATCGAGTTCTCGACGGAGAGCCCGGACGGCCGCGCCCTGGCGCGCGGGCGGCAGCGGGTGAAGTGGTTCATCGAGCCCGCCGGCGGCGGCCGGTGAGCGCCGCCGGGGCGCCGGGCGCCCTCGACGGCCTGCGCGTCGTCGAGTTCGGCGGGAGCCGCTTCGCCGCCGCCGGGGCGCACTGCGGCCGCATCCTCGCCGGGCTCGGCGCCGACGTGATCCTGGTCGAGCCGCCGGGGGGCGATCCCGCCCGCGACCGCCCTCCGCTGCTCCCGGCGGGCTCAGAGCGCGAGCGGAGCATCCCCTTCCTCCACGAGCACGCCGGCAAGCGCGGCGTCACCGCGCGCGCCGGGACGCCCGAGGGGAACGAGCTGCTGGCGGCGCTGCTGGCCGGCGCCGACGTCGTCATAGACGCCTCGGGCCGCGGGCAACTCGAGGCGTGCGGGCTGGGGCGCCCGGCGCCCGGTGCGGGCGGCCCGCTCCGTGCCTCGATCACCCCCTACGGCCTCGACGGCCCCGACGCCGGGCTCCCCGGCACCGACCTCACGCTCGCCGCCGCCGGCGGCTTCCTGCTGGCGATGGGGTGGGCCGGCGATCCCCCGTTCCGCTGGGGCGGCGAGCTCGCCCTCGCCGTCGCCGGCCAGCAGGCGGCGGTCGGCGTGCTCAGCGCGCTGCTCGCCCCGGACGCGGGCGAGGGCGCGCAGCTGGTCGACGTCTCGATCGCCGAGTGCGTCGCCTCCGCCTGCGCGCAGATGGCGGTCGGCGTGGAGTACGACGGCTCCGACCAGGGGCGGCGCCCGCCGCGCGGGGAGTCGAGCCCCCCCGCCGACGGCATCTACCCCTGCCTGGACGGCCACGTCGTGGCCGGCTGGGGCGCGGTCCCGGCGCGGCACTGGCCGGAGTTCATCGAGTGGATGGCGCAGGACGGCATCGCCACCGAGTGGGTGGGCGATGAGCGCTGGCACGACCCCGGGCACCGCCTGGCGCACCGCGAGGAGGCCGACCGGGCGGTGCGCGCCTTCTTCGCGCGGCACACCATGGACGAGCTCTGCGACGGGAGCATCCCGCGCGGCCTCATGCTCTACCCGCTGCAGTCGGCCGCCGACCTCGCCCGCGATCCCCAGCTCCGGGCCCGCGGCTGGTTCCGTCCGCTCGCCGATCCCGGGCGCGGCCTCGAGCTCGAGGTCCCGGGGCCGCCCTACCGTTTCTCCGAGACGCCGGCCGGGACCGCCCGCCCGGCGCCGCTCATCGGGGAGCACAACGACGAGATCTACCGGGGGCGAGCTCGGCCTCTCCCGCGAGCGCCTCGGCGAGCTCTCGGCCCGGGGGGTGATCTAGTGCCGGGCCACCCGCTCTCCGGCCTGCGCGTGACCGAGCTCACCTGGTTCATCGCGGGGCCCCTAGTCGGGCGCTGGCTCGCCGACCAGGGCGCCGAGGTGATCAAGATCGAGACGCCCACACGCGTCGACCCGGCGCGCGGCGTCGCCCCCTTCCCCGCCGAGGTCCCGCCCCAAGCGCGCACCGTCGAGATGAGCGGCTGGTTCAACAGCTACAACGCCGGCGTCCGGAGCGTCGCGCTCGATCTCGCGACCGGGCCCGGCCTCGATCTGCTGCGGCGGCTCATAGCCGAGAGCGACGTCTTCCTGGAGAACTTCACGCCGGGGACGGTGGAGCGCTGGGGGCTCGGCTACGAGGGCGTGCGGGAGCTGCGTCCCGACATCATCATGGTGCGCATGCCGCTCGTCGGGAGCGAGGGGCCGCGCTCCGGGCTCGCCGGCGGCGGCAACCACCTCACCGCGCTCGGGGGGCTGATGAGCCGCAGCGGCCCGCTCGGCGGCGATCCCTCGCCGGTGGGCCCGCGCGGCATCATGCCCGATCACGCGACCAACCCCCTGAACGCGACGATCGCCATCCTCGCCGCCCTGAGGCGCCGGCGCCTGACCGGGCGCGGGCAGCTGGTCGAGATCCCCCAGCTCGAGTCGGTCGCGGGGCTGCTCGGGCCGGAGCTGCTCGAGCACCAGCTGACCGGGGTCGTGCGCGGCGTGGAGGGGAACCGCTCGCCCCAGGCGGCGCCGCACGGCGCCTACCGCTGCCGCGACGGCGCCGACGGGCGGGAGCGCTGGATCGCGCTCGCCGTCCACGACGACGCCGAGTGGCGCGCGCTCTGCGGCGCGGCGGACCAGCCGGCGCTCTCCGACCCGCGCTTCGCGGGCGCTCCCGGCCGCAAGGCGCACGAGGACGAGCTCGACGCCCTGCTCGCGGCGTGGGCCGCAGCGCGAGGCGCGGAGGAGGTGCTGGCGGCGCTGCGCGGCGCCGGCGTCCCCTCGGCGCCGGTGCGGGACGGGCGCGACCTGCTCGACGACGCGCAGCTCACCAGCCGCGATCACTACGTCCGGCCCCCGCACGCGGGGGTGCGCTCGCCGCCGCTCGCGAGGCTCGGCTTCCGCATCGAGGGCGCGCGCCACGGCCCGGAGCGCTCCGCGCCCCACCTCGGCCAGCACACCGCCCTCGTGCTCTCGGAGGTGCTCGGCCTGGGCGAGGCGGAGATCACCGAGCGCGCGAGGCTCGGCGCCTTCGGCTGATCCCCCGCCTTCCGCGGGCCGGCGCGCACCGCGGCCGGGGCAGGCTTCCTAGACGCCGGGCTCCCGGAGGAAGGCGAGGATCTCCGCCGACCAGAGCTCGGGCTCGCGGCTCGGGAGGCGCACGCCGCGCGAGCGCGCGATCGTCCGGAGGAACTTGGGGTGGGCGCGGCCGCGCTCGCTGTCGACGGTGTGCATGACGAGCGTCGGCGCCTGGATCCTGGGCGTCGCATCCCACATCTCGTAGCGGCACATCGCGTAGGTCGCCGCCCCCTCCCAGCCGGTGTCGCCGTAGACCTCGGCCCCCTCGTTGGAGTTCACGATCAGGTTGTTCATGAAGCGCTGCGTGGTGACCTTGAGGTCGGTCCCGGGGCGATCGCCGCCGACCTTGCGCCAGAGATCGAGCAGGTGGCTCCCGTCCGGGCGCTCGGGGAAGTAGCGGTGGAGCCGCTCGTGCACCGCGCGCCGCGACGGCGTGTTCCAGTTGAAGACCTCATCGAGGACGAGCCGGTCGACGCGCTCCGGCCAGCCCGCCGCGACCTCGGCCGCGATCTCGGAGCCGGTCAGCAGCCCGTAGAGGTTCGGCCGCTCGAGCCCGAGCCCGTCCATCAGCCACACCACCGCCTGCCCGAACTCGTGGAGCGTCGTGTAGGGCTCGGGCGGTCGGTCGGACTGGCCGAAGCCCATGGTCGACATCGAGATCACGCGCGCCCCGCGCGCGAGCAAGGGCGCCACGTCGCGGAAGGCCATGCAGGAGCTCGGGGTGGAGTGGAGCATCACGAGCGGCTCCCCGCTCCCGAGCTCGAAGTACTCGATGTTCCCGTGCGGGCTCAGCACGAAGCCGCGCCTGAGCATCGTCGTGGTCCCGGTCATCACATCCTCCCGCGCACCTGGCTCCCGCCGGCACATGCTACGCCGTGCGCGGCCCTCGTTGGACCCCCCCGGGGCCGCCGGGGCCGTCGTGCTACTCCGCCCCCGAGACGCCCGGGAAGCTGCGGTAGACGACGGGGTGCCGGCGGCCGGTGAAGCCCTCCGCCCGCAGGTAGAGCGGCGTCGTGCGGATCAGCAGCGGGACGAAGTCGCCGCGCGGGTAGCTCGGATCGAGGCCGAGCCGCTCCGCCCGCCAGAGCAGGAAGCGGCGCACCCGCTCCGGGTCCTCTATCAGCTCGGCGACGCCCTCCACGAAGACGCTCACCGGGTCGTTTCCCCGGTCGCGTCCGCTCATCCCGGAGAAGAGGTAGGCGACGCGGCCGTCGCGCCTGACGTGGCCGGTCTTCAGGTGCACATCCTGCGTCACCGTCTGGATGTGCCAGCCGTGCATGTAGGCGCCGACCGGCCGCATGCGCGGGCGCCCGTCGCGCCGGTAGGTGAGCAGGTACTTCGCGACATCGTCCCAGTCCGCCATGAAGGCGAGGACCTCGTCGCGGTGGCTCTCCGCCTCCTCGGCGGAGACCGCGCGCTCGCTGTTGTACTTCCGTCCCATCGCCATCCTCCCCTACCCGGCGCCGCCGGCCCCGCCCGCGCCCGGGGAGCCGCGGGAGGCGAGGGGCGCGAGCGCCTCCAGATGCTCCGCGTGAGCGTCGACGGGGTCGATCAGCAGGTGATCGAGGCCCGCCGCGAGCAGCTCCTCGAGGCGCTCGGTCACATCCTCCGGGCGCCCGGCGACGCCGCTTGCCGCCGCCGCCGTCCCGACGAGGCGACCCCGCGCGCGGGCGCCGTCCTCGTCGACCATCACGTAGACCCGCTTGGAGAGTGCGAAGGTCTCCGGATCGCGCCCCTCCTCCTCCAGCAGCCGCCTCACCATCTGAAGCTGCGAGGCGAAGGCCTCCGGCCCCGAGGCGCCCGCCCCCATCCAGCCGTCCGCGTGGCGGACGGCGCGCCGGAGCGCCGGCTCGGCGTGCCCGCCGAGCCACAGCCGGGGCCGGGGGCGCTGCAGCGGCCCGCCGTCGACCTCCACGCCCTCGAGCCGGAGGAACTCCCCCGCGAAGTCGACGGGGCCGCCGGCCCAGAGCCGCCCCATCACCTCCATCGCCTCCTCGAAGCGCGCGGCGCGGCGCCCGCGCGCGGCGCCCAGGGCCGGCGCCCGCTCGTCGGAGTGGCCGATCCCGAGGCCGACCGTGAGGCGCCCGCCGCTCATCAGGTCGAGGCCCGCCAGCTGCTTCGCGAAGGTCACCGGCTGGCGGTAGGGGAGCACGAAGACCGAGCAGCCGAGGCCGAGCTCCGAGGTGAGGGCCGAGACGTAGGCGAGGAGCACGACCGGCTCCACGAGGCGGCGATCCCCGACGACCTGCTCGTGGACCCAGCCGCCCTCGTAGCCGAGCTCCTCGGCGCGGCGCGCGACCGCCCGCACGCGCTCGAGGTAGCGGGATGTCTCCGCGGCGTCCGGCCGCCCCGACCCGAGCGCCTGCGGTATCGCGATGCCGACACCGAGCCGCGGCCCCTCGCCCATCGCCGCCTCCCCCGCGCCTGAGCACGCAGGGTAGCGCCGCCGCGCGGATCGCGGGGCGGCGGCGGGCGCGAGCCGGGCGAGCGATGCGGCGCCCGCTGCTGCTACTATCGGCCTGCGGCGGCGCCGCTCGCGCCGCGGAAGGGGATGCCCGATGACATCACAGAGCCCGTCCGCACCGCTCACCGACGGCACCGGCATCCCGCGCGGCAGCTTCGGGCTGCAGACCTTCATCCAGCTCAGCTCCCGGCAGGACTACGCGATCCCCGCCGTCTCCTACCAGGACTTCAGCTCGCTGGTGAGGCGCCAGGCGAACCCGGCCTGGAACGCTCCCCGTCGCCCGCAGGGCGTGGGCCGCTCCGCCTGAGGACAGAGGCCTGACCCATCCCGCGTGACCGGCCCGCGCGCGCGGCGCCGGGATTCACGGCGCCGGTGAGGCTCCCGCGGCCAGGCGGCGGAGCACGCCCGGGAGCTCGGCGAGCGTGCGGATGCTGGCGCCGGGGCGCGGGCCGCCCGCGGGCGGGGCGTCGCCCGCGCGGCTGAGCCAGACGGCGTGCATCCCCGCCCGGGAGGCGCCTGCGACGTCGCTCTCGAGCGAGTCGCCGACGTGCGCGGCGCGCGCAGGCGCGACCCCCAGCGCCTCCAGGGCGAGGCGGAAGATCGCGGGCTCGGGCTTCCCCACCCCGGCCTCGCCGGAGATCACGACCGCCCCGAAGAAGCGGCCGAGCCCGAGCGCCCCGAGCTTGTCGCGCTGCGTGTCGGAGGCGCCGTTGGTGACGACGCCGAGACGGTGCTCCGCGGAGAGGCGCTCCAGCACGGGAAGGGCGTCGTCGAAGGCGGCGTAGCTGCGGCGCCTCGCGGCGGCGTAGAGCCCGGCGGCGCGCTCGGCGGCCGCGGGAGCGGCCACGCCGAGGAGCCCCAGTACCTCCCCCCACATCCAGGCGCGGATCGCCCGCCCGTCCGCCGGGCGCGCACCGCCCGCGGTCGGCACGCTCCCGAGCCCGCGCCACGCCCGCGGGGCGAACTCGAGGTAGACCCGCGCGAGGCGCTCGGCCGGGAGGCCGTACTCGCCCTCGAGCTCTGAGCAGGTCTCTGCGAGCGCGCGCCGCATCGACGCGTCGTCATCGAGCAGCGTCTCGTCGAGGTCGAAGAGCACGGCGTCGATGCCCGGCACCGCTCTCCCCCTCCCGCTCCCCGGCGAGCCCGGGGGAGGAGACGCTAGCGCAGGATCAGCGTGATCGTCTCCAGCGGCGGCGGGAGCCCCTCGCCCTCCGAGGCGTCCACCTCGAAGACCTCCAGGCGCCCGATCTGCCGCTCGGCGACGTCGTACTCGACGGTGAAGAGGAAGCGGCCCGGGCCGTCCACGCCGCCGCCCGCCGCGTGCCCCGCGGCGAGCTCGGCCCCCCCGCGGTCGAGCAGCCGCCAGTTCACGTTGGACTCGAAGGTGCGCGAGCAGCCGCTCACCGTGAAGCGGCCCAGCACCTCGCTGCCGGAGGCCGGCGCGGTCACGATCACGAAGGAGCCTGCGTCGGCGAGCGCCGGCGCCTCGCAGGCGCCGCTTCCCAGCTCGACCAGCGCTCCCTGCTCCAGCGCGAACTGCCGCGAGACCGGGATCGTCGGCGCGCTCGCCATCGGATCGGAGAAGCCGCGGTCCAGGTAGGAGACGCTGACGCGGCCGTGCGCGATCGCGACGCGCTCGACCCACACGCGGTCGCCGAGGAAGACGGTCGGCCCCGGGCCCCCGGGGCCACCCGGGCTCACCGCCAGGTAGTGGAAGGTGCCGCTCCCGCCGGCGTTCTGCACGAGCGCCGCGGCCGCGTCGAGCGCGCCGTCCCCGTCGAGGTCACCGTAGGAGCGGTGGGAGCCAAGCTCGGTGACGGTCGTGGAGGCCGAGCCGGGCTCGAACGGGACCTCGAGGCGCCCTCCGGCGAGCCTCAGCTCCTCGCCCTCCACGACGTAGGCCGCGTTCTCCGGGTCGACGGCCGCGGGGAGCTGCTCCCGGCAGCGCAGCGCCACCTGCGTTCCGCCGGCCACCACGGACGGGAAGCGCGCGTTCACGAAGGCCGGCGCCCCGGGGACGTAGGCCCGCAGCTGGCCCCGGGCGACGGCGGCGATGCTCATCGGATCGCAGCCTGCCGCGCGCAGCGCCGCGACGAGCGCCCCGGGTGAGGCGGTCTCCGTCGTCACCACGACGCCGACGGCGTCCCCCTGGGGCGGAAGGCCCCAGAAGGCCCCGGGCCCGGGGTGATCCGCCCGCGCCCGGCCGCCCCCCGCGTGGAGCGCGGCGAGCGCGACGAGCAGCGCGCAGAGCGCCAGGAGCGCGCGGCCGGCCGTTCGGGACGAGTCAGCGTGCACCGAGGTTCTCCTCACGGGCGGCGAGCGTAGCGCCCGCCTCCGGCCGCCGCCAGCGGGCGCGCGGGGCGGATCCCCGGCTCAGGGAACGAGCACCGCCGCCCCGCCGACCTCGCCCCGTTCCAGGCGCGCGAGCGCGAGGTTCGCCTCGGCGAGCGGGTGCTCCTCGACCGCCGTGCGCACCGGGATCTCCGCCGCCAGCTCCAGGAACTCGCGCGCGTCCTCGGAGGTCACGTTCGCGACCGAGCGCAGCGAGCGCTCCCCCCAGAGCAGGCGGTAGGGGAACTCCGGCACGCGGTCGAGGTGGATGGCGTTTATGACGACGCTCCCCGCGGGCGCGAGCGCCGAGAGCGCGGCGATCACGACCTCGCCCGCCGGCGCGAACGTGATCGCCGCGTCGAGGGGCCCCGGCGGCGGCTCGTCGTAGCCGCCCGCCGAGCCCGCCCCCAGCTCGCGCGCGCGCTCGCGCCCGCGCGCAGAGCGCGTGGCGACGTGGACGTCGAGCCCCCGGTGGCGCGCCACCTGGATCGTGAGCAGCGCCGAGGCCCCGAAGCCGTAGAGCCCGAGCCTCTGCCCGGCCTCGAGCCCGGCGAGGCGAAGCGCCCGGTAGCCGATGACGCCGCCGCAGAGGAGCGGCGCCGCCTCCACGGCCCCGAAGCCGGCGGGGAGGCGCACCGCCTGCCTGGCGCGCACCAGCATCCGCTCCGCGAAGCCGCCGTCGCGGTCCCAGCCGGTGAAGACGGCGAGCTCGCAGAGGTTCTCGCGACCGCTCCCGCAGAGCCGGCAGCGACCGCAGGAGCCCCCGAGCCAGGTGACGCCCGCCCGCTCGCCGGCGCGCCACCCGGGGGCCTCCGCCCCCGCCGCCTCCACCGTGCCGACGACCTGGTGGCCGGGCACCACCGGGAGCCGGCGGGGGGCGAGGTCGCCGCGCGCGAGCTGGAGGTCGGTGCGGCAGACGCCGCAGGCCTCGACGCGCAGCAGCAGCTCGTCGGGGGCGGGAGCGGGATCGGGGAGCTCCGCCGCCGCGAGCACGGCGCCCGGCCCCGGCCGCTCGAGCAGCTGCGCGCGCACTGAACCGCCTCCCGCTCCGGGCCGGGCCCCTCGCCGCTCAGGGCGCCCCGTTCGCCCAGGAGAGATCGGCGTAGCGCGGGTGGCCGCCCAGGCGCGAGTGCCAGGAGAGGCCCGAGAGGCCGCGGCGGTGCGCCACGCAGAAGTAGGGCTGCGCGAGGAAGGCCCACGGCACGTCGGCCGCGACGAGGTGCTGCGCGCGCTCGAAGAGCTGAAGGCGCGCGGCCGCATCGCCCTCCTCCTCGGCGCGCTCTATCAGCGCGTCGACGTCGGCGTTTGCGTACTGCACCCAGTTGGTGATGCCGTGGCGGCGGTCGCCGAAGTCGTGCGGGAGGCCGTAGCCGATCTCGTTGCAGCGGTGGCCGTCGCGGTCGACGGCGAGCGGCATCTCGAAGGCGACCTGCCGCGACTTGAAGTCGCCCGTGGCCAGCGGCCGCACGTCGAGCTCGATGCCCGATCGCCCGGCCGCCGAGGCGATGCGCTCGGCGACCGCGACCAGGTCGGGGGCCGAGGCGTCGCAGTAGAGCTCGGCGGAGAGCGAACGGCGCCCCGAGCGCGCCAGCGCGGCGCGGCCGGCCTCGGGATCCTCGCGGATCGCGACCGCCTCCACGTAGCCGTTGTGGGTGTCGGGAACGACGCCGCGCCACGGCCGCGCCGCGTCGCCGTAGACCTCCTCCACGATCTCCCCGTAGGGGACGGCGAGGGCGAGCGCGCGCCTGACCTCGAGGTCGTCGAAGGGCGCGCGCCGGGCGTCCATCTGCAGCGCGACGTGGGCGTTGCCGCGCGCCCGGAAGAGCTCGACCGGACCGCCCGGCGCCGCCGACGCGGCGAGACGGCGCTGCTCCTGAGCCGTCGGCTCGAAGAGGAGATCGACCTCCCCGTCGATGAGCGCGTCGACGCGGCTGCGCCCCTCGCCGAGCAGCCGGTAGACGATGCGCCGGAGCGGAGGCGGCGGGAGCCCGCGGTCGTCGCGGGCCTCGAGCACGAGCTCGCGCTCGCTGCGCCCGGCGACGGCGTAGGGGCCGTAGCCCGCCGCCACCTCGCGCAGCCAGGAGCCGGCGGTCGGATCGCTCTCTGTGGCGTTGGGCTCCGCGGCCCGGCGGTCGATGACGGGCGGCACCTGCATCGTCAGCAGGTGCGGGAAGAGCCGGTTCGGCTTCTCCAGCGTGAACTCGACGGTCGCATCGTCCCGGGCGCGCACCTCGCACCCGGGCCGCCAGCGGCGAGGCACCGAGCCCATGAAGGCGACCCAGCGCCCGACCTGCCGGCGCTCGATGCCCCGGCGCCAGCTCCAGGCCACGTCCTCCGCGCCGAGCGCGTGGCCGTGCTCGGAGCGCACGGGGCGCAGGCGCAGCAGGTGCCGCCTCCCGCCGTCCTCCACCTCCCAGCTCTCGGCGAGCTCGCCCCGCAGCCGGCCGAGGTCCTGGCTGCGGCCCGTCCCGTCGTCGCCGTCCTCGTAGGTGAGGAGCCGGTCGAAGAGCTGGATCGCGACGTCGGAGTCCTCCGCCGGGTGGTCGGGGAGGAAGTCGTCCGGGTCGAAGGTGAGCGGCAGCGCCTGCGCGGCCACCACCAGCGTGCCGGCGTCCTCGGCGGGACCGCCCGCCCCCGTGTGCGCCACCGGTTGCCTCCCCTCGCCCGCTCAGCCGAGCGCGACCTCCCGCCCCTCGTCGGATGCGCGCTGGACGGCGTCGAGCAGCTCGTGGACCTCGAGCGCCGTCCGGAAGTCGGGATCCATCTCGTGCCCCTCGTACACCGCGCGGGCGAAGCGGCGCAAGAGCTGCGCCGTGTTGTAGGGCTCGCCGGCCGGGACGGAGCGGGGGACCCAGTGGTGGCGGCCCGCGACCGGCAGCTCGCGCAGCTCCCCGCCGCTGCGCGCGCCGGCGATCCGGATCGCGCCCCACTGCACGAGCCCGGGCGTCTCGGCGACGAGCGTCCCCTCCGTGCCGTGGAGCTCCATCCGCCAGCCGGTCTGCGGCGAGGGGTGGCCGCCGATGTGAAGCGAGGCGGTGACGCCCCCCTCGAGCTCGGCGGCGACCTGTATGGAGTCCGGCGCGTCGGTCTCCAGCTCCTCGCCGCTGTCGGCGAGCCGCCAGGGCCGGAGCGTCCGCACGCGGGCGGAGAGCCGCCTCGGCTCGCCCAGGCAGAAGCGGAGCATGTCGAAGTCGTGGCCGGTCCGGATCGAGAGCATCGTCGCGCCGTTCGCGCGGCTCGCCCCCCACGCCCCGCCGCTCGTGCGGCCCCCGCCGCCGGCGAAGGGTGCGACGTGGCGGACGGAGGCGGAGAGCGGATCCCCGACGAAGCCCTGGGCGACGAGCTCGCGAAGGGCGAGCACGGCGGGGCCCGTCCGGGCCTGCAGCCCGACCGCGTGGCGCACGCCCGCGGCCTCGGCCGCCTCGAGCATGCCCCGCGCCTCAGCGGAGTCGCGGGCGAGCGGCCACTCCGTCACGACGTGCTTGCCGGCCGAGACGGCGGCGTGCGTGAGCTCGGCGTGGTGCGGCACGCGCACCGCCACCACCACGACGTCGATCTCCGGGTGCACGGCCAGCTCGCGGTGATCGTGGAAGGCGAGGGGGACGCCGTACGCGCGCTGCGAGGCGCGCGCCGTCTCCGGCCTGGTCGCGCAGACGGCGCGGAGCTCGTACTCGGGGAGCGCCTGAAGCGCCGGGACGTGCGCGAGCGCGCCCCAGCGGCCCTCGGCGCTCGCGCCTATGAGCCCCGCGCGCAGCGGCCGCTCGCCCACCGCGCCTCCGACCCCCCGGCGCGCCCCGCATGGGAGGGGGCGCCGTGTGCGAAGATACGGCCCCGCCGACCGGGGACGCCAGCCGGGAGCCCGGCGCGCGGCCCCGGCGCGCGGCCGTGCGGAGGCACATGGTGGAGCAGCCGCTCGCCGGGACGCGCGTGGTGGAGCTCGGGGGCGGCATCGGCGGAGGTGCCGCCTCGAAGAGCTTCGCCGACTTCGGGGCGGACGTGATCGCCGTCGAGCCGCCCGGGGGCGGCGAGCTCAGGCGGCAGCCCCCCTTCCCCGGCGACCGGCCGCACCCCGACCACGGCGCCTTCCACCTCGCCTTCGCGACGGGGAAGCGATCCCTCGTTCTCGACCTGGACACGCCCTCCGGGCGCGAGGTGCTGACGCGCCTCTTCCGCACCGCCGAGCTGGTGCTGGGGGAGCTTCCGCCGGCGGAGGTGCCGCGGCTGCGCGCGCTGATCGATCCCCGCTCCGGGCCCGCCACGGTCTGGCTCACCCCGCACGGGCTCGACGGCCCCTACGCCTCCCGCCGCGAGGTCGATCTCTCGCTGATGGCGTGGAGCACGCGCATGCAGCGGCAGGGGCTGCCGGGGCGCGAGCCGCTGCGGCGGGGGCCGCAGGCCGCGCTCGTGCAGGCCGGGCACACGGCGGGGGCGATCGGGCTCGCGGCCTGGCGCGCGCGACGGCGCGAGGGGCTGCGCCAGGACGTCGACGTCGCCTGCGTGGAGGCGGTGCTCGGCAACGTCGACACCGCCTTCGTGAACTGGGCCTTCACCGGGGTCGAGCGGCTCTACGCCCGGCCGGCGCCCGGGCAGGCGCCGGTCACCGGCACCTTCCGCTGCGGGGACGGTTACGTGATCCTCGGCCTGACGGAGCCCTGGGGCGCCCGGCTCTGCCGCTTCCTCGGGACGGCGGCCCCCGGCGAGGCCGGGTACGACTGGCCGGAGACCGCGAGACGGCTTCACGACTACCTCGCCTCCCACACCAAGCGCGAGACCTTCGACGAGCTGCAGGCTGCGGGCGTGATGTGCGCCCCGGTGCTCGACGTCTCGGAGATCCTCGAGGACCCGCAGGCGCTCGCCCGGGGCTCCTTCGCCACGGTGGAGCAGCCCGGCGTGGGCGCGGTGCACGTGGCGGGAGCGCCCTTCCGGCTCGGGGGGGTCGGTAGCGAGGAGGACGCCGGCTGGCGCGCGCGCCCCTCCCCGCGGCTCGGCGAGCACACCGACGAGATCCTGGAGGAGCTCGGCTACACGACGGGCGAGCGGCAGGCGCTCGCGCGGGCGGGCGTGGCGGCGGGGGCGTAGAGATGGCGAACCGGGCGCTGGCCGGCCTGCGCGTGGTCGAGATGACCGAGGCCTGGGTCGGCCCCGTCTGCGCCTCGATGATGGGGGACCTCGGCGCCGACGTGGTCAAGGTGGAGTCCTACCCGCGGCACTCGATGACGCGTCCGGTCGCCCCCCGCGCGGCGACGATGCCAGGCGAGGGGCCGGTCTACGAGCGGGACGCGCTGCACCACCAGGGGAACCGCAACAAGCGCAACGTCGCGCTCGACGTGCGGACGCCGGGCGGGGCGGAGGTGCTGAGGCGCCTGGTCTCCGGCGCCGACCTCTTCCTGGAGGGCTACTCCGCCGGCAAGCTCGAGCAGCTCGGCTTCGGCTGGGAGCAGCTCCGCGCCCTGAACCCGCGCCTGGTGATGATCTCGCTCGCCGGCTGGGGATCGGCCGGGCCCTACGTCGGGCGCTCCGCGCTCGGGAGCGCGCTCGACGCGAGCAGCGGCTACATGGCGGTCCGTGGCCATCCCGACGGTCCCTTCGAGGACGTGACGCCGACGGTGCACTCCGACGCGACGGGCTCGCAGACGCTCTTCTTCGCCGCCCTCACCGCGCTCGAGCTCCGCGACCTGGCGGGGAAGGGACTCTTCGTCGACCTCTCGCAGTGGGAGGGGCTGGTGTGGCAGTTCCCGGGCCTGCTCGGCGAGTGGGAGCTCAACCGCCGCCTCCCGCCCCGGACCGGCAACGCCGAGCCGACCGTCGTGCCGCACGGCCTCTACCCGGCCGCCGGCGAGGACGAGTGGGTGGCGCTCGTCGCCCGCGACGACCGCGAGTGGGCAGCGCTCGCCTCCGCCCTCGGGCACCCCGAGTGGGCACAGGAGGGCCACGAGTGGGCCACCGTGCCCGGGCGGCTGCGCCGCCGCGAGGCCGTCGACCGGGCGCTGGCGGCCGCGACCCGCCGGCGCCCGGGCGACGAGCTCGCCGACGCCGTCCAGCAGGCCGGCGCCGTCGGCGCGCGCGTCGTCCACTCCGCCCAGATTGCCGAGTCTTCGCAGCTGCGTGCCCGGGGCTGGATCGAGACCATCAGCCACCGGTGGACGGGACCGGTTGCGATGGGCGGCTTCCTCTGGCGCATCGAGCCCGATGCGCCCGCCTGGGAGCGGCCGACCGCGCTCGTCGGCGAGCACAACGACGAGGTGCTGGGCGAGCTCGGCTTCAGCCCGGCCGAGGTAGAGGAGCTCCGGGAGGCGGGAGCCCTCGGCGACCACTACCAGTAGTGCGCCGCTGCGGGCGGACGCCCGCCGCAGTCGGCTGTATGCTGAACTCTACCGTTGACGTCAGGGTATCGCCGCGGCTCCCGCGGCGGCACGGTCAGCCGGCGCAGGAGAGGCCAGCGCCATGATGGGCGCGCCCCCCGGGATGATGCCGCGCGGCCCCCGCTCGGGGGGCCGCATGCGCATGTTCGCGGCCTTCTCGGAGCGCGACTTCGCCTGGTTCTTCGCCGGCAACAGCGCCTTCTTCCTCGCGATGCAGATGAACTTCATCCTGCGCGGCTACCTCGCCTTCGACCTGACGGGCAAGGCGGTCTCGCTCGCCGCCATCGCGGTGGCGATCGCGCTCCCCATGCTGGTCGTGGCGCCCATCGGCGGCGTCGTCGCCGACCGCGTCGACAAGCGGCGCCTGCTGATCGTGACCCAGAGCCTCGCCGCCGCCTCCGACCTGGTCGTGGCGGTGCTCGTGATCTTCGGCTGGATCGAGTACTGGCACCTCGTCGCCGGGGCGCTCGGGACCGGCGCCGTCTTCGCCGTCAACATGCCGGCGCGGCAGGCGATGGTCCCGCAGCTCGTGCCGCAGCACCGGCTGATGAACGCGATCTCGCTGCAGATGGGCGGGATGAACCTGACGCGCATCTTCGGCCCGGCGGCGGCGGGCCTCCTGATCGCGCCGCTCGGCGTCGGGGGCGTGTACCTGGTGACGACCGCGCTCTTCGCGCTCGCCGTCGCCTCCGAGTTCCAGCTCCCCCGCCACGGGATGGTCGCCGCCACCGGGCCGATTACCGATCTGCGCGCCGAGGTCCTGGGCGGCTTCTCCTACATCTCCCGGCAGCCCCTGATGCGGCTCCTGATCGTGACCGGGCTCCTGATGCCGCTCTTCTCCTTCCCCGTGCAGCAGCTGCTGCCCGTGATCGCCGAGGAGGTCTTCGCCGGCGACCCCTTCGACAGCGCGACGGCGCTCGGCATCCTCGCCGGGAGCACCGGGGTGGGGGGCCTCGTCGGCGCGCTGATCGCGGCCAACCTCGACTCGGCGCCGCGCAAGGGGCTGATCATGCTCACCGGCGGCATCATCATGGGCTGCTTCCTGATCGCCTTCTCGGCGACCGGCCCCTTCTTCGTGGCGCTCATCTTCCTCGCCCTCGCCAACACCGGGAGCATGCTCTTCATGACCACGAACAACACCGTGATCCAGGCGAGCGTCGACCAGGAGGTGCGGGGCCGCGTGATGGCGGTGCTCTTGATGTCGTTCGGCGTCATGCCGCTCGGCGTGATCCCGGTCACCGTCGCCGCCGACGCCTTCGGCGCCCTCGCCGCCATCGCCGGCACCTCGGTCGTGATGCTCGCCGCGCTGCTAGTCTTCTTCGGCGTGAGCTCGACGCTGAGGCGGCTCGAGATCGCGGCGCTCGGCGAGGCGGCGCTCTCGCCTGCGCAGGCGGCGCGGCTGGTCGCCGAGGGGCGCATCTCGAGCGAGGAGGCGGAGCGCCTCACGCGCGGCGTCGGTGGAGCGGTGCCGGCGCGGGCGCTTTCGGGCGGGAGCCGGTCGGGCGCGCTGGGCGGCTGAGCCCGGCGCGGCGGGAGGCGGGGGAGCAGGACGATGGACTGGGCCGACAGCGCTGAGGAGAGTGCCTTCCGGAGCCAGGTGCGGCAGCTGATCGAGGATCGCCTCCCGGGCTTCTACCGCGACCGCGAGAGCGGGCCCGCCGGGGTCAGCCCGCAGTACTGGTGGCAGTGGGACGTGCTGCACGGGGACGAGGAGGCGCGGAGCTCCGCGCTGGCGTGGGCCGACGCGCTCGGCGAGCACGGCTGGGGCGCGCCGCACTGGCCGACCGAGTACGGCGGCGCCGGCCTCAGCGCCATCGAGCAGTTCATCCTCAACCAGGAGTTCGCGCACGCGCAGGCGCCGCTGGTCGGGGGACCCGGCGTCAAGATGCTCGGGCCGACGATCATGCTCCACGGCACCGAGGAGCAGAAGCAGAGCTTCCTGCTGCCGACGCTCGCCGGCGAGATGATCTGGGCGCAGGGCTACTCGGAGCCGGGGGCGGGCTCCGATCTCGCCTCGCTCACCACCCGCGCCGTGCGCGACGGCGACGACTACATCGTCACCGGCCAGAAGATCTGGACCTCGCTCGGCCACGTCGCCAACTGGATCTTCATGATCGTGCGCACCGACCCCGAGGCGCCGAAGCACCGCGGCATCTCCTTTTTGCTGCTGCCGCTCGACAGCCCCGGCGTCGAGGTGCGGCCGATCATCAGTGCCGCCTGGGAGCGGCGCACCAACGAGTCCTTCTACGAGCGCGTGCGGGTGCCGGTCACCAACCGCGTCGGCGAGGAGAACCGCGGCTGGTACGTGGCGATGACGCTGCTCGACCACGAGCGCTCGAACGTGGGCGGCGCCGTCGCCCAGCGGCGCGAGGTCGAGGAGCTGCTCGCCTATCTCCGCTCCGACGAGGGAGGTGAGCGATCGCGGCTCGGGCGCCTCGACTCGATTCGCCAGCTGCTCGCGAGCCGCTACCTCGAGACCGAGATCCTCGCCAACTTCTCCTTCCGCATCATCTCGATCCAGAGGAGCGGGCGCGTCCCGAACTACGAGGCTTCGATCTCGAAGATCGTCGGATCCGAGCTCTCGCAGGGGCTGCAGCAGAGCGCGATGAAGGCCTTCGGGCTCTACGCGACGCTCTGGCCCGGCTCGCCCCACGCCCCGCTGGGCGGCGTGCACACCTACCGCTCGGTCGACCACATCTCCTCGACGATCGCGGCCGGGAGCAACGAGATCCAGCGCAACGTGATCGCCACGCGCGGGCTCGGGCTGCCGCGGGGCTGA
The DNA here is from genome assembly GCA_026713865.1 of Chloroflexota bacterium. Taxonomy (GTDB): domain Bacteria; phylum Chloroflexota; class Dehalococcoidia; order UBA2979; family UBA2979; genus VYDC01. The sequence continues at coordinate 25,779 of JAPONQ010000078.1, read as the reverse complement.
GCGGCGCGGGCGCGGGCGCTCCTTGAGGCGCCTCCGCGGCGCCCGTACGATCCGCCGGCCGGGCAGCGGCGAGGGGAGGGGGCGCGCGTGACGCGACCACTGGAAGGCGTCCGCGTCCTCGACTTCACCTGGGCGCAGCAGGGCCCGTTCGCGACGGCGCTGATGGCCGACATGGGCGCCGAGATCATCAAGGTAGAGGGGCGGGACGGCGAGCGCGGCCGCCACATCTTCCCCGGCGAGCGCCCCGTCCCCTACTTCGTCGCCCACAACCGCGGCAAGCACAGCGTCACGCTCGACCTGAAGCGGCCCGAGGCTCTCGCGATCGTGAAGCGGCTGGTCGAACGCGTGGAGGTCGTCGTCAACAACTTCCGGCCCGGCGTGATGGAGCGACTCGGCCTCGGCTACGAGGATCTCCGCGCCGTCAACCCGGCCATCGTCTACGGCAGCGCGACGGGCTTCGGCCCGCTGGGCCCGATGGCCGGGCGCCCCGGCGTCGACATCATGGGCCAGGCGATGGGCGGGATCATGACCAAGACCGGCTCCGAGGGCGATCCCCCCTCCCCCGCCGGCGCCGCTATCGCCGACCAGACCGGCGCGATCCTGCTCGCCGTCGGGATGCTGGCGGCGCTGCTGCGCGCGCGCGCCACCGGCGAGGGGGAGCAGGTCGACGTCTCGCTCTACGGCTCGCAGATCGCGCTCCAGAGCTTCGAGATCACGACGCACTCGGTGATGGGGCGCGACGCCGGGCGCGGCGGGCTCGGCCACCCCGAGGCGAGCAGGCGCGGGATCTGGCGCGCCTTCGAGGCCCGGGACGGCTGGTTCGTGCTGGGCTCGGTCGACATGTACCGCTTCCGTCGGCTCTCAGCGCTCGTCGGCACCCCCGAGCTCGCCGAGCGTTTCCCCGACGACCGGCGGCGCGCGGCGGGGCTCCCGGTGATCAACGCCGAGCTCGAGCGGCGCTTCCGCGAGCAGACGCGCGCCCACTGGTTCGAGCACTTCGAGCAGCAGGACATCATCTTCGCGCCGGTGCAGAGCTACGACGACGTACTCGCCTCCGAGCAGGCGTGGGCCAACGGCTACCTGCAGACCCTGCCGCACCCGGTGCTCGGCGAGGTGACGGTGGCGGGATCGCCGATCCAGTTCGGGCGCCGGCCGGCGAGCCTCTCCGGGCCGGCCCCCGAGCTCGGCGACTCGACGGAGCGCTACCTGGAGGAGATCGGGCTCGACTGGGAGGAAATCGTGCACCTCCGTGACGAGGGCGTCACCTAGCCAGGCCGCACCACCGCCAGGCGGTCACGACAGGGTGCAGCCCCGAAGCACAAGCCCGGTCAGCCTTCGTGCACCCGCCGTGCCGCGCGGGCAGCGGGGACAGCGGCTACGCGGTGCGTTCGACGAGCGACGCGATCCCCTGGCCGCCCCCGATGCAGAGCGAGGCGACGCCGTAGCGCGCGCCGGTGCGCTCGAGCTCATGCATCAGCTTCACGACCAGGATCGTCCCGGTCGCCCCCACGGGGTGCCCGAGCGCGACCGCGCCGCCGTTGGGATTGGTGCGGTCCTCGGGGAGGCCGAGCGCCTCCGAGCACGCCGCCGCGACCGCGGCGAAGGCCTCGTTGAGCTCGATGACGTCGATCTCCTGCACAGAGAGCCCCGCCCGCTCCAGCAGCCGCTCGACCGCCGGGATCGGTCCCGAGCCCATGATCTCGGGCGGAACGCCGGCCTCGGCACGCGCCACGAGCCGCAGCCTCGGGCGCAGGCCGAGGTCGGCCGCCGTGCGCGCGGTGGTGACGACGACCGCCGCGGCGCCGTCGTTGATGCCGGAGGAGTTGCCGGCCGTGACCGACCCCTCCCCGCGGAAGGCGGGGCGCAGCCGGCCGAGCGCCTCGGCCGAGCTCTCGCGTGGGTGCTCGTCGGTGTCGAATATCACCGTCTCGCGGCCGCGCCGCACCTTTAGCGGGAGGATCTGCTCGCGGAAGCGGCCCTCGTCGATCGCCCGGCGCGCCCGCCGCTGCGAGCGCAGCGCGTACTCGTCCTGCAACCCGCGGGAGATCCCGTAGCGCTCCGCCAGGTTCTCCGCCGTGATCCCCATCGGAACGTCCTCGAAGGGGTCGGTGACCAGGTCGAGCGTGCCGTCCTCGAGCGCCCCGTCGCCGTAGCGGTAGCCGTAGCGCCCCTTCCGCACGTAGTAGGGCATGCGGCTCATGTTCTCGGCGCCGCCGGCGACGACGATGCGGGCGTCGCCCGCCGCCAGCCAGCGCGCCGCCTCGTGGATCGCCTCGAGACCCGAGCCGCAGATGCGGTTCACGGTGTAGGCCGGCGTCCCGATCGGGATCCCGGCCTTCACGGAGGCGTGGCGCGCGATGTAGGCATCCTCCGCGACCTGACCGACGCAGCCCAGGATCACCTGGTCGACCTGCGCGGGCTCGATCCCGGCGCGCGCGACCGCCTCGCGGATGACGGCGGCGGCGAGATCGGAGGCCGGCGTCTCGGAGAGCGCGCCGCCGAAGGTCCCGATCGCCGTGCGCACGCCCGAGAGCAGGACGATGTCGTCGGGGGCGAGCGCGGCTGCGTTCCCGTCGGTCATGGTGAGGCCCTTCCCGGCGCTAGAGCGCCATCTCCCTCAAGTCGCCGGCGAGCGCGAGCCGGGGCTCCGTCGCCGCCTGCACCTCCTCCGCGCTGACGCCCGGCGCCAGCTCGCGCAGGAGCAGGCCCTCCGGCATCACCTCGATCACCGCGAGGTCGGTCACGATCAGGTCGACGCACCGGGGAGCGGTCAGCGGGTAGGAGCACTCGCTCACGATGCGGGGTGCGCCGTCGCGCGTCGTGTGAGCCATCGCCACGATCAGGCGCCGGGCACCGACCGCGAGATCCATCGCGCCCCCGACCGAGCCCCCGCCCCGCTCCGGCACGAACCAGTTGGCCAGATCGCCCCGCTCGGAGACCTGGAGCCCGCCGAGCACCGCGACGTCGACGTGGCCGCCCCGGATCATCGCGAACGAGCTCGCGCTGTCGAAGAAGCTCGCGCCGGGAAGGAGATCGACCGGCTGGCCGCCGGCGTTGATGCGGTCGGGGTCGTAGTCGGCGTCGCTGATCCCGCCGTAGCCCAGGATCCCGTTCTCCGCCTGGAAGAGCACGAGCCGCCCCTCGGGGAGGAAGCCCGCGACCTCCGTCGGGAGGCCGATCCCCAGGTTGACGACCGCCCCCTCCGGAAGCTCCCGCGCCGTGCGCAGCGCGACCAGCTCGCGCGTGAGTCCCGGCATGCCCCCTCCTCTCCGCCTCGCGCCGCCGGCCTACCCGGACCAGCGCACCTCGATGGGGTCGCAGCGCACCAGGCGGTCGACGTAGGCCGCGGGCGTCCCGATCCGCTCCGGGTCGAGCTCCCCCGGCTCGACGATCTCCTCGACCTCGCAGATCACCAGGTCGGCCGCCGTCGCCATCACCGGGTTGAAGTTGCGGCCCGCCTCCCGGTAGACGAGGTTGCCGAGCCGGTCGGCGCGCTGCGCCCGGATCAGGGCCACGTCGGCGCGCAGCGGCCGCTCCAGCAGGTAGCGCTCCCCGCCCAGCTCGAGCTCCTGCTTCCCCTCGGCGAGCGGCGTGCCGAGCCCGGTGCGGGTGAGAAAGCCGCCGATGCCGGCGCCGCCGGCGCGGATGCGCTCGGCGAGCGTCCCCTGGGGCACGAGCTCGAGCTCCACCTCGCCGGCGTGGTAGAGCTCCTCGAAGCGGCTGCGGCGCCCGCCGGAGGCGCGGATCGCGAAGCTCGCGATCATCTTCCGCAGCTGGCGCTGCTCGCAGAGCTCGTCGAGCTTGTCGCCGAGCCCGATGTTGTTGGCGATCGCGGTGAGGTCTTTGGTCCCGCGCCGCTTGAGCGCCAGGATCAGGTGGGAGGGCGAGCCCGCCGAGACGAAGCCCCCCACCATCACCGTCGCGCCGTCCCCGACGCCCTCGAGGGCATCGTCCGGCGTCTCGTAGACGGTCGCGACCACCGGATCCGGCCCCGGGCCCTACGCGGGCGGCGGCGCTGAGCCGGCCGGCGCGATGTGCTCGGCGTGGTGCTCCAGGTACCACTCCGCGATCTCCTCGCGGGTGGCCCACCAGACGCCGTCGTGCGCCTTCGCGTGCTCGACGAACTCGCGCAGCGCGCGGATGCGGTAGGGGTGCCCGGAGACGTGCGGGTGCAGCCCGACGTTCATCAGGCGCCCCGACTCGGCGCCCTCGGCGTAGAGCTGGTCGAACTGCTCCGTGAGCGACTCCAGCACCTGCGAGGTGGTCATGCCGCGGCGGTGGAAGAGCGTGAAGTCGTTGATCTCGACCGAGTACGGCGTGGAGACGATCGGGCCGGCGGCGGTCCGGATCAGGTAGGGCTGATCGTCGTTCATGTAGTCGCAGAAGAAGAGCAGCCCCTCCGCGGCCAGGATCTCCGGCGTCTGCTGCGTGCCGCGCAGCGACGAGGAGAGCCAGCCCCGCGCCTTGCGCCCGGTCACCTGCTCGAAGACCCGGAGCGTCTCGCGTATGAGCGCGCGCTCGGCCTCGGGGTCTGAGTCGTAGTTGGTGAGCAGGTCGCCCTGCTCGTAGTTGTGGGCGATGAGCTCCCAGCCGCGCTTGAGCGCGGCGTCGATGATCGCCGGCCGCTCGAGCCCGGTCTTCGCGTTCATGGTGCAGCCGGCGGGGACGCCGGCCTCGTCCATGACCCGCATCATCCGCCAGATGCCGACGCGCTGGCCGTACTCGCGCCAGGAGTAGTTGTGGAAGTCGGCGACGCGGCCGGGGAGGGGGTCGGGGAGCGCCGGCGGGCCCCCGGCGTAGTAGGGAAGGTCGGTCTCCTTCACCAGGTCCCAGTGCTCCAGGTTGAAGGTGATCATGAGCGCGAGCCGTGCGCCGTTGGGCCAGCGGAGCGGCGCTCGCTCGGGGAGCGGCACGAAGTCGTAGGGCACGGGCACTCCATCCACCGGTAGCACACCGCGGGCGGTGGGCAGAAACCTCGGCGGATTGTATAGGGGCGATATGCGCTGGTGCCCACGGGGGCGCCCATGCACCTCTTCCTGACGGCCCCGGGACGTGACCGGGTGTCACCCGGCCGACCGTCTCTCGACGACCGCCACGGCCGCCGTGTTCCATGCCCTCTCCCGCACGTTGCGCGCGGCGTTGAGATCGGCATCGCCCGACCAACCGCAACGCGGACAGACGAAGTGACACTGGCTCTCGCGCACCCCTCTGGTGGTGCCGGCAGGGGTACTACGGTATGTAGGCCCCGTTGTATACAGGACTCGCGCGTCAACGCCGGAGGGCGGGGGAGCATATGGCGACAGAGGACCGCGTGCTGATCGCCGGCGCCGGGCCGGCGGGGCTGAGCGCCGCCTCCTTCCTGGTCGAGGCCGGCATCCCGGTCACCGTCTTTGAGGCCGAGGAGAGCCTCCCCATCGACCCGCGCGCCTCCACCTTCCACCCGCCGACGCTCGACATGCTCGACGAGCTCGGCGGCGTCACCGAGCGCGTGATCGAGCAGGGGCTGATCGCCCCCACCTGGCAGTACCGCGACCGGCAGAGCGGGCCGGTCGCGACCTTCGACCTCTCGGCGCTGGCCGGCCTCACCGCCCATCCCTACCGCGTGCAGACCGAGCAGTGGAAGTTCACGCGCATCCTGCTCGAGCGCCTCCGCGCCAGCGGCGGCTGCGAGGTGCGCTTCTCGGAGCAGGTGGTGGGGGCGAACCAGGACGAAAGCGGCGTCTCCGCGCTCGTCCGCTTCGGGGGCGTGCAGGAGCGGAGCGAGCGCGGGCGCTACCTGATAGGCGCCGACGGCGCCGCCTCGCTCGTCCGCATCTCGCAGGGGATCGAGTTCGAGGGTCTCACCTTCCCGGAGCTCTTCCTGGTGCTGACGACGCCCTTCGACTTCCGGGAGGAGATCCCCGACCTGAGCTATGTCAACTACCTCTCCGATCCTGAGGAGTGGCTGGTGCTCCTGCGCACGCGCTACTTCTGGCGCGTGCTCTTCCCCACCGACTCGGAGCACGAGGGCGGCGATCTCACGAGCGACGGGAGCGTGCAGCGCCGCATGCAGAGCGTGCTTCCCCGCGGCGAGCCCTACGAGGTCACGCACCGCTCGCTCTACCGCGTGCACCAGCGCGTCGCCGTGCGCTACCGGCTCGGCCGCATCCTGCTCGCCGGCGACGCCGCCCACGTCAACAACCCGCTCGGCGGGATGGGGATGAACGGGAGCGTGCACGACGCCGTGAACCTGGCGAAGAAGCTGGCGGCGATCTGGCGCGGCGCCGACGACTCGCTGCTCGACGTCTACGAGCGCCAGCGCCGCACCGTCTGCCTCGAGCACGTGCAGGCGGCGTCGCTCCGCAACCGGGAGCTCCTGCGCGAGAGCGACCCCGGGCGCCGGCGCGAGCGGCACGAGGAGTGGCGGCGCACGGCGGAGGACCGGGAGCTGGCCCTCGCCTTCCTGCGCAACTCCTCGATGATCGCCTCGCTCGAGCGCGAGCGGGAGCTGGCGTGAGCGGCCCCGCCTCCGACGCCGAGCGCGCGCTCTACGAGCGCCAGGGCCTCGGCCGCGCGGTCGGCTTCGGCGAGCGCCCGGCCCTGCTCGTGGTCGACTTCATCAACGCCTTCGCCGACCCGGAGCGCTTCGGCGGCGGCAACATCGCCGGGGCGATCGCGAGCACGCGGCCCCTGCTCGAGGCGGCGCGCTCGGCCGGACTCCCCATCGCCTTCACGCGCGTCGTCTACGCGGACGACGGCTCCGACGCCGGGGTCTTCACCCGCAAGGCGCCGGGGCTGCTCGACCTCACCGAGGAGTCGGAGGGGAGCCAGGTCGTCCCGGAGCTCGCGCCCCGACCCGGCGAGCACGTGATCCGGAAGACGCAGCCCTCGGCCTTCTTCGGCACGGATCTCGCCCCCTGGCTGCTCGGCCGCGGCGTCGACACCCTGCTCGTTACGGGCGCCACGACCTCGGGCTGCGTGCGCGCCAGCGTCGTCGATGCCATGAGCTACAATCTGCGCACCATCGTCGTGCGCGACTGCGTCGGCGACCGCGCGCTCGGACCCCACGAGGCGAACCTGTTCGACATGGAGCAGAAGTACGCCGACCTGGCGGGCGCGGCCGAGGCCATCGCCTGCATGCGGGGCGGGGTGCGAGGAGGGACGCGATGACGACCGTTGCCGACGCCGGGACGATGGACGAGCGGCTCGAGAACTACATCGGCTACCGCGCGCGCGTGGGCGTGGTGATCCCCTCCACCAACACCGCCGTCGAGTACGACCTGGCGAAGATCGCCGTGCCCGGCGTCACCTGGCACCCCGGCCGCTTCTTCGTGGAGTCCCCGGCGCTCGACACCGACGACGCCTTCCTGGTCTTCCTCGAGCTGATCCGCACCGAGATCCCGGTCGCGGTGCGCGACCTCCTCACCTGCGAGCCGACCTGCGTGATGATGGGGATGAGCGCCGAGACCTTCTGGGGCGGGCTCGCCGGCAACGAGGAGTTCATCCGCCGCGTCAAGGAGCAGATCGGGGACATCCCGCTCACGACCGGCGCGACGGCCTGCGTCGACGCGCTGGAGACGCTCGGCGCGAGGCGTCTCGGCGTCCTCACCCCCTACCAGCCCATCGGCGACGAGAACGTGCACGCCTTCTTTACCGACATGGGCTTCGAGGTCCGCAAGATCGTCGGCCTCAAGTGCGCCACCGCGACCTCGATCGCGCACACGCCGCGATCCGACGTCTTCGAGGCCGTGCGCGAGCTCGACGCCTCGGGCATCGACGCCATCGTCCAGGTCGGGACCAACCTCTCGGCGGTCGACATCTTCCCGACGCTCGAGCGCCAGCTCGGCAAGCCGGTGATCCCGATCAACGTCGCGAACGCCTGGCACACGCTGCGGACGCTCGGCATCTCCGACCAGATCGCCGGGATGGGCCTGCTCTTCGAGGAGCACTAGCCGGGGCAACGATCGGGGCCCCGCGCTATGTCGCGCGGGGCCCCGTCGGGCGGCTGCCGCCGCCCCTGCTGCCGGGACTCGGGCTACGAGTCGATCGGCGAGTCCTCGCGGTTGCCGTACTCCACCCACGACCCGTCGTAGACGCGCACGTCGTCGTAGCCGAGCAGGTCTGAGAGCACGAACCAGGTGTGCGTGGCGCGCACCGCCGTCTGGCAGAGCGTGTAGACGGTGTTGCCCGCGACGACGCCCTCGCCCTCGTAGAGAGCGCGCAACTCGTCGGCGGACTTGAAGCGACCGTCCTCGTCGAGCGCGCGGCTCCACTCGACGTTGACCGAATCGGGAATGTGCCCGCCGCGGTCGGCGCGCACGTCACGCCCGGCGTACTCCTCCGGCGATCGCGCGTCGCAGACCAGGACGCTCGGGTCGTCGATGGCGGCGACGATCTCATCCCAGCCGGCGATGATGTCCCCGTTCGGCGAGGAGCTGAAGGCGTAGTCCGCCGCGGCGAGCGCCGACGCCCCGGTGCTGACCCGGCGACCCTCGGACTCCCAGAGCGGGAAGTCGCCGTCGAGCAGCCGCACGTCCTCGTGCCCGTAGACGGAGAGCACCCAGAGGCCGCGCGAGCCCCAGATCGATCCGCGATTGTCGTAGAAGACGATCGTCGTCTCGGCGGTCGCGCCGATCGCGCCGAGCTCCGAGGCCACGTTGGCGGCCGGCGGGATCAGCCCGGGCACGCCGTCGATCTCGACCTGGAACGCGCTGCGCGGGATCTGCACCGCCCCCGGGATGTGGCCGACGGCGTAGTCGTCCCCGCTGCGCAGGTCGATCAGCAGCACGGAGTCGTTGTCGAGGTTGTCCTCGATCCACTGCGTGGTGACGAGCCTCGACGTGTCGTGGTAGCCGCGTTCGTCGAGGCCGGTCACCGCCAGTTCGTCGTCGCCGCCGCACGCGGCGACGAGCGCCGCGCCGGCCACGGCGGCCAGCGCCACGAGCCCGGCCCCGCGCCGCCAGAGCCTCGATATCCCTCCCGGTCGGTCGGATCTATCCATCTCTCTCCTCCGCTCGCTATGCCGCCCGCTCGGCGGCGTCCTCTTCTTCCGGCGGTCCCGCCGCGGGACCGCGCTGACACACTTCCAGGTGCCGAGCTAGTCGGCGGCCCCCTCGGCGCTGAAGATCCGTATCTCCCACTCGCCGGAGCGGCGCTCGCTGATCTCGCAGCCGTAGCCGCGCTTCATCGCCTCCGGCGGGATCGTCGAGAGCGCCGGCGGGTGATCGGTGATCACGCGCAGCTCCGCGACGCCCGGCCGCACGTCGTCGAGCTCGCGGTTGGTCCTGAGCATCGGGTACGGGCAGATCTCCCCGCGCACGTCCAGGACCGGCGCCTCGCTCGTGGTGGCCATCTTCATCCCTCCCTCTCTCCCGACTCCGCGATTGACTCCGTGGCTGGCTCTCCCTGCGGCTCTCCGGCCGGCGCCGCCGCGCCCCCGGCGGGCGAGAGCTGAAGCGAGCGCGTTCCGCCGTCCGGCGGATCGACGCGGCAGCGCAGTCCGCGCTGCGCCGCCTGCGGCAGCACATAGGTGGCGACGATGTCGAGGTCGGTGAGGATGCGCGCCCCGCCGCCGGCTGCGGCGCGCTCCCCCGCCTCGTGCGCCTCGCGCAGCTGCTCGGCGGCCGGACGCCCCCGGAGGTCGAGGACCTCGGCCGCCGCGGCGCCGCTCACGGGAACCTCCGGATGAAGGCGGTCCCGGCGTAGGCGCCGACCGCGAGCGCGGCGGCGTAGAACCAGCCGTTGAGGGCGAGCGAGGGGATCGCCGAGAAGAAGGCGCCGAGCGTGCAGCCGAGCCCGAGCCCGGCGCCGTAGCCCATCACCAGGCCCCCGGCGAGCGACTGCACGTAGCGCCTCGGCCCGCGCGGCACGCGCGGGCGGAACTCCCGCGCCAGCAGCGCCGCGGTGAAGGCGCCGGCGACGATCCCCACGTTGAGCATGAAGGCGTCGGTGAACCAGGTCCCCTCGACGAACTGCGGGACGCAGCCGGGGATGTCGCTGATGCCCTTGAGCTCGCCGACGCCGGCGCCGAGGGTCGCCCCGAGATCGGCGGACCAGCGCGAGAGCTCGCCGACGACGCCGAGCGGACGGTAGCGGATGAAGAGCACGATGTTGACCGCGGCGAGCGCGAGCCCGCCGGCGAGCGGCGTCCACTCCTCGCGGAAGAGGCGCCGCCAGAGGCCGGAGGGAGAGGTCGAGGGCGGTGGGGGCGCGGCCGAGGCGCTCGTCACCGGGACCACGAAGCTCATCCCCCGGAAGGCGCCCCGCTCCCACCAGGAGACGGCGAAGAAGGCGAGCGCAAAAAGCGCCAGCGTGACCGCGACGGCCCCGGTGTAGGTGAGATCGGTCGGCAGCCACGAGATGCGGTCGCTGCTGATCTGGTGGTCCCACCACCAGTTCCAGGTGCGGTTGAGCCCGTAGAGGCCGAGCAGCACGCCCGCGATCGCGATCCAGGATCCGACGTAGCCCTCGCCCATGCGGTAGAGCGATCCGCTGACGCAGCCGCCGGAGAGCACCATCCCGAAGCCGAAGAGCAGCCCGCCGAACACCGTCGCGATGCCGAGCGGGAGGATGTGCGCGTCGGCCGGCAGCACGCCGCTCCCCGCGTTGGGTACGACCGTCGCCATGATCATCGCGAAGCCGATGCTGCCGGCGGCGAGGCCCGCGAGGATGCCCCGCATCATCCGGCCCTGGCGCATCAGGAAGAGATCGCGGAAGCCGGCGACGAAGCAGAAGCGGCTGCGCTGGCTGACGATGCCGAAGGCGACGCCGGCTACCCAGAAGACCGGCCACGCGGCGTCGACGCGCAGGGCGAAGAGGTAGACGGCGGCGAGGCCCGCGATGGCGAGCAGGCCCGCGACCGTGAAGCGGTCGACCGTGCGGCGGGGGGCGAGGAGCGCTGTCACTCGGGAGATGTTGTCATACCCGACTAACTTACGCAACATTAGCGGGGCGAGGGTGCGGAAGCCCCTCCCCCCGGCCGCCCGCCGGCGGTGCTAGTGGCGCGCGAGCAGGGCGCCGCAGCCCTCGAGGCGTCCCACGTCCCCGGAGGCGCGCAGCGCCGCCCAGAAGGTCGCCTGGTTGCTGGTCACGACCGGCTTCCCCAGCTCCTGCTCGAGCCCGGCGATGAGCGAAAGCGTCGCGAGGTCGGTGCAGCTGATGAGCAGCGCCTCCGCCTGCGGCCGGTCGACCGCGAGCGCGTGCCGGCGCACCTCGCCCAGGCCGACGCGGGCGATCTCGACATACTCGTGGGGGCCCCCCGCGCCGATGCCGAGGCCGGCCATCGCCACCACCTCGATGCCGTTCGTCCCGAGGAAGTCCCGCTCGTGCTCGTTCAGCGCGTCGTGGTACGGCGTCGCGACCGCCACGCGGGTCGCGCCGAGCGCGCGCAGCGCGTGGACCAGCGAGGCCGCCGTCGTCACGGCCGGCACGCCGGTCAGCTCCGTCACGAAGTCGCCGAGCGCCGTCATCGGGTCGGTCATCGAGCCGGCCGTGCAGCCGTAGGCGACGACGTCGACGGAGGCCTGCGCCAGGTCGGAGGAGGCGCGCCGCACGTCGGCGTAGAGCGCGCGCAGCCCCTCCTCGCTCGCCGCGTCGGTGTGGAGCGGCATGCGCACGGAGTGCACGCTCACCCCCTCCGGCGCCATCAGCTGCCACTCCGCCTCGTTCGCCGTGTTGGTCGGGGGCACGATCAGCCCGAGCCGGGCGCGCCCGCCGTAGACCATCGCCGGTCGCCCCTCCGGCCGTGCGTGTGCCGCCGCCTCCGCCACGTGGGGTCTCCCCTCAGAGCTCCTCGACCCGGCTCGCCCAGCGCTCCTCGAACTCCCGCACCTCGGGGAAGCCCATCAGCTCGCTGAAGGCGTCGAAGTCGTGCAGCGGCTGCGCGAGACCGGCGCTGGAGCCGTGCTCGGCGATGTGGGAGTAGACCGAGCGCAGCGCCGCTCCCGCCGCGAGGAAGCCGGTCGCCGGGAAGAGGGCGAGCGTGTAGCCGACCTCGCGCAGCTCCTCGCGCGAGAGCACCGGCGTGCGGCCGCCGTCGACCATGTTCGCCATCAGCGGGAGGTCGAGGGCGCGGCCCACCGCGCGCATCTCCTCGAGCGAGCGCGGCCCCTCGACGAAGAGCACGTCGGCCCCGGCCCGGGCGAAGGCCTCGGCGCGGCGCAGCGCCTCCGCCAGCCCGTAGTCGGAGCGCGCGTCGGTGCGCGCCACGACGAGGAAATCCTCCGACTCGCGCGACTCGACGGCGACGGCGATCTTCGCCACCGCCTCCGGAAGCTCGATCACCGGCCTGCTCCCCGGCGCGTGGCCGCACTTCTTCGGGAACTGCTGGTCCTCGAGCTGGATCCCGGCCGCCCCGGCGCGCTCGTAGCCCCTCACCGTGTGCTGCACGTTGAGCAGGCCGCCGTAGCCGGTGTCGGCGTCGGCGATGAGCGGCGTGCGCGTCACCGAGCAGATGCGCGAGACGCGCTCCACCATCTCGCTGTAGGTGGCGAGACCGGCGTCGGGGAGCCCCAGGTGCGAGGCGACGGCGCCGTACCCGGTCATGTAGAGACCGGAGAAGCCGTAGCCGTCGCAGATGCGCGCCGAGATCAGGTCGAAGACGCCGGGCAGCGGCGTGAACTCGCGCGAGCGCACGCGTGAGGCGAACGCGGCCCGCGCCGCCGCCCCGCCGCCTGCCGCCGCCGCGGCCCCGTTTCCGATCCCCGGCATCGCCGACCTCATCCCCCGCCGCGCGCCTCCGGGCGCGCGGGCGCTACCCGCTCCCCCCGCCCCCGCCGGCGGCCTCCGCCGCCGGCGGCTCGAGGCGCGTGTTCCAGTGGAACTGCTGCGGCTTGCGGCCGGCCGCCGGGTCGATCGCGACGTTCACGACCGAGGGCCCCTCCGAGGCGAGCGCCGCCGCGAGCGCCGGCCCCAGCTCCCCGGGGCGCTCGACCCGGAACCCCGCGCCGCCGAAGGCCTCGGCCAGGAGCTCGTAGCGCGCGCCGGCGGAGAGCGCGCCGGGAGCGCGCATCCCGGCGGGGGGCGGCTGCTGGGGCATCCCGCTCCCGATGCCGCCGTTATTCAGCACGACGACCGTGATCGGAAGCCCGTAGCGCGCCGCCGTCTCGAGCTCCATCCCGGAGAAGCCGAAGGCCGAGTCGCCCTCGACGGCGATCACCGGGCGGTCCGGGTCGACGCAGGCGGCGGCGATCGCGTACCCGAGGCCGACCCCCATCGTCCCGTGCGTCCCGGCGTCGAGGCGCGTGCGCGGCTCCTCGTTAGGGAGCTGCGTGCGGCCGATGTCCATCGTGTTCGCCCCCTCGGAGACGATCACGCTCCCCGCCGGCACCGCGCGCCGGATCTCGCGGAAGGCGCGGTAGTAGTTCATCGGCGCGCTCTCGTCGGCGAGCATCGGCGCGATCTGCCGCGCGTTGCGCTCGACCTGCGCCTCAAGCGTCGTACGCCAGGTGCTTTCCTGCGGGTACTCCCACCCCCTGCCCTCGAGCGCGTCGAGCAGCTGCCGGGCGACGGAGCGGCCGTCCCCCACCAGCGCGACCGCGGCGGGAACGTTGTGGCCGATCTGCTCCGGGGCGAGGTCGAGCTGGAGCACGCGCACGTCCTCGCGGAAGCGCGGCGGCCGACCGAAGTGCAGCATCCAGTTCAGGCGCGCGCCGAGCAGCAGCACGACGTCGGCCCCGCGCAGCGCGGTGGAGCGGGCGGCCGCGACCGAGAGCGGGTGGCTGTCGGGGACGACGCCCTTGCCCATCGGCGTCGCAAGGAAGGGGAGCTGCGTGCGCTCCAGGAGCTCGCGCACCTCCGCCTCGGCGCGCGCCCACGCCATCCCCTTGCCGACGACGACGAGCGGCCGCTCGGCCGCCGCCAGCGCGTCGAGCGCCGCCTCGACGGCCTCGGCCGGCGCCTCGGGCCGCGGCGGCTCGGGGACGGTCGGCGCCTCCGGCGCGGCGCCCTCGACGCGCCCCTCGATCACCTCCTCCGGCAGCTCCAGGTAGACGGGCCCGGGGCGCCCGAAGAGCGCCGTGCGCACGGCCTGCTCCACGAAGAAGGGGATGCGCCCGGTGTGCTCGACGCGGCGCGAGAGCTTGGTGAAGGGTGTCGTCGACAGCAGCTGGCGCTCCTCCTGGAAGGCGCCCATCCCCTCCTGGTAGCCGGGCGACGCGCCGCCGATGAGCAGCATCGGCCAGCAGTTGGCCTGCGCGTTGGCCAGCCCCGCCAGCGCGTGCACGACGCCCGGACCCGAGACCACCAGGCAGGCCTGCGGCCGCCCGGTCAGGTAGCCCGCCGCCTGCGCCGCGTAGGAGGCGGCCTGCTCGTTGCGCATCCCGATGTAGGAGATGCCGAGGCGCTGGGCGGCCTCCGCCACCGGCGTCACCGGCACGCCGACGACGCCGAAGATGAACCGCACGCCCTGCTGTGTGAGGCTGCGGGCGAGGAGCTCCGCGCCGGTGATGCCGCCCGCGCCCTCCGCGCTCACAGGATCACGCCCTCGGCGCGCAGCCCCTCCAGCGCGGCGGCGTCGAGTCCGAGCTCTGTGGCGAGCACCGCCTCGGTGTGCTCCCCGAGCCGGGGAGCGGGCGAGAGCGCCACCTCCGATGCGGAGAGGCGCATCGGAGGCCCGAGCAGCGTGCGCTCCTCGACGCCGCCCCCCTCGCAGGGCTGCTCCAGGCGCCGGATGAAGCCGCGCTCCTCGAGGTGCGGATCGCGGAAGAGATCGCCGGTGTCGAGCACGGCGCTGCAGGGGACCCCGGCCTCGCCCAGGATGCGCATCACCTCCTGCTTGGAGCGCTCCCTGGTCCAGCGCTCGATCTCGGCGTGGAGCTCGCCCTGGTGGCGGCGCCTGGCCTCCGCCGTGGCGAAGCGCGGGTCGCCCAGGAGGTCGAGGCGCTCCATCGCCGTGCAGAGGGCGTCCCACATGCGCTGGGTGCCGACGAGCGTGTAGACGTAGTCGTTCGGCCCGCCGGGGGCGCAGGCGAACATGTCGGAGGGGGCGCCGGCGCCGCGGCCGCGCCGGGGCGCCGCCTGGTGCGGCCAGCTGCCGTCCAGCACCCCGACGGTGCGGACGAACATCGTCACCACCTCCTGCATCGAGAGCTCGATCTCCTGCCCCCGGCCGGTCTGCTCCCGCTGCACAAAGGCCGCGGTCACGGCGAGTGCCGCCACCATCCCGGTCCCCGTGTCGGCGAAGGTGCCGCCGGAGCGCAGGGGCGGCCCCTCCGGCTCGCCGGTGAGCGAGAAGATCCCCCCCGCCGCCTGCGCCAGCGGGTCGTAGGACTTGTAGGAGGCGTAGGGCCCGCTCAGGCCGTAGCCCTTGATGCGCGCGAGCACGACGCCCGGGTGAACGGCGCTCAGCTCCTCGTAGCCGAGGCCGAGCCGCTCCATCACGCCCGGCGCGTAGTTCTCGACCACGACGTCGAAGCCCGGGAGCAGCTCGAGAAAGAGCTCGCGGCCGCGCGGCCGCTCGAGGTCGAGCGCGACGCCGCGCTTGTTCGCGTTGTAGTTGAGGAAGTACTGCGAGTCGTAGGAGCCGTCGCCGAGCACGTGGCGCCCGGCCTCGCCGCGCGGGGGCTCCACCTTCACGACGTCGGCGCCGAGCCAGGCGAGGAGCTGTCCGCAGGTCGGACCCGCCTCGTACTGCGAGAGCTCCAGGACGCGCATGCGATCGAGCGCGGGCATCGACACCCCCGTCGGCGGCCCGCCCCGGAGCGAGGACCGGGCCTCCCGGCCGCGGATCGAGTCTAGCAGCAGCCTCCGGCCGGGCCGGCGCGGCGCCCCGGAGACCCGGGAGCGACCGGCGGCTCAGGCGGGCTCCCCGAAGGGCCGGGCTAGCCCCCGAGCTCCGGGAAGTCGCGGTAGACGATGCCGTGCATCCCGGCCCAGCCCTCGGCGCGCACGTACTCGGGCGTGGTGCGGATCAGGTAGAGCGTCTCCTCCGGCGGGTGCATGCGGCCGCCGCCGGTCGCCTGCTCGCGCCGCGCGTAGAAGGCGTCGACCTCCGACTGGTCGGTCACGAGCTCGGCGCGCCCCTGCATCCAGACGCACTTCGGGTTCCAGCCGACCCCGGGGTACTCGTCGCGCCCCTCGCGGCCGACCCAGAGGTAGCCGACTACGGGGTCGCGACGGACGTGCTCGGTCTTCGGCTGGACGTCCTGCGTCATCGTCCCGACGACCCAGTTCTCCACGAAGCTCGAGACCGGCCGCATGATCTCGCGGCCGTCTCGCCGGCGCGTCATCAGGTACGCCATGTGCTGGTTCGAGTCGGAGATGAAGTCGAGGATCTCGGCGCGGAGCGACTCCGCCTGCTCGTCGGTCAGCCCCCGCTCGCGGTCCCAGTTGGACCGGATCTCGATGCCCTCGCGCTCGTCGTAGGTCGTCATCGCTCCCGCTTCCCTTTCGCTCTGGTCCTTATGTCACGACCGACGGGTCCGTGCGGCCTCCGCTACTGCGGGAAGTCGCGGTAGACGATGGCGCGCTGGCCCATCCACCCCTCCGCGCGGACGTACTCCGGCTCCGTCCGGATTATGTACAGCGTGTCGCCCGGGGGGTGGTTGCGGCCGCGACCCGCCTTCGCCAGCCGGCGCGCGTAGAAGGCCTCGACCTCGTCCTGGTCGGTCACGAGCTCGGCGCTTCCCTGCATCCAGACCACCGGCGGGTTCCAGCGCGGGAAACGATCCTCGACGCGGTCCTCGTGGCCGACCCAGAGATAGCCGACGACGGGGTCGCGGCGGACGTGCTCGGTCTTCGGCTGGACGTCCTGCGTCATCGTCTCGACGCGCCAGTTCTCGACGAAGGTCGAGACCGGCCGCATGACCTCGCGGCCGTCTCGCCGGCGCGTCATCAGGTACGCCATGTGCTGCGACCGATCCGAGATGAAGTCGTGTATCTGCTCGCGGAGCGCCTCCGCCTCGTCCTGCGAGACGCCCTTCTCACGGTCCCACTGCGTCGTCATGATGCCGCCTCCCCGACCGCGGATGCCCGCGCGCCCGCCGGGATAGTAGCGCGCGGTCCCCGGGCCGTCAGGCCGCGGAGCTACGCGCGCGGGAGCCCCAGGCCGCGCGTCGCGATCACGCCGCGCTGGATCTCGCTCGTCCCGCCGGCGATCGTCGCCGAGACGCTCGACATGTAGGCCTCGCAGAAGGAGCCCTCGCCGACGGCATGGGGCGAGTGCTCGCGGAGCGTGCCGGGGAGCCCCAGCGCGTTGATGGCGCGCCTCGCCTGGCGCTGGGTGAGCTCGGTGCCGAAGGTCTTCGCCACCGAGGCCTCGTAGTTCGGGACCAGGCCCCGCGCCTGCATCGAGGTGATGCGGTAGGAGAGCAGCCGCGCGACCTCGAGCTCGATGTGCGTGTCGGCGACGGCGCGGGCGACGGCGCCGCGGTCGACGAGGCGCCCGCCGGCGTGATCGGAGCCCACGCTGCGCACATGCTCCACGAAGCGCTCGAAGCCTCCCTGCACGCCGATGATGAGATGGATCCCCGAGCGCTCGAAGTCGAGCGCCGTCATCGCCGTGTACCAGCCGCGGTTCTCCTCGCCGATGCGCGCCGAGACCGGGATGCGCACGTCCTCGAAGAAGACCTCGTTGAAGCGCCCGGTGTCGTGCATCTGCCAGATCGGCCGGATCGAGACGCCGGGCTGGCGCAGGTTGATCATGACGTAGCTGATGCCGCGGTGCTTCGGCGCCTGGGGGTCGGTGCGCACCAGGGTGTGGATCCAGTCCCCCCGGTGGGAGCCGTTCCACACCTTCTGGCCGTTGACGACGTACTCGTCGCCGTCGCGGACGGCCCGCGTCTGGAGCGAGGCGAGATCGGAGCCGGCTCCCGGCTCCGAGTAGCCCTGCGACCACAGCACCTCACCGCGCGCGATCGGCGTCAGGTACTCGCGCCTCTGCTCGTCGGTGCCGTGGATCATCAGCGCCGGCGCCAGGATGTCCTCGGCGCCGCCGGAGGTCGGCGCCTTCTGGATCGCGCTCTCCTCCTTGAAGATCATCTGCCTGACGAAGGAGGCGCCCTGCCCGCCGTACTCCGTCGGCCAGGCCATCGTGAGCCAGCCGTGCTCGGCGAGCGTCATCTTGAAGGCCCGCACGTACTCGCGTGCCTTGTGATCGTCCGTCCCGAAGTCGTGCAGGGGCTTCGGGTCCCAGTGCTCCTTCAGGAAGGCGCGCACCTCCGCACGGAAGGACTGCTCATCCTCGCTCCAGCCGAACTCCATCTCTGACCCCGCGTTCCCCGGCGGCGCCCGGCCGGCGCCCGGCGCCCGGCGCGCGCCGCCGTGCGCGGCGATGATAGCGCAGCGGGGGCCGCCCCACGCGGCGACCCGACGGGTGTAGGGTGAGCGCCCGCGGGGGCGAGGGGCGGAGGCCGGGATGGACCAGACGATGCAGGACGTGCTCGACTTCATCGAGGGGCGCGTCCCCGGGGTCGTCACCTTCCTCACGACCGCGAACGCCCGCGGCGACGCCTACATCCGCCAGGTCGGCTGCTTCGTCGAGCGCGACGAGCGCGGCTGGCGGCTGGGGACCATAGGCCGCATCCGCGAGGGCGACCTCAAGATGCGCCACCTCACCCACAACCCCCGCGCCACCCTGCACTGGGTCGAGGTCTCCGGCCGCACGATCGGGCCGCGGGGCGCCGCCCGCAACGTCTGGATCCAGGGCGACGTCGAGCTCGTGCGCGACCAGGGTCGCGTCGAGGCCTTCCTCGCCCGGCGCGCCGCCGCGCGGGGGGTGGCGCCGGTCGACGCCGACTACGAGCGCTACGTGATCGAGGTCACGCCGCGCCGACTGCGCGCCGAGGGCTTCCTCGATCTCTACCGCGAGGTGCTGGTGCTCACCGACTTCGAGCATCCGGAGAACTATCGCTCCCAGAACTACCGCACCGGCACGGCCGGGGCCGAGGTCCCGGCGGCGCCGCCGCCGCGCTGAGGTCGGCCCAGGGAGGCGCCGCTCAGGAGAGCGGCCAGCTCGTGTAGGGCCCGAGTTCCGGCGGGAGGCCGGCGCGGCGGAGCGTCGCCCGCATCGCGCGGTTCGCCTCGCGCACGACCTCCTCCGCATCCCAGAGGGCGTGGCGGCCGGCGCGCACGACGGCCTCGCCCGCGACAAAGACGTGCTCCACGTCGGCCGGCGTCGCGGCGTAGACGAGGTTCGAGAGGCGGCCGGTAAAGGGGGCGAGCGCCGGCCGGCGGGCGTCGATCACGACCAGGTCGGCGGCCTTCCCCGCTTCCAGCGAGCCCAGCTCGCGCTCGCGGTGGAGCGCCCGTGCCCCGCCGAGCGTGGCGAGCTCGAGCGCCTGCTCGGGGGATCCGAGCGAGGCGTCGAGGTGGGTGATGCGCTGGATCAGGACGGCGAGCTTCATCAGCTCGAAGACGCTGTGCCCGTCGTTCGGCTGGTCGACGCCGAGCCCGAGCCGGCAGCCGGCCGCGAGCAGGCGCTCGACCGGCGCGACGCCGCAGGCGATGAGCATATTGTCGACCGGGCAGTAGGCGAGGCCGGCCCCCGAGCGCGCCGCGGCGTCGATCTCCTCGGCGGAGAGCCAGACCGGGTGGTAGCCGAGGAAGCGCGGGCCCAGCACCCCCCACTCCTCGAGCAGCAGCAGCAGCGGCCGCCCGAAGCGCTCGAGGGCGTGCCGCGCCGCCTCCTCGCTGTAGGAGAGGTGCATCGCGAAGTGCACCCCGCGCTCCTCCGCCCAACCGGCGAGGCCGCGCAGGAGCCCCTCCTCGACGCGGTGGAGCGCCTGCGCCTCGGCGCCGATCTCGACGCGATCCGACGACCAGCGGTCCGCGAGGCGGTCGAGCTCGGGGAGCGCCCGCTCGAGCGAGTCGTGCTGCCCGCGGGCGACGTAGCCGGTCCGGTTGAGCGAGGCGCGCGTCCAGAGCGCGCGCGCGCCCGAGTCGCGGATCGCCCGCAGCGTGCCGTCGGCGTTCTCCTCGCGCCCGGCGAGGGCGGGCTGGCTGTCGGCGGTGGTGGTGACGCCGGAGAGCTGCAGCTCGAGCAGGGAGAGCCGGGCGGCGGCGTAGGCCGCCTCCTCGTCGAGGGCGCCGCGGATGCGCGCCCCGACGCGCTCCTCCGCCTCGGGGACCGTGACGGCGACGGCGCGGTCCGCGCCGAGGCCGCGCGCGAACGCCCCCAGCAGGTGGTCGTGGGCGTTGACGAAGCCCGGGAGCACGATCCGATCGGCGCCCTCCAGCAGCTCGGCGGCCGATCCCGGGGGGTAGGGGCACTCCCCGTCGCGGCCGACCGCGGCGATGCGCCCGTCGCGGACGGCGACGTAGCCGGGGGCGTAGACCTCGCGCCGGGCGTTCATCGTGACCACGAGTCCGCCGCGGATCAGGAGATCGAGAGGCTCCGCGTTCCCGGCCGCTTCCCCCCGGTGCGCCTCCGGCCCCTGCATCGCGCGCCTCCCGCTGCCCGGGGCGCACGCCGCCCCGCGCCGCGTTGTAGCGCGGCCGGGCTCCGGAGGTCGAGCCCCGCTCGCACGGCACCGCGCGCGCGGCGTAGAGTGCGGCGGCACCGATCCGGCACCGCCGGCCGCGCCCGAAGGAGCCCCAGATGAACCGCCGGGGAGTCTCGCTCGCCTACACCGCCCTCGCCGACAAGCCGCCGCTCGCGCGGCTCGCCGAGGAGCGCGGCTTCGACGTCGTCTGGAACTCGGGCAACTCCGTCGGGCTCAACGGCGCGATGACCCAGGCGACCAGGCGCCCGCAGTTCGGCACCGGCGTTGTGCACGCGTTCGCGCACGATCCACGGTCTCTCGCCGTCGCCTGCGCCGACGTGCAGGAGCTCTCCGGGGATCGCTTCATCCTCGGCCTCGGGGGCGGGACGAAGCGCGGGAACATCAACCGGCTCGGCCGCGAATTCGACCATCCGGCCACCCGCATCCGCGAGCTGATCCACGCGATGCGCCTCGCCTGGGAAACGCCGGCCTCCGAGGAGGTCGGCTACCACGGCCGCTACGTCGAGCTGACGGGGGGAGGCCTCCGGGGGGGCGGCCAGGCGCTCGCCTTCGGGCGCCCCTACGAGGTCGCGGAGACGAGGCAGCCGGGCGAGCCGCGCGAGACACCCGTCTACCTCGCCGCCGTCAACCGCGCGATGTTCCGTCTCGCCGGCGACCTCTGCCAGGGTCTCTGCGGCCACCCCATGGCCTCGCTCCGCTTCATCCAGGAGACGGCGTGGCCGGAGATCGACGTGGGGCTTGAGCGCAGCGGGCGCAGCCGCTCCGACTTCGACCACGAGGCCTGGATCATCACCGCGATCTCGGCCGACCGGGAGCAGGCGCTGCGCGAGGTGAAGCACCACATGGCGCGCTTCATGGCGACCCGCAGCTACGCGATCGTGCTCGACTCGCAGGGCTACGAGGACGTCCGCCACGCGATCCAGGACGCCTTCTTCAACCGCCGCGGCGACGAGGCCCTGGTGGAGGCCGTCCCCGACGAGGTCGCTCGCGAGCACGCCATCTTCGGCACGCCCGACGAGGTGCGGGAGCAGGCGGAGCGCTACGAGGGCGCCGTCGACACCTCGACCTTCTACTGCGCCTCCTCGCTGATGTCGAAGGAGCGCATCCGCGAGAACGTGGATCTGATGATCCGGACCTTCGGGCGCTAGCCCCGGCGCGGCGCTCCGGCCGGGATCGTGCCGGCGACGTTGCGACCGCCGTCGACGAGCAGCTCCGCCCCCGAGACGAAGCCCGAGCTCCGGGGGTCGGCGAAGAAGAGCGCGGCCTCGGCCACCTCGTCCGCCTCCCCGATGCGCCCGAGCGGGATGCTGGCCTCGATCGCCGCCAGGCGCTCGGGGCTCTGCTGCAGCGTCTGCGAGCGCGGCGTCGCGATCGTGCCCGGCACGATGGCGTTGGCCCGTACCCCCTCCGGTCCGAGCTCCCAGGCGAGCGAGCGCGTGAGGGAGAGCAGCGCGGCCTTCGCCGCCCCGTACCAGGGGAAGCGCGAGGCCCCGAAGGCGGCGCCGGATGAGATGTTGACGATCGCCCCGCCCCGCGCCCCGGCGGCGCCGGCGACGAGCAGCGGCCGCAGCCGCGTGCTCACCAGGTAGGCCGAGGAGAGCGCCTTCTCGATGCCGAAGCGCCAGGTCTCCCAGTCGCTTCCCTCGTCGTGGGAGGTCGAGGGCGCGGCGCCGTTGACCAGCACGTTGACCCCGCCGGCCTCCGCGAGGCGCTGCGCCAGCGCGTCGACGGCGTCGGGGTCCGAGGCGTCGCCGACGTGCGCTACCGCCTCGCAGCCCGCAGCCGCCAGCTCCCGGCAGGACGCCTCGGCGGCGGCACCGTCGAGGTCGAAGAGGACGACCGGGGCCCCCTCGGCGGCGAAGCGCCGGGCGATGGCGAGCCCGATGCCCGAGGCGCCTCCCGTCACGACCGCCCGCCGTCCCGCCAGCCGTCCCGCCATCACGCACCTCCCGCGCCCGTCGCCGGCGCGAGTCTACACGGCGGCGCGGCCGCGGGGCGGCGGGCGCGGGAGGCCACGACGAGCGTGCAGGGCCGCACCGCGGGATGGTACCCTCCGGCGACCGCGGCGCCCCGGTGAGGGGATGGAGTGCCGTGGCAGAGAGGACAGACACCATGGATCAGGACGTGAGGACGGTTCTCCGGCAGAGGTTCGGCCGGCGGGCCGTGATCCGGGGCGGCGTGCTCGGAGGCGTGGGACTCGCGACCGCGGCCGTGATCGGCTGCGGCGACGACGACGACGACGAGCCCGCGGCGGCGGCGCCGGCGGCGCCGGCGGCCCCGGCCGCGACGCAGGCGGCGGCGGCGACGGCGACGGCGACGGCGGCCCCGGCCGCGACGGCGGACCCGACGGCAGCAGCGGCGGCGGCCACCGCCGCGCCCGCGCCGCCCGCCAAGACGGCGCACCTCAAGATCGCCAGCGGCGGCCACTCGCCGAACCTCGACCCGGACTCCACCGCCGCCACTTCCTTCAACTTCTGGGCGGTCTTCGACACGCTGACGCGCCTGACGCCGGAGGCGGAAGTGGTCCCGCACATGGCGACGTCGTGGGAGTACGACGCGTCGAGCGGCGACTGGATCTTCACGCTGCAGGAGGCGGAATGGTCGGACGGGGTGAAGTTCACTGCGGCCGACGTCAAGTTCAGCCACGACTACTACAGCGACCCGGCGAACGAGTCGCGCCTGATCTCGCGTGTCGGCACCTACGAGTCCTCGCGCGTCGTCGACGACCAGACGGTCGCGATCTCGACCGCGGGCACCGGCGACCCGATCCTGCCGCGGCGCTCGACCTTTGTGCTCTTCAAGCCGAAGCACATCTTCGACGACGCGAGCAAGGGGCGTGACTTCCAGGCGGAGACGCCGGTCGGGACCGGCGCCTACACCATCGACGAGTGGGTCAGGGACTCCCGGATCGAGATGGTGGCGAGCCCCTCCTCGTGGTTCGGCAACCGCGGGATCGTCTCGGTGACCGACTACGCCATCGGCGAGCGCACGACCCGGACGGCGGCGCTCGAGACGAACGACGTCGAGTGGGCCGACTCGCCGGGGATCCAGGACACCGAGCGCGTGCGCGGCTTCGGCGCGCAGGTGGGGAACCCGCAGTCCGACAGCCAGCAGGGCTGGGACATTCGCTACTTCGACGGCCCCACGGCCGACCCGCGCGTGCGGCTCGCCGTCAACCATGCGATCGACGTGCAGGCTCAGGTCGACGTCATCTTCCTGGGCTTCTCGCGGCCCATGCGCGGGCAGCTCCTCTCGCTGGCGACCTTCGGCCACAACCCGAACCTCGAGTCGTACGGCTACGACCCGGACAAGGCGCGGCAGCTGCTCGCCGACGCCGGCTTCCCGAACGGCTTCGACGCGGTGGTGGAGTTCCGCCAGAACGACGCCGAGCAGCGCGCGTTTTCCGAGTCCTTCATCGGCGACGTCAACGAGGTCGGTATCAACACCGAGAATATTCCGGTCGAGACCAACGTCTGGCGCGACGGACTCTACGGGAACAAGGAGCGGGCGACGTTCCACTGGAGCCCGTGGTCGGCCTTCGCCTACGAGGCCTCCTTCGCGATGCAGTGGTACACCAAGGACAACCGCGGGAAGTTCTACGATAACGCCGCCTTCGAGGCCGCCTACGACGCCGCGCTGCTGGAGTTCGACGACGAGGCGAGGAGGCGGCACTACTGGGATGCGACGGTGGCGATGAACGCGGACACGCCCGCGGCCTGGGTGCTCGAGAACGTCCGGCTGATGGCCTGGTACGAAGACAAGCTCGTCTACTCGCCCAGGCGCAACCCGACGATCCTCTTCGACAGCGTCGAGCCGGTGTAGTTCGGAAGCGCTCCGCCCCGGCGGAGCTGAGACGCCGGCCAGCCGGGCCCCCCACGGGGACCGCTTGGCCGGCGTTTCGCGTCCGGGGCCGCTCCCGCGCTACGGTCCGGAGCATGGCCCGAACCGACCCCGTGCCCGCGCGCGATGAGCCCCCGCCCCTCTTCGAGCGGAAGGGCGTCCGCTACCTCGCGACCGAGGCCTCCGCCAGCCCGTGGGGCGACGGGCTCCTCGGCGGCGCGATGCTCGCCGCTCTGCTCGCTCACGTCTCGGAGGAGGAGGCGGCTCGGCTGCCCGCCAACGGGAGCGCGGCGCCTGTGCGCCCGGCGCGGCTCACCGTCGACCTGATGCGGCCGGCGCCGCGCGCCGCACTCACCCCCGGGGTCTCGCTCGTGCGCTCCGGGCGCCGGCTCGCCGCGATCGATGCCGATCTCTCCTCGGGCGGGCGCCTCCTCGCCCGCGCGCGCTCGATCTGGCTCCGGCCCTCGGCCGAGCCCCCGGGGACGGTGGCGGAGCCACCCGAGCGCCGCCTCCCCGGGCCCGATGCCTTCGACCCCGATCCGCCGCGCGCGGGGCGCCTCTACCCCGATCCCTGGGAGCGGCGCACGGTGCGCCCGCGCGGCGGCGCGCTCCCGGCGGCGGTCTGGATCCGCCTGGCCAGCCCGTTCGCCCCGGGCCTCCCGGCGAGCCCCTTCGTGCGCTCGGCCGCGGCCGCCGACTTCGCCAACCCGCAGGGAAACGAGGGCGAGTCGGGGCTCGAGTTCGTGAACGCCGACATCTCGCTCACGCTCCACCGCCTCCCGCGCGGGGAGTGGATGCTGGCCGAGGCGGTCGCGCGAGGGAGCGAGCGAGGCCTCGCCGTCGCCTCCTGCTCGCTTGCCGACGGCTCGGGCCGCTTCGGCGCCTCCAGCGTCGCCTCGCTCGCGTCGCCGCGCGGAGGCTGAACCCCGCCCCGCTTGACCGCCGGGTGCCGCGCGGGGGATAAGCAGCGGGCGGCCGGGACTCCGCCAGGCGCCGCCGCCCGGGCGGAGCGAGAGCAGACGGCCCGCGGGAGGAGCGCTCCATGGTCACGCTGATCGACGTCCACCGGCACCTGTGGGACTTCGGCTGGTTCCCGCCGAGCCACCTGCCGACCCTGAACGGCGCGGCGATGCGCCGCACCGGGAGGACCTGGGAGCAGATGGCCGAGCGCGTCAGGCAGTCGCCGGTGATGGACGGCACCGGCGCCTACGCCATCGAGGAGATGGACCACTACGGCATCGACTTCGCGAACATCCTCTGCCTCGACTGGGGGCTCGCCTACGGCCCCGAGGAGGACAACCAGGTCGACGTCGAGGAGTTCCACCGCCGGACGGCCGAGGTCGCCGAGCGCTACTCCGGGCGGCTGAGCTGGTTCGCCGGCGTCGACCCGCGGCGCCCGCGGGCGGTCTCGATCTTCGATGACATGGTGAGAAACCACGGCGCCGTCGGGCTCAAGGTCTACCCGCCGAACGGCTACCAGGCGAACGACGAGCGCTGCTTCCCGATGTACGAGAAGGCTATT
>JAPONQ010000077.1 GCA_026713865.1 Chloroflexota bacterium | reverse complement strand
GGAGATCGCCGTCGCCCCCGGCGCCGCCACCATCCGCTACACGATCCCGATGCCAGAGGACAGTCCCGTGCGCGGCGGCAAGGCCGAGGATGTCGCCCTCGGCGGCCCGGTACTGTCTACCGTCAAGTCTGGTGGGCGATAGTGGATTCGAACCACTGACCTCTGCGATGTCAACGCAGCGCTCTAACCAACTGAGCTAACCGCCCACGCCGACCGCGCGAGCGTAGCACGGGCCCTCCTCGAGCGCGCCGCCCCGGCCGCGCTCCGGAGGCCGCCGGAGCGACGTCCGCCAGCGGTCCCCGCAACCGCGAATGGCGGTACGATGGCGCTTCGCGGTGCGGCGCCGGGAGGGGACCGGCGCCACGGGCGCGGTACCCCTCCCGCCGGCGCGCGGGAGTCTTTCTGTCCCGGCGGCCGGGGCGAGGGGAGCGGGTGCGATGGCCTCAGATGCCGCGCCGGCGGAGAGCGGCGAGCAGGAGGAGCTCGCGGCGCCGCAGGCGCCCGGGGACCGGCTCTCGCGGATGCGCCACTCCGCGGCCCACGTGCTGGCCGAGGCCGTGCTCGAGCGCTTCCCGGGGGCGAAGTACGCGATCGGCCCGCCCATCGAGAACGGCTTCTACTACGACTTCGAGCTGCCGCGTCCGCTGACCCCCGAGGACCTGGCCGTGCTCGAGAGGCGCATGCGGAAGACCGTGAAGGCCAACGTCCCGATCGAGGGGCGCCAGATCCCCAAGGAGCAGGCGCGGGCCCTCTTCTCCGACCAGCCCTACAAGCTCGAGCTCATCGACGAGATCGAGGGCGCGACGGTCGGCCACTTCCGCCACGCGCGCTTCGACGACCTCTGTCGCGGCGGGCACACCGATAGCACCGGCGACCTGGGGGCCTTCCGGCTCGACCGCGTCGCCGGCGCCTACTGGCGGGGGGATGAGCGCAACGCGATGCTGCAGCGGGTCTACGGCCTGCTGTTCGAGACCCCGGAGGAGCTCGAGGCCTACGTGGAGGCGCGGGAGGAGGCCGAGCGCCGCGATCACCGCCGGCTCGGGCGGGCGCTCGACCTCTTTCACATCGACCCGGTCTCGCCGGGCTCGCCCTTCTACCACCCGCGCGGGACCGTGCTCTACAACGGCCTCATCGACTACGTGCGGGAGCTCTACGTCGAGTACGGCTACCAGGAGGTCATCACGCCGCAGCTCTTCGCGGCGGATCTCTGGAAGACCTCCGGTCACTACGAGAACTTCGGGGAGGACATGTTCCTCTTCGGCGAGGAGGGTTCGGAGATCGGCATCAAGCCGATGAACTGCCCCGGCCACTGCCACTACTACCGCAGCCGCCTCTACTCCTACCGCGACCTGCCGCTCCGCCTCGCGGAGTTCTCGCGCCTCCACCGCAACGAGCGCTCGGGCGTGCTCTCCGGGCTGACCCGGGCCCGCTCCTTCGCGCAGGACGACGCCCACATCTACTGCACGCCGGAGCAGTTCGAGGGCGAGGTCTTCGCCGTCTTCGAGATGAGCGAGCGCATCTACTCCGATCTCGGGCTCAAGGACTGGCAGATCCGGCTCGCGACCATGCCCGACGCGAACTACATCGGCGAGCCCGCGGACTGGAGGCGCGCCGAGGATCTGCTGGCGGCGGCGGTCGGGGGCGCCGGCCGGGAGTTCGAGCTGGCGCCCGGCGAGGGCGCCTTCTACGGGCCCAAGCTCGAGTTTCACCTGCGGGACGCGCTCGGGCGCTCGTGGCAGCTGGGAACGCTGCAGGTGGATCTCGGCATGCCCGCGCGCTTCGGGCTCACCTACGTCGCCGCCGACGGCGCCGAGCACGAGCCGGTGATGCTCCACCGCGCGATCCTGGGCTCGCTCGAGCGCTTCCTCGCCATCTACATCGAGCACACCGCCGGCGCCTTCCCGCTGTGGCTGGCGCCGGTGCAGGCGGTCGTGATCCCGATCGCCGACCGCCACGCCGCCTACGCCGGGGAGGTGCGCTCCGAGCTCGCCCGGCGGCGCCTGCGGGTCGAGATCGATGCCTCGAACAATCGCATGAACGCGAAGATCCGCGCGGCGCAGCTCCACAAGATCCCCTACATGCTGGTGGTGGGAGACCGCGAGGCCGAGGCGCGCGCCGTCGCCGTGCGCGTGCGGGGCGGCGCCGACCTGGGGGCGCTCCCGCTCGCGGAGGTCGCAGCGCGGCTCGCCGAGGAGCGCGACAGCCGCGCGCTCGAGGGGCTCGGAGGCGCCGGGACGTAGGCGGGCGCGCCCGGCGCGGCGGTTGCCCGCGCAGGGGCGCCGTGTCAGTCTGGCGCGTCGATCGAGGGGGTTGTGCGTGTACTTCCGGCGCCTGCTCATCGCCAACCGCGGCGAGATCGCGCTTCGCGTCCAGCGCACCTGCCGCGAACTCGGCATCGAGACGGTCGCCATCTACTCCGAGGCGGATCGCAACTCGCTCCATGTGCGCAACGCGGACCGCGCCGTCTGCGTGGGCCCGGGTCCCGCCATCGAGTCCTATCTCGTGATCGAGAAGGTGATCGCGGCGGCGGTGGAGAGCGGCGCCGACGCCATCCACCCCGGGTACGGCTTCCTCTCCGAGAACGCCGACTTCGCCGACGCCTGCGAGGCCGCGGGCATCACCTTCGTCGGCCCGCCCGGCTCCGCCATGCGCCAGCTCGGCGGCAAGGTCTCGGCGCGCCGGCTGATGGAGGAGGCGGGGGTCCCGATCGTCCCCGGCGCGAACGACATCGATCCCTCCGACCTGGAGCGCGCCCGCGCCGAGGCGGAGCGCGTCGGGTTCCCGCTCCTGGTAAAGGCGTCGGCCGGGGGCGGCGGGCGCGGCATCCGCCAGGTCGACGAGCCCGGGCAGCTCGAGGCGGCGATGGAGCTCTCCGCCTCGGAGGCCCGCTCCTCCTTCGGCGACGCGACGATCTTCCTCGAGCGCTACGTCCAGCGCGCGCGCCACGTCGAGGTGCAGGTGATGGCCGACGCCCACGGCACGGTGCGCGCCTACGGCGAGCGCGAGTGCTCGGTGCAGCGCCGCCACCAGAAGCTCGTGGAGGAGGCGCCGTCGCCGGCCGTGGAGCCCGACCTCCGGCAGCGGCTCTGCGAGGCCGCGGTCGCCGCCGTCCGGAGCTGCGGCTACCAGAACGCCGGCACCGTCGAGTTCCTGCTCGACGACGACACCGGCGAGTTCTTCTTCCTCGAGGTCAACGCGCGGCTGCAGGTGGAGCATCCCGTCACCGAGCTCGTCTACGGCGTCGACCTCGTCGCACAGCAGCTCGCGGTCGCCGCCGGCGAGGCGCTGCCCCCGGACCCCGCGCTCGGTCCGCCCGAGCCCGAGGGCTGGGCTATCGAGTGCCGCATCAACGGCGAGGATCCCTACCAGAACTTCATCCCCTCGCTCGGGCTCGTCGACCGCGTGGAGGCGCCGCTGGGCCCGGGCGTGCGCTTCGACTCGATGCTCTTCGACGGGCTCGACGTTCCCGTCTACTACGACTCGATGCTCGGGAAGCTGATCGTGTGGGCGGAGGATCGCTCGCTCGCCCTCGCGCGTATGCGGCGCGCGCTCGACGATCTGCTCGTCGCGGGCGTGGTCACGAACGCGCCGTTTCACCGCGCGCTGATGGACCACCCCGATTTCATCGCGGGAGCGGTGCACACGAAGTGGCTCGAGAGCTCCTTCCAGATGCCGCCCCTCCCCGAGCAGGATCCCCGCGAGCGGGTGGCCCTCATCGCCGGCGCCATCGCCTCCGAGCTCGCGGCGGCGCGCCGGCAGGCGGGCGGCCCGGCCGCCGGCGCCGCCTCGACCAGCCGCTGGCTGCGCGCGGCGCGCTCGCGCGCCAGCGGCCTCCCCGTCCGCACCGCGGCCTCGGGCTGGCGGCGCGCCGGCCGGGGGGGGCGCTAGCGCGATGCCGAGCCGGCACCGCCTCGAGCTGGGCGGCACGACCCACACCGTCGTCATCGACGAGCAGGACGACCGGCTCCTCGTCACCATCGACGACGGGGAGCCCCTCGTCGTCGACGCGACCACCTCGGGCCTTCCCGGGCGCCTCTCGCTGCTCGTCGACGGCGCTTCCCACAGCGCCTACGTCGCGCTGGAGGGGGACGTCGTCCACGTCACGACCGGGGGACGCAGCTTCTCGCTCGCGCCCGCCCGGGCCGGTGCGCGCGGGCGCGGATCGGCCGCGGGCTACGCCGACGAGGAGGGACAGATCACCGCCCCGCTCGCGGGCGTCGTGATCGACGTGCGCGTCGAGGTCGGCGACGAGGTGGAGACGGGACGGGCGGTCTGCGTCGTCGAGGCGATGAAGATGCAGAACGAGGTACACATCCCGCACGGCGGCACCATCACCGCCGTCCACTGCTCGAGCGGCCAGCGCGTCGAGCGCGGCGAGCTGCTCGTCGAGTACGAGAGCGCCGGGTAGCCCCGGCCCGCGCCCCCCGCCCCGCAACGGCCGGCCGTGCGCGATGCTAGAATGCCGGCTCGCGGCGGATGAAGCCGCCGCGGAGGCTGCGTCCCCACGACCGGGGCGCGAGAGGGGAGTCGTCGATCGCCAGAGATCTCCGAATCAACGAGCAAATCCAGGTACCCCGCGTGCGGCTGATCCGCGGTGAGGACCAGATCGGGATCCTGCCTCTCGGTGAGGCGCTCCAGGTCGCGGCCGAGGCCGATCTCGACCTGGTCGAGGTGGCGCCGACCGCCGACCCGCCCGTCTGCCGGATCATGGACTACGGCCGCTTCAAGTACGAACAGCGGAAGCGCGAGCGCGAGTCGCGGCGATCCTCCAAGCACGTCGAGTTGCGCGAAGTCCGGATGAAAGTGAAGATCGGTCAGCACGATCTCGACTTCAAGGCGCGCACCGCGTTGAAACTGCTGGGCGCGGGCGACAAGGTGAAGGTCTCGGTCATGTTCCGGGCGCGCGAGATCACGCACCCGGAGATCGGCGAGCAGCTGCTCCGGCGCTTCTACGAGCAGGTGAGCGAGCAGGCGACGATCGAGCGCCAGCCCACGATGGAGGGGCGCATTATGTCGATGACGCTCGATCCCGTGCGCCGGCGCAGCGACGGGGCGCAGCCGGGCTCCTCCGCCGAGGTCGCCGCGGCCACGTAGGCCGCAGGCAGCAGAACGGGTCGGAGGCGACGACGTGCCGAAGATGAAGACGCACCGCGGCCTCGCCAAGCGCGTCAAGGTGACGGGCACGGGCCGCGTCCTGGTGATGGGGCATCACCGCAACAACAAGCGGATGAAGAAGCGCGCGCAGAAGCTCTACTCGCTGCGCGGGATGCAGGCCGTCGATGGCACGCACGGGCAACGCGTTAAGCGCCTGCTCCCGTACCACGGCATCAAGTAGCGAGCCCTCCCCGGGGCGAACGCCGAGGGATCGGAGCCGGAGATGACGCGAGCGCGGAACGTCCCGGCCCGCCGTGCGCGCCGGCGCCGGGTGCTGGAGAAGACCTCCGGGCAGGCCGGGCGCCGCCACCGGACCTTCCGTGTCGCCAACGAGGCGATGCTCCACTCGCTGCGCTACCAGTGGGCGCACCGCCGCCTCCGCAAGCGTGACTTCCGCCGGCTCTGGATCACGCGCATCAACGCCGCCGCGCGCCTGAACGGGCTGACCTACGCCCGGCTGATGAACGGGCTGCGCCTCGCCGGCGTCGAGATCGACCGGAAGATCCTCGCCGACCTCGCCGTGCGCGAGCCGCAGGCGTTCTCGCGGCTCGCCGATCGCGCCCGCGCCCAGCTCGCCTAGCCCCCGTACGCCGGGCCGCCCCGGGAGCGCCCGCGCCGGCCCGGCTACCTCTGGCGGGCGCCGAACTCCTCGGCGAGCAGGCCCGCGATCCGCTCCTGCTCCAGCCGCGCCTCCTCGCCGGTGAGCGTCCGGTCCGGAGCCTGGTAGCGGATGGAGAAGGCGAGCGAGCGCATTCCCGGCGGCACCTGCTCCCCCGTGTAGAGGTCGAAGATGCGCGCCTCCGAGACCAGCGGCGAGCGGGCGATCGCGGCGCGCAGCGACTCCGCCGGGACGGAGAGCGGCGCGATCACGGCGAGATCCTGCTCCACCGCGGGGAAGCGCAGGACCGGGCGCGCGAGCCGGCGGCCGGAGACGTGCGGCAGCAACCGGCCGAGATCGATCTCGAACAGGATCACCGGCTGCTCGATGTCGAAGGCGCCCCGCACCCGCGGGTGTACCTCGCCCACGACGCCGACGGGTGAGCCCCCGACCTCGAGGCGCGCCGTGCGGCCGGCGAGCAGGACGGCGTCCTCGCCCGGCTCATAGCGGCACTCGACGCCCAGCTCGGCCAGCGCCGCCTCCAGCACGCCCTTCGCGTCGAAGAAGTCGAGCGAGCGCTCCGCGGGCATCCCCCAGCGGTCGCGGGCCGCCCCGGAGAGCGCCCCGGCCACCTGCTCCCGCTCGTCGGGGAGAGGACCGTCGGAGGCGCGCTCGCGCGCCAGGTAGACGCGCGCCGCCTCGAAGATCGCGATCTCGGGGAGCCCGGCGCGCAGGTTGCGCGCCACCACCTCGAGCAGCGCGTGGCGCAGCGTCGGGCGCATCAGCTCGCGCTCGGCCGAGAGCGTGTTGGCGAGCCGCAGCGGCGCCCGGCGCTGAAGCTCCTCCTCCGGCAGCACGCGCTCCAGCACCTCGCGCGTGGTCAGGGAGTAGCTGATCCCCTCGCGCAGCCCCGCCGCCGCGAGCGCGTCGCGCATCCGCTCCCGGAGCTCGACCAGCGGCTGGGGCTCGTGCGGGGGCACGCGGCCGCGGATGGTCGTGGCGGGGAGCCGGTCGTAGCCGGCGAGGCGCACGACCTCCTCCGCGACGTCTTCGGCGATCGCGACGTCGGTGCGCCACCACGGGGGCAGGACCACGAACCCCGCGTCGCGGCGCAGCACCTCGAAGCCGAGCGATGCGAGCAGCTGCTCGACCTCCCCCTCCCCGAGTACGAGGCCGGTCACGGTCTCCAGCCGCTGCCGGCTCACCTCGATCGGCGCCCGCCCGGGCGGCTGCGGGTAGGCGTCGACGGCGCCGGGCCGGGGACTGCCGCCGGCGACCTCCTCGAGCAGGCGCGTCGCGCGGGCGGCGCCGGCGCCGCAGAGATCGGGCGAGAGGCCGCGCTCGAAGCGGGTCGACGACTCCGAGCGCAGGCCGAGGCCGACCGAGGTCGTGCGGATGCTGGAGGGCTGGAAGCGCGCCGCCTCGAGCAGGATGCGCGTCGTCGACTCGGTGACCTCGGTCTCGGCTCCCCCCATCACGCCGGCGAGCGCCACCGGCCCCGCCTGGTCGGCGATCACCAGCATCCCCGGCGCGAGCTCGCGGTGCTCGCCGTCGAGCGTGAGCAGCCGCTCGCCGCGCCGCGCCGCGCGCACCTCGATGCGGGGCGCCGAGCCGCCGGCGCGCTGCTCGAGACGGTCGAGGTCGAAGGCGTGGAGCGGCTGGCCGAGCTCCATCAGCACGTAGTTCGTGACGTCGACGACGTTGGAGATCGGGCGCATGCCGGCCGCGAGCAGCCGCTCCTGCATCCAGCGCGGCGAGGGGCCGACCTCGATGCCCTCGATCACGGCGCCGATGTAGCGGGAGCAGAGCTCCGGGTCGGCGATCCGGATCGAGACCGCCTCGGAGGCCGGCTCGCCGGCCTCCCCGTGCCCCTCGGGCGGGAGCCGGAGCTCGCCGCCCTCCAGCGCCGCGACCTCGCGGGCGATCCCGACCATGCTCATCAGGTCGGCGCGGTTCGGCCAGACGTGGACATCGAGCACGACGTCGCCCAGGTAGCCGGTGAGCGGCTCTCCGACCGGCGCGTCCCGGGGCAGCACGAGGATGCCCTCGTGCTCCTCGGAGAGGCCGAGCTCGCGCTCCGAGAGCACCATGCCGGCCGACTCGACGCCGCGGATCGTCGCCCGCGCGAGCACCGCCGCCTCCCCCGTGCGGCCGTCCACGATGCGCGCCCCCTCGCGCGCGAAGGCGACGCGCTGGCCCACCTCCAGGTTGGGCGCCCCGCAGATCACGCGCAGCGGCGCAACCGCCCCGTCGTCGACGGTGGCGAGGCGGAGGCGGTCGGCCCGGGGATGCGGCTCGACGGCGAGCACGCGGCCGACGCGGACGAGCTCCGGATCCCAGTCGCCCCCGACGCGCAGCAGGCCCTCGACCTCGGCCGAGGCCATCGTGAGCCGCCGCGAGAACGCCTCGACGTCCTCCGGCACGTCGACGTACTCCCGGAGCCACTTCAGCGAGACGAGCATGATCGCTCCCCGGCGTGCTGGCCGCCCGCGCCCCCCGCGCGGTCCGGCGCGCAGGACCTCAGAACTGGCTGAGGAACCGCAGGTCGTTCTGGTAGAAGTGGCGGATGTCCTCCACGCCGTAGCGCAGCATCGCGATCCGCTCGACGCCCATGCCGGCGGCGAAGCCGGTGTAGCGCCCGCTGTCGTAGCCCGAGGCCTCCAGGATCTCGGGGTGCACCATCCCCGCCCCCATGATTTCGAGCCAGCGGCTGCCGCGGCAGACGGTGCAGGCGGGGTCGGTGCCGTCGCAGGCGAAGCAGTCGACGGCGAGCTCGACGCCGGGCTCGACGAAGGGGAAGTAGCTGTTGCGCAGGAGCACCTGCCTGCCGGAGCCGAAGAGGCGGCGCGCGCACTCCCACAGCGTCCCCTTGAGATCGGCCATCGAGATGCCCTCGTCGACGGCGAGCACCTCCACCTGCTGCATCATCCACTCGTGGGTGGCGTCGGTCGCCTCGTAGCGGTAGCAGCGGCCGGGCACGACGATGCGGATCGGGGGCTCGTGGCGCTCCATGTAGCGGATCTGCATCGGGCTGGTGTGGGTCCGGAGCAGCAGCCGCCCCGCCCCGCTCGGCTCCTCGTCGAACCAGAAGGTGTCCCACATGTCGCGCGCGGGGTGATCCTCCGGGATCCGCAGCCGATCGAAGTTGTAGCGGTCGAGCTCGACCTCCGGGCCCTCGACCGAGGCGAAACCCATCTCGGAGAAGACGGCGAGGATCTCGCGCAGCGTCTGCGTGATCGGGTGCAGTCCGCCCCGGGGACGCGGACGCCCGGGGAGGGTGACGTCGAGGGAGCCGGCCGAGAGGGCGGCGAGCTCGCGCTCGGCCAGCTCGCGCTGTCGCTCGGCCAGATCGCGCTCGAGCGCCGCCTTCGCCTGGTTCGCCGCCCGGCCGAGCTCGCGCCGCAGCTCCGGCGGCCGCTCGCCGAGCGAGCGGAGGATCGCGGTCAGCCGGCCGGATCGCCCGAGCACGCGCGTGCGCCACTCCTCGAGCGCCCGCTCGTCGCCGGCGCCCGCGAGCGCCGCGCGCTCCTCGGCGAGGGCGGCCTCCACCTCCTCGACGCTGCTCATGGGTCGAGTCTAGGGTCCCCCGCCGCTCATGGGCTACTCTCCGGCGGTGACGGGAGGGCGTCCGTGGCGGCGAAGTGGCACGGCGAGATCGAGCTCCCGCGGGAGCGCTCCGAGGCGCTCCGCGGCGAGATCCACGCCTTCATCTGCGGCGAGAGCGGCGAGGTGGCCTGCTTTCTCACCACGCTCCGCCGCGACGGGCGGCCGCTCACGCGCCCGGTGAACGCCATGGTCACCGCATGGAGCGTCGAGACCGTGACGCAGGACATCCAGTACAAGACGCAGCACGTGCGGGCCAACGCGGTCGTCTCCTACCTCTGGGTGAGCGCGGAGAGCCGGCCGGGGTTCGGCGTGCACGCGCCGCGCTCCGTCTTCCTGGAGGGACGCGCGCGCCTCGTGGAGGATCCCGCCTCAGTCGACGACTTTTTCGCCCGCCGCGTCGCGCGCGGCGGGCGCCCCGAGGGCAGCGCGCACCGCGGCGATCCCGGCTACCGCCGCTTCCTGATCCGGACGCGCCCGGTCTACCTGCGCGCGGAGGGATTCGCCGAGCTCTCGCGCCCGGCGGTGCTGCGCGACTTCCCCGGCGGCGCTCCCGGCCGGGACGTCGGGTAGCGCCCGTTTGACAGGCACGGCGTCGCGCGTCGAGCATCGGCGCGCCGCCCGAGACGTGGGGGCGGCGGCCCGCAAGGAGGGGGCGTGATGGCGATCCGCGGCTACGTTCTGGTCGAGACCGAGGTGGGGCGCACGCAGGCGGTCGGGATGGAGCTGCGACGCCTCACCTCCCAGGCGGCACAGGTGCTCGCCGTCGACACCGTGACCGGGCCCTTCGACGTGATCATGCAGCTCGAGGCGGAGGACCTGGACCGCCTCGGCAAGTGCATCACCGACGAGGTCCAGCAGATCGACGGGATCCAGCGCACCACCACCTGCCTCGCCGTCAACCTCTGACCCCGGACCGGGGGCAGCGCCGCCCGGGGCGAGGCGGCGAAGGAGCGACCACGTGAGCCTGAACGGCACGCGCGGATTCCTCTACTGGCTCGCGAGGCTTCTCGGCGACGTCAACGCCGTCCGGCGCGGACGCATCGGGCGGCGCGTCGCCCGCCGCGCCGCCGGGAAGGCGACCGGCCGCGGCCTCGGCAGGCTCTTCAGGTAGCCCGCCGGCCCGGCCCGGAGGCCGCGGCTACGCCGGCCGCCGGCTGAGCAGCTCCGCCTGCGGCACCCCGTCGGGCGCCCAGGAGAAGCCATCGAGGTCGTCGCGGAGCGCCGCGAGGAAGGCCGGCTGGGCCAGCTGCGCGTTCGGCGCGTCCGCGACTATCCGCCGCTCGGCCCGGTGGACCAGGCGCTCGCGGGCTGCGGGCTCCGGCTCCCCCTCGATGGCGTCGACGAGGCGCGCGACCTCGTCGCTCTCGTACTGGCCGCAGTTGATGAGGCCCATCGGGCCCGGGTAGTAGTCGTGGACGAGCGCGTAGTAGGGGTCCGGCACCTGGTGCATGCTCTCGTAGAGCAGCATCGGGTAGGCGCGGTGATAGCGGGCGCCGGCCCAGAAGGTCGCGCCGTCCATCGGCTCGAGCGCGATCTCGATCCCGACCGCGGCGAGCGACTCGGCCACGATCCCCGCCGCCCGCCGGTGCGCCTCCGAGGAGGCGCCGAAGAAGAGCGCCGTGGAGAGGCCCTCCCCGTGCCCGGCCCCCTCAAGCAGCTCCCGCGCGCGCGCCGGGTCGTGCCGGTACGGCCACCCGGCCTCCGACGCCATCGGCGTCGTGCTCGCGAGCGGCCCCCGCCACGGCCAGGCGCTCCCCAGGTAGACCTCCTCCAGGATGCGCTCGTAGGGGACGGCGTAGCAGACGGCCTGGCGCACCTCCCGGCGGTCGAAGGGCGGGCGGCGGCAGTTCATCATCAGCATCAGGTGGGCGCCCGAGGGCGCGTGGCTCACGCGGACGCCGCGGGCGCCGTCGAGCAGCGCCCGCTCCCGGGGGTCGATCCGCGGCAGCAGGTCGACCTCGCCCGCCAGCAGCAGCTCGCGGCGCCTCGAGGCCCCCGGGACGAAGAGCACGCGCACCCTCCCGAAGGCCGGCTGCGGCCCGTCGCCCGCGACGAGCACGGCCTCGCTCCACGGCGTGAGCGACTCCAGCCGGTAGGCGCCGAAGCCCGCGGCGTGGCCGGCGAGCCAGCCGCTCGCCCAGGGGTCCTCGCCGCTGGCGTGGCGCCGCGCCTCGACCGAGTCGATGATCGCGGGCGTCGCGCGCGTGAGCTGCTGCAGGAGCGAGGGGTTGGCGGCGCGCGGGCGGAACTCCACCTCGTAGCGCGCCGGGGCCGAGACCGCCTCCGGATCCCAGATCGAGCCGATGCGTGCGACCCACTTCCCGACGTCGCGGAGCGCGATTGCGCGCCGCCAGCTCCACACCACGTCCTCGGCGGTGAGCTCGTTGCCGGCCGCCGAGCGCACGCCCGGCCGGAGCGTCACGACCACGCGCCGCCCGCCGTCGAGCACGCGCCAGCCCTCGGCGAGCTCCGGCACCAGGTGGGGCGGGTCGGCGACGAGCTCGCCGGTCGGGCCGGTCGCCTGCGCGTAGCGCGCGAGGCGGCGGTAGCAGAGCCGGTTCAGGAGGGCGTCGAGCCCGCGCGCCTCCGCGTCGAGCCCGGTCGCTCCGGGCGGAACGGCGATCCGGAGCTCGTCTGCCGGCATCGTCGCCTCCTCGCCGCACCGCCCCGACCCGGCAGATGCTACCCGCCGCCGCTCCCCCGCGGGCGAGCGTCTAGACTGGCCGCATGCTCGCCGGCACCGGACCCGCAGGCCAGGTCGCGATGATCTCCGTGGAGGAGGCCCGCGCGCGCATCCTCGACGGGATCGGCCCGCTGGAGGCGGTGGAGGTCCCGCTGCTCGAGGCGCTGGGCCAGACGCTCGCCGCGGAGGTGCGCTCCTCCCTCGACATCCCGCCCCTGGCCAACACCGGCATGGACGGCTATGCCGTGCGCGCCGCCGACACCGCGGGCGCCACGCCCGCGACCCCCCGCGAGCTGCGGATCGCCGGCTACCTCGCCGCCGGCGGCCTCTACGAGGGGAGCGTGGGGCCGGGCGAGGCGGTGCGGATCATGACCGGGGCGCCGATCCCCGCCGGCGCCGACGCCGTCGTCCCCTTCGAGGAGACCGACGAGCAGGAGCAGGGCGCGCCGTGGCGCGAGGCCGCCCGCCCGCGCGTCCGCGTCGACGTCGAGGCGCGCCCCGGCGCGAACATCCGGCCGGCGGCCGAGGACGTGCGCTCGGGCGAGGTGGTGATGCGCGCCGGCACCGTGGTCGGGGAGCCGCAGGTGGGCGTGCTCGCCTCGCTGGGGCTGGCCCGCGCGCGCGTCGTGCGCCGGCCGCGGGTCGCGATCCTCTCCACCGGCGACGAGCTGGTGCGGCCGGGGGAGCCGCTGCGACCGGGCGCCATCTACGACGCCAACGCCTTCTCGCTCGCCGCGCAGGTCCTCGCCTCCGGCGGGCGGCCGCAGATCCTCGAGGTCGCGCGCGACACCGAGGAGGCGCTCACCGAGCGCATCCACGAGGGGCTCGCCGGGGCCGATCTCCTGGTGACCTCGGCGGGGGTCTCCCGCGGCGACTTCGACGTCGTCAAGGAGGTGCTGGCCCGGGAGGGGGAGATCGGCTTCTGGACGGTGCGGATGCGTCCCGGCAAGCCGCTCGCCTTCGGCTCGTTCCGGCAGCGGCACGCGGGCGGCGAGCGCCGCGTGCCGCACCTGGGCCTCCCCGGCAACCCCGTCTCCGCGATGATGACCTTCGAGCTCTTCGGGCGGGCCGTGCTCTACACCATGCTCGGGCGGGACGACTGGGAGCGCCCGCGCGTGCGCGCCACGGCGTCGGAGCGCATCGACAACCCCGACGGCCGGCGCGTCTACGCCCGCGCCGTCGTCGCGCGCCGGGCCCGGGGGGGCTACCTGGCGCGGCTCACCGGGCCGCAGGGCTCCGGCCTCCTGACCTCGATGGCGCGCGCCAACGGCTACGCCATCTGCCCCGAGGATCGCGCGGCCGTCGAGCCCGGGGAGGAGTGCGAGGTGCTGCTGGTCGGCCCCCTCGAGGAGCCGGAGGCCTGAGCGCCCCCGCGCTCCCGCTGGTGCTCGTCGCCCGCGCCCCCGGCATGGAGAGGCAGGTCCTCGCCCTCTCGCCCGCCGAGGCGCTGCGGCGCCCCCGCCGCCGCCGCCGGCGCG
>JAPONQ010000076.1 GCA_026713865.1 Chloroflexota bacterium | reverse complement strand
GGGAGCCGACCG
Organism: Chloroflexota bacterium; assembly: GCA_026713865.1. Taxonomy (GTDB): domain Bacteria; phylum Chloroflexota; class Dehalococcoidia; order UBA2979; family UBA2979; genus VYDC01. The sequence continues at coordinate 3,331 of JAPONQ010000076.1, read as the reverse complement.
CGGCTACGACACGCGCGGCTTCGTGGCCGAGCTGCGCGGCCTCGGCGTGACCCCGCACGTGGCGCGCAACGACCGCCGCTGGGGGCGCAGTGCTATCGACGGGCGCACCACGCGGCACCGCGGGTACGCGCAGAGCCAGCGTCGCCGCAAGCGCGTCGAGGAGGTCTTCGGCTGGGTGAAGACCGTGGGCGGGGGCCGCAAGCTGCGCTACGTCGGCTCAGCGCGCAACCGCCTCTGGCTGGAGTTTGCCGGCGGCGGCCTACAACCTGGTGCGCATGGCCAAACTTGACCTCGCCCCCGCGTAGGCGCAGTGCGCCCATCGAGCGCCTGCGAAGGCGCGCAAGCGCAGCGCCGCGCGCAGACCGAGCCGAGCCGGGGACGACGCCGCCCGCCAGACGGCAGCGCGCCCGTCCGCTCGTGCCGCCTCGGTCTCGAGCGCGAGGAAGGCCGGACCGGGCAGGCGCGCCAGCAGCGCAGCCGCACCTCGTCCGGGACCAGCGCCAGCAACACCCGCGGCCGCGCCTCGCCTCGGCTGGCGCCCTGCGCGAGCCGCCCGATGCGCTCGCTGAACGCGGTCCTCTCCGCCGTCGCGCCCAGCCGGATCCCCCCGAGCGTGCGCCCGTCCGCGAGCTCGATCGCGGCGTCGAGCGGGTGGCCGCGATACCAGCGGAAGCGCCCGATCGCGCCCGCGCCCGAGAGCGCCGTGGCGAGCCGGTAGACGACCGCGACGGCGTCGAGGCGCTCCAGCAGCACGCGGCGCCAGCGCGCGGAGACAGGATACGCACGGAGCAGTTCCCGCTCCCTCAGCCCCTCGTCCCGCGCCAGCCGGCGCAGACCGTTGGTGGTAAGCAGCCAGCGCCGCGTCGAGGCGGTGAGCGTCCCCGCGTGGCGGACTTCCGTCGCCAGCCCCTCGCGCTGCGGCCACGGCGGGGTCGCCCGGCCCGGGCGCCATCACCTCCATCGAGAACGGCGGCTGGCGCTCGCCCCCCACAGTGGCGCGCACGTAGGCGTGGTGCACCGGCAGCGAGGTGATGTCCTCCTCGGAGAGCCGCTCCTTGCTCAACTCCCAGACCAGCTCGCGCGCGTCGGCGGCCGCCACCTGGAAGACGGCGAGGCAGCCGGCGTTGGCGAGCAGCGTGTCGCGCAGCGTCGGCGACAGCTCGGAGAGCCGCAAGAGGCTCTGCGTGGCCAGCACGAACGACCCCCCGAACTTGCCCAGCTCCGAGAGCATCGACTCGTAGTCCACGCCGGGCAGCGCCTGCATCTCGTCCACCACCACGAGCGCCCCGCGGCGCTGCTCCGGCGGCAGGCTGCCCTGCTCGCGGATTACCGCGTCGACGAGGTTGAGGATCGAGGCCCCGACGAGCGCCGAGACCTCCTTGCCGGCCGCCGCCTGCGCGGTCGAGACGAAGAGCACGCCGCCCTCGGCGATCAGCTGCCTGAGGTCGAGGGTCGAGCGGCGCTGCCCGAGGATCGCGCGCGCCCGCTCCGAGCCGGAGTAGTAGGCGAGCCGGGTCTGCACGGGCGCGAGCGCGTCGGCGCCGTAGTTGCCGGTCCAGGACGCGAACGGCCCCGCCCACCAGGCGAGCAGGTGCGGGTCGCGCACCTCGCGCAGCACCGTCCTGCGGAACTCGCGGTCGGAGAGCAGCCGCAGCTGCTCCGCAAGCAGGCTGCCGGGGGTGACCTCGACTTCCTGCGCGAGGCGGTGGCGGTGCTGGCCGAGGCGGTGATGGAGGCCGAGGTCGCGGCACAGATTGGTGCCGGCCACGGCGAGCGCAGCCCCGAGCGCACGACCTGGCGCAACGGCTACAGGCCGAGGCGCTGGGACACGCGAGCCGGCACCATCGAGCTACAGATCCCGAAGCTCCGCCAGGGCAGCTACTTCCCGGCCCTGCTCGAACCCCGCAGGCGTGCCGAGCGCGCGCTCCTCGCCGTGGTCCAGCAGGCCTACGTGGAGGGCGTCTCGACGAGGCGCGTCGACGACCTCGTGCGCTCCCTCGGCTGCGAGGGCATCTCGAAGAGCCAGGTCTCGCGCATCTGCTCCGAGCTCGACGAGGTCGTCGAGAGCTTCCTCGGGCGGCCGCTCGACTCAGGCCCCTACCGCTACCTCTGGCTCGACGCGCTCACCCAGCGCGTGCGCGAGGAGGGCCGCATCCAGCAGGTCAGTGTGGTGGTCGCCACGGCCGTCAACGCAGACGGCAAGCGCGAGGTGCTGGGCATCGACGTTGGGACCTCCGAGGACGGGGCGTTCTGGCTGGCGTTCCTGCGCGGGCTCGTGGCGCGCGGCCTGTCCGGCGTCGAACTCGTCACCTCGGACGCTCACCAGGGGCTCAGGGAGGCGATCGGCACGGTCTTCGGCGGCGCCTCCTGGCAGCGTTGCAGGACTCACTTCATGCGCAACCTGCTGACGCGGGTGCCGAAGAGCGCCGAGGGGCTGGTGGCGACGACGGTGCGCACCATCTTCCAGCAGCCCTCGGCCGCCGAGGTGCATGCCCAGCACGCCCGCGTCGTGGAACAGCTCGAGGAACGCTTCCCCGAGGCCGCGGCGATGCTGGAGGAGGCGGCGCCGGAGGTCCTCGCCTTCACGGCCTGCCCGCTCGCGCACTGGCGCCAGGTCTGGTCGAACAACCCGCTCGAGCGACTGAACCGCGAGATCCGCCGCCGCACCGATGTGGTCGGCATCTTCCCCAACCGCGCCGCGGTGGTCCGCCTCGTCGGCGCGGTGCTCGCCGAGCAGCACGACGAGTGGGCCGTGGCGAGGCGCTACATGGCGGCCGTCACGCTGTTGCCTCCGCCCGGGCGCGAGGTGACCTCAGGCGAGGAGGTGCTGCTGCAGGCTGCCAGCTGACAACTGATCAGGATGGCGCGCTTCTACACCAACTTGCGGGACGTGACCCAGCCGCGCATGCCCAACGCGACCAGTCCGCTCGTCGAACAGCGCGTCGTCGCGTTCGCGCTCGGCCACCCGGGCTTCGGACCACAGCGCATCGCCGCCGAGCTGGCCCGGCCCAAGTGGGGCGGCATCCGGCTCTCCCACAACGGCGTCTGGCGCGTCCTCAAGCGCCATGGGCTCAACACCCGGCGCAAGCGCCTCGGTCTCGTCGCCGGCTACGCCGCACCTCCGGAGCCGGTGCCGCCCGAACCACAGCCTGAGCGCCACCTGGAGGCCTCCAGGCCCGGAGCACTGGTGCAATTCGACTGTTTTCACGTCGGCCGCCTCGCCGGCAGCAAGGGCACCGTCTGGCAGTACACGGCCATCGACGTCGCCTCCGCCTACACGTGGGCGGAGCTGCGCACCACGCCGCGCAACCCGTCTGCGAAGTGGACCTCT
>JAPONQ010000075.1 GCA_026713865.1 Chloroflexota bacterium | reverse complement strand
GCCCGTCCGTATCGCTCGAACGCCGAGCGCCTGCACGAGCTCCCGCGCTGGCTCCATCGCTACAATGCGCGACGACCGCACGGCGGCATCGACGGCGCTGTCCCCGCGTCGCGGCTGTAAACAACGTTCGTGGGAAGTAAACCTAGCCGCGGCCCCGCCGCGGGGGCGTCTCCCACCCGGCCGCCAGCGTCGGCGCCCGCCACCCCGGCGGCGGCGTCCAGGTCCGCCAGCGATCGTCGATCGCCGGATGCTCGCCGCGGAGGACACACTCGACGGCGCGCGTCGCCTCAGCGCGAATCGCCGCGGCCTCCCCGGCGGTCAGGCTGCCGGCGGCGACGGCCTCGTCGAGCTCGTGCTCGTCCTTCCACCTGACCTCGCTGAGATCGGGCGCGACGACGACGTCCAGGTGATGGTCGCGCGTGTCGATCCCGATCGCGGTCCGGCGGAAGGGGGCTTCGAGGTTCACATACCAGCGGCGGACGTCACCGTCGCCGAGGAAAACCAGGACGGAGTGGGCGGCGCCGCGGATGAAGATGCGCACGAGCCCGTGCCCCCGCCAGACGTCGTCGCGAAGCCGCCAGGGGCCGTGCGGAAGGCGGATGTCGTTGCCGTTGAGGTCCGTCGGGCGCTTCCAGAGAGCGCCTGCGGGCATACAGGCCGCGATCACGTCGCCGCGGTCCTCGACGACGACGAAGAGCCAGGCCGTGAAGACCCGTCCGTGCCAGATGCTGCGCCCCGTGATCGGTTCGCCGGGCTCCCATCTCCTCGGGGTCGCGCCGCCGCCGGGTCGACGGGCGGGGCTCACGGGTCCCGCGGGCGGCGCGGACGGTGCCGCGGGAGCGCGGGAGGCGGCAACGTGCGCGAGCTCGCGGGGGGCGTGGGGCGTGCTCGTTTCACGCCTCGATGTTCGCACAGGCGTCGGCCCGCCGGGGGCACCGAGTAGCACGGCCCGGGGCGGCGTCGTGCTAACGTCGATGTCGCCAGAGAGGAGGCGACGATGGATCTCGCTATCTCGATTGCCGGCAGCCACCTCGCCCGCAAGCCCGCTCTCGCGCGCCTCGCCGAGGCGGCCGGCTTCGGGACGGTGTGGAACTCCGGCGAGAGCATTCCCGCCTTCGCGGCGATGATGGAGCGCACCGACCGCGTGCGCATCGGGAGCGGCGTCTTCCGCGCCTTTCAGTTCGAGCCGAGAAACCTCGCCCAGCACACGGCCGACCTGCAGCGTCTCTACGGCGGCCGCTTCGTGCTCGGCCTGGGCGGCGGCACGAAGAACTGGAACATCAGCACGCTGGGGCGCGACTACCCGCATCCGGCGAGCCGGGTACGGGAGATGATCCGCGCGATCCGGCACGCCTGGGAGACGCCGTCGGATGAGCGGCTGTCCTTCCGCGGCGAGTTCTACTCCTTCGAGGGCTCGGCGCTCGACTGGAACGACGACGGCACGAGCCCCGCGGCTCCGGTCTACCTCGCCGCCGTCAACCCGGGGATGCTGCGCCTCGCCGGCGATCTCTGCGCCGGGCTCTGCGGCCATCCCATCGCCTCCGTCGGATTCATCCGCGACGTCGTCTGGCCGCACGTGGACGCGGGACTCGAGCGCTCGGGGCGGACGCGAGCCGACTTCGATCACCAGGGCTGGATCACCTACGCTATCGCTCGCGACCGCCGGCAGGCGCTGCGCGAGCTCAAGCTCTCCATAGGCCCGTTCCTCGCGACCCGGAGCTATGCGAGCGTGCTCGACTCGCAGGGTCACGAGGCGGTCCGCGCGCGCATCCAGGAGGCCTTCTTCGGCCGCCCCGGCGACGCCGACGCGCTGGCGGAGGCGATCCCGGACGACGTCGCCGCCGAGCACGGCATCTGCGGCACGCCGGACGAAGTGGTGGAGCAGGCGCAGCGCTACGAGGACGTCATAGACACGCTCTGCCTCTACTCGGCGAACGCCTCCATGACCTATGAGCGCACGCACGAGAACCTCGAGCTGGCGATCGAGGCGTTTCGGCGCGACCCGTAGGGCGAGCCTCCGCTCAACTCCCGCGTACCGAGGCGTCGATGGCCGCCACCAGCTCGCCCTCGAGTGCACCCCGCCGCTCGGCCTCCAGGCACTCGCGCAGCTCGACGCGGTTCTTCACGCCGAGGACGACGGTCGCCACGCCCGCCAGCGAGAGCGCGTAGCGGTGGGCGAGCGCCGCCGGGCTCTCTCCGAGCTCGCGGGCGAGCGCGCGGAAGGACGCGGCGCGGTCGAAGTCGGCGCGATCGGCGTGGCCCTCCGGCAGCTCGCGGTCGAAGCCGCCTGTGAGCGCGCCGGCCTGCACGGCGCGGATGCCCATCACCGGGACGCCGCCCGCCGCCGCCGCCGCGATGATCTCGCGCGGCCGCGCCTCCCCCGCGAAGCGTCTGAGCGCGCCGGCCGAGTCGAGCAGGTTGGCGATGCACTGCACGGCGGCCGGGCGCGGATTCGCCCCGAGCACGGCGATCACGGGGTCCGGGACGCCGATCCCGGTGATCCCCCAGGCTCCCACCCGCCCCGAGTCGACGAGCCGCTCGAGGGCGGGCCGGACGGTCTCCGCGAAGAGACGGCTCGGGGGTCCGGCCGTCTCCGCGTCGTCGTCGGGGACGATCGGGTTGTGGAGGAGGAGCAGATCGACCCGCCGGAGCCGCATCCGTTGCAGGCTCTCGTCCAGGCTCCCGGCGATCCGCCCCTCGACCTCCGCCGCGGGCGGGGCGCCGAGCCGGACCTTGGTCACGATGCGGACCGCGTCGGGCGGACGGCCCGAGAAGGCTTGGCCGACGACCCGCTCCGCCTCGCCGCGGCCGTACCCCGGCGCGACATCGAGGAGCGTGATCCCGGCCTCGACGGCCTCGCGCGTGGTCGCGATCGCCTCGTCGCGGCTCGTCGGGCCCCAGACCTGCCCGATTCCTCCGCCGCCCAGCGTGAGCGCGGAGACCGCCCCGAGCCGCCCGAACGCTCGCTCGTCCATCTGTCCTCCCCGCGCGCCGCCTGACAGCACTCCAGCGTGAGCGAGCATAGCCCCCGGGCGAAGTCCCGGCGGGACAGCCCGGCCGTCGGGCGCTCGCTCCGGGCCGGAGCATGCCGGCCTCGGCCGCCCCGGGGTCTCGCCGGCGCGACGCGGTTAGCATCGTCCCGTGGCATCATCGCGGGCGGCGAGGGGATGGGGACGGATGGCTGCGGGCGCTGCGATCGACTGGCGTGCTGTCGAGCAGGAGGCCGTGGGGATCCTGCGGCGCTACCTCCGGATCGACACGCGCAACCCTCCGGGGAACGAGAGCGCCGCGGCGCGCTTCCTCGGCGATATTCTGGAGGCCGAGGGGATCCCCTGCGAGTATCTGGAGCCGTCTCCCGGCCGTGAGATCCTGATCGCCCGCCTCGCCGGCGACGGCAGCGCCCGCCCGCTGATGCTCGCGAACCACACCGACGTGGTGCCGGTCGAGGAGGAGCACTGGAGTCACCCCCCCTTCGGCGCGGAGCTCGTCGACGGCCGCATCTACGGCCGCGGCGCCGTCGACATGAAGGGCTGCGGCGTGATGCAGCTGCTGGCCGTGCTGCTCGCCCGCCGGCAGGGCCTGCCGCTGCGACGCGATCTCGTCTTCTGCGCGCTCCCCGACGAGGAGGTGGGCTCGGACGTCGGGATGGCGTGGCTCTGCGAGCATCACCCGCAGCTCGTCGACGTCGAGTTCGAGCTGAACGAGGGCGCGGTGGGTCAGCCGGGCGCGGCGGGAGAGCCGGCGCTCTTCTCCGTCGCCGTCGCCGAGAAAGAGATGTGCGAGCTGCGCCTCGTGGCCAGGGGCCGCGCCGGACACGCGAGCCAGCCGCACGAGGACAACGCGGCGCTGCACCTGATCCGGGCGCTGAGCCGGCTCTCGGACTGGGAGCGGGGCCTGACCTTCACGCCGCCGGCGCGCGCCTACGTCGAGCGCCTGAGCGAGGCCGGGTTGCTGCCGCCACTCGCCCGCGAGGAGGCCCTGCGCATCGCGGTCGCCTCGGACCCGGAACGGCTCGCACTCTTCACCACCACGCTCAACGTGACGCTGATCTCGGCCGGCGTGAAGAGCAACATGATCCCGTCGACCGCGGAGGCGACGCTCGACTGCCGCCTGCTGCCGGGGACGGCGCCCGAGGAGTGGATCGCCGCCGTCGAGGAACGCATCGGCGACGACCGCATCCGCGTCGAGATGAAGCGGCGGGGCCCGAGGCTCCCGATGGCCATCGCGCGGTCGGACACGGCGCTCATGGATGCGATCCGGGAGACGATCGCGGCGGAGGTGCCGGGCGCCGTGGTGGCGCTCACCACCTCCGCCTACGGAACCGACAACCGGTTCCTCCGGCCGCGCGGCGTCGCTGCGTACGGGCTGATCCCGGCCCTGCTCTCCGAGGAGGAGCGGCGCGGGTTCCACGCGCACGATGAGTTCATCACGGTGGAGAACCTCGCCCTGGGCTCACGGCTCATGTACGGGATCGTGCGCCGCGCCTGTAGCTAGAGCCGAGCGGCGAGCGGCTCAGGAGCAGCGCTGCTCCACTCCCTTCAGGAAGGCGCGGAGCATCGCGTGGAGCTGCGGGGCGGCCTCGAGCTGCACCCAGTGACCCGAGCCGACCACCTGGCCGAACTCGGCCTCCGGCAGGACCTCGCGCACTCCGGCGGCGCTGATGCGGGTGTTGCTCGACGCGACGCAGAGGATCGGCTGCCGGAGCCTGCCCCACGCGGCGGAGCGGTTCGCCAGCACCGCACCCCGCAGTGAGCCGATGGCGACGTGCTGGGGCGTCCGGACGCTCTCGCGGGGAATGCGGCGGACGAGCCGGGGATCGCTCCCGGGCGTGAACGAGATGCCGCCGCCCGCGAGTTCCATGATGCGCTCGCGGTAGTCAGCGCCGGAGACGGCGCTCATGAACGGGTGCGCGTCGATCTCGGCGCGGGTCAGCGGCTCCCTCGGGCCCACCCCGTCGACGAGCGCGAGCGCGCAGACGCGGCGGGGGGCGGCGGCGGCAACCTCGAGGGCGACGCCACAGCCCATCGAGTGGCCGACGAGCACGACGCTGGCGAGGTCGAGCTCATCCATCAGTGCCACCACGTCGGCGGCGAGCTCGCGACGGGTGTAGCCGCCGGCGGGGGCCGGCGAGCGGCCGTGGCCGCGCAGGTCGGCGCGGATCACGCGGTGCCGGCCCCGGAAAGCCCGCGCCTGCTTCGACCAGTCGGCGGTCGAGCGCAGCCAGCCGTGGATGAAGAGCAGCGCCGGGCCGCCCGATCCCTCGTCGATATGGTGCAACGGCACGGTCGACGCCCGGTCGCGGGCCGGCATGCTAGGTGGCCTCGTCGCCTGCGGGCAGGAGCTCGAGGAAGCGCCCGATCATGGCGTGGAGCTGCGCCGGCACCTCGAGCTGCAGGAAGTGGCCGGCTCCCACCACCTGCGCAAACTGCGCGTCCGGGATGATCGCGCGGATCTCCTCGGCGCTGCGGGGCGTGTTCGAGGCGTAGACGCAGAGCACCGGCTGCCGGACGGCGCGCGCGAGAGCGGCGCGGTCGGTGCTCAGGTTCGCGCGCACCGTGCGCTCCGAGGCGAGCGGGGGGGTGCGGGCCGCCTCTGCGGCGGTGCGCTCACGCAGCTCCGGGTCGGAGAAGTCCCGGAACATCCCGCGGTACGAGCGGGCGATCTGCTCGGCGAATGGCCCGCGCCGGAGGTGCCGCAGGATCGGGTGCTCCTCCAGCGCCTCGGGCGGGACCGCCGGATCGAAGCCGGAGTCGACGACGACGACGGCCCGCACGAGCTCGGGGAAGCGGGCCGCGAGCTCAAGCGCGACCCATCCGCCGCTCGAATGCCCGACCGCCACGACGGCGGAGAGCTCGAGGCGCTGGAGGAGCGCGGCGAGATCCTCGGCGTGGCGGGGGATCGAATAGCCCGAGACCGGGAGGTCGGGGGCGGGCGAGCGGCCGTGGCCGCGCAGGTCGATGCGCACCACGCGGTGGTGCCGGCGGAAGTGCCGGGCCTGCGGTTCCCAGTGGCGCAGCGTGGAGGACCAGCCGTGCACGAAGAGCAGCGCGGGCTCCCCGGCCCCGGAGTCCGTGTAGTGCAGGCGTACGTCGCCGTGCTCGAACGTCGGCATCGGCCGGCTCCTCTCGGCCCCCGCGATACTAGTCGCGGTACGGCGGCGCGACCTCCTCGATGAAGCGATCGAGCGCGTCGAGCGCGATCGCGCCGTAGCTCGCGGTGTCGTAGGCGGCGATGATCAGCTCGTCCAGCCCGATCTCGCGATAACGGCCGACCACGTCGCGAAGCTCCTCGGAGCTCCCGGCCAGCGTGACCCGCCCGGCCCGTCGCGCCCGCTCGGCCTCCGCCGGGTCGTCGGTCACGAGCAGCTGCGCGCAGGCGGTGCGGCGGATCGTCGACGGGTCGCGGCCCTCCCGCTCGCAGTGGCGGTCGAGCACGGCGCTCTTGGCGGCGATGTGATCGGGCAGGCCCCAGACGTTCCACTCGTCGGCGTAGCGCGCCGCGATGCGCAGCGTCACCCGCTCACCGCCCCCGCCGATGAGGAGGGGAGGCCCGGGGCGCTGCACCGGTTTCGGCGAGAGCGGCGCGTCGGCGAGGCGGTAGTGGCGTCCCTCAAGTCCCGCGTGCTCCTCGGCGAAGAGGGCGCGTATCACCAGAACGGCCTCCTCCAGGCGCGCGAGCCGCTCCGGCACCGGCGGCAGCTCGATGCCGTAGGCGTCGTGCTCGTCGCGCTGCCAGCCCGCGCCGAGCCCGAGCACGAGCCGTCCCCCCGAGACGTCGTCGACGGTGGCGGCCATCTTCGCGAGCACGGCGGGGTGACGGTACGTGTTCCCGGTCACCATCGTGCCGAGGCGGATCCGCGGGATCCGCGCGGCGAGCGCCGCGAGCGCCGTCCACGCCTCGCTGACCGGGGCGTCTGCGGAAGCGCCGACCGGCATGAAGTGGTCCATGATCCAGGCGCCGTCCCAGCCGGTCGCCTCGACGTGCTCCCACTGCGGGAGGAGCGTCGCCCAGGGCGCCGGTGCCGGCCACGCGCTGAAACGCATCCGATTCTCCTTCTCCCGCCGCGCCACGCCTCGCCCGAGGCTATACCGCGGCGGCGCGTCGCGCCCGTTCGCCCCGTCCCGGGTCGTATCCTGTTGGGGATGAGCGAGTCCGCCGCGCTTCGCATCGTCGTCTTCGCCGACCCGGAGGGTGGGCCGCCGCCCGATCCGGAGATGCTCGCGCCCCTCGCTGCCTTCGGCTCGGTCGAGGTCTACCCCGAGCCCCCCGCCACGCCCGTGAAGCGGCTCGAGGCCGCCCGTGGAGCGCACGTCATCATCAACGCGGCGCCGCTCGCGTGGGGCTACCGGCTGCTCTCGCAGCTGCCCGAGCTACGGATGCTCTCCCTGGGCTCGGTGGGCACCGATATGGTGAACCTCGACGCGGCGCGTGAGCTCGGCGTCACGGTGGCGCACCAGGGCGGCAACACGGCGCCGATCGTCGCCGAGCACGAGTTCGCGCTCCTGCTCGCGGCGTCGAAGCGTCTCGGCTTCCATACGGCGGAGATCCGGGCGGGGCGCTGGACTCGCCGGGAGACCGTCTACCTCGCGGGGAAGCGGCTCGGCGTGATCGGCACGGGGAACACGGGATCGCGCATGGCGCAACTCGCACGCGCCATCGGGATGGAGGTCGTGGCGTGGAGCTTCCACCCCGGCGAGGAGAAGGCACGCGCACTCGGCCTGCGCTACGTCGAGCTCGACGAGCTGCTCGTCAGCTCCGACGCGGTCTCGCTGCACGTCGCCTCCTCCACCGAGACCCGCGGCATGATCGGACGCGAGCAGTTCGCGCGGATGAAGCGAGGCGCGATCCTCGTCAACGGCTCGCGGGGTGATGTCGTGGACACGGATGCGCTCGTGGAGGCCCTCCGGTCGGGGCACCTCGGCGCCGCCGGCCTCGATGTCTTCGACCCGGAGCCTCTCCCCGCCGATCACCCTCTCCGGACGCTGGAGCAGGTCGTGCTCTCTCCGCACATCGCCGACAACAACCCCGAGGGCCACGCCTTCATGCTCGGCGACGCCGTCGCCAACGCCGTCGCCTTCCTCAAGGGGAGCCCCCAGAGCGTCGTGACGTAGCGCCCGCGCCGGCTCCTACGCGTGCGTCTCGATGAAGGCGAGCACGCGCGCCCAGGCGTCCGCCGACGCCTCGGCGTGCTCCTCGTACCGGCGATCGAAGAAGGAGTGCGGCGCGCCGTCGTACACGCGAACCTCTCCTTCGATCCCGGCAGCGGTGAGCGCCTCCTCGTAGCGTGCCACCTCCTCGGGCGGGATCCCGGGGTCGTCGCCGCCCATCAGTGCGAGGATCGGGCACTCGAACTCGCCGACGCGGTCGATGGCCGCGGGCGACCCGTCGCGGCCCGCGCGCGTGGGGTGCCCGTAGAAGCCGATGGCGCCGGCGAGCCCGTGCCCGGCGGCGGCCTGCAGCCAGGAGTTGCTGCCGCCGAAGCAGAAGCCGATCGTGAAGACGGGTCGCCGCTCCGCGCCGGCTCCGGCCCGGAGCTCGCGCACCGCCGCGGCGACGTCCTGGGTGAGGGAGCCGAGCCGCGTGCGGGCGATGTGCTCCGCGAAGGAGAATTCCTCGCCGCGCTTCCCGACACCGGCCGTGCGCCCGAAGTAGTCGATGGCGATCGCGTCGTATCCGTGCTCGGCGAGCCGGAGCGCGAGCTCCTCGTAGAAGCGGAAGAGACCCCGCACGTCCGGCATCACCACCACCGCCGGCCCCAGCGGCTCGCGGGAGCGGGCGGAGTAGGCTGCGAACGGCGTGCCGTCGGTGGAGCGGAGGACCAGATCCTCCGCGTCGGCCGAGGCGCCGGCGATCGGCGGCACGGGCGGCCGGGAATCGATCTCGAAGCACATCTCGATCCTCCTCGGTCCCCACGGCCCCACGCCGGCGGCGGCGTGAGCATCCCCCAGGCCTCATCACCCGTCCGGGTCCGCCGCAGGCGGCGCGGATTCTAGAGCATCCCGCGCATCTCGAGCGCTGCCCGCACAACCGCCCGGTGGAGCTCCGCCCGGCGTTCGACGGGCTGGCTCTGCTGTCCCATCTCGACCAGGACCGGCGTCAGGCCATCCACGTAGCGGCCCACCGAGAGCGAGCTGCTGCCTCGGCCCGGGACCCAGCCCGAGCCCCACGTATCGCCGCCGAAGGCCGGATCCCCGCCGAACGATCCTCCGAAGCGCGTGCGGACGATCAGGAGTTCGCGCTCGCTCTCCACCTGCGCATTGACCCGATCGGCGATCGCCTGCGCGATCGTGCCCTGCTCGGGACCGGGCCCCGCCGACATCGTCTGCCCGATCGCGGCGGTGCCCTGAATCGTCCGCTCCACGTAGAACTGCCACGATTCGTGGAGATCGAGCAGGAGTTCGGCTCGGTACTGGCGGGCGAGCGAGATGAGGCGCGACGCCATGCGCGCCATCGGGCGCTCGGCCAGAGAGGAGCCCGGGTAGAGGCGGTTGAGGTCCCCGAGCTCCTCGGTCGTGCGCTGATGGAGCCTGGTGGCGACCACGTTGGCGCGCGGCACGACGATCAGGCTCCCGCGCGTGATCTCTATGTCCGGGATGTTCTCCGCGGCGATCCAGCCGCCGGGCTCGTTGCCGTGTACGCCGCCGAGCACCATCACGACGGGGCCGCGAACGCCCGAGTGGCGCAGGTAGGCCGGCGTCTCCCAGGGCGTGCCGGGCAGGAGCGCCCGCTCAAAGAGGCCGGCCGGCGGGACGGGCGGCGGCGCGGGCGTCGCCTCCGGCGCGGGGCCCGGCGTGGGAGCCGGTGTGGGGGTCGGTTGCGGTGTGGCGGCCGGCTCCGGCGCCGGCGGGGAGGCGGTGGCCCGCGCTGCGGGTGCGGGTGCGGGCGAGCGCGCCGGTTCCGGGCCGGTCGCTCCGGGGCCGGGATCGGGATCGCGCTCCTCGGAGCGGCAGGCGAGGGCGAGCGCGCCGGCGCCGGCGCTCGCGCCCATCAGGACGAGGACGCGCCGGCGTGTCCAGAGCCGTGGGGGTGGCGTCGCCATGCGGCATCTCCCCGGCGGGATGCACGGGCGATCGTAGCAGCCTCCGCGGGCGCCGTGGGGCGGCGCGGGCCGACGCCCGGGCGGCGCCTACGCGCGCGGGAGCCCGAGCCCCCTGGTGGCGATCACGTTGCGCTGGATCTCGGAGGTGCCGGCCGCGATCGTGTTCTGGATCTGGTTGCAGTACTCCTGCGCCACCGACCCCTGCATCGGCGAGAGCGGTTCGTCCTCGTCCCAGAGGTTCGAGTAGAGGCCGAAGAGCTTGGTCGCCGTGTTCGTCAGCCGCTGGGACGCCTCCGAGCCGAAGAGCTTGTTCACCGACGCCTCGTGGTTCGGCACCTCTCCGCGCGCCTGCATCGAGACGATGCGCAGCGAGAAGTTGAGCTGGACGTGGGCCTCGATCAGGTGCGCCGTCAGCAGCTGCCGCAGCGCCGGCAGCCGCGCGAGGCGGGAGCGCTCCGGCGCCTCCGACGCGGCGTAGTCGGCGAGGCGCCGGACGGCGCGTTCGAGCGCGATCGCCCCGCCGACGTTGGAACGCTCGAAGTCCATCAGCGTCATGGCGACGTACCAGCCGCGGTTCTCCTCGCCCACCAGGTGCGAGGCGGGGACGCGGACGTCCTCGAAGAAGGTCTCGTTGAAGTTGTGCCGGAACGCCGCGTTGATGAGCGGCCGCACGGTGATGCCCGGCGTCGCCTTGTCCATCATGAGGAAGCTGATGCCGCGGTGCTTCGGAGCCTCCGGATCGGTTCGCACCAGGGCGAAGAGCCAGTCGACCGTGTGCGCGAGCGTGGTCCAGATCTTCTGCCCGTTGATGACCCACTCGTCGCCGTCGCGCACCGCGCGCGTCTGCAGCGAGGCGAGGTCGGAGCCCGCCCCCGGCTCCGAGAAGCCCTGCGCCCAGACGCGCTCGCCGGAGAGGATCCTGGGCAGGTGCTCGCGCTTCTGCTCCTCCGATCCGTGGATGATGAGAGCGGGCCCGAGTATGCCGACGCCGGTGCCGCCGACGCGCGGGGCTCCGGCCCGCGCCATCTCCTGGCTGAGAATGAACTGGTTCATCGGCGAGAGGCCGGCGCCGCCGTATTCCGGGGGCCAGTGCGGCGCCACCCAGCCCCTCTCGGCGAGCGCGGCGCGCCATTCCTCGGCGGCCGCACGGTGATCCGGGTCCCCGGAGATGCGGTCGACCTGCCAGGGCTGCTCCTCCGTCGGCGCGTCGGAGGCCGCCATCTCGCGGTAGCGCTGGGGGAGCCGCGACTCCAGCAGCGTGCGCACGCCCGCCCGGAAGGCCGCCTGCTCGGGCGCGTCCGACCACTCCATCTGCCCCACCTCCGCGTCCGCGGCCGTGCCTGTCCCGCCACCGCGCGGCGATTCTAGCGCGCCGCCTCGCGCGGTGCGGGCGAGCCCGCGCGGCCCGCGGCCGACGACCCCGCCGCCGCCCCGGTCGGGTCTAGTAGGTGGAGATGTTCATCTCGGTCTGCGTGCCGGTCGCCGCGAACACGGCTCGCTCGGCGACGTTGGTCGCGCGGTCGGCGATGCGCTCGAGGTTGTGCGAGACCCAGAGCAGGTGCGTGCAGGCCAGGACCGCGCTCGGGTCGCGCAGCATGATCTCGATGAGGTCGTGGTAGACGCGGTCCTGCAGCTCGTCGACCACGTCGTCGGCCTCGCCCACGCGGTGCGCCGCCGCCACGTCGCCCTCGGTGAACGCCGTGAGCGCGTCGCGCAGCATCTGCTGCGCGCGATCGGCCATGCGCGGGATGTCGACGAGCGGCTTCACGAGCGGCTCGTCCGCCATCATGATCACGATCCGCGCGATGCCCTCGGCGTGGTCTCCGATGCGCTCGAGCTCCCCGATGATCGAGAGCACGGAGACGACGACGCGGAGGTCGCCGGCGACGGGGGCCTGCTGCGCGAGCAGGTTCACGCACGAGGTGTCGATGTCGTAGCGCATGCGGTTGACCTCGCCGTCGTCCCGTACGACGGCCTCGGCCAGGGGGATGTTGCGCTCGAGGAGGGCGGTGAGGGCGCGGTCGATCGCGCGGTCGACCATCGAGCCGAGCTCGAGCATCTGGTCCTGCAGGAGCTCGAGGTCGCGCTGGAATCCTTCTCGCGCCATCCTCTTCCCCCGTCGTCTACCGCCCGCCGGGCTAGCCGAAGCGGCCCGTGATATAGGCCTCGGTCCGCTCGTCGCGCGGCGTGCTGAAGATCTGTTCGGTGGGCCCGTACTCGACGAGGCGACCGGTGCGGTCGTCGCCTGCGAGCATGAAGGCAGTCCGATCGGAGACGCGTGCCGCCTGCTGCATGTTATGCGTCACGATAACGATCGTGTAGTCCTCGGCGAGTTCTCGCATCAGATCCTCGATCCGCTGGGTGGCGATCGGGTCGAGTGCCGAGCACGGTTCGTCCATCAGCACGATGTCCGGCGAGACGGCGATGGCCCGCGCGATGCACAGCCGCTGCTGCTGCCCGCCCGAGAGCGCGAGTCCCGAGTCGGAGAGCTTCTGCGACACCTCATCCCAGAGCGCCGCCTGCCTCAGGGCGCGCTCGACGAGCTCGTCTATGTCGCCGCGGTAGCCGTTGATGCGGGCTCCAAAGGCGACGTTCTGATGGATCGACTTCGGGAACGGGTTCGGCTTCTGGAAGACCATCCCGATCACGCGCCGGACCTCCACCGGATCGACGCCTGGCTCGTAGATGTTGCGCCCGTCGACGGCGATCTCGCCCCGGACCCGGACGAAGGGTATGAGGTCGTTCATGCGGTTGATGGAGCGCAGAAGCGTGCTCTTCCCGCAGCCGGACGGTCCGATGAGGGCCGTGATCTGGTTGCGCGGGATGCGGAGACTCACGCCCTCGAGCGCCTGGAAGTCCCCGTACCAGAGATCGAAGTCGCGGATCTCGACGATCGGATCGGGAATATCGACGTCGATGGGCGGCTCGGCCGCGGGCGCTGGGGAGGGGACGGTTGCTCTGGTTCCGATCGTCATCGCGGGGGCCCTCTGCGGGAGTAGCTGCGCACTCTCCCGGATCGTCCCGACCATCATATCCTCCCGTCCTGCGGGGTGGAGAGCCTCGACGGGGTCACCGCCGGGCGCCCCGTCCGCTCCGGCGCCCGGCGGCGCCTCAGACATTGCGCTGCGTCCGCTGGCGCACGTAGACGGCCAGCGCGTTCATCGCCAGCAGGGCGACCAGCAGCACGATGATGCCCGTCGCTGCGAGGTCCCGGAAGTCCGCCTGCGGCCGGCCCACCCAGTTGAAGATCTGGATCGGCATCGTCGTGAAGGGATCGCCCGGTCCCTCCGGCACGAAGGCCACGAAGGTGAGCGCGCCGATCATGATGAGCGGCGCCGTCTCCCCGATCGCACGCGAGAGCGCGAGGATCATCCCGGTGAGAATGCCGGGGAGGGCCTGCGGCAGCACGTGGTGCCAGACCGTCTGCCAGCGCGTCGCGCCGACACCGTAGGAGGCCTCGCGGATCGAACTCGGCACCGCTCGCACCGACTCCTGCGCCGCGACGATCACGATCGGAAGGATCAGGAGCGTGAGGGTCAGCGATCCGGCGATCACCGCGCGGCCGAATCCGCCGAGGTCGGGGCCGATGCCGAGGGTTCCGCGCACGAAGAGCTGCAGGCCGAGGATGCCGAACACGATCGACGGGACGCCGGCGAGATTGGAGATGTTGAGCTGGATGAAGCGCGTCAGGCGCCCGCGTCCGGAGTACTCCTCCAGGTAGAGGGCGGCGCCCACGCCGATCGGGAAGGAGAGAAGGGCCGTGAGGCCGATCACCCAGATGCTGCCCCAGAGCGCCGCCTTGAATCCGGCCTGCTCCGGGAAACGCGAGGGGAAGGTGTTCAGGAAGTCCCACGAGAGGAAGCGCGTCCCGTCTCGCAGCACGTCGGTGAGGAGCAGCGCGAGCAGCACGATCCCGACCAGGGAGCCCCCGGCCGTGATCCAACGGAAGACGTTGCTGACCCCGTGGCGGTAGACGAGCCGTGGGCGAAAGGCCGACTGCGCGCCACCGGGCGCGACTCCCGTCTCCGCGCTCATTCGTACGTCTCCTGGAATCGGCGGACCACGCGGCGGGCGACGATGTTCATCCCCAGCGTCATCGTGAACAGCGTGGCGGCGACGGCGAAGATGGTGCGGAACTCGAGCGAGCCGTGCGGGGTGTCGCCGAGCGACACCTGCACGATGTAGGCGGTCATCGTCTGCACGCTCTCGAGCGGGTTGAGGGTGAGGTTCGGCGTCGCACCGGCGGCGATCGTGACCGCCATCGTCTCGCCGATCGCACGCGAAATCGCGAGCAGGTACGAGGCGACGATGCCCGAGAGCGCGGCCGGCAGAACGATGCGCGTGACGACTTCAAATCGGGTCGCCCCGACGGCGTAGGCGCCCTCGCGCAGAGAGGTCGGGACGGCACGCATCGCGTCGTCGGAGAGCGAGGAGACCATCGGGATGATCATCACGCCGACGACGACGATCGCCGAGATCGCGTTGAAGGGACCGAGGTCCGGGAAGAACGAGTCGCGCAGCACGGGGGTGATGAAGGTGAGCGCGAAGTAGCCGTAGACCACGGTCGGGATACCGGCCAGGACCTCGAGGACCGGCTTCACGATCCCCCGGACGTGGGGCGAGGCGAACTCGGAGAGGAAGATGGCGGAGACTGTTCCCAGCGGCAGCGCGACGAGCGAGGCGCCGACGGCGATCAGGAACGTCCCCGACACGAGCGGCAGCACCCCAAAGTTCTTGGAGGCGAAGAGCGGGGTCCAGCGGTCGTTGGTCAGGAACTCGATAACCGAGACGTCCCGGAAGAAGGTCGCGCCCTCGGCGAGCAGGATGATGACGATGCCGACCGTCGTGACGACCGTGACCGAGGCACACGCGAAGAGGGCCCCGCCGATGGCCTGTTCTATGAGGTGTCGCCTGCGGTTGCGCGCGAACCTGACAGGAGTCGCGCTGGCGGCCACCATACCTCCTCGGCGCCCCCCATCGGGAGCGATCGCGGCGCGCACGGCCGTGGGGAGGTCGGCGGAGTCTCCTCACGTCTGCCGGACAGGCTCGGACGGCAACGTTAAATCCCCGTTAAGGCGCCGCCCTCGGGGCGCTCTCGTTCGTGGTCGGTCGATCGTCGGTGCGAGGTAGCGCCACGCAGAGCGTGGCGCCGGGTCCCCCGTCGGCCACCCAGACGCGGCCGCCGAGGCGCCGCATGATGTGACGGGCGATCGCGAGCCCGAGCCCGCTGCCGGCGACGCCCGTGGCGCGGGCTGCATCGCCGGTGTAGAAGCGCTCGAAGATGCGTTCTCGCTCCGAGGGGAGGATGCCGGGCCCCTCGTCGGTCACCTCGACGCGGACCTCGTCTCCGTCGCCGACCGCGCTCAGCGTCACCACTCCGCCCCGGGGACTCGCGCGCAACGCGTTGTCGAGGAGGTTCGAGAGCACCTCGAGCAGGCGCTCGCGGTCGGCGCGCAGCGGCGGGGCGGCGCCGCCGACCTCGAGCCTCACGCCGTGCATATCCGCGAGTGGGGCGATGCGGGAGGCGGCGTCCCTGAGCAACGCGTCGGTCGCGAGCGGCGCGACCTCGAAGGGCTCCTCGGCCGCCTCGAGCCGCGAGAGCCGTATCAGGCGGTCCACGATCCGGCCGAGGCGGTCGATCTCTGCGACCAGCTTCGTCGCGAAGTGGAGGTCGTGATCCTCGCCGCCCCCGTCGCGCTCTTCGAGCGCCCGCTCGAGGGTCTCGGCGAGAGCGCGCGCCGCGGTGAGCGGCGTGCGGAGCTCGTGCGAGACGTTGCCGACGAGGTCCGTCCGCGCCCGCCTCGCGTCGTGGAGATCGGTCACGTTCTCCAGCACGAGGACGGACCTGACCGATCCCGTCTCGACGAAGGCGGCCGTCGCGCGAAAGTGGCGCCCCCCCTCGAACTCCGCGACCGAGGCGACCTCGCCGGGGGCGCGCACGAGCTCGGCCAGGGCGTGATGGCGGAGCGCCCGGATGAGCGACAGGCCGAGGAGCTCCTCGCGCGGCCGCCCCGCGAGATCGGCGGCGGCCGGATTCGCCGCGAGCACCCGCTCCTCGGCGTCGAGAAGCAGAACGGGGTGAGGCAGCACCCCGGTCAGCGCTTCCACCCCGGCCGGCACAGCGAGGGCCGAGCTCTCCGGGCTCGGGGGAGGAGAGGGCGAGCGGCCGCGTCGGTCGACGGCGTCCACGACCAGCGCGACGACCGCGAACCCGGCGAGCAATCCGATCGCCGGCATACCTGCCGCCGCCAGCAGGAGGGCTACGGCCGCGGCGGCCAGGAGGGCGGCCCGTGCGCGGCTCACGGCGCGAATTCGTAGCCGACGCCGCGCACGGTGCGGATGCGCCGGGGCCGGGCCGGTTCGGCCTCCAGCTTCTCGCGGAGCCAGCGGATATGGACGTCGACGGTGCGCGTCCCGCCACGGTAGGCGTCGCCCCAGACGCCGGCCACGATCTGCTCGCGCGAGAGCACTCGTCCGCGGTTCCGCATCAGGTAGGCGAGCAGATCGAACTCTCGCGGACGGAGCGCGACGCCTCGCCCGTCGCAGCGCACGCTGCGCCGGTCGAGGTCGACGGTGACGCCGGCGACCTCGAGCGTGCCCTGGCGCGCCGCCCCGTCGGCCGCGGGCTCCGGGTGCGAGCGCTGTGCTCGTCGGAGCGCCGCTCCGACGCGCGCCCGAAGCTCGCGCATCGAGAAGGGCTTCGTGATGTAGTCGTCGGCGCCGAGATCGAGGCCGGTCACGATGTCGGCCTCGGCGCCGCGCGCCGTGAGCAGGAGGATGGGAACGGACTGCTCGGCACGGAGCATGCGGCACACATCGAGGCCCGAGAGCCGCGGGAGCATGATGTCGAGCAGGAGCAGGTCGGGTAGCTGCGCGCGCGCGGCGGCGAGCCCCTCCACCCCATCGGCAGCGGTCAGGACCCGGTGGCCGTCCCTCTGGAGGTTGTAGGTGATGGCCTCGAGCGTGGCCGGATCATCCTCGACGACGAGCACCACGGACATCGTGGTAGACAGTCTGTGCGGGCGTGGCCCGCCGCGGCAAGCGGGTCGAAGGCGCGGTCATCCTGGGCCCGCCCCGGCGGCGTCGACCACCAGGCGCGCGTAGGCGCGCACCGGGAAGCTCCCCATGCGGCGGATCGGCGCGGGCGCAGCGCTGAAACGAAAGCCGCGCTCGGGAAGCGCGTCGAGGTTGCAGAGGTGCTCCACGAGCGGGATACCGGCGCGGAGCAGGATGGTGTGCGCGGGCCGCGTCGGATCGCTCGCGTCGTCGATGTTGAGCGAGTCGATGCCGACGAGCGCGACCCCCGCCTCGGAGAGCCGCGCCGCGGCCTCGCGCGAGAGGTAGGGGTGGCGGGCGGCGTCGAGGTAGGCGTCGCTCCCCCAGAGCCTCGACCAGCCCGTGTACAGCAGCACCGCGTGCCCGCGAGCGTCGCGACCCGCGAGCGCGCGGTCGATCGCCCCCCGGCCGACGGCCCGTCGGCGGGAGGGGCCGAACCCCAGCACCATTCCCGGCAGGTCGACGAGCGAATCGAGCGGCAGGGATGCGAGGTCGGCTCCGTCCTCGAAGCGATGGAAGGGTGCATCGAGGTACGTCCCGGTGTTTCCCACCATCGCGATGCGGCCGACGGAGAACTCGGTGCCGGGCGCGTAGTGTGCCCGCGAGGCGGCGCGCGTGAGGTGCTCGCCCACATCCGGGGAGGGAAGACCGGGATAGGTCTGCATTCCCCCCTCGATGGCGTGGCTGAGATCGACGAGCGTGCTCGTGGATTCGACGTTCACCGGCACCTCCTCCCGGGGGCACGGTATCGTCCGCCGGACCCGCCGACGACAGCGCATGCCGCTGGCGGCGGCGCCGGGCCGGGCAGGGTCCTCCGGGACACCGGCGGCCGCGCCCGCCTCTGGTCGGACTCCCTCGAAGCCGCGGTGATCATCGAGACCTCGCTGACCATGCCGATGACCGTGGCGAGACTGGCGGGAACGCTGATTCCGGTCTCGCTTCCGGCGCTCGGGCACGATCCGCCCAGTCGTCGTCGGTCGTGCTCCCGGCGGTCGCGGACGTGGTGGGTTTCCTCACACTCCTCGATCTCGCGGCGCCTTCTTCACGCTTCATCTGGCGCGGCGAACGCCCGCCGGAACGGGGGCGCCGTGCCTCCGCGGGCCCCGTCCTTCTCCGCCGCAAGAGTCCCGTGTTACGATGTCGCCGACGGCGCCCGTCACGGGCGTCCCTCAGATGGCCTCCGGTTCGATCTCCTGCCCGTCCGGCGTCGAGTCTGAGGAGCAAGTGTGCCGTCGGGCCGCGTGCCCGGCGCAGTGATGCCGGATGAACCGGCTGGAAGTGTGAGACAGTGACTCAGAGGATCTACGTCGGTAACCTGCCGTATAGCGCCAACGAAGATGAGGTGCGCGAGCTCTTCGGGGCGTACGGCGAGGTAGTGGACTGCTCTCTCCCGATCGACCGTGAGACCGGTCGACCTCGGGGATTTGGCTTTATCGAGATGTCGAACGACGATGCCGCGAAGGCCATGCAGGCCCTGGACGGCCACAACTTCGGTGGCCGGACGCTTCGTGTGAACGAGGCGCAGGCACGTCAGGACCGCCGCGGCGGCGGCGGCGGCGGATGGGGTGGCGGTGGCGGTGGCGGTGGCGGTGGTGACCGGCCCCGCTGGTAGCTCGCACTAGCGGCGTCACCGCTTCTCCGGCAGGAGGGAGCGTGTGGCGCACGAGATCGTGACAATGTGCGACGTAGGGGCCCGGCGAGAGCCGGGCCCCTTTGCGTCCGCACGCGGCGCGGCGGTGGCGCACGGAGCGGGTCGCTCGGCTTCCGGTGCTCCCGAGCAGCCGCCCGCCGCTCGCACGCCGCGAACGCCGGCCGTCGCGGGCTGAGGCGACAGGGACTTCGGTCGGGCACCCGTCGAGCTGCCCGGCGAGATGTCGCCGCCGGTCGATGGCCCGCCTCGGTGCATCTCCGGCCGGCCGGCGCGTGACGGCGCCGGGCCGCCGCCTCCCCGCTTCCGGCACGGGCGAGCGTCCGCGGTCCGCGGATCTGAGCCGCGTCGCGGTGCCAATCGATCCTGCCGGTTGGGTCCGCTAGGTCTCACGGGCCGGGGGCGGGTGCCCGACTCGCGAGGGCCGGAGATCGAGCACGTCGAGCTCGAGCTCTCCGCTGCGGCGATCCGCACGGAAGCGGTAGACGAGATCCGCGGGCGTGCCCGGAGGCACCTCGTGTTCCGCCTTGCCGAAGGCGATGGCCCGCCAGGAGGCGCCGCCGGAGCGCGCGGTGAACCGAAGATGGCTGCCGTCCCGGCCGATGCTGCGTGCGCTGGCGACGCGAACCTTCGGGGCGACGAAAGTCGGGATCGGATTGCCGGTGCCGTGCGGGGCGAGGCGATCGAGCCAGCCCAGGAGCTGGGGGGTCACGTCGTGGAGCGGGAGCGCCGCGTCGACCTCGATCGTGGGCGTGAGCATTTCGGGGTCGAGGCGGTCGGCGGCGTCGGCGATGAGGCGACGCCGGAGCTCTGGTAGCCGGCGCTCGTCGATCGAAAAGCCGGCGGCGGCGCGGTGGCCGCCGTAGCTCAGGAAGAGGTCGCCGTGGCGCCCCAGGAGCTCCGTGATGTCGAAGCCCGGGATCGATCGGCACGAGGCGCGCCCCGCCCCGTCGGAGAGGTGGATCACGATCGCCGGTCGCCCATGATCGTCGACCAGCCGGGACGCGAGGGGCCCGGCGAGACCGGCGGCGATCGCCGGGGAGGCCGCGATGAGGAGGGGCGCCGCGCGCTCCTCCTCGTCCAGCAGCGCTGCCAGGTGCTCGCGCGCCTCCTGGGTCTCTGAGCGGCGCCTCGCATTGAGCTCCTCCAGACGGCGGGCGAGCGGCTCCGCCTCGGCCGGACCCGGGGCCAGCAGCAGGTCAAGCGCCAGCTGTGGGTGCTCCATGCGGCCGGCCGCGTTGAGGCGGGGCCCCAGCACCCAGCCGCAGAGGTCGGCGGTCGACTCCTGAAGCGAGGAGCCGGCGATCTCGGCCAGGGCGTGCAGGCCGGGCCTGCGACTGCGGCCGAGCGCAGCGAGCCCGGATCGCACGAGATCGCGGTTCGCGCCGACCAGCGGCGCGAGATCGCAGATCGTGCCGAGAGCCGCGAGCGCCTGGTGCGGATCCGGATCGTAGGGAGCACCGAGCTTCTCGTGCAGGCGGTGCGCGACTGCGTAGGCGATGCCGCAGGCGGCGGGCTCGGTTCCCTCGGTCGCACTGTCGAGCCGGGGGTTGACGATCGCTATCGCCGGGGGCAGCTCGCGGGGGATCGCGTGGTGATCGAGGATCACCGTCTCCATGCCGAGCGCATGAGCCTGCGCCACCTCGTCGACGGCCGAGGTCCCGCAATCCGCCGTCACGAGCAGGCTGGCGCCGCGCCGCGCGAGCTCCTGGATCGCGGCGGCGTTCGGCCCGTAGCCCTCGCGGGTGCGGTGTGGCAGGTAGGCGAGCGGGCGGGCGCCGAGCGCGGAGAGCGTCTCCACGAGAATCGCCGTCGACGTGAGCCCGTCGACGTCGTAGTCGCCGAAGACGGCGACGTGCTCGGCACCCTCGCAGGCGCTGGCGAGCCGCGCGACGGCGCGGTCGATCTGCGGAAGATCGGCCGGACGCCCGGGCGCGGCCGGCGTGTCGATCAGCGCCCGAGCCTGCTCCAGGGAGCGAACACCCCGCTGCAGGAGCAGCCGCGAGAGCAGCCGCGGCCACGGGGCGCCGTGCAGGGGCGAGAGATCCACGGTGCCGGGCAGCCGCCAGAGGCGGCCGCCCGAACCCCGGACGAGTCGCCTCTCGCCCGTCGCCGCCCTCACGCGGCGCGGGTCGCGAGCGGGGCGGCCATCCGCCCGCGGCGGGCTCCCATCACGGGGTGGATCGGGCGAAGAGCAGGGAGCTGTTGTGTCCGCCGAAGCCGAGCGCATTCGACATCGCGACGGCGACCTCGAGTTCGCGCTCGCCCTCGGGGACGTAATCGAGATCGCAGTCGGGATCCGGCACCTCGAGGTTGCGCGTGGGGTGGATGCGGCCATCGCGGATCGAGAGCACGCAGACGGCCGCCTCGATGCCGCCGCCGGCGCCGAGCGAGTGGCCGATCATCGACTTCGTCGAGGAGATCGGGATCGTGGACGCTCCCTCCCCGAAGACCGCCTTGATGGAGAGCGTCTCGAACTTGTCGTTGAGCGGCGTGCTCGTCCCGTGCGCGTTGATGTAGCTCACCGCCCCGGCCTCGATGCCCGCCTGCCGGAGCGCCTCGCGCATCGCCCGCGCCGCCCCCTCGCCGTTCTCGGAGGGCTGCGTCACGTGGAAGGCGTCGGCCGACTGCCCGTAGCCGAGAATCTCGGCGAGGATCGGCGCGCCGCGCCGGCGGGCGAAGTCCCGCTCCTCCAGCACCAGTACGGCGGCGCCCTCCGCCAGGACGAATCCGTCGCGCTCCTGATCGAAGGGGCGCGAGGCGTGCGCGGGGTCGTGGTCGCGGCGGGTGGAGAGGGCGCGCGAGGCGTGGAAGGCGGCGAGGCCCATGCGCGTGACGGCGGCCTCGGCGCCGCCGGCGAGCATCGCATCGGCATCGCCGCGCCGGATGGTCTCGAAGGCCGTGCCGAGCGCATCGGCGCCCGACGCGCACGCCGAGACGGTGTCGAAGTTGGGCCCCCGGGCGCCGTGCCGGATCGAGACCTGGCCGGCCGCCATGTCGGCGATGTACATCGGGACCAGGAACGGCGAGATGCGCGCCGGTCCCCGCTCGAAGAGGGTCCGGTAGCCCTCCTCGAGCGTGGCGATGCCACCGATGCCGCTCCCGATCATCACGCCGATGCGATCGGCGGCGGCCTCCACGTCGAGTCCGGCGTGTGCGACGGCCTCGTCCGAGGCGGCGATCGCGAGCTGCACGAAGCGGTCCGTGCGCCGCGCCTCCCGGCGGTCGAGGAAGGCGCCCGGATCGAACTCCGGGACCTCGCCGGCGATCGTCACGGCGAGCCCGGAGAGGTCGTCGAGCGTGGCCCGGCGTATGCCGTTCTCGCCCGCGAGCAGCGCGCTCCAGCTCTGCTCGCGGCCCACCGCGAGGGGGGTGACCATGCCGATCCCGGTGACGACGACGCGCCGCGGCTCGGGCGCGGTGGGATGATCGCTCACCGGCCGCCCTCCGCGTTCTCCGGATCCCAGCGCCCGAAGATCAGCGCCGAGTTGTGCCCCCCCAGGCCCACCGAGGTCGAGAGCGCGCACCGGACCGCCGCCCCGCGCGCCTCGTTCGGGACGTAGTCGAGGTCGCAGTCCGGGTCGGGGTGCTCGTAGTTGATGGTGGGAGGCACGAGCTGGCGCTCGCACACGAGCGCGGCGACCGCCGCTTCCACGGCGCCGGCGGCGCCCATCATGTGGCCGAGCATCGACTTGGTCGAGGAGACCAGCAGGCGATCGGCGTGCTCGCCGAAGACGCTGCGCAGCGCCCCCGTTTCTACGCGGTCGTTGATGGGGGTCCCGGTGCCGTGCGCATTCACATAGTCGATGTCGGCCGGGGAGCGGCGGGCGCGGCGCAGTGCGCGCGCCATCGCCGTGCGGATGCCGCGGCCGTCCTCGGGGGGCGCCACCATGTCGACCCCGTCCGAGGCGGTCCCGGCGCCGAGCCATTCGGCGTAGATGTGGGCACCGCGCGACCGCGCGTGCTCCGCCTCCTCCAGCACGAGGCAGCAGGAGCCCTCCGAGAGGATGAAGCCGTTCCGCTCGGCGTCGAACGGGCGAGAGGCGCGAGTCGGGTCGGGGTGGGTCGCGAGCGCGCGCATCGCCTGGAAGCCGGCGTAGTAGACCGGCTTGAGCGAGGCTTCGAAGCCGCCCGCGATCACAGCGGTCGCCTCGCCCCGGCTCACGATCTCCGCCGCCTCGCCCACGGCCGCGCCGCCGGTGGCGCAGGCCGCCGTCACCGCGAGGTTCGGGCCGCGCACGCCGAGCTCGATCGCCAGCAGCCCCGTCGGCGTGTCGGGGAGCATGTGCGTGATGAGGAAGGGCGAGACGCGGCGCGGCCCGCGCTGGTCCAGAGCCTGCTGGTTCTCCACCAGGAGGTGCGCCCCGCCGATCCCGGTGCCCAGCACGATGCCGAGGTTCTCCGGGTCCAGGGAGGGGACGTCGATGCCGGAGTCGGCCACCGCCTCGCGCGCCGCCGCGATGGCCAGCACGGTCGAGCGGTCGATGCGGCGCAGCTGCTTGGCATCGACGACCGCGGCCTCATCGAAGTCGTGCAGTTCGCCGGCGAGCGGGCAGTCGTAGGCGGAGGCGTCGAAGGCGGTGACCCGGCTGATGCCCGAGCGTCCGTCGAGGAGTCCCTGCCAGGTGCCGGCCCAGTCGTTCGCGAGGGGCGTGAGCATCCCGAGGCCGGTCACGACGACGCGCCGCGGGGCGCGGTCGGCTACGTCGGGGTCCACTCCGCCGCTACCGGGCGACGGGATCGGGGAGGATGGATATCGGCAAGGGCTCCTCGCGGGCGTCGTCGAGCGCCACGGCGGTGGAGCGGGCGGCGATGCGGCGCACCATGTTCGCCAGCACATGGCCGGGTCCCACCTCGATGAAGGTCGTCACGCCCTCCCGCGACATCGTCCGCACGTTCTCGGCCCAGTAGACCGGGGCGCGGAGCTGCACCTCGAACTCGGCGCGCAGCCGGTCGGCGGTGTCCAGGAGCTGCGAGGAGACGTTGGAGACGACCGGGACGCTCGGCTCGGCTATCGGCACCTCGCGGATCACGGTGGCGAACTCGTCGGCCTGCTCGGCGTGCAGGGGCGTGTGGCTGGAGACGCGGACCCGCAGCTGGATCGCCTTTCCCTGTTGCGCTCGGGCCAGCGCCATCGCGCGCTCGAGCGCCGCGAGGTCTCCGGAGATGACCAGGTGCGTGTCCATGTTGTGGTTCGCGACGTCGACGCGGTCGGCGGGGGAGAGCGTCGCCTCGCGACAGATCTCGGCGACGTCGTCGTGCCGGAGTCCGATGATCGAGGCCATGCCGACCGGGCGCTGCTCGCTGAAGCTCCCCATCAGGCGCGCGCGTTCCAGGATCACGAGCAGAGAGTCGCGGAACGAGATCGCCTCGCTGGCGACGGCGGCGCTGAAGAGTCCCAGGGAGTGCCCGCCCATGACGCGCGGCCTGATGGCTCGCCCCACCTCGCCGAGCTTCTCCCGCATCGCGCGCAGGAAGGCGACCGAGGTGGTGAGAACCGCGGGCTGCGTGGCCCGCGTCTCCGCGAGCTCCTCGGCCGATCCCTCGAAGCAGACGCGCGCGAGATCGATGCGGGTGATCTCGCTCGCCTCCTCGAAGGCGAGGCGCGCCTCCCGCGAGCGGTTGTAGATGAGCTGGCCCATGCCGGGCGACTGGGAGCCCTGCCCGGGGAAGATCAGCGCGATCGGGTCGCCGCGCACCGCTGAGCGGGCGGCCGCTCCGCCGCCAGCCCGCCGCTCGCGGCCGGTCTCGGTCGCCACCGTCGAGGCTCCCCCCTCAGGGCGCACGTCCGTGGCTGCGCGTGCGCGGCCTGCGTCCCCGGCGCGCAAGTCTACCAGAGGCTCCCGGCGGCTGGCGGCGTCTCCGCGCCCCCTCCCGGTCCCCCCAGCAGCCCGGGCGCGACGCCGATTCCCGACGCGTCCCCCCGCGAGCGCCCCTCCAGGAGGGCGCTGACCTCCGGCAACGCGCGCAGCAGGTCCTGTGCCAGCCCCGCGGCCGCGCCGTGGCTCTCCGCGACGCGCCGTCCGCAGTCCCCGTGGATGTAGACGGCGGCCGATGCGGCGTCGAAGGGATCCATGCCCTGGGCGAGCAGTCCCGCCACCAGGCCGGCGAGCACGTCGCCGGTTCCGGCGGTGGCGAGCATCGGGTTCGCCTGATCGGAGATGCGGGCGCGTCCGTCGGGCCCCGCGACGACCGTGCAGGCCCCCTTCAGCACGACGGTGCTGCCGGTCTGGCGCGCGGCATCGAGGGCGCTCCGAAGCCGGTCCGACTGCACCTCGGCGACCGAGCACCCCGCGAGGCGAGCCATCTCGCCGGGGTGCGGCGTGAGCACGCGCGGCAGCGCGAGACGGTCCCCCCAGCCCGGGAGCCGGGAGAGCATCGAGAGCGCGTCCGCGTCGAGGACCAGGGCGCGCAGCGTGCCGGCGGAAGCGGCCGCGTCCAGCCCGCCGAGCAGATCGGCCACGAAGGCGCGGGCGCCCCGACCCGTTCCGATGCCGGGACCGACCAGCAGCGCGCTCGCCCGCCGCAGGCTCCCCGAACCGAGCGCGCGCAGCAGCGCGCGGGCAGCGCGGCCGTCCAGTTCGCCGGCCGCGGCGCCTGCTGCGGGGACGAGGGGCTCGTGCACCGCGTCGGGGAGGCCGGCCGCGAGCAGCGGCTGGAGCGATGCCGGTGCGGCGACGGCGACGAGGCCGGCGCCGGAGCGCGCGGCCGCCTCGGCCGCGAGGCGCGCGGCGCCGGGGTAGCGGCGCGAGCCCGCCGCCACGACGGCAGTGCCGAAGCTCCCCTTGTGGGCGCCGGCGGGGCGCCGCGGCATCGTCTCCTTGACCGACCGGAACTCGAGCTGTTCGTACGGAAGATCGGCGGAGGCGGCGGGCGGGATCCCGATGCCGACGGGGAGCACGCGACCGGCGAGCTCGAGGCCCGGCAGCTGCGAGAGGCCGATCTTCGAGTGACCGAAGCTGATCGTGAGGTCGGCACCCACGCTCGCGGGGTCGGCGGCGCCCGAGTCGGCATCGACGCCGGTGGGGAGGTCGAGCGCGATCACGTACGGGCGCGCCGGCGCCGAGCGGGCCTCCCGCAGCCGGCCGAGCATCCCGGCGAGTCCTCCCTCGATCGGCCGCCCTGCTCCGGTGCCCAGGAGCGCGTCGAGCACGAGGCTCGCCTCCGAGAGCAGCACATCGAGCCGAGCAAGGTCCTCGTCCCCCTCGCTGCTCTCGGCTGGCACGCCCGCCTCCCGCGCCTCGAGCCAGACGGGGTCGGCCTCGTCGCGGGCGCGCAGCAGGTAGACGCGCACGTCGGCGCCCCAGCCGGCGAGGTGCTTCGCCGCCACCAGCCCGTCGCCCCCGTTGTTGCCGGGGCCGCAGAGCACGAGGATCGTCCGCCCCTCGGAGGCGCCGACCGCCATCCACGCCTCCTGCGCCGCGGCGAGTCCGGCCTCCTCCATCATCGCGCGCCCGGAGATGCCGGCGGCGACCGCGAGCTCTTCGAGCTCGCGCATCTGGGCCGCGGTGACGAGCTTCACCGGCACACCTAGGTCACCGAGCTGTCAATTCGGCCCCGCGCCCTCAGCCGCTGGATGAGGTGGGCACGCGCGCTGGCGTGGTCCTGCTCCGGGCGCAGCTGGCGGCAGACGACGACCGCCATCGCCTGGTCGCGGAGGTGCGTGAGGGAGATGTCGATGGCCTCGAGCCCGATCCGCTCCGCCCGTTCCCGGGCGCGTCCGTGCAGGTAGACCAGGGGCTTCCCGCGGCGGTCGGGGAGGATCTCGATGTCGCGCCAGCCCACCGAGCGCGCGCCGGTCCCGAGCGCCTTCATCACCGCCTCCTTGGCGGCGAATCGCGCCGCGAGCTCCGGAACCCGGCCCCGGCAGAAGGCCGCCTCGAGTGGCGTATAGACGCGGGCGAGGAAGCGCCGCGGGTGCCGTGCCAGCACGCGCGCGACGCGATCGGGCTCGATCAGATCGACGCCGATCGCGTGCGTCGTGGGGTCGGGGCGAGCCATCGCCCGGATCGTAGCATGTGCTCCGGGTCGCGCCCGGGGGGCCGCAGCGGTCCCGGCCGCTATACTCGGGAAGTGACGGCGCCAGCGGCGAGCCTCATCGACGGCCGTGCGATCGCGGAGGCGGTCGCCCAGGAGACGGCGGCGTCCGTCGCCGCTCACGTCGCCCGCGGCCACCCGGCCCCGCATCTCGCGGCGGTGCTCGTCGGCGACGACGCCGCCTCCGCCACGTACGTCCGCAACAAGGGCCGCGCCTGCGAGCGCGTGGGGATGACGCACGAGACGCTCGCGCTCCCGGCCTCGACGACGCAGGCGGAGCTGCTCGCCCACGTCCGGCGCCTGAACGACTCGGCCCGGGTCTCGGGCATCCTGGTCCAGATGCCGCTGCCGGCCCACGTGGACGCGGGCGCCGTGATGTCGGCCGTCGATCCCGGCAAGGACGTGGATGGGCTGCACCCGGTCAACATGGGCCGCCTGCTCGCGGGCGCGCCGGGCCTCGTGCCGGCGACCCCCAGCGGCGTTCGCGAGCTGCTGCTGCGCAGCGGGCACGATCCGTCGGGCCGCCGCGTGGTCATCGTCGGGCGGTCGGTGCTGGTCGGGCGGCCGCTCGCCGCGCTGCTCGCCACCAAGGCGGCGGGCGCGAACGCGACCGTCACGCTGGCGCACACGGGGACGCGCGATCTCGGCGCGGTGACGAGGGAGGGGGAGATCCTCGTCGTCGCAGCCGGCCGGGCGGGCATCGTGACGGCCGCGATGGTGCGCCCCGGGGCGGTGGTGATCGACGTCGGGACCAACCGTGTCGAGGATCCCTCGGCGCGGCGGGGCTACCGGCTGACCGGCGATGTCGACTTCGGTGGTGTGTCGCAGGTGGCCGAGGCCCTCACGCCGGTGCCGGGGGGCGTCGGGCCGATGACGATCGCGATGGTCGTCCGCAACACGCTGCTCGCCGCCCGCGCCGCCGCCGGATCGTAGCTGCCCCGCCGTCCCGCCCGTGAGACACTCTCCGCATGGATGATCTCGGGGCACGGGCGGCGGAGCTCGCCGCGCGCGTCCAGGACGTACGGGTGCGCCTTTGACCTGGCCGCCCGCGAGCGCGAGCTCGCCTCGCTGCGCCGGCGCTCGGAGGCGCCCGATCTCTGGGAGAAGCGGCAGGACGCCCAGCGCCTGATGCAGCGGCTCTCGCGCCTGGAGTCCCTGGTGGCGACATGGGACGAGCTCGAGGGCGGCGCCCGCGGGATCGGCGAGCTCGTCGAGATGGCGGAGGCGGTGGAGGATGAGGCGGAGCGCTCGGAGCTCGCCGCGGATATCGCCGGGGAACTCGCCCCGCTGGAGCAGCGGTTCGCCGAGCTGGAGCTCGAGCTCACCCTGGGCGGCCCCTACGACGAGCGCAACGCGATGCTGCTGCTCCACGCCGGCGCCGGCGGCACGGAGGCGCAGGACTGGGCGGAGATGCTGCTGCGGCTCTACGCGAGGTGGGCGCAGCGGCGCGGCTTCTCGGCCGACGTGCTGTCGCTCTCGCCCGGCGAGGAGGCCGGGATCAAGTCCGCCGAGCTGCGGATCACCGGCACGAACGCCTACGGCCTGCTGCGCTCGGAGCGCGGCGTGCACCGGCTGGTGCGCATCTCCCCCTTCGATGCCGCGCACGCTCGCCACACCAGCTTCGCCCTGGTCGAGGTGATGCCGGAGGCGGAGACCGAGGACGTGCAGATCGAGATCCGGCCCGAGGAGCTGCGCATCGACACCTATCGTGCCTCGGGGCACGGCGGGCAGAACGTGCAGAAGAACGACACGGCCGTACGCATCACCCACCTCCCCACCGGGCTCGTGGTCACCTGTCAGAATGAGCGCTCGCAGGGGCGCAACCGGGAGACCGCGATGCTGGTCCTCAAGTCGCGGCTGCTCGAGATCGAGATCGAGAGGCGCGAGCAGGAACGCGCCCGGCTGCGCGGCGTCCACGTCGAGGCGGGATGGGGGAACCAGATCCGGTCGTACGTGCTGCAGCCGTACCGCATGGTGAAGGATCTGCGCACCGGCCTGGAGACGAGCGACACGCAGGCGGTGCTCGACGGGGCGATCGATCCCTTCATCGAGGCCTACCTGCGCGAGCAGGTGGGGAGCGAGGAAGCCGCGGGGGTGGACGCCTGATGGCCCGCGCCCCGGGATCGGCCCTCGTGCTGGCGCTCGCTCTCGCCCTGGCTCTCGCGGCAGCGCTCCCGGGTGCTGCGCCCGCCCGCGCCGGCGAGATCGCCGTCGACCGCCTGGCGACGCGCAGCGAGGATCCGCGGGAGCTCACCTTCACGGCGCGCGTCCGCTCCGCGGCGGGCCTCGCCTCCGCGCGCCTGGAGTATCTCGTGCTCAACCCGGACGGGAACATCGGGGGGAGCGGCGAGGTCGAGGTCTCCGGGGGGCCGGAGGAGGATCTGATCTTCACGCTGCAGACGATCGCGCCGCGCCGCTACATCCCGGTGGGCTCCGCGTTCACCTACCGCTGGCTGCTCGTGGACCGCGAGGGCACGGAGTTCGT
Organism: Chloroflexota bacterium; assembly: GCA_026713865.1. GTDB lineage: Bacteria > Chloroflexota > Dehalococcoidia > UBA2979 > UBA2979 > VYDC01. The sequence continues at coordinate 27,645 of JAPONQ010000075.1, read as the reverse complement.
CACGGAGGAGCAGCGCTTCACCTTCCTCGACGGGCGCTACAGCTGGACGATGCGCACGGAGGGGCTCGTCACCGTCTACTGGTACGGCGCAAGCGAGGCGGCGGCGGAGCTGGCACTCGCGGCCACGGCCTCCTCGCTCGCCGACACGGAGGACCTGCTCGAGGTCACCGTGCCCTACCCCGTGAAGGTCATCGTCTGGCGCTCCGAGTCGGAGGGCGAGCTGGCGCAGCGCCCGCGCAGCGGGGTCTTCGACGCAACCGTGATCACCGGCGGCCAGCGCGTGGCGCCGGACCTGCTCTTCGTCTTCGAGCCCTCGCGCATCGTGATCCGCCACGAGGCGGCGCACGTCGTCACCAAGGTCGCGGGCGACGGCCCCTTCACGACCATCCCCTCGTGGCTGGACGAGGGGACCGCCGTCTACATGCAGCACGAACCCGGGGCCGGGTACACGCTCGCCCTGGCCGGCGCGATCGGCGGTGACCGGACGCTACCGCTGCGGGGGCTCGCCTCACCGCCCGGCGATCCCGGCCGGGTCGATGTCTTCTACGGCCAGTCGTGGTCGGTCGTGTCGCACCTGATCGACATCTACGGGCGCTCCGCGCTCGCCGACCTCTACCGCACGGTGAAGGCGGGCTCCCGGATCGACGACGCCCTGCTCGCCGTCTACGGCTTCGACCAGGACGGCCTGTACAACGAGTGGCGCGCCGTGCACGGGCTCCCGCCGGTCGCGGTCTCCGGGAGGGCGGCGACGGTGGCGCCGGCCCCGAGCGCGGCGACCGTGACCCCGCTCGGGCTTCCCACCCCGCGACCGGCCGGCGGCTCCGCGCCGGTGCCCGCCTCCACGGCCCCCGCCGCCGCTCCGGCGGGCGGTGCGGCCACGGAGGCGGCGGGCGCCCCGGGGCCGGCACCCGGGACTCCCGCGAGCGGCGTGGAGGCCGGCACCGGCGCGGCCGCCCAGCCCGTCGTCATACTGCTCACGGTCACGACCCTGCTCGTGCTGCTCCTCGGGGGCGGGGCGGTGGCGCTGATGCGGCGACCGGAGCGCCCGCGGCCGGGCGATTCCTAGCCGCGGCCCGGCACGATGAGGCCGGAGCCGCCCGATCCGGGGGACGTCTCGGTGCCGGGGGCGACGCCCGGGAACCCCGGATCGCCCCCCTGCTCGGCGCGGGTCTGACGGGCGAGCTGGCGCGCGCCCTCCTCGCTGAGGTAGGGCACGGAGAGCGTGCTCTCGCGGATGACGGGTTCCACGTTGCCGGCTGCCGCGCGCGCGACCTGCTCGATCAGCTCGTCGTCCCGCCACACACCGACGTAGCGCCGTTCGCCGATCCAGAGCGTCGGGAGCTCGACCACTGAGCGTCGGGCCGCGAGCTTCGGGAACTCCGCGTACTCGGTGATGGTGACGTTGACATCGCGCGCCTCCGCCGCGATCGCTCCCAAGAGCAGCATCAGCTGAGGCGAGATCGGGTCGAAGGGCGTGACGGCGAGCTCGACGTCGACGGCCTCCGGGAGCGCGCCCAGCGCTTCGCGGCCCTCCTCGGCGAGCGGTCGAACGCCGCCGCCGAGCAGCCCGAGGACGGTGACCAGCGGAGCGAGCAGCGGCCCGGACCAGTAGCCGACGAAGCGGAGTGATCGTCCGCCGCCCCGGATCACCGTGGTCGGTGCACGCTCGATGCCGGCCTCCTCGGCGCGCGCGGCGTGGCGGTCGAGGTCGTAGCGCGTGAGCGAGATCGCGTCGTGGGTGGTCGCGATCTCGCGGGCGCTCTCCGCCACCGCGTCGCAGTGCGTGCAGCCGTCGCGGTCGGGGAGCACCAGGCCGGACTCGGCGCGGGTCCAGACGTCGAGCCCGACCCGTCCGCCAAGCGAGCGGCCCAGGTAGGCGGCCACCTCGGCTCGCACCTCGCGCTGCATCGGGCTCATGGTTCCCCATCCCTCTCCGCATCACGGTCCCTGAGCGCTTTCCCCGCGATCAGCAGGCGCTGCGCCGCGGTGAGCAGGGCGAGCACGGCGAGCAGCCACAGCGCCACCCGGATCCAGCCCGTGATCAGGCCGGCGCCCAGCAGCAGAACGCGCTCCGTGCGCGCGAGCAGGCCGTCGGCGACGATCACTCCCTCCGCCTCGGCTCGTGCGCGCACGTACGAGACGAGCAGCGATCCGGCGAGCGCGGTGAAGGCGAGCATCGATTCCTCGCGATGCCCGAGCCCGAGCTGGTGGTAGAGCAGCGCGCCGAGGACGGCCGCCTCTGCGATGCGGTCGAAGGTCGAATCGAGGAGGGCCCCGAGTCGTGAGGCGCGGCCGCTGAGGCGTGCGAGTGCGCCGTCCAGGGAGTCGAGGGCGGCCGCCGCGAGCATCGCGGCGCCGCCGAGAGCGAGCTCGCCGCGCGCAATGAGCACTGCGGCCCCGAGGCTTCCCGCGAGCGCGGCGACCGACACGGCGTGGGGACTCACGCCGAGCGCGGCGAGCGGACGCACGAGCGGCGTCGTGAGCCGCTCGGGCGCGCGTCCGGGCAGCAGGCGCACGCGGATCCCGGTCATCGACCGGCGGCGGCGCGGCGGGGCGGGGGCGTGCGGCCGGCGTCCTCCGGGGCGGCGCGCATGGAGTCGGCGGGGCGCCTGGCGGGGATCCCCCGCGAGTCGCGTAGCCGTTCGTAGTAGGCGAGAAGACGCTCGGTCACGTGGGGCCAGGAGTACTCCTCGACGCGGTGCGCTCCGGCCGCCGCCAGTCGCCGGCGCTGCAGCGGGTCGCTGACGAGCGCGCTCAGCGCATCCGCGAGAGCGAAGGGATCCTTCGGACGTACGAGCAGTCCGTCGCGGCGGTGGGTGACGACGGAGGCGTAACCCTCGATGTTGGAGGCGACGACCGGCACGCCCGACGCCATCGCCTCGAGCAGGACGTAGCCCTGCGACTCATGGCCGACGGCGGGTGAGCAGACGATGTCGGCGCTGCGGTAGTAGCTCGCGAGCTCCTCGTGCGGAACGCGGCCGACGAAGTGAACGCCGCGGCGCCCCATGCGCTCCACCGACGCCCGGTAGCGGCCGAGCGCCCGCTCGTTCGGTCCGACCACCACCAGCCGCGTGCGCGGGTCGCGGGCGTTCACGGTACCGAAGGCGCGGATCAGGTAGGAGAGCCCCTTGCGCTTCTCGGCCCGGCCGACGTAGAGGATGTTGAACATGCCGTCGTCGAGCTCGGGGCGTCGCGCCACCGACGGGTCCCGGAAGCGGCCGACGTCGATGCCGTTGGGGATGATGTTGTAGAACCCCGGGAAATAACGCCCCACGTAGTTGGCCGCGGGCGGCGAGACGGCGATCTTCCCGTCGACCTCCCGGAACCAGCGCTTCAGCAATCTGCGGCCGTAGGAGTAGAGACGGTTGCCGCCGTCCTTGGTCGCGTGGAAGGTGCCCACGGTGATCGTCTCGGGATTGGCGGCGCGCGCGTGGCGGAGCGCCTGCAGGGGGAGCACCGGCATCAGCGGCTCGTGCACGTGGACCACGTCGTAGCGACCGGCGGCGAGGAGTGCGCGCACCTTCTGCCCCAGTCGCGGATTGAGCGAGATGCGCGCCGTCGAGCCGGAGGCCGGGATCGGTCTGGGGCGCCCGACGATCGTGATTCCGGCCTCGTGGGGGTCGGCGGTGCCGGGGGCGAGGATCCGGGTCTCGTGCCCGCGTTCGAGAAACTCGCGCCGGAGCTGGGCGACGTGATTGTTCACGCCGCCCGGTGTCTGCCAGTCGTATGGCGAGACGAGGGCGATCCTCACCGCGCCCCTCCGCCCGTCGGCATCCCGATCGAGCGCAGCCGCCCCCTGGCCCGCGAGAGCGGGGGCCCGAGGATGCGTCGGGGCGTCACGGAGAGGCCGCGGACCTGCTGCCGGGCGAGTGTCCGCCAGCCGATCGCGGAGAGGGGGACGGGTGCCAGCAGCCGGCCCTCGGTCTCCCCGGCCGCGAGCGCCGACCGCAGCTCGGCGATGGTCGACCCCAGGAAGAGAGTCGCCGCCCGTCCCACCTCCGGCAGGAAGTGGGCGTCGGAGCCACCCGTCTCCGGCAAGCGGAACGACTCGCGGTTCAGGCGCCGCGCCTTGCGCTCCGTGACCCGCGCCGCCAGCGAGCCGCTGGCCAGTTCGATGCCGTCGGGCCGAAGCTCCGGAGCGCCGGTCGCCAGCAGGCGCCGGAGGGCGCGCTCGCCGATCGAGCGCGTGAGGTACGAGAACGGGTGCGGCACGACGGCGATCCCACCCAGGCGGTGGATCTCGCCCACGGTCTCGTCGAGCGGGCGGAGGGGTCTCAGCGGGGAGTCGACATCGAGTGCGAGGAGGTGGCCGGAGCGCGTCGTCAGCTCGATGCCCGTCATGAGCTCGAAGCAGTAGCTCCCGCGCGCGTGGATCTCTCTCGCGGCGAGCGCGCCCCCGATGTCGTCGTGGTCGGTGACGGCGATGATGTCGAGCTCGGTCTCGTGCTCGACGTAATCGAATATGGTGCGGGCATCCATCATTCCGTCGCCCGCGGAGGTGTGGACCTGGAGGTCGGCGAGTCCGTAGCGCCGCGGAGGCGTGGCGCCACCAGCTCCCCGGGCCGCGCCCGGCGTCTCGTTGCGGGGGTCGGTCCCAGCCATCGCGCCGCATTGTACGGCCGCGGCACCGTCTTCAGCGCGGAATGCGATTCCAGACGGGCGTGAGCGCGAACCACTGCTCCGGCGCAGCCCGGATTCCGCCCTCCAGCCGCTTAACCAGCAGGCGCATGCCCTCGACGGTGTCGGCGGTCCGGTCTCCCGTGCGCGGGATGGCCAGCGGCGGCTCGATCACGATGCGGTAGCGCGCGACGCCCCGGCGGTAGACGAAGCCCACGACGAGGGTGGCCCCCGTTCGCCGCGCGAGCTCGACGGCGCCGTGCGGCAGGGGCGCGCGCTCCCCGAAGAAGGGGGTGGAGCGCCCGCTCCCCAGCACGTCGCGGTCGGCGAGTATCGCGAGCGCACCGCCGGCGCGAATATGCGCGACCGCGCGGCGCATCCCCGCGCGGTCAACAGGCACGAACGACACGCCGGTGTGCCCGCGCACGCCGTGCACCAGGTCGTGGAGGCGCCTGGGGGCGAGCGGCTCGGTCAGCACCATCGGCGCGATGCCGAAGGGTCCGAGCGCCTGCACGATCATCTCGGGGTTGCCGAGGTGGGCCGACACCATCACGACGCCGCAGCCGCGATCCCACGCCCGGAAGAGGTGCTCCAGGCCCTCGTAGGACTCCACCTCGGCGAAGGAGGCCGCCGGATCGAGATGGGAGTAGCGCGCCAGGTCGGCGTAGTAGAGAGCGGCGGAGCGCACGGCACCGCGCGCGGCGGTATCCACCGCCGGTTTCGCCGCGCCGAGACCAAGGACGTGGCGCATGTGGTCACGCGTGGTCGATCGCAGCCCCGGAGAGGTGGCCCATGCGAGGCGCGCCGCGGCGCCGGCGACGGCGTAGAGCACTCGTACCGGGATCCAGCGGCCGGACTTGACCGCGAGCCAGAGCGCCACGTAGCGCACCACGGGCTCTCTCGCTACTGCCGTGCAGCCGCGGCCGGCTCGAGCCAGAGGTCGCGGAAGATGTACCACTGCGCGGGGTCAGCCCGGATCTCTGTCTCCAGCACGCGGAAGGTCGCCTGCATGAGATCCGCCACGTCGCGGTCGGTGTCCCCGCTCGGTTCGAAGTCGATGGGAATGATGCGGGCCCGGACGTGGTCGCTCCAGGAGTCGCGGCGCGGCAGCATTCCGCAGATGACCGGGGCTCCGGCCCGAAGGGCGAGGCGCGCGAAGCCGTCCGCGACCCCCGCCGGGGCGCCGAAGAAGTCGACGCGGGCGCCCGCCTCCGCTTGGGGGATGTCGACGTGCAGCGCGGTGATCTCGTTGCGGCGGAGCGCTCGGAGCACGCGTGGACCGGGGCGGTCGGCCGGGACGATCGTGAGGCCGAGCCGCTCGCGCGATCCCAGGATCAGGCGGTCGAGGCGCGGGTTGCGGAAGCGATCGGCGACGGTCGTCACCGGGACGCCGCCCGCGGCGAGGCCGACCGCCCCGACGTCCCAGAGGCCGTAGTGGGGCGTGACCAGGACGGCACCGTTGCCCGTGCGACTGGCCGCGAGCAGGTCCCAGTCGTCGAAGTCGAAGCGGGCGCGCACCTCCTCCGGGCGGGCGCCGAGCAGCCGGATGAAGTCGACGAGGTAGGCGCCGTAGTTCGCAAAGGAGCGCCTCGCCAGGCGCCGTGCCGCGGACGCGTCGCCACCTGCGACGCGCATCATGTTGCCGACGCAGCGCCGCCGGCCGCCCCGCCACGCATAGTAGGCGAGCACGCCGCCCGCGCGCGCGAGCGCGTACGAGACGGGCCGCGGCAGCGCCCGGGCCAGCAGCGTGCCCAGCCGCACCGCGGCGTAGGTGACCACGGCGCGCTCGCTACTCCGCCGAGCCGTGTGTCGTCGCGGCCTCCGCCCCCTCCGGCTGCTCGCCCGCGATGAAGGACTCGAGTCGGTCGCGGGCGACGTCGTCGTGCCACTGCACGGGAGGGGACTTCATGAAGTACGCGGACGGCTCGAGCAGCGGACCCGCCTGGCCACGATCGAGCGCGAGCTTGGCGCAGCGGATCGCGTCGATCACGACGCCCGCGGAGTTCGGGCTGTCCCAGACCTCGAGCTTGGTCTCCACGGTCAGCGGCACGTCGCCGAAGGTCGTGCCCTCCATCCGGATGTGGCACCACTTGCGGTCCTGCAGCCAGGGGACGTGATCGGAGGGGCCCACGTGCACGTCGCCGGCCGGCATCTCGAAGTCGATCTGGGAGGTGACGGCGTTCGTCTTGGAGATCTTCTTCGACTCGAGCCGCTCCCGCTCGAGCATGTTGAGGAAGTCGGTGTTGCCGCCGAAGTTGAGCTGGTAGGTGCGGTCGAGGCGGACGCCGCGATCGGCGAACAGGCGGGTCATGGTGCGATGCAGGATCGTGGCGCCCACCTGCGACTTGATGTCGTCGCCGATGATCGGCAGCCCGTGCTCCTGGAAGCGCCTCCCCCAGTCGTCCTGCCGCGCGATGAAGACGGGAATGCAGTTGATGAACGCACACCCCGCCTGCAACACCTGCTCGACGTACCACTTGGTGGCCGACTCCGATCCGACCGGGAGGTAGTTGATCACGACGTCGGTCCCGGTGTCCCGCAGGATGCGGACGATGTCGGCCGTCTCGCCGGGTGCCTTCTGGATCACGTCGGAGAGGTAGCGTCCGAGACCGTCGTGCGTCATGCCGCGGTCGACCCGCACGCCCGTGGTCGGGACGTCGGCGAAGCGAAAGGTGTTGTTCGGTGGCGCGTAGATCGCCTCCGCCAGGTCGGCGCCCACCTTGTTGGCGTCGACGTCGAAGGCGGCGGTGAAACGGATGTCGCGGATGCGGTAGCCGCCGAGAACGGGGTGCATGAGGCCCGGTATCGACTGCCCGTCCTCCGCGTCGCTGTAGTACTCGATGCCCTGCACCAGCGACGAGGCGCAGTTGCCCACGCCGATGATGGCGACCCTGATTTCGCTGTCCATTGGCTCGCTCTCCGTTCTCTATGACCGCTGCCGTGCCGGCGGTCGTCGTCGCGCGGAACGGTAGTCGAAGCCCCGCGATACGACAAATACATGTAACGTGTGTGAAACATAGGTAATGGGCATGCAAGAAGGATGCGACCGTGTCCGACCACCGCTCCGGCGACCAGGCATCGCTGCTCGACGTGCGGCTGCGTCAGCTCTCGTATCTGCGGGAGATCGCCCGCTCGGGCGGGGTGACGCCGGCCGCGGCGAGGCTCGGGGTGAGCCAGCCTTCCCTCTCCCGCTCGCTGGCGAGCCTGGAGCGCCGCGTGGGGGTCCGGCTCGTCGAGCGCGACGGCCGTGGACGCCGCCTGACCGGGGAGGGGGAGGACGTCCTGGCCTTCGCGGAGCGGGTGGCGGCGCAGGTGGAGGCTCTCCGGGAGCAGCTCGGAGAGCGCGCGCGAGGGGAGCGCGGGACGCTGCGTGTGGGCATGATCGATGCCGCGAGCCTCTACGTGCTCCCCGGCGTCGTGCGCGACTTCGGGACACGGTTCCCCGGCGTCGATCTCAGGCTCAGCGTCGACACGAGCGGCGCCCTGCTCGATCGGTTGCGCCACTTCGATCTGGATCTCGCGTTCGTGGTCGGCCCGGCGGACAGCGACCTCTGGGGCGTGGAGGTCGAGCGGGAGCCGCTCTGCCTCTACGCTCCGCGGGGGTCGCCAGGCGATCCGGCCGACTCCGACTGGGCTCTCTACCCGAGGGGCCAGCGCACGCGCGGCCTCATCGACGCGGGGCTGGCCGCGCTCGGCATCAAGCCGCGGGTCACGCTGGAGAGCCACAATCCGGAGGTCCTGCGGCAGATGGTCGCACTCGGCCTCGGATGGAGCGTCCTGCCGCCCCCAGTCGTCGAGCGGGGGGCCGACGCACTCCCGCGCGGTCAACCGATCGCGGAGCGCGTGCTCGTGGGCGTGCGGCGCGCCGACGCGCCGTCCCACCCCCGGCGTGATGCCTTCTTGGAGCTCGCCTTGCGTGCCCGCCGGGGCGGGACGACGGCTGAGGTCGGTCGCCCCGCTCGCGGGTCAGGCGTCGGGGACCGCTAGGCTTGCGCCTTCTGGATCTTGAACATCTTCGTCGCGCAGGTCGGGCAGGTGCCCTGCACGGCGGGACGGCCGTTCTTCATGGTGATGGACGAGGCGTTGCTCATCTCGCGCTTCTCACGGCACTTCAGGCAGTACGCTTCCATCGTCCTCCTCCGGCCGAAGCCTCCCGGCGCGTGCTCGGCGCTCGGGTATCGCCCGCCCGCCCCCCGGCGGGCACCTGCTACTCCTAATGGGTAGCCCGGTGGGTGTCAACGACAGCGCCGGCGATCGCGAGACCCCTCCCCGCCGATCACCCGCTCGCTCCGCCGCCGCTCGCCGCCGCGGCGCCCTCCCCGCGCTGGCTGGCCGGCAGCACGCGGTAGGGGTGCCAGACGTCGGGGATCCCCGTTGCCACGAGCAGAGCGACGAGGTGTCCGTCGGGTCCGTAGCATCGCGCCCTCCGGCCGCGGGGCGCGACGCGGTGCGGCCAGTGGCGCCTCGTGCGAATGTCGCGCCCGACCCTCAACTCCGCGACCGCTTCGTCGGCGACGATCAGGGCGGGCCAGCTGGTCAGCACGGCGTCGGGAGCGTGCACCAGCGTCTCGACATCGTCCGCCCGGAGCCGCTCCACCGCGACGTCGAGAGGTACCGACTCCTCAGCCCGGAAGGGCCCGACGCCGAGGCGTTTGAGCGCGCGGAGGTGTGCGCGGCACCCGAGGGCACGCCCGAGGTCGCGTGCGAGGGAGCGCAGATAGTAGCCGCGCCCGCACTCCACCTCGAGCGTCACGAGCGGCGCCTCGCCCGTCGCCCGCTCGAAGCCGAGAAGATCGACGGCGTAGGTGACGACTTCTCGCTCCTCGAGGTCGAGCGGCGCTCCCGAGCGGGCCGCCCGGTAGGCGGGGACGCCGCCCCGCTTCACCGCCGAGTAGGCGGGGGGTCGTTGCCACTGCTCCCCGCGAAAGGGGCCGAGCCCCCGCTCCACCTGTTCGCGGGTGATGGCAGTGGCGTCACCCCGGGCGACGACCTCGCCCTCGCCGTCGTCGGTGTCGGTCTCGGCTCCGAGCTCGATGGAGGCGTGGTAGCGCTTGGGCGCCCCCAGCACCTCCTCGACGAGGCGGGTCGCTTCCCCGAGCGCGACCGGTAGCACGCCGGTGGCAGCGGGGTCGAGCGTCCCGGCGTGGCCCACGCGCCGGATGCCGGCCGCGCGGCGGACGGCACGGACGACGTCGAAGGAGCTATGCCCTGCGGGCTTGTCGATGTTGAGGAAGCCCCGCATGCTCGGTCGCCCCGCGTCAGCGCCCCGCCCCGTCACGGGGACGGTTGATCGGTCTCGTGTTCGTTCGCACCCGCGCCGTGCGGCGCGCCGTGCGCCAGCTCGCGCATCAGGGCCGTGACCCGGCTCCCCTCGCCGATGGAGTGATCCGCGAGAAAGCGCAGGCGCGGCACGCGGCGGACTCGAAGCTCGCGTGCCAGCTCGCGGGTCAGGAGCGGTCCTGCGCGGCCGAGCGCCGCCAGGATCCCCTCCTCGCGCAGTCTCGTGTCGACCTCGCCGCCGTCGCCGAGGCTCAGCACCGAGACGTAGACGCGCGCGGTGGCGAGGTCGGGCGCCACCTCCACGCGCGTCAGCGATACCAGGCCGCCGTCCAGGGCCGGGTCCTTGAGGCGACGCTGGATCAGCTCGGCGAGCGTCGACTGCACGAGGTCGGCGAGCTTCTCCGTCCGGCGGCTCATCGCCTCACCTGCCAGACTCTGACGCGTCGCCGGGACGCGTGCGCTCCGACGTCTGTGGTGCGATCGGGCGGGGCTTCGAGCCGCGCCGCGATCAGCGTGTCTGCTCCAGGTGGTAGGTGACGATTTCGTCGCCCTCCTCGAAGTCGGTGAAGCCGCCGATCATGATCCCGCACTCGAAGCCGGCGGTGACCTCGCGAGCGTCGTCGTCGACGCGACGCAGCGAGTCGATCTCGCCCTCGTGCAGCTGCTCGCCGCGACGCAGCACCCGCGCCTTCGATCCGCGGCGGACCGCTCCGTCTCGCACATAGCAGCCGGCGATGGCGTTGCGCCTCCCGCGACGGAAGACGGCGCGTACCTCGACGACGGCGTCCTGTCGTTCCTCGAAGATCGGCTCCAGCAGGCCGGAAACCGCCAGGCGGACGTCGTCCAGCATCTGGTAGATGACGTCGTAGAGCCGGATCTCCACGCCCTCCTGCGTTGCCAGGCGGCGCGCCCCCAGCTCCGGGCGCGTGTTGAAGCCGAGGATGACGCCCTGTGAGGCAACGGCGAGGTTCACGTCGGACTCGTTGATGGAGCCGGCCGCGGCGTGGATCACCTTGACGTTGACCTCGTCGACCGCGAGTTCCTCGAGCGAGCGCACGAGCGGCTCCACCGAGCCCTGCACGTCGGTCTTCAGCACCACGTTGAAGTCGCGGACGTTGCCGCTGTGAATCTCGCCGAAGAGGGTGTCGAGCGAGACGGCCCCCGCGCTCTCGCCTCCGGCCTCCGCGGCCCGCCGGCGCTCCTCGGCGAGGCGGCGGGCCGCGCGGTCGCTCGCTACCACGACCGTGCGCTCCCCGGCGGGCGGCACCTCGGAGAGCCCGAGCACGGCCGCCGGCACCGAGGGCCCTGCTTCCCGGAGGCGCTCGCCCCGCTCGTCGGTCATCGCCTTGACGCGTCCGTGGGCGTAACCGGCGAGGATCGCGTCGCCGACATGGAGCGTACCCGTCTGGACCAGGACGGTAGCAACGACGCCCCGGTGGGGGTCGGTTGCGGCCTCGAGCACGATCCCCGTCGCCGCGCGCTCCGGGCTGGCGGCGAGCTCCTGCAGATCGGCGACGAGCTGCACGTTCTCAACCAGCGTCGCGATGCCCTCGCCCGTCTGCGCGGAGATCGGCACCACCACCTGTTCTCCTCCGAACTCCTCCGGGACGAGCCCGACCTCCATCAGCTGCTGCTTCACGCGGTCCGGATTCGCGTTTCCGGTGTCGATCTTGTTGATGGCGACGACGAGCGGGACGCCAGCGGCGCGCACGTGGTCTATCGCCTCGCGCGTCTGCGGCATGACCCCGTCATCGGCGGCGACGACGACGATGGCGACGTCGGTGACCTGCGCGCCGCGCGCGCGCATCTGCGTGAAGGCCTCATGCCCCGGGGTGTCGATGAAGGTGATCGGCCGCCCGTCGGGCGCGGTCGTTCGGTAGGCCCCGATGTGCTGAGTGATACCGCCGGCCTCGCTGGCCGCCACCTGCTCCTCGCGGATGCGATCCAGCAGGGTCGTCTTCCCGTGGTCGACGTGGCCGAGGACGGTGATGATCGGCGGACGCGGCCGGAGGTCTGGACCATCCTCCTCGATGATGCGCCGCGAGGTCGTCGCGCGGCCGCCCTCACCCGCCTCCTCGCCCGCCTCCTCGGGTGCCGTCGGCGCGGTCGCTACGAGCGCCGGAGCGGCGTTCGCCTCCTCGGGCGCAAATCCGAAGTCGCTCGCGACGATGGCGGCGGTGTCGAAGTCCACGACCTGGTTGATGGTGGCCATGACGCCGTTCTTCATCAGCTCCTTGATCACGTCGATGGGCGTGACGCTGAGCAGGTCGGCAAGATCCTTGACCGTGATGGCGTCGGGAATGCGGACGGGGGATTCGGCCTGCGTCATCTGCTCGCTCCCTCTGTCGGTCGGGTCGGCGGGCCCCCGGGGGCGCCTCCGCGCGCGCCCGGTTCGTCGCCGAGAGCACCGAGCGCCGAGGGGGCGACCGCCGCGACCGGCGATCGCAGCGCGCGCGCCAGCAGCGCGGGCTTGCTCAGGACGCGGCGCCGGCAGGACGGGTCGTCGCACAGGTAGGCCCCGCGGCCCTCCGCTCGCCCGCCGGGGTCGGCCTGGACGGAGCCGTCCCGCCCGCGTACGAGGCGGGTCAGCTGGCTCTTCGCGCGCTTGGCCCGGCAGGCGACGCAGCTGCGCTGCGGCCGGTGCCGGATCGGGTCCGGCGCGTAGGGCGGGCGATGTCTGGTGGTGGCCTCCTGTGGCGTGTCGCTACTCCTCCTCGTCCGTGTAGTCGTCTCCGTACTCCCCGTGGAGCTCGGCGAGTCCCTCCTCGATCTCCTCCTCGTCGATCTCGAAGCGTCGTCCTTCGCGCGCCGCGGCCGGGGTACGCTCGGCACCGGCGGCACGTCCGCCGCGCCCGCCGGTCCGCCGCTGGCGCCGCTGGGGCCGGCGGTCCTCCGGCTCCTCCTCGCGCGCCAGGCCGGAGATCTCCTCGGCGAAGCGCAGGCCGGTGGTCGGTGCCGCGGGCTGGGCCCGGGGAGGCGTCGGAGGCGCCTCTGCGACGGGCGCAGCAGCCTCCTCCTCCTCCACGAAGCCGGCCAGCACCTCCTGCTCCGGTGTCAGCGCGGGCTCGGCATCGGCCGGAGCCGCGGCCGGAGCGGCCGGTGGCGATGATCCGGGAAGCCCCGGACGCTGGTAGTCGGCACCGGCCGCGACCGGCGCCGGAAGCGGGGGCAGCGAGGGCTCGGGCGCCACGTCCGCGCGAGGGATGGCCTCCATGTTCGGCTCCGGCGGCGGGTAGAGGTCTGCCCCGGAGCCGATCAGCGAGCCTTCCGCCTGGATGTCGATCCGGCGGCCCGTGAGCTTGGCGGCGAGGCGCGCGTTCTGGCCCTCCTTGCCGATGGCGAGGGTCATCTGCTTGTCCGGCACGGCGACGAACGCCGTCTTCGTCTCGGCATCCAGCCTCACAGAGACGACCTCGGCGGGGCGCAGTGCGCTGGTCACGAACACGGCGTCGTTCGGATCCCAGCGGATCAGGTCGATCCGCTCGCCGTTGAGCTCGTTCACGATGTTCTGGATGCGCGAGCCGCGTATCCCGATCGTGGCTCCGATCGGATCGATGCCGTGCTGGCGGGAGATCACCGCCACCTTGGAGCGGTATCCGGGATCGCGCGCGATTCCCATCACCTCCACCGTGCCGCGCGCGATCTCGGGCACTTCGAGCTCGAGCAGCCGCCGGACGAGTTCCGGGTGCGAGCGCGAGATCACGACCTGCGGACCCTTCGAGGCGCGGTAGACCTCCTTCACGTAGACGCGCAATCGCTGGCCCACGCGGTAGTGCTCCGGTCGCACCTGCTCGGACATGGGAAGTACGGCCTCGGTGCGTCCGAGGTCGATGATGACGTGGCGTCCCTGCTCGACGCGGAGGACGGTGCCGGAGACGAGCTCACCCTCCTTGCCGGTGAACTCACTGTAGACCGCCTCGCGCTCCGCCTCGCGCAGTCGCTGCAGCACGACCTGCTTCGCGGTCTGGGCGGCGATGCGCCCCGTGCTCGGGCTCTGGGGTATCGGCTCGAGTACCTCGCCCCCCGGTTCGAGGCCGGGGTGGCCCATCGCGGCTGCCCGCTCGGGCGAGATCTGCAGCTCGTCGTCCTCGATCTCCTCCTCGGTGACCACCTCGTAGCGCCGCCAGGCGTCGATCTCGCCGGAGTCGCGGTCGATCTTCACGACGACGTCGGCATAGAGGAGGTCGTCGTTCTTGAACGCCGATGCCATCGCCGACTCGACCGCGTCGAAGACGGTGTCGGTGTCGAGGCTCTTCTCGGCCGAGAGCTGCGTGATCGCGACGACGAAATCGTTCTTCATGGTCTCTCCGGTGCCGCTCAAGGGGCCGCGAACGGATGGTGGCCGCGCGCCGGGCCAAAAAAAAGACGTGGGCGCCGCCCACGTCATCCTCGAGAGGCGACGCCGGTGGTGATCCTAGCACGCGCCCACGACCCCCTCAAGCTGCAGTCCCGGCCGGCAGGTGGGGATGGGGTCAGCGCAGAGGCGAGAAGTCCGTCGGCTGGAGCAGGCGGTTCTCGCTGTGACTCACGATGGGCCCGTCGCGCTCGGACTCCTCGTACGCCTCGCGCCACTCGGGGTCGGCGCTGAAGGCGGCCCACGCGCGCTCACGCTGAGCGACGTCGTCGAACGCGAGCAGGTAGACGAGTTCGCCGTAGCGTCCACCCGCGTAGTTGGTCCAGTACCCGATGTTCCGCATCCCGTGCTTCTCGAAGAGGCGGGTCGTGTGGTCTCGGAAACGGGCGAGCATCGCCTCCCGCCGTCCCGGGAGGGCCGTGTAGACGCGGAGTTCGTAGATCACCGTGGGGCTCCCTCGCTCCGCCGCGGGACGGCGGTGTCGTGGCGACCCTACAGCGCGCGCGGCCGCCGTGCTGCGCGGCGCGCGGGGCGGGAGGCGCCGGGCGTGCCCGGATGGTGAGACCGTTGCGGCCCGAGCGACGCTACGTTGTCTCGCCCGGGGCGATGTCGCGATGCATCAGCAGCAGGTCGTAGGTCTCGCCGTTCGTGTCGCTGACCTGATCGTGCAAGACGGCGACCGGGACGAAGGCGAGCGCCCGGAAAGTCCGCATCGCGGCGATCTGGTCCAGAGTCATCTGCGTCGTGACGCGGCGGACGCCGAGTCCCTGGGCGAGCGTGAGACCCTCGGAGGCGAGGCGGTGGCCGAGACCCCGTCCCCGCCGCGACTCGCCGACGACGACGTGGAGATTGGCGATGTGCCGCATCCAGATGGCCTCGTGCCGGGCCACCGCTCCGAAGCCGATGATCTCGCCCGCCTGCGTAGCGAGGATCACCGACGCCAGGCCGAGCAGGACGTCGTCGACCCAGCCGTTCACGCCCTCGACCGTTGTGATGTCGGTCGGCAGGAACATCAGGTCGTGCTTGGGGACCGACCGCGCGAACGCCAGCACCGCGTCGGCGTCGCCGGGCTCCATGTAGCGAAGCGCAACGGTGTCCCCGTTGATGGAGACCGTCGGGAGGGCGTCCGGCGCACCACCGGTCACCTCGTCACCTCGCTCCCTAGGCCGCGCCGGCGGCTACTCGCCGCTCGGCCGCGCGTAGGCGTGCCTGCCGGCCACCATACCGCACCGGTGTCCGCAACCCCTCCCTCAGGAGCGCGGGTACTGATCGATCGAGACGTGGCGCTCGGCGAAGAGCCAGCGCCCATCGACGCGCTTCAGGGCGTCGCGGTAGATGCCGGTCCTGTCGACACGGGGCCCGGCGTCCTCCAGCGCGATCAGGAGGATGTAGCAGGTGTGGGTCGCCTCGTCGCCGTCTCCCGTGATGACGTGGTTCGTCGTCCAGTGCCGCAGCGGGGAGCGCCGCGCCCATCGCTCCCAGGTCCGCTCGAAGTGCCGGACTAGTTGTGCCCGCCCGCGCGACACGGCGCCGGTATCGCCGACAAACAGGCCGTCCTCGGTGAAAGTCGCCGCCACCGCGGCGGCATCGCGCGTCACGTCGAGTTCCCAGCTGTAGCGAGCGGCCAGCTCGATGATCTCGCGGCGGTCGCCGTCGCTCAGGCTCATCGCTACCTCGACGGATGCGCGCTCAGTCTACGCCGCTGCCCCATACGGCTGGGCGCTGCTCGACGCGGCCTCCGGCGCTGCGGTGGTGGCAGGCGCTAGGATCGCTCGTGGAGGGGTGCCCGAGTGGTTTAAGGGAGCGGCCTTGAAATCCGTCGTGTGTTTCGACGCACCGTGGGTTCGAATCCCACCCCCTCCGCCAATTTCAAACCTGCGACGGCCTCTGCGGGGCGTTCGGCGCCACTCGTTCGGTGATCACAAGCCTGATCAGTTGTAGGCATTTCGTAGGCATTCGCCGTCAATGCGGCACGACTGCCGCCGATGATATTCTGCGAGCCTCTGGTCCGGGGACACCGCTCCCTCTGCCGAGACCGGAGAGACGCAAGCGCCTTGAATCTGCGACCTCCTGACCCCCAGATTGGCTTGCCGCGCGCACGGACGCGCACCACTGCGCACACAGGTTTGATTCCGGCGGCGAGAACGTACGCATACGCACGGACGCGCAGGTCCGCGCACCGGCGAAAGGGACCACGAAAGGGACCATGAGGGCGACTGATATGGAGTGCCTCGGTGTCAAGCGCACCCACCGGAGGCCGCCGATCCCCCATCGCCCCGGACGCGACCGCTCCCGCCTCCAGGGTTGGTATCTCTCCCTTCGGACCTCCTCTCGCTCAGGCGGCCATCCGGTGCTCGGCCCCAATGCGCAGCACCGCCCACAGGTAGCCCACGAGCTCGCGCGCCACGGCGACGGTCGCCACGGGCGAGCGTTTCCCCTGCTCGGTCAGCAGCCGGAAGCGGCGGTGCAGACGTCGCTGCGCCCCCTCCGCCATCGACACCGCCCAGCCCGGCTGCCCCTCCCGGCGCCGGCGCAGGCCCACTCCCACCCGGGGCGGGTGCCGGTAGTGCCAGGCGCTCTCCACCAGCACGCGGCGGACGTGGTTGTTGCCCGCCTTCGTGATCTCGCCCCGACGCTGGCGGGCGCCGCTGCTGTATTCGCTGGGTGTGAGCCCGAGGTAGGACATCAGTTGCCGGGCGCTCCCGAACCGGCTGACGTCTCCGAGTTCAGCGAGAAGCGTCATCGCCGTGACGGTGTCCACCCCGTGGAAGCAACGCAGGAGTCCCACCGCCTCGCGGTAGTCGTCTCCCTCCGCGCAGGCGAGCAGCTCCTGCTCCAGCGTCCGCGCCCGCTCCTCCGCCGCCTCGAGTGTGCGCAGGTAGCCGTCGAAGGTCGCCTGCGCCGCCGGGTGGTCGAAGCTGAGCCTGCGCAGCCAGGCGCGATGCTCTAGGGTCCAGTTCCTCCTGCCGTAGCTGAGCCCGCGGCGCAGCAGCAGCTTCGCGAGCCGGTGCTGCGCCCGCTTGCGGTCGGCAACCGCGTCCTCGCGCGCCCGGGAGAGGTCGCGCACCGCCTCCTGCTCGGGGGTCGGAGCATGGACCTCGGTGAGAAGCCCCGCCCGCAGCAGCTCTGCCAGGTTCCGCGCGTCGCGCCGGTCGGTCTTCACCCGGTCGCCCGGCTTGCGCGGGATCAGCGCCGGGGCGATGACCCGGCAGTCGATGCCCTTCGCCCGGAGCTGGCGCATCAGCGCGAAGCCAGTGGGACCCGCTTCGTAGCATGCGACGACCGAACCCGGTGTCCCGCGCAGGAGCCGCCTGGCGAGGCTGGCCACCGCCCTCGGCTCGTTCGCGAGGCCCCACTCCTCCCGCTGCGCCCCTCCCGGACCGAGTACCGCCACACGGATCGTGCGCGCGTGTACATCCATCCCCACGTACGTCGTCTGCTTCTCCATACCTCATCCCCTCCCTGATCCCGTTCTGCGTCCACACGCAGAACCACATCAGTGAATCGGAGTGAGGCGCTCCATACGGTCTAGAATCGCGTCCGAGGCGGTGGAGACGCAGTGGAATCTGGCTCCAAGATCTCCAACTGCCGACGCTCCCTCATCCCGAGCCCGCGCATTGGTCGGCCTCCGGCCTCGTCCGGCAACTCGGGTGAATCGGCCTCCGCGGTGAGTAGCGACCGACCGTTGGTGGTCCGCGCCACTTCTCGACTCTTGGCTCCCTCAGTCCTTCGACTGAGGAGGGCGACCGGACACTGCGCCAGCGAGCGGCGCAGTGCGCGCGCCATGCGTTCGAGCCGACACGACTGCCACTGTGCAAAGGGCCCTCGGCTCAACGAGGACGGTCGCCCGATCTGTTGCGCGCGTTCCTGGAGACGGGTTGAGAGCGGGCCCGCGCCGCGCCTTGTCGGAGGAGGTGTAGTATACGCGCCCGGTTTGGGCGAGGATGGCGCGATCGTGCAGACGGCACGTGTGTCGTACGGGAGCGACACTCGACTTGCTTCGGATGACCGCAGGCTGATTCGGTATCTGATGTGCCACGAGTGCACCACACCGTCTAAGGTGTGCGAAATCAAGGCATTGTCAGGAACTGGCTCCCGCCTACTTACGAGGCCTTCTGCGACTATCGTCTCAAAAGCACTCGGTCTCGAGGAAGAGTAACATGCTCACTGACACCGTCGATGCCCAAGTGGCTCTTGCTGACTTCCAAAGCCAGTTGCACCGCAAAGAAAAACACGAGTCTGAAATAAGAGTCAGTTTTAGACAAAAAGGCGGAGGTACAGGCCGTAGAGACGTTTTCACGCACTGGTTGCATTCGTATCCAGCCAAGATGTTCCATCGGATACCCGCAGTGTGTTTGGACAATCTGCATCTGCCGCAAGAGGCGACTATTCTTGATCCGTTCTGCGGATCAGGCACCGTTCTGCTCGAGGCAAATCTGAGAGGGCTAGATGCTGTTGGACTAGACATCAACCCACTCGCACTGCTCATTAGTCGCGTTAAGGTGACTCCGGTCGATCCGCACTTCCTGACGGACCAGCTCGCAGCGCTCCTGGCGAAAGCGAAGCGGTACCGCTCTGCGCCGGCCCCGAACTCTGTTCTTGAATACTGGCTCTTGCCCGCTGCGCGAGCTGGCCTCCATCGTCTTGCGCGTGCAATCGCTGAAGTCACGGATCCTGATTGCCGAGCGTTTTTCCTTGTGACCATGACCAGCACGGTTCGCCGACTATCGACGGCCGATCCGGCCATCCCACCGTTGGTGCGCCTCAGCGGGGTCCGCGCCAAGTCTGCTGGAGCTCGCTACCGCAGGGCGCTCGGACATGCTCAATCGGTGACGACCGCTTCCGTTTATTCGGCCTTCCTGAAAGCAGCGACCGCGAACATCAGGCGAATGTCTGAGCTGCACGCCGTGCAAACCACGCTCGGCTCTACGCGATTCGCCGACGCTAGTGCCCATGCGGCGCGCACTGGTCTCGACGTCGACTCCATCGATGCCATCATCACATCGCCGCCGTACTGCGGTGCGCAGAAGTATGTGCGAAGTATGAAACTTGAATTGCTCCTCAGCGGATTCCCTCAGTCCCAACTGAGAATGTTGGACCGCGCGACACTCGGCACAGAGGCGGTCACCGTAGGCGCTGAGGCGGTCGGTGGTCTCTTGACTGGAGACCACTACGTGGACAGTCTGGTGCGTGAGGTGTATGACGCGAACCCGGTCCGCGCGCGGATGGCTTCCGACTACTCGCGCTACATGTGGGACTTTGCCGAGGAGTGCCGACGCGTGCTCCGTCCAGGCGGTCACCTCTTCGTCACACTAGGCAGGAGCACATTGGCCGGGGTGCCATTCCCGGCAGATCGCATTTTCCACCGGGCTGGCAGGAAGGTGGGTCTCGATTCGATCGCTACGCTCATTGACCCAATCCCGAGCCGCGGCCTCCTGACACAGCGACACAGTACGGCTGGTCGTATCGACCATGAGTACATCGCCTGGCTCCGCCGCCCTGCCGAACTCGGATGACCGCAAGATGACGGAACCCGTGTCAACGAGTAACGGTCTTGACCTGTTCAAGAAGATAAAGGTCCTCAACGAGCTCCTCTGGGAGTATCGCGCCGATCTGCCATCTGTCCAACAGTGGCTGCGGAACTTTAGCGGAAGCCACACTCTGCAAGATGCCGAGCAGCGCCATGCACTGTACCTACTTTCTCGTTTCCTCTACTACGGAAGTCCTGAGATTCGTGTCTTACTGCGCTCGATGTTCCAAGACCTTGTTCGCCACCCACTAACAATAAAGGCACGAACATCGGTCTCCGACCCAAATGACTTCGACAGAATACATCAGGCTTTCGAAACCGAACTAGCTTCCACTCGTTTCATTGGTCTCGGTAATCCTGCAGAAAGCAGCACTCATATTCTCTATGACTTTCGTCTCGCAAACAGTCTGCCAATAGAGTATTTTCTGGTCTTTCATGAGCTGTTCTCCGGTGCGCTGAACGCCAAGGACACCGAGTGGGCGGATCCCGGCGTGACGCGAATAATCTTCATCGACGACTTTTGCGGCACGGGCACGCAGGCAACGGATGTGGCATCGAAGTACCTTCCAGTGGTGCGTCAGGCGGCTTTACGCAGCCAGATTGTGATCGAGGTCTGGTATCTCACGATGCTGGGTACAACCGCTGGCCTTGCCCGCGTGCGCGCAGCTGGGCGCTTCGACTGTGTCAGTGCGGTCTCGGAGTTGGACGATACCTACAGAGCCTTTGGGCCCGACTCGCAGCTCTTCATGAACCCTCCGCCTGGCATCGAGGCCACCGTGGCGGAGGAAGTGTCGCGCCACTACGGTGGCACACTGGTGCCGGATCACCCCTTGGGATACGAGAACTCCCAACTTCTTCTTGGATTCAGCCACAATGTTCCCGATAATACGCTTCCGATCTTCTGGGCCGGCGCTTCTCCGGGGCATCCTTGGTCTCCCATTTTCCCTCGTATCTCGAAGCTATCGGTGGCGGGAGGTGCCCTGTGAACAAGGATCGCTTCGACACCAAAAATGTGGCCGAATGGATGAACCCCTTTGCCGTCACGAAAGCGGTAGACTTCACTGACAAAGAGATCAAGGCGAATTGGGTCGATTGGCCTCAGCATGGCGGGTTCGCCACGTGGCTGAACGTGAAGTCACCGACGCCGCGGATCATAGTGGGAGGCAAGGGTACTGGCCGTACCCACCTAATGCGCCACTTCTCAGCACCCGTACAAGCTATTCGTAGCGACACGGTACCACTCGATCAAGTTGTCGACGACGGCATTCTTGGAATCTATGTCCTCTGCAGCGGACTCAACTCTAGTCGATTCCGCGGTCGCGGTCAGAACGACGAAACTTGGGAAGCGGTATTCTCGCACTACATGGACGTCTGGCTGGCGCAAGCTGCTCTCGACGCGTTCTCGACGATCGCTACCTCGGATCCTCTAGCGCGCGACGTTGAGGCCAGCATTGCTGCCGAGATCGCCGGGTATATCGATTTTGATGACCGACGTAAGGTCAGCCATTCTTTGGATGCTATACAGGACGAGCTGTTCGCGATTCAGCGAGAAATGGATCGAGTCATAAACGATGCCGCGCTAACTCCTGAGCGGCCAATTCACTTCACCCTGACATCGAATCCCGCAGAGTTGGTCTTTGGTGTCCCAGAAGCTATACGGAAACACTACCAGCCGCTGGAGAATGTCCTGTTTCTCTACCTGATCGATGAACTAGAGAATTTCGCCGAATCGCAGCAGCGGTATGTGAATTCTCTAATACGGGAAAAACGACCAGGAACATCGTTTATGGTTGGAGTACGCACGTACGGTCTGCGAACATACGCTACCTTGACACCTGGTGAAGAAAACCGCCGAGGTTCCGAATTCGATGAGATCCGGCAGGACCGAAAGTACACGAGTCGCCGTGGCAGGCGACGATATGCTGACTTCTGTGACAGGGTCGTCGCGAGACGACTGACAGAGCATGGCTTGATGGATGAATTCCGAGTAACCCGGCTCAAGGGTCAACTCGACGCGTTCTTCGAAACCGCGGGGCGCGATCACGTAGAGAGGCTGGTATCAGAGCGCTTTGCTCCTGATGAGCGTCCCCACCTATTGCAACTTCGGCAGGATCTTGGGCGCCATTGGGCTGCCACGACCGATGAAGTGGACCAGATTGTTGGCGCTGTGGCGGTAGAGTCAAGTCCGCTTCTCGAGAAAGTGAACATACTCTTTGTGTACCGGGCCTGGAGGAGGGGACGCGATCTTACAGCGGAGGCAGGGGACATAGCGCGTGGTCGAGTCATGGGTAGCCGAAGACGTACCGTAAACCTAGCCGACTACCAGAAGACCGTGCTTGAGTACTATGGCAGTGACCTCCAAGCGCAGCTCTACCGAGATCTAGGTAGATCGCCGGTTTACGCTGGCATGCGCGAGTTTATTGCCATGTCGCACGGGTTACCTAGGAACCTTCTTGTAACGCTCAAGAACATCTATCGTTGGGCTGCTTTCTCTGGGGAGAGGCCGTTTCGGTCGGGGAAGATCTCGCTCGAGGCGCAACGGCTGGGCGTGCTCGAAGCAGCAGAGTGGTTCTTTCGTGATGCCAAGCCGATGGGCACTGACGGTGATAACGTCCACGACGCCATTGGGCGCCTAGGCGACATGTTCCGGATGCTTCGCTTTTCTACGAAGCCGGTCGAAAGCTCGCTCGCCAGCTTTAGCGCCGACCTCACAAGTTGCTCGAGGAGAGCAAGGGCGATCATCGAACTGGCAGAGCAGTGGGCGCTGTTGGTGAGGGTCGACGGTGGTCAGAAAGAACGGAATTCGGGACTGGCTGAGGCAAAGTTCGAGTTGAACCGCCTGTTGAGTCCGCGTTGGGACTTGCCAACTGCACGCCGTGGTGCCATCCGCCTTAGTGCGATAGAGGTCAATGCCATCTTCGACCCAGAGCATGCGATTGACTTCAGTCAGGTGGTGGACGTCAGGTTGAGGAGAATGAACCCACCGTTTGGACGGGGAAGGCGTGATCGCGGGCCGGTCCAGGGAGCCCTGAAGATTGCTGAGTGAGTAAGATACAGGCAGTGTTTCGACGCGCGGATTACTACGCATTTGAGCGCTTAGCATTCGCGCCCTCGGAGTTGAGTCAAGCGGGACCTTGGGACGTGTTCTGGTCTTCGTACGACGAGACGCAGCGTGTGCGAGAACCATTCGATCAGGTGCGGGCGGATCACAAGCAGTGGCTCGTACACACAGAGTACGGATTCCGCACGGAGGATCTTCCGGGTAATGCTATTCTGCTGTCCGATTCGTTTGACCCGCCGGACTTGTTGGAATTCGTCCGAAGTCGGCAGACGACCCTCGTCGGGAAGAGTATCTGCGTCGACTGCACCGGATTTGTGAGGCCGCACTTGCTCGTGCTCCTGCGAGCGCTTCGCGACTCGGGCGTCAAGAAGATTGATGTCCTATATAGCGATCCAGTGCGTTACAGGGAGGACGAGGATACGGCGTTCGTCATTGGGCCGGTCGAACGGGTCGAGCAGATTCCCGGATATGAGGGCATACATCGCGGAGCGGGGATCGATAACGAAGTGCTTATTGTAGGAGCTGGGTACGATTATGAACAGATTGCCCGTGCATGCGAGGCTAAGCCGTCGAGCAAGAAATATCTCCTTACGGGTCTTCCATCACTACAGCCACACATGTACCAGGAGAGTGTGTTGCGCATTCATGAAGCGCATGAGTCTATTGGTCATATCCCTCGAGAGCAACGGCTATACGCGGCAGCGAACCATCCTTTCGCAGTGGCTCAAGTGCTGCATGATGTCGTGTTGGGTGAAGCACGAGAGGCCGCGGCGCAGGGTCGGCCCACACAGAATATCTACCTATGCCCACTAGGGCCGAAGCCACACGTGCTTGGATTCGCCTTGTATTACTTGCGTGAGCTCGGGGGGAAGGCAGCCAGCATCATCTACCCGTTTGCTTCGCGATACGAACGACTCACAGCTCAGGGCCTGCTGCGTACGTGGCAATACCGCGTCGAGTTGTAAGCGTGCGGTACGACGGCGTTTCTTAATCAACTCGGCGGAAGCAGTCTCGCCAGCATGGAGGTGGGAAGGCCACAATCCGACTCGCCGGTCGGGTTGTAGGCGGCAGCTCGGCGGGATTGTCGTTTGGGTGCGAGGCGCGCCCCGCGTCGGCGTGATAGCCGGTACCGGGACCTCGCTTATCAACACGTTGCAGCACCCCTAGGCTCGCGTACCCGGTCTTCTCCGTGTCGCTCCCGCCGTCGGAGCTGCTTGCCGTCGTTGAGCGCGACCAGCGCCATACGCGCGCGTTCCGGCAGGCCGTCCCAGGATGGCAGCGTGTAGCCGTCGAACTCGGCCACGAGCACCCACTTCCCCGGATCGACCTCCTCCTCGATCGCCTCGATCGCATAGATTGGCTTGCCACGCGCACGGACGCGCACCACCGCGCACACAGGTTTGATTCCGGCGGCGAGAACGTACGCATACGCACGGACGCGCAGGTCTGCGCACCGGCGAAAGGGACCACGAAAGGGACCATGACGACTACGAGACGGCGTCGAGATGATGGAGACGCCGTCGCCGGGGCACTCGTATGCTGGCTACCGCCGACGCTGCCTGCGCAAGCGCAGCAAGTGTCGGATCCTGCTCGCGACGCTCATCGGCGCCGGCGCGCCATTCGTCGTCCCACATCGTCCCGTCCGCCGTGGCGGGGACCGCGCCGGTGACCCCCAACCCTAATGCAGGAAGCCCGAAGGGGATAAGCTCGCGCGGGAGGCCTCAGGGATGTTCTCAATCCCGGTCATCGTTAATTCTGTCGGACTATCCCTTGACATAATTGGGGTGATATTGCTCTTCTTTTGCGGTCTACCTCCAGAGGGTGTTAGCAGGACGGGTGCTAGCCACCTCACGTGGGGAATCGATTCAAGGGCTCGTGAGAAGGGAAAGCGCTTCGCGTTCCTGTCTTGGGTGGCGTTGGTCCTGCTCGTAACTGGTTTCGGCTTGCAAATACTCAGCAGTTTCATTAGTTCCCCATAACTCCAGCCTCGATCCGTGATTGCACACTTGACACAGAGTCAGGTTGCTTCTAGGATGGCTTTATGGGAGCACGCACACCGGCCATCCGCTCCAGTTCTGCTGCGGCACGCTTGCCGAACAGCATCTCGATGAGCTCGTGGTCGGTCGTCTCCTCGTCCACCTTCTTCGGTAGCTTGCGGGGCTGAGCCATGACCATGAACCTCCTCGAACTCGTGGACCGCTACGGCAGCGACGACGCCTGCCGCGCGCTCCTTGAGAACCTGCGCTGGCCGGACGGCATCGCCTGTCCCCGCTGCGGCTCCCTCACCGTGAGCGCCGTCAAGACCCGCCCCGTCTACGACTGCATCGACTGCCGCTACCAGTTCTCGGTCACGGCGGGGACCATTATGCACGACTCCCACCTGCCTCTCCGCAAGTGGTTCGTCGCCATCTACCTCATGTGCGAGAGCAAGAAGCGCGTCTCGTCCCTCCAGCTCCACCGCACGCTCGGCATCGCGCGGCGCACCGCCTGGCACCTGTCGCACCGCATCCGCGAGGCGATGGCCAACGACCCCCTCGAAGGCCCGACGCTGTTCGGCGTCATCGAGGTCGACGAGACCTACGTCGGCGGCAAGACCACCGGCAAGGGCCGCGGCTACCGGGGCAACAAGACCATCGTCGCCGGGGCCATCCAGCGCTCCGGCAACGTGCGCCTGGAGCGGATCCCCGACGTGCGGCGCACGACGCTGCACGGCTTCATCAAGCGCACCGTGCGCGACGAGGCCGACGCCATCTACACCGACGAGCTGGCGTCCTACATCGGCATCGAGGACGACGAGACGCGGCACGAGACGGTCAACCACGGTGCCGAGGAGTGGGTCGTGGGCGACGTGCACACGAACTCCATCGAGGGCGTGTGGTCGCTGTTCAAGCGCTCGATCGTCGGGAGCTTCCACAAGGTCAGCTCGAAGCACATCGACCGCTACCTCTCCGAGCTGGAGTGGCGCTTCAACAACCGCAACAACGAGCACATCTTCCGCGACGCGCTCACGCGCATCGTGCGGACCGACCGGCTCACCTACCGCGATCTGGTGGCGTAGGTGGCCGCGCGCCTCACGATGCTGCTGTTCGTGCTCGTAATCGCACTCGCCTGCGCGAGCACCGCAACGCCTGCCCCGGGAGCGACCCGGGTTCCGACCCCCGACGTTACCGTGATCGGGAAGTCCTTCGAGCCGGGCTACGGGTGGTGTGTGCAACTCTTGGTGAAAGGTGCCCGCGGCGAACATTGTGGCCGCGATCCCAGTTGCTACGAGGCTGCGCGCATCGGCGCGCAGGCGCCCCGCGCTTGCCGCTAGCCCTGGCATCTCGTCCGGATCTGCTCCTTTACTCCTCAGCCAAAACCGCCACCTTGAGCTGCAGGAGGAGTGCTTGGGCCACCGCTGTTGGGAAGTATTCGTAGTCTGAGCCGCCGGGTTTCCCGATCTGCTCGTCCATATCGTTGACGAACTGCCGCGCCTTCGGGCCGTCGGCATACTTCAGGAGCACCTTGGCCAGAGCCTCCACGAAGATGTCGTAGCCAGCGCTCTGTTCCTCTGGTGTCGGCATGGCGTCTCCTTTCTCTCAGTACCCGAGCATCGCGGCCGTGTTCCACACGTCCGGCAGCACGCTCCGGTGGAGCTGGCCGACGATCCGGCCGCCGTCGACGGTGAGATCGAACGTCAGGCAGCAGGTATGTTCGCTGCAGCGGCGCATCGGCTCCGGGCCTTCCCGGCCCGGGCAACGCCTCTGCGGTCAGCGGGGGTCGTCTGGTAGACTGCCGCTCTGACGTGGTCCGCAAGGCATTGGCCGGACCATGAGAACGCCGCGATTCACAGTCGCGGCGTTCTGCTTGTGTGGCGCGCAGTCTACTACATCACGGCAGGCAGCTCAGACGCGCGAGCACGTCGTCGATACCTGAGAGCGGCATCGCCCCGCCGCGCGGCGGGTACTCGGGCCACGTGTTCTGTCTGAGCGACAGCTCGACCGACAGCGAGTGACTGCCGCGCAGCGAGTCGGTGAAGGCATGCGGGTCGGGCGCGGAGGCCCACAGGTAGTCGGGCGCGACGTTCCACCCGGCGCGCGGGATGTCTGGAGGGTTGTCGATGACAACTGGATGATCGTCAACCGGCCTTTCGCACCATCAGCCGACAGGGTGCGGTCGGGTTGCGTCCACGGGCCGGGAACCCCTTGGAGTACCAGCGCCGGCGATCGTCCTCGGTGCCTCGCCAGAACTTGTGGGGCGTCTCGAACACCATCCACGCGGCCAGCTCGTAGCCGTCGGGGAGCTCGACCGCGCAGTAGTGCGGGCCGCCGTCGCTCGGGAACTGTAGGTCGCGCCACTCATCCACGGTGAAGGCGTCTCGTTGCGCGACTTCCGGCGCGCCGTACGGGTCGAGGGTCAGGCCGAACGTGAGGATCGGAGTGGGGAGCACTTCAGTGTGGGGGCGAGCGGGGCGACGCCAGTAGGCGGCGAAGAGCAACGCGAGCACGACGATCCAGAGAACTGGAAGCCACATCCATGGAGCGAACGGGATACCGAGCACGAAGCCCGCAACCGTCGAGGCGAGTCCTGTCGTCGTGATCAAGGCCACGATCGCCTCGAACCGGACGAGATGGTCGATGATCCGCCGCATGGCCGCACGCTAGCCTGTTCTATCACCGGGACCTGGCGACAGATCCTGTTGTGTCTCACGACCATATCTTGGTCTTGCCGAGCACGCTTTCGGGGGTGCGCCCGCGCGTCCAGCGCCCGGTGTGGGCACGGTCGGTGTTGTAGTACTCCAGGTAGCGCACGAGGTCCCGCCTC
>JAPONQ010000074.1 GCA_026713865.1 Chloroflexota bacterium | reverse complement strand
GTTCTGGCGGCGGCGGTCGGTCGCCAGCCTGAGCTGGCAGATGGCGGTGCCGTTCTGGCTGTACTTCAGGTCGGGGTCGGCTCCGACCCGGCCCAGCAGTTCGACGCGGTTCATGGT
The DNA here is from genome assembly GCA_026713865.1 of Chloroflexota bacterium. Classification (GTDB taxonomy): domain Bacteria; phylum Chloroflexota; class Dehalococcoidia; order UBA2979; family UBA2979; genus VYDC01. Next base: position 4,593 of record JAPONQ010000074.1, on the reverse strand, counting down.
GCGTGACATGTCTCCAATCTCCTCTGTGTGGTGGTGTCTGGCTTCGTTGGTGGGGGTAGCGGGGAGACCCGTACCCGGGCGTAGACGACGGCGGGGCCGCCCCCCGGTGAGGGAGCGGCCCCGTGTGCGCCCGCGCTGTGGCGGGCGGCGTCCGTGTGCCGTGTGCGGTTAGAAGGGCTGGTCGTCCGCGACCCCGGCGGCGGCCTCGCGGCTGCCGTTGCCGTTGGAGCGGCCGTTGCCGCCGTTGCCGTTCGAGTCGAGGAAGATGACCTCCTGCGCGTGCACCTCGGTGCGGTAGACGCGCTGGCCGTCCTCGCGCTCGTAGCTGTTCTGCGCGAGCGAGCCCGCGACGAACACGCGGTTGCCCTTCTTGACGTACTCGGCCACGGCCTCGGCCTGCTTGCCCCAGCAGACGACCGAGTGCCAGTCGGCCTCGGTCTCGCCGTTCTGGCGGCGGCGGTCGGTCGCCAGCCTGAGCTGGCAGATGGCGGTGCCGTTCTGGCTGTACTTCAACTCCGGCTCTGTGCCTACCCGGCCCAGCAGCTCGACGCGGTTCATGGTGCGTGACATTTCAGATTCTCCTTCTGGTGATGGTTGTCACCGTGGCGGTGCGGTCCGCGCCGCACCTCGTTCGAAACGACGGCGGGGCCGCCCCGAAGGACGGCCCCGATTGGCGCTCCCACTCGGGGAGCGTCTCTGCATTGCGTTGTGATTCGGGCACCTGCGATCGGCGCCTCCTTTCGTTCGTTGATTGCCCTCGGGCCGCTCAGGCGGCCTTCGGCGTCTCTTCGGCGTGGGACTCATCGCCCGCCTTGTCCTGCTGGAGCTTGCGCGCGGCGGCCTCGACCAGCGGGGTGAGCGCCGCCACCGGCAGTTCGTCCAGGTCGCGGCCCGTGCGCTCGCGCACGGCGGACCGCACCTTCGCCTCGTCGAAGCCCCGGCACTGGCCGAGGTCGACGAGGGTCTTGCGCAGCGACGGCGCGAGCTCGCCCGTCGCGCCGTCGCCGTAGAGGCTGTTGCCGAACTGGTCGCCGTAGCTGCGCAGCGCCCGCTTGAGCGCGTCGGTCACGGCTCCCTTGTGCGCCGTCTCGTGGCCCTCGACCGTCTCCTCGGCGACGGCCTGGAAGCCGGTGTCGGTGCGCGGCGGCGAACCGGGGACGGTTACCCGCACGGTGGCGGCGTAGGCCCGCCAGGGCTTCGCCTCGCCGGTCTGGGGGTCGACGCTCTCGCCCTCGCGGAGCGTCACCTCGCCGACCAGGTCGTAGCCCCAGCCGCCGTGACCGAAGACGCGGTTGGCCTGCTCGATGGCGGTGCGCCCCTCGAGGTACGCGAAGCTGCGGCCCCTGCGCCCCCTGCGATGCGAGACGAGGCCCTCGTCGAGGGGCTCGGCCAGCTTCGTGGTGACGCCGGGCGGGAGGCCGTCCCAGAGCAGGTCGCGCTCGGGGATGGCCGGTTCGGGGTGGACGCCGTTGGCGCTCGCGCCGTTGGGGCTCGCGCCGTTTCGGCGGCCGTTGAGGGTGGTGGTCTCTGCCATGTCTCTCTCCTTCGTGCTGTGCGTTGCCTGGGTGGACTGCGGGTCTCCCGGCGGGAGGCCCGTGCGCGGGGCGAAGCCCCGTCGGTCATTGGTCATCGCGCCTCCTTCCGGTCGGCGGTTGGTGCGGCGGGCACGCGGAGGCGGCCCGGCTCGTGCGAGCCGGGCTGTCCGGTGTCCGCTGCGTGGGCTGGGTGGGTTAGCGGGCGGCGCGGGCCGCCCGTTCGAGCAGGCGCAGGAAGACCCTGCGCCCGTGCGGTTGTGTAGCCAGTTCGGCCACGTCGGAGATGCCCTCGGGCAGGGTGACGACGGCGGCTCGGCGGCCCAGCAGGGAGCCGAGCGCCGCCGTGGCCTCGCGCCCGGCGTCGTCGTTGTCGAAGGCGAGGAAGACGCGGGGGCAGCCGCGCAGGGCGGCGGCCACGCGCTCCATCCCCTGCGTGCCGAGGGCGGCGCAGGCGGGCATGCCCCACTCGCCCAGGACGAGCCAGTCGAAGACGCCCTCAGCGACGATCGCCCACGGCGGCGCGGGGCCGAGCCGCCCCAGCCCGAGCACGGGCTTGGGGCCGGGCGGCGCCTGGAAGCGCGGCCTGCGCTCCGGGTCGATGCCCCGCCCCGCCAGCCAGCGCACGCGCCCGCCGGCCACCTCGGGGACGAGAACCATCCCGGCGAAGCGCTCGCCGCGCTCCGTGAACAGCCCGCTCTCGCGGACCCGTCCGGCGTCGAAGCCGGCGGACGCAAAGGCCTCGCGCAGCCCGCGCCCCGGCACGTAGCCGAGTCCGAGCCGCGTGGCCGCCTCGAGACCGACGCCGCGCGAGGCAAGGTACGCCCGGGCCTCGCGGCTGCGCCGGAGATGTCCCGCGTAGTACCGCGCCGCCGCCGTCAGCAGCGCCGGGTCCGGCGGCGCGACCGCCTCGCGGTGGCGCCGCTCGCCGGTGGTGTGACGGACGGGGGCGGTCGTCGGCGGGGAGGCGTCAAGCCTGCGGATCGCCTCCGGCAGGCTCATGCCCTCGGCGCGCCGGATGAAGTCCAGCACGTCGCCGCCCTCGCCGCAGCCGAAGCAGTACCAGCGCTGCGAATCGCCGTAGACCGTGAAGCTGCCTTCGGCCTCCTCGTGGAAGGGACACACGCCCTGGCGGACGCGGCCCCTGCCGTGCAGCCGGACGCCCGACGCCTCCACGACGTCCCCCAGCGGGTGGCGCTCCTTGAGCGCCGCGATGTCCACCGAGACCTGCGCGGCGACCATCAGGAGCCACCCTTCGCCAGCGAGCGGAGGCCCCGCAGGCTGCGTCGCGAGACGAGCTTGCCCGGCTCCCAGCGCATCCCCAGGACGGTCAGCACCTCGAGCGCCCCGCCGGGGTGCGGAGCGAGCACGACGGCCCGCCCCGTGCCGGGGCTGTAGACGACCGCGCCCTCGCGGCCGGCGAAGCGCCGTTGTGCGATGCCGAGCCACTCGCCGTAGACCCAGCGGGTCTGCTGGTCGCTGGCCTGCCCGAGGTCCGCGCTGGCGAGGACCGCCAGCGCGCCGTCGAGGTCGTCCTGCTGCCGCAGCCGCCGCGCCTCGTGGACGCGGCGGGGGATGCTCTGCTCGGTCTCCGGGGCCGCTCCGAGGAGCGCCTCGAAGATGCGGTCCACCAGCTCCTCGAGGCTGCGTCCGGGGCGGTCGCCAGCGACCGTCGCAGCCGTGCTCATCGTCGTCATTGCCATCGTCATCTCGTGCCTCCTTCTGGCGTCTGTGCTGTTCCTGTGTCGTGCGCCCTCGCGGGCATGAAGAGGGGCCGCCTCCCCGGAGGCGGCCCCATGGCCTGGGTGGATGCGGTTGGGCCGTCACCGGCCCGGTTGGTCAGGAGCGGAATGCCCTCCTCGTCCTGCCGGGAAGCCCCGCGAGGAGCGCCCCGGCAACGCCGAGGGCGGCGACGTTCGCGAGCGCCATCTCCAGCCCGTGCCCGAGCGCCAGCGGCGCCGCGAGCAGCGCCGCCAGCCCCGCAAGGACCGCGAGCCTCCGCGCTGACCACCGCCTGCGCGGAGCGCGGGCGGGCGTCTCAGCTACCGGCTCGTAGGCCGTCCAGATCGGCAGCCCGACGACGCCCTCGAGCGCGGTCACGATGTGGCCGCGCGTGCAGCCGCCGGTGTGACAGTGCACGTCGATGCCGTTGCCGTCGGGCCGCTGCCGGAACGCGAGCCCGTCGGGCTCGTCGCCCCCGTGGCAGACGGCCGTGCTCGTGCGGAACCAGCCCCGCTCGAAGCCGACCTCGTGCGGGATGAGGCTCGCGATGCGGCCTGCGCTCGGTCCCGTGTACCGCTGCGTCGCCGCTCGCATCTCCATGGCGTCTCCCTGTGCTGCGTGCATTCCGTGACCTCCTTCGTCACTGCGTGCTCGTTGCTGGTGCTGGCGACCCGTGCCGGCATCCGGGGCTCGGGTCTTGGCTCGGTGGCTGCTGGACGCACTCCGCCCACGGTCGGATGCCGGACCGGGGAAGCGGGGTGACTGGCCGCGAATGCGAAGCGGCCGGGCTGCGAATCACATCGCGGACCGGCTCGGTGCAGGGGCGGCGGGCGTGTGGATGGGGCCGAGCGCAGGACGCACGCCTCCCAGGGACTCCGGGGCCGGGCGCGAAACGCGCTCGCCACGCGGTCTCCCGGCGTTCGAGGCGGCCATCGGGAGAGCAAGGCTCGATCCTCTGGCTGCCTCCCGCTGCGGGAAGCGGTTGTCCCTCACTGGCCGGCCGTCAGGAGAGCGGAGCTCGATCCGTCGGGTCTGCCGGGTCCGGGAAGAACCCTCCAGGTTTCTCAGGCAGGAAACGCTGGCAAAAGCCGGAAACTGCGTTCGAGTGTCGGCGAACGCCCACGTGGAAGGGAAGGGGGGTTTGGGGCCCCCGCCCCGCATCACTCGACGCAGGGCGTCAGGGGACCGACTGGACCCCGACAACCCTTTACAGGGCCGCTACGCCCACCAGATGCCGATTGTCAGGATGCGGCGCAGCCAGCGCCGCCACTGCGCCCTCCGGCGCTCGCCGCGCACCCGCCGGAGGGTCCGCTCGCGCCAGCGCAGCTGCGCCCGCCTG
>JAPONQ010000073.1 GCA_026713865.1 Chloroflexota bacterium | reverse complement strand
GCTACCTGGAGTACTACAACACCGACCGTGCCCACACCGGGCGCTGGACGCGCGGGCGCACCCCCGAAAGCGTGCTCGGCAAGACCAAGATATGGTCGTGAGACACAACAGGATCTGTCGCCAGATCCCGGTGATAGAACAATCTAGTCGTCGCCGGCGGGGAGCCACCTCAGATCGGGCCGCCTCGCCGCCGTCGCCTCATCGAGCCGGCCGATCGGCGCACTGACCGGCGCGGAGCGCACGAGATCCGGGTCCCGCGCCGCCTCCTCCGCGATCGCGAGCATCGCCGAGGCGAAGTCCTCCACCGCCTCCCGGGGCTCCGTCTCCGTCGGCTCGATCATGAGCGCCTCCTCCACGATCAGGGGGAAGTAGACGGTCGGCGGGTGGAGGCCGTGATCGATCAGGCGCTTCGCGATGTCGTAGGTGCGCACCCCGTGCTCGCGGCGCTGCCGGGTGCCCGCCAGCACCACCTCGTGCAGCACCCGGCCCCGGTCGTACGGGATGTCGTAGGCCTCCACCAGCAGCGCGCGCAGGTAGTTCGCGTTGAGCACCGCGTGCTCGGAGACGGCGCGCAGGCCGTCGAGCCCCATCGACCGCAGGTAGGCGTAGGCGCGGACGAGCACGCCGTAGGAGCCGTGGAACTGCTGCAGGCGCCCGATCGAGCGCGGCGGCCGGCCGAGGCGGAAGCCGCCCTCCTCCGCCACCACCACCGGGGCGGGGAGGTAGGGGGCGAGCTCCTCCCCGCAGAGCACGGGCCCCGCTCCGGGCCCTCCGCCGCCGTGCGGGGTCGAGAAGCTCTTGTGCAGGTTGACGTGCGCCACGTCGAAGCCGAGATCGCCGAAGCGCGCCCGCCCCAGGATCGCATTGAGGTTGGCGCCGTCGGCGTAGAGGTAGGCGCCGGCGGCGTGCACGAGCTCCGCCACCTCGTCGATGCCGCGTTCCCAGAGGCCGAGGGTGTTGGGCATCGTCACCATCGCGGCGGCGACGCTCCCGTCGAGCTCGCGCTCGAGCGCCTCGCGGTCCATCGAGCCGTCGGCGGCGGTCGGGATCTGCGTCACGGTGAAGCCGGCCATCGCCGCCGTCGCCGGATTCGTGCCGTGCGCGCTGTCGGGCACCAGGATGCGGCGCCTCGCGGCGAGGTCGCCCCGGTCCGCGAGCGCGCGCTTCACCATCAGCACGCCGGCGAGCTCCCCCTGCGCCCCCGCCGCCGGCGCCAAGCTCGCCGCCGCGAAGCCGGTGAGGGAGCAGAGCGCCTCCTGCAGCTCGCAGCCGATGCGCAGGACCCCCTGAACACGCCCGGCATCGTCCAGCGGATGGGCCTCCGCCAGTCCGGGGAGCGCGGCCATCAGGTCGTCGACCTTCGGGTTGTACTTCATGGTGCAGGAGCCGAGCGGGTAGGTCCCGGAGTCGATGCCGTAGTTCAGCCGCGAGAGCGCGGTGTAGTAGCGCACGATCTCGCCCTGCGAGAGCTCGGGGAGCCGGAGCCGCTCGCGCAGCAGTCCGGCGGGCGGGAGCGGCGCGCGCTCCCCCTCCCACGAGGGAACGCCCACGCCGCGCCGTCCCGGCGAGCCGCGGTCGAAGGCGAGCCGGGCGCCGATGTCGCGCTCCGCGGTGCTCACGCCGGGTCCTCCCCTCCCTGCGCCCCGCCGATCGACTCGAGCGCCCGGACGAGGGCGTCGACGTGCCCGGGGGGAGTCGCCTCGGTCACGCACACGAGCAGCGCGCCGTGCGCCTCCTGCTCCGCCCGCCCCGAGAGGTCGAGCCCGCCGCTGATGCCGCGCTCGGCGAGCCGTGCGAGCAGCTCCGCCGGCGGCAGGGGGCCCCGCAGCAAGAACTCCTGGAACCACCAGCTCCCCCGCCCGCGCGCCGAGTAGCCGGCCAGCGCGTCGATGCGCGCGGCGGCGGCGTGCGCGCGCTGGTAGCAGAGCTCGGCGCTCTCGCGCAGCCCCCGCGGGCCCAGCGTCTGGAGCGCGACGGTGAAGCCGAGGGCGATCAACTGCTGCCCGGTGGAGAAGTTGGAGGTGGCGCGCTCCCGGCGGATGAACTGCTCGCGCGCCTGCAGCGTCAGCACGTAGCCGGTGCGCGGCTCCTGCTCCGCTCCCTCCGCGCCGCGCGGCCCGTGCAGCTCCCTGGTCCGGCCCACGATGCGCCCGGGGAGCTGGCGCACGTAGTCGCGGCGCGCTGCGAAGAGCCCGAGCGAGGGGCCGCCGAAGGAGACCGGGCCCGCGAGATCGCGCCCCTCGCCCGTCACCACGTCCACCCCCGAATCGCCGGGTGCGCGCAGCAGGCCGAGCGCGAGCGGATCGCAGACGGCGACCACGAGCGCGCCGCGCCGGTGCGCGGCCGCGGTGATGCGGTCGAGATCGACGATGCCGCCCAGGAAGTCGGGCTGCTGCACGACGAGACAGGCGTGCCGCTCGCCGAGCGCCCCGTCGACGGCGGAGCCGGGGTCGGCGGGATCGGCGGGCGCGGCGACGACCTCGAGCTCGAGATCGGCGGCGCCGGCGTAGGTGCGCAGCACGTCGAGCGTCCCGGGGTGGATCGGCTCGAGCACGGCCACCGCGCGGCGGCGCGTGATGCGCGCCGCCATCAGCACCGCCTCGGCGGTGGCGCTCCCGACGTCGTAGAGGCCGGTATTCGCGACCTCCATTCCCGTCAGCTCGCAGACGACGGACTGGAACTCGAAGGCTGCCTGCAGCGTCCCCTGGCTGATCTCCGGCTGGTACGGCGTGTAGGCGGTGGCGAACTCGCCGCGCTGGACGATGCTCCCGGCGACCGACGGCACGAAGCGATGGTAGGCGCCGGCGCCGAGGAAGCGCGGGTGCTCGCGGGCTGCGGCGTTGTCGGCGGCCCGCGCAGCCATGAACGCGATCAGCTCGCGCTCGGCGAGCGCGGGCGGGAGCTCGAGCGGGGGGTCGCGGAAGCGCTCCGGGATCTCCTGGAAGAGCTCGGCGGTCGAGCTCAGCCCGAGCCGCGCGAGCATGAGGCGGCGATCCTCGTCGGTGTGAGGGATGTAGGGGTGGGGCGCACCTCCCGCGGGCGCCTCCCTAGCCGCCATTCTGCTCCTGCCTGGTGAGCTCCTCGTAGGCCTCGGGCGAGAGCAGCGACTCGAGCTGAGCGGGATCCTCGATGCGCAGGCGCAGCATCCAGGCCTCACCGTAGGGCGCGGCGTTGACAAGCTCCGGCTCGTCCTCGAGCCGCTCGTTGCGCTCGAGCACCTCGCCGGAGACCGGGGCGTAGAGATCGGAGACGGTCTTCACCGACTCGACGACGCCGAAGACGGCGCCCGACTCGAGCCGGCTTCCCGGCTCGGGCAGCTCGACGTAGACGATGTCGCCGAGCTGGTCCTGCGCGTAGTCGGTGATCCCGATCGTGCCGCGATCGCCGGCGATCTGGAGCCACTCGTGCTCGGCGGTGTAGAGCAGGCCCCCCGGCAGCTCCATCCCTCGCTCCCTTCGACGCCCTACGCGCCCCTCGGCCGGCGGTAGAACGGACGCGCGACGACCCGGGCGGGGAGCGCGCGACCGCGGATCTCGATGGCGAGCGGCGTGCCCGGCTCGGCGAGCGCGGGGGGGAGATAGGCCATGCCGATGCCGGAGCCGAGTGTCGGACCGTGCGCACCACTCGTCAAGCGGCCGACGGGGGGCGCGCCGGCCCGCCCCGGCTCGAGCACCGCCAGCCCCTCGCGAAGGACGCCGCGCGCCTCCAGCCGGATGCAGGAGAGCACACGCGACGGCGGCTCGGCGGAGAGCCGCTCGAGCGCCGCACGTCCCTCGAAGGGCGCGCCGTCGTCGAGCGTGACCACCCACCCCAGGCGGGCCTCGCGGGGATGCGTCGTGACGTCGATGTCGTGCCCGTGCAGAGGGAGCGCCGCCTCCAGGCGGAGCGTGTCGCGCGCGCCGAGCCCGCAGGGCGCCGCGCCGCTCTCGAGCAGCGCCCCCCACAGCTTCGCACCCCGCCCGGCGTCCGTCACGCACTCGGCGCCGTCCTCGCCGGTGTAGCCGGTGCGCGCCACGAGGACCGTGCCGGAGCGCCACCGAAGCTCGGCGCAGCGCCGGGGCTTCAGCCCGGCGACGGCGGCGCCCAGGATGCCGGCGAGGCGGTCGAGGGCGAGCGGCCCCTGGACGGCGAGCATCACCGTCTCATCCGTCACGTCGACGGCGCTCGCACCGGGAGCGACGGCGACGGCGGAGAGGCGCTCGAAGTCGCGCTCCGCGTTCGCCGCGTTGTGGACGACGAGCCAGCGCTCCGCCTCGACGCGATAGATGAAGAGGTCGTCGGCGATGCCCCCCTGCTCGGTCACGTAGAGCGCGTAGCGGCCCTCGCCCGGCTCCATGCGCGTCACGTCGTAGCTGACGGTGGAGCGGATGCGCTCGGCCGCCCGCGGCCCTTCCACGCTCGCCCGGCCCATGTGCGAGACGTCGAAGACCCCTACGGCGGTGCGCACTGCCGTGTGCTCGGCGACGATCCCCCGGTACTGGAGCGGCATCTGCCAGCCGGCGAAGGGCGCGAACCGCGCCCCCGCCTCCTCGTGCAGGGCCTCAAGCGGCAGTCGTCGCACGGCCATCCTCGGAGCTCCCTCCCCGTCCCGGTGCCGCGGGTCGCGCGGCGGCCGGGGCGCGGGCGGGAGTCGGGCCCTCCCCGCTCGTCGGCCGCGGGCGCCCCGCAGGCCCTAGTCGGGGAAGTCGATGTTCGACATGCACTGCATCGCGGCGCCGTGGCAGAGCCCGTCGCGCTCCTCCTCGGTGAAGGTGACGCCGAACTGGGCGCCCCACTCGGGGAGGTTCTTCGCGATGTGCGTCCACACCTCGGTCTGTGTGCGGGCCTTCGATCCGACGCCCGCCTGCGGCAGATCCGTGCCCCACACCACGCGCTCGGCGCCCACCGAGTCGATGAAGATGCGCAGCACCTTGGCGAGTTCCGGCTGGTTCTCCTCCCTGACGGCCCCCAGGGCCTGCCAGTCGCAGATGTCGAGCCAGACGTTGCGCTTGCCGCGACCGGCGATCAGACCGCGCCAGTAGGCCTGGGTCTCGAAGGGGAACTGCAGGTTGGTGTGGCCCATCATGATGCGCAGGTCGGGGTAGCGGCGGGCGACGAGCTCCACCCACTCCGGCCAGGCCCAGATGTTGCCGCCGGTGTGGATGAGCACCGGCACGTCGAGCTCAATAGCCTTCTCGTACATCGGGAAGCAGCGCTCGTCGTTCGC
>JAPONQ010000072.1 GCA_026713865.1 Chloroflexota bacterium | reverse complement strand
GCGAACGACGAGCGCTGCTTCCCGATGTACGAGAAGGCTATTGAGCTCGACGTGCCGGTGCTCATCCACACCGGCGGCAACATCTGGGCCTGGCCGGAGTGGGTGGAGCTCGTCGCCCGCCGCTACCCCGACCTGCGCATCTTCATGGGGCACGTCAACCTGCAGTTCCCCTTCGAGACGCAGGCCTACTGGCGCGGCCTGATGGCGGCCCGCGGGAAGCGCAACGTCTGGCTCGACATCTGCGACTGGCAGGTCCTCGGCGCCGTGAAGGACGAGAACCTCCCGCAGCTGATGAAGGTGCTGCGCGTCTTCTTCGACACGATGGGACACGAGCGCGTCGTCTGGGGCACCGACCTGCCGATGGTCGGGAGCGGGCCCCGCCGGCTCACCGAGCGCTGGGTCGACATCGCGAGGAACCTCCCGGAGTGGGGCGCGAAGTACGGCGTGACCTTCACCGAGGAGGAGCGCGACGGCCTCTGCAACGGAGCCGCCCGGCAGGCGCTCTCCAACGTCGACCTCCCGGAGTAGCCCGCGCACCAGCCGCGGGCCGGGCGGGGAGGCTGTGGTGGCCCGCGCCGCCGGGGGCAACGCCGCGCTCGCCCGCTGGCGGCGGGGAGAGCCGACCGTGGGCGGCTGGCTCTCCATCGGCTCCTCCTTCTCGGCCGAGGTGATGGCGCACGCCGGCTTCGACTGGCTCTGCCTCGACCTCCAGCACGGGCCGATCGACCAGGGGCAGGCGACGGCGATGCTGCAGGCGATCACGACGACGCCGACCGTGCCCTTCGTCCGCGTCCCCTGGAACGAGCCCGCCGCGATCATGCGCTGGCTCGACGCCGGCGCGCTCGGCGTCGTCGTCCCGCTGGTGAACGGCCGCGAGGAGGCGGAGCGGGCGGTCTCCGCCTGCCGCTACCCCCCGGCCGGTATCCGCTCCTCCGGCGCCTACCGCGCCGAGCTCGCCTGGGGCGCGGGCTACGCCCGCCGCGCCGACTCCGAGGTCGCCTGCATCGTGATGATCGAGACGGCGGAGGCGCTCGCGAACCTCGACGACATCCTCGCGACGCCCGGCCTCGACGCCGTCTACATCGGGCCCTCCGATCTCGCCTACGGCCTCGGGCTCGCGCCCGGGAGCGACGACCCGCGCCTGGGGCAGGCGGTCGAGCGCGTGCGCGCCGGGGCCGCCCGCCACGGCGTCGCGAGCGGGATCCACACCAACAGCGCCGCCGCCACGGCCGACTACCTGCGCCGCGGCTTCCGGATGGTCACGCTGGGATCCGACCGCGGCTTCATGCGCTCGCGCGCCGAGTCCGATCTCGCGGCCGTGCGGGCGGCGCTCGGTCCCGGCTCCGGCGGCGGGGGCACGTAGCGCCGTGCCGGTGGTGGAGCCCGGGGCGCTCGGCCGCTTCGTCCGCTCGCTCTTCGTCGCGGCCGGCGTTCGTCCCGGCGACGCCGGGACCGTCGCCTCCCACCTGGTCGACGCCAACCTCTGCGGGCACGACTCGCACGGCGTCGTCCGCGCCCCCTCATACCTGCGCGCCGTCTCCGAGGGCCGCACCGTGCCGGGTGCCGAGCTCCGCCTGGAGCGCGACGACGGCGCGACGGCGCTCCTGGACGGCGGCTGGAACTTCGGCCAGATCGTCGCCGGCCGCGCGATGGAGATCGCCTGCGAGCGCGCCGAGGAGGGGGGCGTCTCGGTCGTGGTCGCCCACCGCTCGGCGCACGCCGGGCGCCTCGGCGCCTACGTCGAGCGGGCGGCGGCACGGGGGCTCTGCGGCATCGTGATGGCGAACGGCCACGGCGGCTCGGCGCGCGTCGCGCCCTTCGGCGGGTCGCAGGCGCGTCTCGCGACCGACCCGATGGCTTTCGGCCTCCCGACCGAGGACCCTGAGGCCCCGATCGTGCTGGACATGGCGACCTCCGTGGCCGCGGAGGGGAAGGTCCGCGTCGCGCGCAACGCCGGCCGCGCGCTCCCTGCCGGCTACCTGCTCGATGCCGCGGGGGATGCCACCACCGACGCCCGCGCGCTCTACACCTCGCCCCCGGGGGCGCTGCTGCCGCTCGGCGGCGAGGCCGGCTACAAGGGCTTCGGCCTCGCGCTCGTCGTCGAGGCGCTCGCCGGGGCGCTCTCGCCGGCCGGTACGACGCGCCCCGGCGCCCCGGGCGGCGGCAACGCGCTCTTCGTGATGGCCCTCGACCCGGAGCGCTTCGCCGGGCGGGCCTCGTTCCGGCGGGCGCTCACCGAGCTCGCCCGCCACGTGCAGGCCCCGCCCGTCCGGGCGGAGGGCGGAGAGGTGCTGCTCCCCGGCGAGCCGGAGCGCCGCGCGCGCCGGGAGCGCGCGGCCGGCCTCCCGCTCGACGACGGGACGTGGGCCCAGCTCGAGGAGGCCGCGCGGGAGGCCGTTGTTTCGCTCCCCGGGAAGGCGCGGTAGCCGGCCGTCGCCGCCGCGCCGGCCGGCGGCGACAGCCCCCGTCCCCTCGCGTATCCTCCGCCGCGGGGACGGGGGCCGCCCATGGCAGGCGAGGCGGGGGACGCGGCCGGGAGCGATGGGGCCGCGCCCTTCGAGGTGACGCGCATCTTCACCGGCAGGGACGGCGAGACCCACTTCGAGACGGTGCCGGTCGCGCTCGTGGCCGACGCCGCCGCGCGCGCCCGCTCGGGCCTGCTCGGGACCGAGGGCATCATCTTCCGCCGCACGCCGGGCGACATGGATCGCGGCTGGCACCACCCGCCGCGCCGGCAGCTCGTGGTCTCCCTCGCCGGCACCTCGGAGGTGACCGCCTCCGACGGCGAGGTGCGGCGCTTCGGCCCCGGCACGGTGCTGCTCGCCGAGGACGTCGAGCCGGGGAGCCCGGGCCACCTCACCCGCGGCGTCGGCGACGGCGACCGCCTGACGCTCTTCGTGCCGCTCGCCGAGGGCGAGGCCTTCCCGCCGCGCCCGCCCGTACGCGCCGACGACTAGGGCAGGAGACCCGGGCGCGGGCGCCCGGGAGGTGAGGGGGCCGACGTGGACGATCCCGCCCGGGCGAGAGAGACGGTGGCCGCCATGCTCGGGGCGGCGGGGCTCGCCCTTCCCGCCGCCGAGGTCGACGCGCTCGTCGAGATGTACGCGCAGCTGCGGGCCGCGGCCGACTCGCTCGACATCCCGGAGGCCCGCGAGCAGGAGCCGGCACTCCTCTACTCCGCCGCCGACCCCGAGACCGGCTCCGCATCGTGAGCGAGCCCGCAGGCGGCGCAGCGGCCATCCCGCTCAGCATCGAGGAGGCCGGCGAGGCGCTTCGCTCGGGGCGCCTCTCGGCGCTCGGGCTGACGCGGGCGCTGCTCGAGCGCGCCGACGCGCTCGACGGCCGGCTCGGCGTCTACCAGCACCGGCTCGACGCGCGGGCACTCGAGGAGGCGGAGCGCGCCGACGCCGAGCTCCGGGCGGGGCGCGACCGCGGGGCGCTCCACGGCATCCCGCTCGGCGTCAAGGACATCATCGCCACGCGCGGCGCGCCGACCGCGGCGGGGAGCCTCGTCTTCGAGCGCGAGCGCGGCGACGAGTGGGAGGGGGTCATGGACGCTCCCGTCGTCGCTCGGCTGCGCGAGGCGGGGGCGGTGATCCTGGGGACGACCTCGACCATGGAGTTCGCGATCGGGATGCCCGATCCCCAGAAGCCCTTCCCGATCGCCCGCAACCCGTGGGACACGGCGCGCTGGGCGGGCGGCTCGAGCTCGGGGACCGGCGCGGGCGTCGCCGCCTCGCTCATGCTCGGCGGGCTGGGCAGCGACACCGGCGGCTCGATCCGCATCCCGGCCGCCCTCTGCGGCGTGAGCGGGTTGAAGCCGACCTACGGCCGGGTCCCGCGCTCACACGTCGTCCCCCTCGCCTTCTCGCTCGACACGGTGGGGCCGCTGGCGCGCACGGCCCGCTGCTGCGCACACCTGCTGGGCGCGCTCGCCGGACCCGACGCGGGCGATCCGGCATCGGCCGCCGGACCGCCCGGCGACTACCTTCCCCGCCCCGGGGCCTCCCTCGCCGGGCTCCGGCTCGGCGTCGATCGCGACAACTGCCTCGAGCGGCCCGGCGTCGACCCGGGGCTCGGCGCGCGCTTCGAGGCGGCCCTCGAGGAGCTCGCGGGGAGCGGCGCCGAGATCGTCCCGCTCTCGCTCCCGCACTACGAGACCGTGCGGCAGGCCGGCGCGCTCTCGCTGCGGGCCGAGGCGTCGGCGTACCACCTGCCGTGGCTGCGCGAGCGCTGGGGCGACTACGGCGTGCACACCGCGAAGGTGCTGGCGGCCGGGCTGCTGCTCTCCTCGGCCGACTACGTCAGGGCGCAGCGCGTGCGCGCCTGGGCGCGGCGCGAGGTGGCGGCGATGCTGGGGCGCGTTCACGCCGTGGTGACGCCGACAGCGGGCGTGGGTGCGCCCCCTCTGGCCGGCCTCGACCACCTGAGCTTCGGGCGGCTCCCGATCTTCGCCGGATTCTGGAACGCGATCGGCTTCCCCGCGATCGCCGTCCCCATGGGCCGGGGCGCCTCCGGCCTGCCCCTCTCGCTCCACATCGCCGGGCGGCCGTTCGACGAGGAGACGGTGCTCGGCGTCGCCGACGCCTTCCAGCAGCGAACCGGCTGGCATCGAGAGGTCCCCGCGCTCGCGTGAGCACCGGGGGCGGGCCCCCGGGGGGCGGCGCCGGAGCCGCGGTGCGAGCCTAGGGGACGCGGGCGGCGCCCGGCGCCGGCACTCCTCCGCCCCAGCACGCAACGGAGCCGTCGACCCTCACCCCGCAGCTCTGGACGCCGCCGGCGCTGACCGAGGCGAACATCCCCGGCGGATGCGCGGCGCGATGGTCGAGGTCGTATCCCCAGCACGCGACGGAACCGTCGACCCTCACCCCGCAGCTGTGGAGCGATCCGGCGCTGACGGCGAGAAAGCTCCCCCGGGGCGCGACGGCCCGGCCGGAAGCCGCGTAGCCCCAGCACGCGACGGAGCCGTCGCTCCGCACGCCGCAGGAGTGGTGCCAGCCGACGCTGACCGAGCGGAAGGTGCCCGACGGGGGGCCGGCGGCCGCGGTCCCGGAGAGCGCAGCCGACGCGCCCTCTCCCGGGCACGAGACCGAGCCGTCCGGCGCGACCCAGCAGCCGCCGACCGCCGGGGCGACTCCGGCCATCGCGGCGGGGTCGGAGGGGCGAGGGTCCGCCCCGTCGCCCCAGCACGCCACCGAGCCGTCGAGCCTGACACCGCAGCTGTGCGCCGCGCCGGCGGCGACGGAGAGAAACGCCCCGCCCGGCGGCGACGCCTGCCCGAAGGCGTCATCGCCCCAGCACGCGAGCGAGCCGTCGCTCCTCACACCGCAGCTGTGGCGCGCGCCGGCGGCGACCGATTCGAACTCCCCGGGTGGGGGCGTGGCCTGCCCGTAGCCATCGTAGCCCCAGCAGGAGAGCGAGCCGTCGCTCCGCACGGCGCAGGCGTGGAGGGAGCCGGCGCTCACGAGGTCGAACGCCCCCGCAGGCGGCGTGCAGCGGCCGAACGCGTCGTCCCCCCAGCACGCCAGGGATCCGTCTTGCTTCACGCCGCAGGCGTGGTTGCCGCCGACGCTGACGGAGGAGAAGGTCCCGGAGGGCTCCTCTGGCCCGTCTGCCGGTCGCACCGAATCCGGGCTCCCCGCGGCCCCGCCGCCGGACGGGACCGGGCCGGCGTCGCGCTCAGCCGCGCAGGAGATGCCGAGCATCAGCACCAGGGTCAGGGCGCCGAGGAAAATGCCGCCGGCTCGTACCGCCACGACCATCCCCCTCGCCACCCCATCGCGCACCGGCACGGATCGGCCTCCGGGACCGGCAGGCTGGCGTGCCGGCCCCGGAGGCCGCTACCGCGAGTCTCGCCCTCGCGATCGGGATTTCCTAGGTGAGAAGGGAAGGAACCGGTTGGTTCTTGGCTCACGCAGGAGACAGCGTTTCGACCAGTGCAGGTCGGTACATTGCCCACCCTACCGGCGGGGGAGCCAACGTGCCTGCGCGGGTACGGCTGACGCCGTCGGACCTCAGAGACGGACGTGCGGCAGGTGACAACCCGCGGCGGATCGAGGTGAATGAGGCGGGGCCGCGAACGCGCCCCGTGAGGAGGCCGACATAGGAGCACTGGCGAGGCGGCTCCCATCGACCATCCGGTCCGACCCGGATGCCATCCGGTACGCCGCGTGGGTGTCGGTGTGGGGTCACTGGCTCGTCTGGCTCGTCGTGGTGTTCCAGTTCGCGTACCGACCGTACTTCTGGTACCTCGGACACGTCGAGTACCTGCTGTTCCACGTCCCGCTGGTGACGCTCAACGGCCTGATCCACTACCGGCTCCTGAGCAACAGGGCGGTGACCTGGCGCTGGTTGCTTCTTCTCAGCGCCCTGGATCTGCTCCTGATCACGGTCGGCGTCGTCGCCCAGCGCGGGTTCGAGGGCTTCCTCTTCGTGGCCTACTATCCGGTCCTCGCCCTCTTCGTTGCGGTCTTCCCGCCCCTCTGGCTGGGGCTGGCCTGGACGACGGTGGTGGCCGCCATCTACACCCTCGTCTGCGTGAACGTCGGCCCCGGTCTCGACCTCGTCGCAGGCGACGAAAAGGCGCTGCTGGTCAGGCTGGCGGCGATGTACGTCGTCGTTATGTGCGTCAGCCTCATCACGCGCTTCGAACGCATCAGGAGAGAGGCCGCAGTCGAACGGGAGCGTCACCTGCAGCAGGAACGCATCGAGCTCTCGCAGACGATCCACGACACGGCCGCCCAGACCGTCTACATGGTCGGCATGGGCCTTCACCGGGCCAGGGCGCTGGCCGACGAGACGAATGAGGAGCTGCTGGCCGCCCTCGACGCGACCTCGGCGCTGTCACGGTCGGCCATGTGGGAACTGAGGCGGCCCATCGACGGCGGCCACATCTTCGAGGGCAGGGAACTGGGTCCGGTCCTGTGGTCTCACTGTGCGACATTCGAGACGATCACGGCCATTCCCGCCCGGATGTCGCAGTCGGGCACCGAGCCCCTGCTCGCCACGGAGACGCGGGCGCGTCTCTTCTCCATAGCGCACAACGCGCTGACCAACGCGTACCGGCACGCCCGGCCCGACCGGGTCGAGGTCAGGCTCGACTTCACGCCCGGCCGGGTCAGGCTCTCCGTCTCGGACGATGGTGCCGGCCTCCCGGACGACTATGCCGAGCGCGGACGGGGCTTCAACAGCATGCGAGCAGACGCCGGGCACCTGGGCGGAACGCTCATCGTGGAGAGCGGCGACGGGGCGGCCGGCACTACCATCAGCTGCGTGATCCCCTGCGGGTGAGACGGACGAGGAAGGAGGCGGGGATGTCGTCAGCAGGTCGGATCCGGGCGATGGTAGTGGACGACCACCCGATCATGAGAAGCGGCCTGCGGGACGCGCTGGAGGCATCGGGGCGCTTCCAGGTGGTGGGACAGGCCGGCGACGGGGAGGAGGCGGTCGAGGCCGCGAAGGAACTGCGGCCCGACGTCATCGTCATGGACGTGATGATGCCGGGCACGGACGGCATCGATGCCTGCCGGCAGATCACGGAGCTTCTGCCCGACACGCGCGTGCTCATGCTCACGGCCTCGACTGAGCTGGACGCCGTGATCGAGTCGTTTGCCGCCGGCGCGACGGGCTACCTCCAGAAGTACTCGCCACCGGAGGAGTTGGCGGCGGCAGTCCTGGATGTGGCCGCGGGCCGGGGGCGAATGCCCGAGAGGGTCGTGCGGGAGGTCTTCGCGGCCGTGAGGAGCGAACGTCGTCTCGCCACCGAACAGGCTGTGGACAGGCTGACGGAACTGGAGCAGGAGACACTCACGCTGTTCGCCAGCGGCAGGTCCAACGCTGAGATCGCCGCGGCGAGGGGCAACAGCCCCGTGACCGTGCGGAACACCCTCTACCGGATCCAGGACAAGCTGGGAATCGAGACGAAACAGGGGCTCGTGGTGTGGGCTGTGCGGAACGGACTGCTGGACGACCTGGAGGTGGCGACGTGACCCTCGGACCCTCTCCCGGCGTGGACCGGCGGCCCGCGCAGGCTTAAACGCGGGCAGGCAGCCCGGCGCGGCCCGCCGGCATCGAGACGGCCCGGGAGAGCGGCCCCCGGCGTCAGGCGCCGCCCGGCCCGAGGAAGTCGAGCAGCGCCGCCGCGGTCTCCGCAGGGCTCTCCTGGTGGGGGAAGCGCCCGGTGTCGGTGACGTGGACGGCGCGGCCGTCGGGGAGTGCCGCGAGCGCCTTCTCCTCGAACATCGCGATCAGCGGATCCCGCTCGCCGTAGAGGAGGAGCGTCGGCGCCCGGACGCGCGGCAGCGCGTCGAAGACGCCGGCGAGCGCGACGCCGCGCTCGCTCCACCGCACCCAGCGCCCCGCCCGCCACCGGCTCGCGTTGAGCTCCTCGCCGATCGCGGGGTCGAGCGTCCCGGAGATGCGCGCGTTCTCGGCGGCGTCGCGCGGGAGCGGCCTCCCCTCCCCGTCGAACCAGCCGGGGCGCTCGAGCTCGCGCGCGCGCTCCTCGGTGACGGCGCGACCGAGCGCGACCGAGATCAGGCCCAGGCGGGAGACGCGGGCGGGGTGGTCGGCGGCGATCAGGGTCGCCACGCAGCCGCCGAGCGAGTTGCCGACGAGGGCGGAGCGCTCGACGCCGAGCCGATCGAGCGCCGCGAGCACGTCGGCGGCGCTCTGCGCGAGCGGGTAGGCGAAGCCCCCGGGTTCGGTGGAGCTCGAGTCGCCGTGCCCGGCGAACTCGAGCGCGAGCACCCGCCGCCCCGAGGCCAGCGTCGGCGCGACGTGGCGCCAGTCCGCGTTCCAGCCGCCGAGCTTGTGCAGCAGCACGACCGGCTCCTGCTCCCCGGCTCCTGCCGGGTCGATCTCGGAGAGGGCGACCTCGCCGCCCGGCACCGGGACGCGGCGCCGGCGCTCCCATACGCCCGCGGGCTGCTCCATCACGCTCGCCTCCGCTCCCCGGCGCCCTGCTACGGGGCGCTCGTCCCCTCGCGTCCGTAGGCGTCCTCGAGCCTGACCACGTCGCCGAGCTCGGGCGTGCTCGCCTCGAGCACGTCGCAGTCGCTCTCCGCACGCAGCCGGTGCCGGATCCCTGGCGCGATGTGGTAGCTCTCCCCCGGCCCGAGCCGCCGCTCCGTGAGCCCTTCCCCCTCGTCGACGAGGAGCAGCAGCGTTCCGCGCTGGACGTGAATCGTCTCGTCCTTGGCGCGGTGGTACTGGAGGCTGAGCTGGTGCCCTTCCTCGACGTGCAGGATCTTCGCGGCGTAGCGCCCGGTTTCGGCCCAGATCAACTCGTAGCCCCAGGGCTTCGGCACCCGGCGCGGCACATCCATCCCGGCCCCCGATCCGCAACTCGGAGCGCCCCGGCGCGCCCCGACCCTCGGCTGCCCGCTCGCCCGCCGCGCCGCCCGCGCCCCGCGACAGCTAGCCGCGGGGGAGGCCGAGCCCGCGCGTCGCGATGATGTTCCTCTGAATCTCGTTGGTCCCGCCGAAGATCGTGTAGACGACGCTGTGCACGTACTCCTGCGTGAAGACGGCGCCCATCGGCGCGCGCGGGTCCGAGTCGTCCCAGAGACCCCCGTAGAGCCCGAAGATCTTCGTCCCCGTTCGCGAGAGCGCCTGCTTCAGCTCGGAGTCGACGATCTTGGAGGTGGAGGACTCGTAGTTGGGGACGGCCCCCGTCGCCTGCATCGAGATGATCCGCAGCGAGAAGTTGAAGAGCACCTCGGAGGCGACGTAGTGGCTGGCGAGGGCGTCGCGGTGCGCCTCCGCGCGCCCGGCGTGGAGCGATCCCTCCTCGCGTGAGATGTAGTCGATGAGATCGACGATGCGGCGGCGGTTCCGCTCGGCGCCCGCGATGTTGGAGCGCTCGAAGTCGAGCAGCGTCATCGCCACGTACCAGCCGCGGTTCTCCTCGCCGATCAGCTGGTCGGCGGGGACGCGCACGTCCTCGTAGAAGGTCTCGTTGGTGGCGTGCTCCCACCCCATCGAGTCGATCCGGCGCACGTCGATGCCGGGCGTCCTCTCGTCCATCACCAGGAAGGAGATGCCCCGGTGCTTCGGAGCGTGGGGGTCGGTGCGGAAGAGCCCGAAGATCCAGTTCGACTTGTGCGCGCGCGAGGTCCAGAGCTTCTCGCCGTTGATCACGTACTCGTCGCCGTCGCGCTCGGCGCGCGCCTGCAGGCTCGCGAGGTCGGAGCCGGCTCCCGGCTCCGAGAATCCCTGCGCCCAGAGCATCTCGCCCACAAGGGTCGGCTCGAGGAAGCGCCGCTTCTGCTCCTCGCTCCCGTGCAGGAGGATCGTCGGGCCGAGCATCGACACGCCCTGCCCGCCGACCGGCGGCGCCCCCGCCCGCGCCATCTCCTGGTTGAAGATGAAGTGCTCGAGCGTGGAGAGGCCGGCACCGCCGTACCGGCGCGGCCAGTGCGGGGCGACCCAGCCACGCTCCTGCAGCGCCTCCATCCACTCGCGCGCCGCCGCCCGCGCCTCCTCGGTGCCGAGCACGAACTCCGCCTGCCACTCACCGGTCTCCAGGCCCACCGGCTCGCCGCGCTCGCGGAAGTAACGGGGGAGCCGCTCCCCGATGAAGGCACGCACTTCCTCGCGGAAGGTCGCCTGCCCCTGCGTGTCGGCCCACTCCATCGCCGCTCCCTCCGTGCCCGCGCCGACTCTACCCGAGTGCGGGCGGAGACGGCAGCCGCGGGCGCGACCGGCGCGGGCGCACCGGACGTGATGCCGGTCACCGGTCGCCGCACGACGCGTCGCACGCGCTCAACCGTCCGTGCCTCCCGGGGCCCGGGCCCGTGCCGACCTCGCCGCACGCCGGGCCGGCGCGCTCCGCGGCCGTCTCGAGCCGCGGGACGGATGACCGCGCCGAGCGATGGTGTGTCGGGACCTGGGCCGCCTGCGCGCCGGTCCGATCGATCTCACCCGGTCGGGAGTGCGGCCGGGTCGCCCCGCACTCCGCTCCGGGACCCGCGCTCCCGGGTCGCCGGTCCCGGGAGCCGCTAACCGCCCGCTACGTCGGGCCGCCGCGCGGCAGTGCGGCCCCGTGCCGGGACGCCGAGAGGACCCCGCCCCCGCCG
>JAPONQ010000071.1 GCA_026713865.1 Chloroflexota bacterium | reverse complement strand
GAAGTTGACCTTGCTCGCGTCGCCCAGGACCGCCGCCGCCAGCGCCTTGCAGAACTCGACGTCGAAGCCATCCACGCTGCCGTCCGGCTGCTTGAAGCCGAAGCCCGGCTGCGTCTGCTTCACGCCGCAGTTCAGCTCGTCACGGTCGACGATCTCCTGCACCGTGTTCCCGCGCTCGCCCGCGCCCTCACCGTCGTCGTCGTCGCCGCACGCCACCGCGAACAGCGACACCATCACGACCAGCGCGGCCGCGACCAGCCCCATACGTACCCTCATACCCACCCCTCTCGCTGCCCCGCTCCTTGACGGCGGGACCGACTTCCCTCACACGCCCGCAAGCCTACCCCCCGACCGCCGCTCCTGCTACTCCGCCGCCCTGATCGCGATCGATCGCGGCGGCGCACCACGCGCCGGGTGACGCCGCATCCTGCCGCTGCCGGTAGGGAACGGGACCTCGCCACCTCAGAGGGCGCGATCTGCGGCCTCCACCGGGGATCGAGGCATACCGAGGCTCTCTGGGGCCAGCGTGTCGTGCGCGCCCGCGGGCGGCCGCGCACGCCAGATGATGCCGGCTCCGAGCACGAACAGCGCGGCCACCGTCAGGAATGCGGGCAGGTAGGACCCCGTCGTGTCGAACGAGGCTCCCACCAGCGGAGGACCGATGAGGTGCGCGCCGAGAGTGAAGAAGTTGACGAGCCCGAAGATCGTCCCGAATGCCCGCAGGCCGAAGGTGTCCTGCACCAGCAGCGGCATGAGCGCGCCGAGCGCACCGAAGCCGATCCCGAAGATCGGGGCGAACGCCCAGAACGCTCGGGAAGAGCCAGCACCGACCAGGATCAGGATGCCCACCACCTGGCAGCCGAGGCTCAGCACCACCACGTAGCGCGACGGCACCCGCTCGGTCAGCCACCCGAAGCTCACCTTCCCGATGGCACCGAAGAGTGCGAGTAGCGAGAGCGCGGCCGCCGCCTCGCCGCGGCCGACACCAACATCCTCGAGGTGCGGGACGACCTGCGTGAGTACCGAGAGGTAGGTGAGCTGGGCGAAGAAGAGCCCGGTCACGACGTAGTAGAAGGCGCGGGTCCTGAGCGCCTGATGGGTGGTCAGGCCGCGTAGAAGGGCAGGCAGGCCGCGGTCGCCCGAGCTGCCATCGTCCGACGCCTCCGATGGTGACTCCCGGATCACCAGCAGCGCGACCGGGACGAGCGCCAGAAAGAGCGCACCGAAGAGCACATAGCTCGCCCGCCAGCCGATGGCGACGATCAGCGCCGCCGACAGGGAGGAGAGGAAGATGCCCCCGACGTTCGCCCCCATCGCCGTCATCCCCATGGCGCGCCCGCGCGCCTCGGGAAACCAGACGGCGACGAGCCGACCGACCGGGATCATCACGACGCCGGGGAGCCCGGCGAACTGCAGCAAGGAGAGCGCGTAGAGATGCCACACGTCGGTCATCAGCGGGCGCAGGAGCTGGCTCACGCCGAGAGCCACGAGCGAGGCCGCCATGACCGGGCGCGTCCCCGCGCGATCGACCGCCCATCCGACGAGGGGGGCGGCGAGACCCGCGACCGCGAACGTCGACAGGGAGCCGTTGATGGCCGTGCGGCTCCAGCCAAGGTCGGCCTCGAGCTCCGTGACGAAGACCCCGAAGGCGTACTGCGTCACGCCGATGGTGAGCACAAAGCCCCAGAAGAGCACCGCGCCGATCACCCACCCGTAGTGGAGCCTCGCCTGCATTCGAACGGCAGTCTCCGCACTTCCGCGATGGACGACCAAATCCGCGCGCGGGTCACGCATCTGCCACTCACGCGGCGGAATGCCACCCATCTCTCACGTCTACCGGGGAGGGCCGAGGGCGATCCATCCACGAGCCGGCGCCGGCCCCGTCGAGGCCCACGATCCGCCGACGCCCTCTACAGTACCGTCGCGGGGGGATAGGGACCCGCATGAGAACCGCCCTGCTGTTGGCAGCGGCCATACTCGGGACTCTCGCCGGCGGCTGCACCGATGGCAGCGGACCGCCCGCACTCCCCGTGGCCGGGACACCCGAGGCCACGCCAGCCGTCTCGTCCCCCGCCCTCCCGGTCGTCACGGCGACGGCGATCCCGAGTCCCGGGGGCACCCCTCCCCCCGCGGCTTCGGCGACCGCCGTCGCGACCGCGAACCCGAACCCCGCCGCGCCTCCGGACGTCTTGCCCATACGGGGGCGGGCACCCGGGGCGGTGCACTTCGTCGAGACGCTCGCCGGGCGGCGCTTCAACCGGCCCACCGACGCCTCCGACTACCCGGGCGGACGCGTACTGATCGCCGAGCAATCGGGCCTGGTGCTCCTGCTGGATGCGGCGACCGCGGAGGAACGCATCTTCCTCGACCTCAGGGCCCGCGTCAGCAGGAGGGGCAACGAGGAGGGCCTGCTCGCGCTTGCCCTCGACCCCGATTTCGCTGCCACCGGATCGGTCTACGCCTACTACTCGGTACGCGACGGGGAACGCCGCACGCGGCTCTCCCGCTTCACGGTGGCTGACGGCGCCGTCGAGCCGGCGAGCGAACTCGTGATCCTCGAGATCGCGCAGCCGTTCTCCAACCACAACGGCGGTGCCGTTCGCTTCGGACCCGACGGAATGCTCTACCTCGGGGTCGGCGACGGGGGCTCGGCCGGGGATCCCCGGGGCAACGGGCAGAACCTCGGCACGCTGCTCGGATCGATCCTCCGGATCGACGTGCGCGCGGCGAGCCCGGCCGAGACGTACCGCATCCCGGGCGACAATCCCTTCGTCGGCGTCGAGGCCGCGCGATCGGAGATCTGGGCGTACGGCTTCCGCAATCCGTGGCGGATGGCATTCGACCCCGAGAGCGGCGAGCTCTGGACCGGCGATGTCGGGCAGAACCGGATGGAGGAGGTCGACGTGGTGGTGCGGGGAGGAAACTACGGGTGGAACCGACTCGAAGGAGACGAGTGTCACCAGCCCTCCTCACGCTGCGACCGGGAGGGGACGGAGCCACCGGTCGCCACCTACGATCACCGGGATGGCTGCTCGATCACCGGTGGCGTTGTCTACCGCGGCGGCGATGTGCCCGAGCTGGACGGGGCCTACGTCTTCGGCGACTTCTGCAGCGGACGGGTCTGGGCGATGGACGCCGCGGGTGTGGGCCCCGCCGTCCCCGTCGCCGACACGGGCACATCGATCACTTCGTTCGCGCAGATCGGGGAAGAGCTCTGGCTGTTGCGTTTCGACGGCCCCGTGCTGCGGGCGGTGAGCCCGTGAGTCCACCGATGCTGGTACTGGTCGGGCTCTTTCTCCTCTATGCGGCGCTCGTCAGCTGGCAGATGCGACGCGCCCTTGCCACAGCAGAGCCGCGTTCGCGGCTCGTCGAGGCCAGGCGGCTCCTGGTGATGGCCACGCTGGGCGTGCCGCTCGCCGTCGCGTTCATCCTGCTGTCCGGATAGGGCCCCGGCGCGGGCTGCCCGGCGGCGGCCCGCTCGCGTTGACGCTCTCGCGCGACCGCCGGGATACTTGCGCAGCACCCTCAAGGCCCGTCCATGCATCGTTCCGAGAGGGCCGCAGGTGCGCGACGGATGCGGGGGAGGGCCTGTGACCGCTCCAGAAGGTGATGACGCCGGGGCCGGCGAATCCGGTCCTGGCCCGGCCAGCGCCCGCACTGAGCGCTACGATCCCTCGTCGATAGAGCGGCGCTGGCGCGAGTGGTGGGATGACCACGGCATCAACCGCACGCCGGACCACGACCCGGGGCAACCCAACCGCTACCACCTCACGATGTTCCCCTACACCTCCGGAGACCTTCACATCGGGCACTGGTTCGCGATGGCTCCGTCCGATGCGCTGGCCCGCTTCCACCGCATGCGCGGGAGCAACGTTCTCTTCCCCATCGGCTTCGACGCCTTCGGGCTCCCGGCCGAGAACGCCGCGATACAGGGGGGCGCACACCCGGCCGATTGGACGCGGTCCAACATCGAGCGGATGCGCGGGCAGCTGCGGTCGATGGGCGCGATGTTCGACCTGTCGCGCGAGATCGCGACCAACGCCCCGGACTACTATCGCTGGACCCAGTGGTGGTTCCTGCTGCTCTACCGCCAGGGCCTCGCCTACCGCAGGGAGGCTCCGGCGAACTGGTGCCCCTCCTGCAACACGACACTCGCCAACGAGCAGGTCCTCGACGGGCGCTGTGAGCGCTGTCACACGCTCGTCGAGCAGCGCCGGCTCGCGCAGTGGTTCCTGCGCATCACCCAGTACGCCGACGAGCTGCTTCAGAACGAGGATCTGGACTGGCCCGAGCACGTGAAGCTGATGCAGCGGAACTGGATCGGCCGCTCGGAGGGCGCAGAGGCCGCGTTCCCACTGGAGGCGGTATCCGGCGCGGACGGAGCGAGCGAGATCCGAGTCTTCACAACGCGGCCAGACACCCTGTGCGGCGTCACCTTCATGGTGCTCGCGCCCGAGCACGAACTTGTGGACAGGCTCACCAGCGACGAGCAGCGAGGCGCCGTCGACGCCTACGTACGTCAGGCGGCCCAGTCGACAGACATCGAGAGGCAGTCAACCGACCGCCCGAAGAGCGGCGTCTTCACCGGCTCCTACTGTCTGAACCCGCTCACCGCCGAGCGTGTCCCGATCTGGATCGCGGACTACGCGCTCGCCTCCTACGGCACCGGAGCGGTGATGGGCGTCCCGGCCCACGACCAGCGTGACTTCGAGTTCGCGACGGAGTTCGGGCTCCCGATCGCGGTCGTCGTCGCGCCCCCGGGGTGGAACGGCGAGCCGCTGGCGGCCGCCTACGTCGACCCGGGGACGATGGTCGCGTCCGGGCAGTTCGACGGCATGCCCTCCGAGGAGGCGAAGGAGGCGATCGCGCGCCATCTCGAGGACCGCGAGCAGGGTGGCCCCACCGTCACCTACCGGCTGCGCGACTGGCTGATCTCCCGACAGCGGTACTGGGGCGCCCCGATCCCGATCGTCTACTGCGGGCGCTGCGGGGAGCAGCCGGTACCCGACGGCGAGCTTCCGGTCGAGCTCCCCTACGACGTCGAGTTCCTTCCGACGGGGGAGTCGCCGCTCGGGCGGGCCGAGGGGTTCGTCAACACCACCTGTCCGGTATGCGGCGGCGCGGCGCGGCGGGAGACCGACACGATGGACACCTTCATGTGCTCCTCGTGGTATTTCATGCGCTACTGCGATCCGCACAACTCGGAGCACGCCGTCTCGACGGAGTCCGCGGAGAGCTGGCTCCCGGTCGACCAGTACACGGGCGGCTCCGAACACGCGACGATGCACCTCCTCTACGCGCGGTTCTTCTACAAGGCGGCGCGCGATGCGGGACTCGTCCCGGGCGACGAACCCTTCACTCGCTACTTCAGCCAGGGGCAGATCCTCGGACCCGACGGCCGCCGCATGTCGAAGTCACGCGGGAACGTCGTAGCGCCGGACACGCAGGTCGAGCGCTGGGGAAGCGACGCCTTCCGCTGCTACCTGATGTTTCTCGGGCCATGGGAGCAGGGCGGTCCGTACGACCCCGACGGGATCGTGGGCATCGCGCGCTGGCTGAACCGGGTGTGGTCGATCACGACCGAGTCCCCGGACCTCGTCGACTCGGGAGACCCGGTTGCCGCGCGATCGCTGCGCCAGGCGGCACATCAGACGCTAGCCCGCGTCACCGGCGATCTGGAACGGCTGCGCTTCAACACGATGATCGCGGCCCTGATGGAATACACCAACACGTTGTGGCGCAGCCGCGAGTCGGGCGCTCAGCAGCGAGGGGCGTGGGAGGAGGCCCAGGAACTCCTGGTGCTGATGCTCGCGCCGGCGTGCCCTCACCTCGCCGAGGAGCTCTGGCACCGCTCGGGTCACGAGGACTCCGTGCACCGGCAGCAGTGGCCCCGGGCTGACGCCGACCTGATCCGGCGCGAGACGGTGGAGTTGCCCGTCCAGGTGAACGGCCGGGTGCGCGAGCGTCTCGAGATCTCGGTCGACGCAGACGAGGCGGCGGCGTGCGAGGCCGCACTCTCCTCCGCTCGCGTGCGCGCCCACGTCGGCGACCGCGAGATCGTGCGGACGATCTACGTCCCCGGCCGAATGCTCAATCTCGTCGCGAAGTAGAGGGGCGCGCGGCGCCCCGGTGCATCGCGCGTCGCCCTAGGGTCTGCCGCCTGGGCCGTCGTCCTCGGCGCCCTCGGCCAGGGTGTCGGCGCCCGGCTCGTCGTCGAGGGCCGGGAGCGAGAAGTCGTCGATGACCCCGGCCGGCGGTGCCGGCAGGTCGGGGCGGCCGGTCCCCGCCCCTCCCAGGCCCTCCGCATCGTCCAGCAGCGTCTCATCGACGGCGGACCCCCCCACGGCGCCCCAGGGGGATGGCTCGGAGCGAGGCGTGGCCGCCAGCTGCGCGATCCCCGATTCGACGGAGCTCACGAAGGCCTGCAACTGGCGATCGAGGCGCTGCAGCAACTCGCGCGCGTACTCGTCCGCGGCACGCATCTGCTGCTTGGCGAGACGCCGCGATTCGTCGATGCGCTCGCGAATGTCGGCATTGGCGCTCGAGATGCGCTCCTCCAGGCGAGCTTCCGCGTCTCGCGCGAACTCCTGCGCGTCCTGTTCCGCCTGCTGCGTGATGGCGTGATCGGACACCAGGCGCTGCGCCTGCTCCTCCGCGCGCGCGATGATCAGCCGCGCCTCCTCCTCGGCCTCCCGGCGCAGCCGCTCGTGCTCGGCGACGATCCGCTGCGCCTCGCGGATCTCTTCGGGTATCGCCACACGCATCTGATCGACCGTGTCCAGGAGCCGCCGGCGGTCCATCATCACGCGGCTCCCGATCGGCATTCGCTGGGCGCCGCCAACGAGCTCCTCGAGGCGGTCAACGAGATGGAGCAGGTCCATCAGCGCTCCTCCCTGGCGGTGATGACTGAACCGCGCGGCCACCCCCACATGTCGGGCGGCGATCCGGCGCGATCAGGCATCAGCGGCTACGAACCAGACGGCGCCGCTGCGCGGCCAAACCTCCGGAGCAGGGCCGTCGCCACGCTGGGCGGGACGTGCTCCGAGACATCGCGGCCGAACGCTGCCAGCTCTCGGATGCGGCTTGCACTGATGAAGAGGTGCTGCACCGCTGTCATCAGATACACCGATTCGAGGCCGGGCGCCATCTCCCGATTCATGAGCGCCATATCGAACTCCGCCGTGAAGTCGGTCACGGCGCGGAGCCCGCGCACGAGAACGCGCGCGCCCTCCTCGCGCGCCGCCTCCACGGTGAGCCCCGTGTGCGAGCGCACGCGCACGTGCTCGATGTCGGCCACGGCGGAGGCGAACATCGCGACGCGCTCCTCCGTGCTGAAGAGGCTGCTCTCGCTCGCCGCGACCGACACCACGACTGCGTCGAAGAGGTCGGCCGCGCGGCGCACGATGTCGACGTGCCCATTGGTGACGGGGTCGAAACGACCGGGGTACATCGCAACGATCACAGCGCACCCCCCCTCGGCGGAGGCGGCACCGGGCCAGCGGCCTCACCGCCGCCGGTCCGCCGGTAGAGCGCCACCGCGCCATCTCCCTGCCGACGGTCCCGCCACAGCGGGAGCCCGACAAGAGTCGCCGGAGGTTCGTGCCGCGCCGAGTGCTCGACCGCGAGCAGCACACCCTCCGCGAGCGCTCCCGCCAGCGTCCGCTCGATGGCGGGCCACGCAGCGTCATCATGATACGGCGGATCAGCGAGCACCAGTGTCACGCCGGGACGCGGACCTGCGCGCCAGCGCCCCACGCGGCCGCGCACGACGTGCCCGCGCCCCTCAAGACCGACGCGCCGGAGGTTCTCCCGAGCCGTCAGGCAGGCGCGAGCGTCCTGCTCGACAAACGTGCAGCGGCCGGCCCCGCGCGAGAGCGCCTCTATGCCCAGCGCGCCGCTCCCGGCGTAGAGATCCAGGGTCTCGCTCATGTCGACAGCGGCCGCGTCGAGCATCGCGAAGAGCGACTCCCGAAGCCGATCCGATGTGGGACGCGTGGACCGCCCCGGGGGGATCCGTAGCTCACGACCGCGGGCCGCGCCGGCGATCACGCGCACGCGCCCGCCCCCGGGAGGTCCATCACTCGTTGCCCGCCGGGCCGGGCGGCCCGGGTGGGACCGTCGGCTCCGGCGTCGGCTCCGGCGTCGGCTCCGGCGTCGGCTCCGGCGTCGGCTCCGGTGTCGGCTCCGGTGTCGGCTCCGGTGTCGGCTCCGGTGTCGGCTCGGGCGTGGGCTCCGGTGTCGGCTCCGGTGTCGGCTCGGGCGTGGGCTCCGGTGTCGGCTCGGGCGTGGGCTCCGGTGTCGGCTCCGGTGTCGGCTCCGGTGTCGGCTCCGATACCCGCATCAGCACCTGCTGGCCCACGAAGACCACACCATCCGAGGCGACGAGCGTCACGCCGTAGACGCCGGGCGCCTCCGGTGCGCGCCAGGTGACGGCCCCCGAGCCGTCGTCTCCCTCGACCCGGCCGCCGGTGACGCGCCAGTCCGGCTCGAGGTACGGGCCGTAGGGGAGGAATAGCGTCGCCCTCCCCTCCTCCTGATACGCCGACACGAGTTCCCAGATGTCGGGCAGTGCGTCGTCGGTCGAGGCTGGCTCGACGACGGCGCCCGCAAGCCCGAACCGTTCCGTGAGCTCGAGCCGGAACGCCAGCGAGTATCGATTCTCGATCCAGACCGTGCGCTCACCACCCCGGCCGGCAAAACGCACCGCCACCGCACGTGCCCGCTCGTCCCAGATGAGCCCCGTACCGCCCCGCGAGCGATCGAGGATTGCGGCGCGTACCGTGACCCCGCTGTCCGGCGCGATCGCGCCGCCCACCTGCGCCTCGATTGCGCTCGCCAGCGAGAGTGCTTCGAGCAGCGACAGCTCCTCAAGCCCCTCCGCCGTCCGCAGCTGCGAGCGCCGATCGACGACGAGCAGGAGCTTCTCCGGAGGAACGCCGTCCCGCCGGGCGGATTCGAGTGCCCCTTCCAGGCGGTCGTAGTAGACATCCCGGTCGGCCGGGGCGTGCACCCAGAGCCGCGAGGCGGCAGCTGCAAGCGCGCGCCAGTCATAGGCGCCCGTATCGGAGCCGACCGGGGCCGGCACACTGACGGCGAGCCCGCGCCCCGTCTCCTCCAGCAACGAGCCGAGGCGCTGCACGAGACCGGTGAACGCGTCGCGCCGTGCCGGGTCCACCGAGCGGTAGTCGAGGTGGACGCCGGCCGCATCGGCGGCAGCGGCGGCGATCTCCTGTGCGTGTACCTCGACGAGCGCCGCATCGGCGAGGACGCGGTCGACGACGGACGCAAGCGGCCCGGCGGGGGCCTCGACCCCGAGGTAGACGGCGTCGCCTCGGTCGGCAGCGAGCGCCCGCGCCGCCGAGAGCGCCCCCGCCTCGAACTCGAGGCTCCCCAGCTCACCTCCGATGCTCGCCGTCTCCGGGAACGCCGAGCGCACGCTCACGACGGCCCCGCCCGGTGCCCGGGAGTCGGGCGCCTCGCCGGGACCGACGATGAGCGCCACCTCGCGCGCGAGCGACTCGCGTCTCAGCACGGCGATCGTTTCCGGGACGAGGGGCACTTCCCCCTGGGCGGACGAGCCGTCGCCGACGGGGATGGCGGAGCCGAGCCGCTCCCACAGTCCGTCTCGCCAGGTGTACAGCCCGAGGTTGCGCGCATCGCCGGTCGGTGCGGTCAGCTGGACCGTGAGCCGCGCCGCGCCCGAGAGGGTCTCTGGATTGGCGACCTCGATGTCGTAGAGGGCGGAGAGCGCGACGAGACCCTCCGGCAGCTCCGGCAACTCCTCGCGCGGGCGAATGGCGAAGGCCTCGCCCTCCCCGCCCCCCGTCCGGTCGAGTATGGAGACCGGGGGGAGCAGCAGGATGGCGATGACGGCCGCGAGGCCGACCACGATCGCCGCGATGCGCAACACCTGCCCGTTCCCGCCGTCGTCGTCGGGGCCGTCCCCATAGCCGTAGGGAGGCTCGCCGCCCTCCTCCTCGTCGTCGAAGAGGACCGGCGCGAAACGCGGCGGCTCCGAGAAGTAGTCGCGCTCGCGGTCATCCATGGGGCATCTCCTGCGGCGGGGAGAGGGGGCCTCCCGAGTGCCGCGGTGCGGCTCGGGGTTCCCTCATGCCAAGGGCACCGCCACCACGATCTCACGCTCGGCTCGAACGATCAGCAACTCGGCGGGGCCGGACAGGGAGAGCGTCTTGAGCAGGTTGACGAGCGGCGCGCCCGAGTTGACGGCACGCCCATTCACCCCCACGACGATGTCGCCGGGCAAGAGCCCGGCCCCCTCCGCCGGGCTCCCTGGCTCGACGGCTGTGAGCAGCGCGCCCGATACGACGGGGAGGTCGAGTTCCTCGGCGAGGACCTCGGTCACCTCCAGATGGTGCCTGCCGGGCTGTTCGATGCCGGGCCGCGGGCGCGGGTAGGCCCCCTCCTCGATGATCGCCTCCAGCTGCGGAGCGAGAGAGTCCATCGACTGCGCGAATGCGACGCCCTCGACCGTGAAACCCGACGGGTCGAGCCGCACGACCGTCGTGAGCAGGCCCACCACGGACCCGGAGGCGGTCACCAGGGCGCCGCCGGAGTCACCGTGGTTGACGGAGGCGTCGGTCTGCACGAGGTCCTCGAGCACGACCCCGACCCGCGGCCAGCGTATGCCAGTCGCGGAGATCACCCCCGTCGTCACCTTGTTGGCCGCGTCAATCAATCCGCCGGAGATGGCCGCGACCGGATCGCCCGACCGCGCACCTCGGACCGAGCCCAGGGGGGCGCGTCGGAGGCCGCCGGACGTGATCTTCAGCACAGCCATGTCGGTGTAGGGCGAATCCGTTCCGACCAGCGCGGCCTCCCGGCGCTCCCCCGTGATCAGCACGACGAAGATCCGCTCAGCCTGTTCGACGGTGTGGAACGTTGTGAGGACGTGTCCGGCTTCCGTCACCACGATGCCCGAGCCGATGTGGTTCCGCCCGACTGTTCGCCCTTCGTCATCGAGGCGGTCGGGAAGCTGGGCGACGACGGTCACGACGGCAGGCATGACGCGAGCGATCGCGGTCGAGAGCGGGTCCGGCGCCACCGTCGATTGAGGCACCGGCGTGGCTGCCAGCGGGGTCGCGTCTGCGGGCGGCGTGGCCGCGCCGTCGCGCTCGCCGAGAAGCAGCACCGCACCGACGCCGCCGGCGGCTCCGGCGACAGCGCCGACCACCACCGCGAAGGCCAGCAACAGCCACCACATCGGGGCAGCGCCGGGACGGCGTCTGTCGCCCGATGCGACGTGGGGCGTATCGTCCATCGGATCAGCCGTGGGGGAACTCAGGCGCTCCCCCGTCTCCATCCGGTCCGGGTCCCCGCCTGACCTCAGTCTATCACCCACCGACGGGCGGGCGACGCGCGCCGCAGTCGACGCGGACGGCACTTTACGGCGCAGCCTTCCGGGCGGTACGATCCGCGCCGGACGGGCATGACACACGTGGACTGGCCAGTTGGCGAGTCCCTTTCTTTGTAATACGGCCGCCCCGTCACCCGACGGGGATGCGCTCGCTGGCTCGGCGGGGTTCTCCATGACTCAGGCAGCGGTGCTGCTCACCTCCGAGGGACTCGCGAAGCTCAAGGCCGAGCTTCAGGAACTGCGCACGAAGGGCCGGGCGGAGGTCGCGCGGGCAATCCGCGAGGCGCAGGAACTCGGAATGTCGCAGGTCGACGGGCAGTACGAGGACGCAAAAAACCAGCAGGCGTTCGTCGAGGGCCGCATTCTCGAGATCGAGAAGCTGCTCGAGCGCGCGACCGTCATCGACGAGCGGGCCGCGCACGGCTCGACGGTGGTCCGCGTCGGCTCGAGCGTCACGGTGGAGACGGCAGCAGGAAAGACGCTGACCTTCCAGATCGTCGGCTCTGCCGAGGCCAACCCCGCTGCGGGACGCATCAGCCACGAATCGCCCGTGGGCCAGGCACTGCTCGGCAGGGCGAGCGGCGACGTGGTGACGGTCACGGCCCCTGGAGGCACCAGCCGCATGACGGTCACCGCCGTCGCCTAGCCGGTCCGGCTGCCAGACGACGGTCGAAGGTCCCCCCGCCCGCGCGTACGATGGCCGAAGCGGTGCCCGGGTCCGGGTCCGGGCCGCCACGACGGGAGAGTCCATGCCCACCGAGGGCGAGCTCATCGCCAATCGGCTGGCGAAGCGCGAGCGGCTGCTCGCACGCGGGGGCGGATACCCTGCTCGCACGCGCCGCACGCACAGCTGCCGCGCGGCGGTCACGCTCTTCGAGTCGACCGAGTCCGGAAGCGCTGAGCCCGGCTCCGGCAGCGCGCCGCATGCCGCTCTGGGGGGTCGGGTGACCGGCCAGCGCGTACTCGGGCGAGCCGCCTTCCTCGACCTGCGGGACGGCTCCGGCAGCATCCAGCTGTACCTCCGGCGCGATCTGCTCCCGGAAGGCGAGTACGAACTCCTCGAGCTCCTCGATGTCGGCGACTTCGTGGAGGCGGAGGGCACTCTCATCCGGACGCGCAGCGGCGAGGTGACGCTCGCCGCCGAGAGCTGGCGCATCCTCGTGAAGGCGCTACGCCCCCTCCCGGAGAAGTGGGCGGGTTTGAGCGACCCCGAGACCCGCTATCGGGAACGCCACCTCGACCTCGTCGCGAACGAGCGCTCCCGGGAGGTGGCGCGGATCTCCGCCGCGACCGTCTCGACCGTGCGACGCTTCTTCGAAGATCGCGGTTTCCTGGAGGTCGCGACGCCCGTGCTGGTGGACCAGGCCGGTGGCGCCGCCGCACGACCCTTCCGCACGTACCACAACGCGCTCGATCGCGAGCTCGTCCTGCGCATCTCGATCGAGCTACACCTGAAGCGGCTGCTGATCGGCGGATTCGACCGCGTCTTCGAGATCGGGCGGGTCTTTCGCAACGAGGGACTCTCCCACCGCCACAACCCCGAGTTCCTGCTGCTCGAGTCCTACGAGGCCTACGCGGACTACGAGGACGTCGCACGGATGGTCGAGCAGCTCGTCAGGCACGTCGCGATGGAGGTGCGCGGCACGCTCGAGATCCCGCACGGCGACCTCGTGGTCGATCTCGCCTCCCCGTGGGCCCGCACTACCTATCGCGAGGCTCTCCTTGAGCACGCCGGGATCGACTACCGCGACTACCCGGACCGCGACGCCCTCGCCGGCGCCGCCGCCGAGCGGGGTGTGCCCGTCGACCCCGCAGCGTCATGGGCGAGCGTCGTCGACGCGATCATGCAGCGCCTCGTCGAGCCCGAGCTGGTGCAGCCGACCTTCGTCTTCGACTACCCGACGGAGCTATCCCCGCTCGCGAAGGCTCGCGAGGACGACCCCGCGGTCGTCGAGCGCTTCGAGCTCTTCATCCTCGGCTACGAGTTCGCGAACGCCTATTCCGAGCTGAACGACCCGGTGGAGCAGCGCAGGCGCCTGGAGGCGCAGGCGCTCAAGCGCGCCGCCGGCGACGAGGAGGTGGAGGTCGCCGACGAGGCGTTTCTCGAGGCGCTGGAGAGCGGCATGCCGCCCGCCGGCGGGCTGGGCATGGGGCTCGAGCGGCTGATGATGCTCATGACCGGCGAGCACTCGATCCGCGAGGTCCTGCTCTTCCCGGCCCTGCGCGATCGCGGAGACTCCCCGAAGAGTCCGGGCAACGCTCCATGAGAGCAATTCGGGAGGACGTCCACATCCACGCCGAGGCGCGCGCCGTCTACCGCCGACTCGCGGTGCCGGAAGCCCTCGGCAAGTCCCTTCCCGATCTCTTTCGCGTGGTCGGTGCCCGGACCGGAGCCCCGACCATCGTCGCACGGCCGGGGATCGACGCCTCGGGCGTGCCGCTCGTCATCGCCCGGGCGGAGGAGCCGCGCACGCTGACGCTGGTCGCGGAGGGAGGCGGCCGGGCGGACGGCGCGCCGCCGATCGAAGCTCTTCGCTGGGAGTTGCAGCCCGAGGGCACCGGAGAGGTGCACGTGAGCATCTTCGCTGACTTCGGAACACCGGCGGGCGTCGCCGGGCCGCTCCTTGACCTGTTCATTCACCGGCCCAGGAGGCGGCAGGCGCTGCGCGATGCGCTCTGGCGCCTGAAGGGACTCGCCGAGAATCGGCCCGGGTGGTGAGCACCAGGCCGCGGCGACCGGCCTCTACCCCCGCGCGGGCACCCCGCGTCTCCCGGCTCGACCGGGCCGCGGAGCCGCGCTAGGCTCGCGGGCATGGAGCGGAGCCCCGCGACCGAGCCGCTCGTGCGCCACTTCACCGCCACCGGCTTCCTCTCGCACGACGGGCGCACGGCGCTCCACTGGCACCGCCTCGGCAAGTGGCTCCCGCCCGGGGGCCACCTCGAGGAGAACGAAGACCCGGTGCAGACAGTGCTGCGCGAGATCGAGGAGGAGACGGGGATCCCCGCCC
Source organism: Chloroflexota bacterium (assembly GCA_026713865.1). Classification (GTDB taxonomy): domain Bacteria; phylum Chloroflexota; class Dehalococcoidia; order UBA2979; family UBA2979; genus VYDC01. The sequence continues at coordinate 3,557 of JAPONQ010000071.1, read as the reverse complement.
GGGTTATCGAGACGGCGACCGCATACGACCACGGCGACCGCGGCCGGGTGGCCCCGCCCGTGTCAATCGGCGTCTATGCCGTCCCGCGGGATGGGCGCTGGCCGGCCTCACACCACCACATCGACTTCATCTACTTCGCGCGGCCCGTGCAGCGTCGGCCGCGGCCGACGCTGCCGGCGGGCGACGTACCGTGGCTCTGGGTAAGCGAGACCAAGTTGCGTTCGGAGAAGCCGCTCGTCGCCGCGGGCCGGCGCGCCCCGATCGAGGAGGACGTGCGCCTGCTCGGTCTCGCTGCAATCGCGGCCGAGCGTGCGGACCGCGAGCGCGCCGCGGCCTCGCACCGGGCGGGGGCGGGAGTCGCCTAGTGCTCTCGCCGCAGACCATCCGCGAGGAGACCGAGCGGCTGCGAGCCACCTACCGCGCCCGGGGCGTCGATGCGCCGCTCGATCGCGTGCTCGAGCTCGACGGGGAGCGTCGGGCGCTCCTCCGCGACGTCGAAACAATGAGGGCCGATCGCAACCGCGCCGGCAAGGCGATCGGCGCAGCCTCCGACGAGAGAGAGCGGGAGCGCCTGATCGAAGAGCAGCGCGCGCGGGCCGCCGACCTCGATGCCAGGGAGCGACGGCTGCGCGACGTCGTCACGGAGCTCGAACGCCTCTCCCTCGAGCTGCCGAATATCCTCGACGGGCGGGTGCAGCCGGGAGGCGACGACGATGCGCTCGTCGTGCGCCGCTCGGGCGGCGCGGGCGCCGCTGAGGAGGCCCCCGAGCCCCCGGTGAGCCGCGTCGCCGACGCCGATCCGCCCGCGCCCGAGCCGGCTCCACCGCCGCACTGGGAGATCGGTGAGGCGCTCGGGATCCTCGACTTCGAGCGGGGTGTGAAGCTCTCGGGGCCGCACTTCTACGTGCTCCGCGACGACGGGGCCCGCCTGCAGCGCGCGCTCATCGCGTGGATGCTCGACGCCCACCGCGCGCGGGGCTACCGCGAGGTCTACACGCCATTCGTCGTGCGCGAGGAGATGCTCTACGGCACGGGGCAGCTCCCGAAATTCGCCGACACGATGTATCACGACCACGCCGACGATCTCTGGCTGGTCCCGACGGCGGAGGTTCCGGTCACGAACCTCTACCGCGGAGAGATCCTGCGGGCCGACGACCTGCCGATCCATCACTGTGCCTACACGCCCTGCTTCCGTCGCGAGCGGATGAGCGCCGGCCGGGAGGTGCGCGGCATCAAGCGCGGCCACCAGTTCGACAAAGTTGAGATGGTGCGCTTCGTCGAACCGGATCGCTCGTGGGAGGCGCTGGAGGACTTGCTTGAGGACGCGCTCAGCGTGGTGCGGGCGCTGGGATTGCGCTACCGCGTGCTGCGACTTGCCGCTGCCGACACGACATTCGGCGGAGCGCTGACCTACGACATCGAGGTCTGGGCGCCGGGCTCGCGCGAGTGGCTCGAGGTGTCGTCGGTGACGAACTTCCTCGACTTCCAGGCCCGACGAGCCGCGATCCGCTACCGGAACGACGCCGGGCAGATCCGCCATCCGCACACGCTGAACGGCTCCGGTCTCGGCCTGCCTCGCACCCTCGCGGCACTCCTGGAGCAAGGGTGGCAGCCCGACGGCAGCGTCCGCCTGCCGCAGGTGCTTGCCCCCTACCTCGGCGGCCTCACGGCCCTCCGCTCCGGCTGAGCTTCTGCTCGACTCGACTCGCCGGACGGCTTGACGGTTACAGCACTTTTGTTCTACTGTGGGGACCGTTCGGAACACGTGGAGAGGCTGACCGTCAGTCAGCCCGCGCCGGGGGTCGAAGCGGGATGCTGTTCGTTCTCACAGTCGGGATGCTGGTCGGAGCGGCCGGCGTCCTGCTCTACCAGCAATGGGCGCTCGCGGCGTTTCGCCCGTCGGAGGAGCGCAGGTACCGGAGACTGCGTCGTCGCGCGGCCGTCGCGGCGATGCGCCCGTTCGGAGACGCGGACTGGCGGCCGGCCCGCCCTTCGCGGCAGGCTCCTCCGGCGAGGCGCCACGCCGCCTGAGGTACCGCCGGGCGGCGGCAGCGCGTCCGCATCGCAGGCGCGCCGGGGCACCACTACTCGCGAGGGGCTCCCGATCCGATGCCCGCCGACATGCGGTGCGGCTTCGCGGGTATGCGGCCGGCCGGCCCGCCGCAGCCACTCGGTCGCCGCCTCGACGGATCGCCTCGCGAACCCGGGACGACGAAGGAGCGGAGCGCCGGGGCCCCCGCCGGTGCTGAGACCCGGCACGGGAGGAGTGGGCTCAGCGCACGCGCATCGGAGAGACAGACCTCGAACGGCACGTCGCGCCCAGGCTCCGCTTCCACAAGCCGTGAGGGTGCACGCCAGCCGCCGGGCTCGGCGCTAGAACTCCTGGACGATCACTCCGCCGGGCTGGCGACGCCAGGTCCGGAAACGAACGCCCTTGATCCCGGCGGCGCGCGCGTAGTCGCGCGCGCTCGCGAGATGGCCGGCCGGCACGTAGACGTAGAGCGGAGCGTCGGCCGTCTGGAGCGGCGCCCAGACGCGCTCCGCCTGCTCGCGAGTCACGGTCTCCTTCGACTCGACCTGGACGACCATCGCGGGGTGATTCCCCGGGTACTGGACGACCAGGATGTCGGGATAGAGCGCACGGACGCCGCCGCCGGCGACCGTCAGGCCCATTTCGGGCGTCGGGAGGTTGACGTGCGTGCGGTAGTGGGGAGCCGCAACGCTGGGATAGGGGAAACGGGCCTCCGCGACATCCCGCACGATGCCCACCAGCTCGTGCCGCCGCGATTCCTCCGCGCGCCGCCACATCACCGGCGCATCGCGCCACGGCGACAGCCGCCGCTCGTGGCTCGCGGCGAAACGGGCGAGCTGGAGCGCCTCCCCGAGGAGGACGCCGGGCAGGAAGATCAGCGCGAGCGGCACCGCGATCAGCACCGTCGCACCGATCGAGATCCCGCCGACCGTGAGCCACGCGGGGCCCGGGAAGACCCACGCCGCGTAGAAGGCGGCTGCGAACAGGACGAGCGCCACGAGCGGGCGGGGCGAGGGTAGCGCCGCAGCAGCGGCGCCGTGCGGCACCGGCGGCGGGACCTGGATGGCCGCCGCCACAGCGGCGGCGGCTGCAGGAGCGGCCGCCGCCGGCTCCTCCTCCGCCTCGGCGGCGGGCGGGCTCTCGACCGGGGCGGAAGGCTCCTCGGCCGCTGCCTCCGCCGCGGGCGGAGCGGCTGCCGCCGGCGCCGCCGGGGCGCCCTCGCCCTCGCCCGGCACCTGCGCGCGCGCGCCGGCCGGGTCCTCGAACCAGAGCGAGTTGATCTCGGTGAAGAAGGCCTGATCGGCCGGCACCTCGTCCTCGGGGAAGATCGCCGAGACCGGACAGGCCGGCTGGCACGCGCCGCAGTCGATGCACTCGACCGGGCTGATGTAGAGCATGCGGTCGGGGCCCTCTTCGAAGTGGATGCAGTCGACGGGACAGACCTCGACGCACGACTGGTCCATCGTGTCGATGCAGGGCTGCGTGATGACGAACGTCACGGCAGGGCCTCCATTCGGTCCGCCCG
>JAPONQ010000070.1 GCA_026713865.1 Chloroflexota bacterium | reverse complement strand
TGGAGTGGTTGCTGGTGGCCTCGATTCCAGGTGTGGAACGGGACCGTGGGCTGGGTGGATCGGATACTCATGCGCCTGATTCGAGGCGCAGTGCTCCCAGGGACTCCGGGGCCGGGCGCGAAACGCGCTCGCCACGCGGTCTCCCGGCGTTCGAATGTGAATCGCCAGGAGCTATGTACCAGCAAATGGCGAGATCGCCAGGAGCTATGAGCCACTTCGCCAGGATCTATTGACCACCCGGGCCGCCGGTACGGCCAGCATCGTCTGCATCCCCAGGGAAGGGAGCAGCGATGGCCTACCGGGAGGTCTTGTCCGTGGAGATCAGGGAGATCATCCGACGCTGGCAGGCGGGGCTCAGCCAGCGCCGGATCGCCAGAGGCACGGGGCTGTCGCGACAGACGGTGCGACGCTACATCGACGCGGCCGAGGCGGCCGGGCTCCAGCCCGGCGGTCCCGAGCCGGGTGAGGAGCAGCTCGCCGCCCTGGCGACGCTGAGTTCGACGCGGCCACGGCAGGCGGCGGTCCCGAGTGAGGAGCTGCTGGCGCCCTGGGCGGAGCAGATACAGGGCTGGCTGCAGGCCGAGCGCCTGCAGGTCACGCGGATCCATGAGCTGCTCGCCGAGCGCGGCTGCGAGGTCTCCTACAGCACGCTGCGGCGCTTCATCGCCCGCCGCGGCTGGGGCCGCCGGCAGCCGCTGACCGTGCGCATGGAGGACGGGCCGCCGGGCGAGGTCGCCGAGCTGGACTTCGGCCGGCTCGGCCTCATCGCGGACCCCGAGCGCGGCCGCTGGCGTACGGTCTGGGCGCTGATCGTGGTCTGGCGCTACTCACGGCACTGCTTCGTCTGGCCGACCACGAGCCAGACGCTGGCAGCGGTGGTCGAGGGCCTGGAGGCGGCCTGGGCGTTCTTCGGGGGCGTGCCCCGCTACCTCGTCATCGACAACTTCCCGGCGGCCGTGGCCGGGGCCGACGCGCTGCACCCGCGCTTCACCCGCGGCTTCCTCGAGTACGCCCGCCACCGCGGCTTCATCAGCGACCCCGCGCGCGTGCGCAAACCTCGCGACAAGCCCCGCGTCGAGCGCAGCGTCCCCTACGTGCGCGAGCGCCTCTTCAAGGGCGCGCAGTTCCGGGACCTCGCCGAGCTGCGCGCCGCCGCCCGGCGCTGGTGCCTCGAGGTGGCGGGGCAGCGCATCCACGGGACGACCCGCAAGCGCCCGCTCGCGGTCTTCGAGCAGGAGGAGCGCCCGGCGCTCGCCCCCTGGGACGGCGAGCCCTACGAGGTCCCCGACTGGCGCACGGCGAAGGTCCATGCCGACCACCACGTCGCCTGCCAGTACGCGCTCTACTCGGTGCCGGCGGCGCTCTGCCCGCCGGGGCAGCAGGTGGAGCTGCAGCTCGGCGCGAAGCTGGTCCGCATCTACCACCGCGGCGCGCTGCTCAAGGTCCATCCGCGCCAGCCCCGCGGCGGCCGGGCCACCGACCCCAACGACTACCCGGCCGAACTCAGCCCCTACACGCTGCGGGCGCCGGAGCAGCTGCAGCGGCGCGCGGCCGAGCTCGGCGAGGCCACCGGCGCCTTCGCCGAGCGGCTCCTCGAAGGGCCGCTGCCCTGGGCGAAGCTCAGGCAGGGCCACAAGCTGCTCAGGCTCGCCGAGCGCTACTCCCCCGCCCGCCTCGACGCCGCCTGCCGCCGCGCGCTCGAGGTCGACCTCCTCGACGTGCGCCGCCTCGAGCGCATCCTCGTCGAGGCCCTTGAGCAGGAGACCACGGCGCCCCAGCAGCCGCAGCCACCGCCGCCGGGCCGCTTCGCCCGCCCCGGCGCCGTCTTCGCACTGACCACCACGCAGACCACGACAGGAGCCTCACGATGAGCGCCACGACCGCCGAACTCCGCCCGCTGCTCAAGCGCCTCAAGCTCGGCCCGATGCTCGACACCCTGCCCGAGCGCATCGCCCTCGCCCGCCGCGACGAGCTCGACTACGCCGACTTCCTGCAGATCGTCCTCGCCGACGAGGTGAGCCGCCGCGACCACGGACGGCTGGAGCTACGCCTCCGCCAGGCCGGCTTCGAGCAGCTCTGCCGGCTCGAGGACTTCGACTGGTCGGCCTCCATCCGGCTCGACCGCCGCCTGCTCGACGCCGCCTGCTCGCTGCGCTTCCTCGACCGCCGCGAGCACGTCCTGCTCGTCGGGCCCGTCGGCGTCGGCAAGAGCTTCCTCGCCCAGGCGCTCGGCTACGCCGCGGTGCGCTCCGGGCACAGCGTGCGCTTCGTCTCGGCCGACCAGTACTTCCGCGAGCTGGCGCAGGCCCGCGTCGACCACTCGGTGGAGAAGGCCTTCCGCAGCTTCCTCGCCCCCGACCTGCTGATCCTCGACGACCTCGGACTGCACCGGCTCAGCGCGCAGCAGTCGATAGACCTCTACGAGTTGATCATCGGGCGCCACCGCAGCTCGAGCTTCGTCATCACCTCGAACCGTGCCGTCGAGGAGTGGCTCGGCCTCTTCGACGACCCGATCCTCGGTAACAGCGCCCTCGACCGGCTCGCCAACGCCAGCTACCAGATCGTGATCGAGGGCGAGAGCTACCGTCAGCGGCTCTCACCGCACCGCGCCCTGCTCGAGGCGCAGGAAGGAGCTGATTGACGACACAGACAGGCACTGATATCAAGCCGCGTACCGGCTGCCCAGGGTGGTCCAATGCCCGTGGCGACGAGTGGCTCATAGCTCCTGGCGATCGACAGTTCGAAGCGACCTCGGGGGAGCAAGCTCAACCCTTCGGCTGCCTCCCGCTGCGGGAAGCGGTGTGTCCCTCACTGGACGTTCCTCGGGAGAGCAAGGCTCGATCCGTCGGGCGGTCCGGGTCCGGGAAGAACCCTCCAGG
>JAPONQ010000069.1 GCA_026713865.1 Chloroflexota bacterium | reverse complement strand
CGACGACGACCGATCTCTAAGAGTCCGGAAGCGGCAAACAACGACCGGACTTCATCCGCCATCCCCGCACCGAGCTCGATTGCCGCCAGTCCTCCTGATGCCAGGAGTCGCGCAATTTGCGGCGCGAGTCGCCGGTAGCATTCGTACCCGTCTGCCCCGCCGGCGAGCGCCGTCCGCGGCTCGTGGCGGGCGATCTCCGGCGCAAGCGACACTAACTCGGGCGTCGCCACGTAAGGCGGATTGCTCACCACGACATCGAAGCGAGCGGCGAGCGCTGCGCCCCAGTCGGCAACCGCGAAGGAGGCCCGCTCGCCGAGACCGTGGCGGCGCGCGTTAGCCCGCGCCAGCGAGACGGCAGAGGCGCTGACATCGATACCGAGCCCGATCGCGCCGGGAAGCTCGCTCAGAAGCGCGACCAGCAGGCAGCCCGTGCCCGTGCCGAGATCCAGCAGCCGCGGGCGCACGGGGAGGCGCGGGGCGTGATCCAGCACCGCTTCGACCAGGGTCTCGCTCTCCGGCCGCGGCACCAGCGCGGACCGGTCGGCGGCGAACTCGAGGCTCCAGAACTCGCGCCTGCCGGTGAGATAGGCGATCGGCTCGCGGGCTGCGCGCCTGTGCACAAGCGCCGTCAGCCGCCGGGCCTCGTCCTCGCCGAGCGGCAGCCGGTCGTCCGCGAGCAAGGCTTCGGGCGAGAGTCCCAGCGCATGTTGCATCAACAGACGGGCATCGCGGCGCGGCGCATCGATGCCAGCCGCGCGCAGCTCTGCCGTTGCGGTGCCGAGCGCCGCCGCCCGGCTCGCCGACGCGCCGATCACTCCACCTCCGCGAGACGGGCGGCGCGGTCCTCCGTCATCAGCGGATCGATGACCTCGTCGAGGGCCTCGCCGCTCAGCACCTTGTCGAGCTTGTACAGAGTGAGGTTGATCCGGTGATCGCTCACCCGGCCTTGCGGAAAATTGTAGGTGCGAATCCGCTCCGACCGGTCGCCCGAGCCGACCTGCCCGCGCCGCGCCGCGGCCCTCTCCGCGTCGAGGAGCGCGCGCTCGCGGTCATAGAGCCGGGCACGCAACACCTTCATGGCCTTGGCCTTGTTCTTGTGCTGCGACTTCTCGTCCTGCTGGGTGACCACGATCCCGCTCGGCAAGTGGGTGATGCGCACGGCGCTGTCGGTGGTGTTGACGCTCTGCCCGCCCGGCCCGCTGGAGCGGTAGACGTCGATACGCAGGTCCTTCTCGTCCAGCGCGATATCGACATCCTCTGCCTCCGGCAGCACGGCGACGGTCGCCCCCGAGGTGTGGATGCGCCCGCCGGCCTCGGGCTCCCGCACCCGCTGCACGCGGTGCACGCCGGATTCGAACTTGACCCGCGAATGGGCGGCGGGCCCGCCGACGGGGGCCACAGCGCCGATGACCCCGCCGAGCCCGGTTTCGGACATCGACTTCCGCTCGAAGCGCCAGCGCGTGGGCTGGACATAGCGCTGGTACAGGCGGAGACGATCGCCGCCAACAGGCGCGGCTGCCTCCCCTCCGGGGCCGGGGCGGCTCTCCTG
>JAPONQ010000068.1 GCA_026713865.1 Chloroflexota bacterium | reverse complement strand
GTGATCGCCGCCGTTAACGTCGTCTTCCCGTGGTCCACGTGCCCGATCGTCCCCACGTTCGCGTGCGGCTTCGTTCGCTCAAATCGGTCCTTCGCCATCCCGCTCTCTCCCTCGTCCCCTCCCGGCGGCCCCTAGCCGGCCCGCCGGGCGTTGCTCCGGGCTGGGCCGCCGATCTCCTCGGCCAGCTGCTCCGGCACCTGCTGGTAGTGATCGAACTGCATCGAATAGGTCGCCCGTCCCTGCGTCATCGAGCGCAGGTCGGTCGAGTAGCCGAAGGTCTCGGCGAGCGGCACCATCGTCTGCACGGTCTGCGTGTTGGCCCGCGCCTCCGCGCCCTGCACCGAGCCGCGCCGCCCGGTGATGTCGCCCATGACGTCGCCGAGATGCTCCTCCGGCGTTACCACGTCGAGGCGCATCACCGGCTCGAGCAGGACCGGCGATCCCTTCTTCAGCGCGGAGCGCAGTCCGATGGAGCCCGCCGTCTCGAAGGCCATCTCCGAGGAGTCGACCGCGTGGTAGGCGCCGTCGGTGAGCGCGACGTGCACGTCAACCACCGGGTAGCCCGCCTTGGGACCCGACGAGAGCGCGTTCTCGACGCCGCGGCGCACCGCCGGGATGTACTCGCGGGGGATGGAGCCGCCCACGATGCGATCCTCGAAGCGGAAGCCCGCGCCGGGCTCCTGCGGCGTGACCTCGAGCGTGCACACGCCGTACTGCCCGCGGCCGCCGGTCTGGCGCACGAAGCGGCCCTCGGCCGTGGCGGCGCGGGTGATCGTCTCTCGGTAGGCGACCTGCGGGCGCCCGACGCTGGCGCCGACGCGGTACTCGCGGCGCATGCGGTCGACGATCACCTCGAGGTGGAGCTCGCCCATCCCGGAGATCACCGTCTGGCCGGTCTCCTCGTCGAGACGCACGCGGAAGGTGGGATCCTCCTCGGTGAGGCGCTGGAGCGCGTTCCCCATCCGCTGCTGGTCCTCGCGCGTCTTCGGCTCGATCGCGACCGAGATCACGGGGTCGGGGAAACGAATCGCCTCGAGCAGCATCGGCCGCTCGCGGGCGCAGATGGTGTCCCCGGTGAAGGTCTCCTTGAGGCCGATGGCGGCGGCGATGTCGCCGGGGTAGACCTCGGTCACGTCCTCGCGCGAGTTCGCGTGCATCTTCATGATGCGGCCGAAGCGCTCGCGGCGGCCGCGTGTGCTGTTGAGCACCTGCTGGCCCGAGCGCACCACGCCCGAGTAGACGCGGAAGAAAACCAGCCGGCCGACGAAGGGATCGGCGACGACCTTGAAGGCAAGCGCCGTAAGTGTCTCCTCCGGATCGGGCGGACGCTCCTCCAGCCGCTCGCCGTCGTCGACGTGGTGCGCGGTGACCGGGGGCACGTCGAGCGGCGAGGGCAGGTAGTCCACCACGGCGTCGAGCAACGGCTGCACGCCCTTGTCGCGCAGCGCAGCGCCGCAGAGCACCGGCGCGATCGCGGTCGCGACCGTCGCGCGTCGGATCGCCTTGCGCAACTCGACGCTCCCGATCGCATGGCCCTCCAGGAACGAGACCATGATCTGGTCGTCGTTCTCGGCGATGCGCTCGATCATCTCCTCGCGCGCGGCCTCGGCCCGCTCCCGGTACTCCGGCGGGATCGGCTCGGTGGTGACGTCGGTGCCGCGCTCGCCCGAGAAGCCGTAGGCGACCATCTCGATGAGATCGATCACGCCGCGGTGGGAGCCCTCGACGCCCCAGGGAATCTGCAGCGGGACGGGGACCGCGCCCAGGCGGTCGACGATCATCTGCACGCAGTTCTCGAAGTCGGCTCCGACGCGATCCATCTTGTTGACGAAGCAGATGCGCGGGACGCGGTAACGATCCGCCTGGCGCCACACCGTCTCCGACTGCGGCTCCACGCCGGCGACGCCGTCGAAGACGACCACGCCGCCGTCGAGCACCCGCAGCGAGCGCTCGACCTCGACCGTGAAGTCGACGTGGCCCGGGGTGTCGATGATGTTGACCTGGTGATCGGCCCACTCGGCCGAGGTGGCGGCGGAGGTGATGGTGATGCCCCGCTCGCGCTCCTGCTCCATCCAGTCCATGACGGCGGTGCCCTCGTGCGTCTCGCCGATGCGGTGCGTACGCCCGGTATAGAAGAGCACGCGCTCCGTCACGGTCGTCTTGCCCGCGTCGATGTGCGCAATGATGCCGATGTTGCGCACACGGTCGAGCGGTGTCGTGCGGGACATCTCGTGCATCTTCTCCGGCGCCTGATAGCCGCCGCCCCCACCTCTACGGGCGGGGGCGGGGTGCAGGCGGCTGCTACCAGCGATAGTGGACAAAGGCGCGGTTTGCCTCCGCCATTCGGTGGACTTCTTCCTTACGGCGCACGGCGGCGCCGGCGTTGTTGGCGGCGTCGAGCAGCTCCTGCGCGAGCTTCTCCGCCATCGAACGGCCGGAGCGGCGGCGGGCTCCGTCCACGAGCCAGCGCAGCGAGAGGCTGAGGCGCCGATCGGGGCGGACGTCGACAGGCACCTGGTAGGTCGCGCCGCCGACGCGGCGCGGCTTGACCTCAATGACCGGGCTCGCGTTGCGGACCGCCTGCTCGAAGACATCGACGCCGCGGCGCCCGGTCTGCGCCTCCATCGTGTCGAAGGCCGAGTAGACGATGCGCTCGGCGACGCTCTTCTTCCCGCTGTACATGATGCGGTGCGTCAGCCGGGTCACGAGCGCCGACTGGTAGCGCGGGTCGGGCGAGACGCGGCGCCGGGGAGAGCGGTTGCGCCTGGCCACCTGCCTAGCCCTTCCTGGTGCCGTACTTGCTGCGGCTGCGCTTGCGGTCGCTCACGCCCTGCGAGTCGAGCGCCCCGCGGATGATGTGGTAGCGCACGCCGGGGAGGTCCTTGACCCGTCCCCCGCGCACCAGCACCACGGAGTGCTCCTGCAGCGTGTGGCCCTCGCCCGGGATGTAGGCCGTGACCTCGATACCGTTGGTGAGGCGTACGCGCGCGACCTTGCGGAGCGCCGAGTTCGGCTTCTTCGGCGTGACCGTGCGCACCTGCGTGCAGACGCCGCGCTTCTGCGGCGAGCCGCGTCCCTCGCGGTTGATGCGGTTGCGGAGCGTGTTCAGCCGGTAGCGCAGCGCAGGCGCCTTCATCTTGCGCCCGGTGGACGAGCGCCCCTTGCGAACCAGCTGGTTGATGGTCGGCACACCGGCCTCCCGCACTCGCCCCACGCCGGCCGGGCGACGGATCGCCGCCGCCGGCCTCATTCCTCACGACCGCGCTGTTCCGGGCATCAAGAACGGCCGAGTGGCGAAGCGATGAGCCAGCCGCGACGCCCCCTCCGGGGTTAGCCGTCGCCGGTCCTCGCCGCTCCACGGCCAAACGGCCGCACCGCAATACATCCGCGATGAGCGCGACCTCCGATGCTAGGGGTCGCCCCGTGCAGTGTCAATGGACGGGGAGTGGATTCGAGCCACGATCCGGGGTGGCGGGATCAGGCCCCTCAGGCCCCGACCGGGACCGGGATCTCATGCATCCGGCAGCGGCCAGAAGCAACACCGACGCACCGTCCCCGCACCGCCCCCCACCGGCGCCCCGGCACCGCCGCCGCGGCACCCGGGTCTCCGCCGGAGAGGTCCGCCCGCGCCCCGGCGCACCGGACCGGAGCCCGGAACACGCGATTCCTCGAGTGGCGGACGTGAGGATCACTGCCGTTGCTGATGTCGGGGGAGCCGGTACCATCGCAGCCGATGGTGAACGAGCGGTTCCCGGGCCGCGACGAAGGGAACGAACCGATGACCGAGATGCTGGCCCGCGTCAGCGCGCGGCGGCCCTGGCTCACGATCGCCATCTGGGTCGTCGTGCTCGTGGCCGCCGGGGCGCTGAACCTGAGCCTCCTCGACAGCGCCACCACGACCGAGCTGCGGCTCGAACCCGGGTTCGAGTCGGAGGACACGCGGCGCCTGCTGGAGGAGCGGTTCCCCGGCACCCAGCAGCCCCGCGAGGTGATCGTCGTCCAGTCGGACACGTTGACCGTTGACGACCCGGCGTTCCGCGCGCAGGTCACCGACGTGTTTGCGGCTGTCACCGCGCTCGGTGACGGGATCGTGGCCGGCGGCCTGCACTACTTCCTGCTGCCCGACGAGCGCCTTGTCTCCGCCGATCGCACCACCACGATCGTCATCCTGCTCATGGCGGGCACGACCGAGGAGGCCGCGGACAACGTCGAGCACGTCTTCGAGGCGATCGACGAGGCCAGCACCGACGATCGCTTCCGCGTGCTGATCGTGGGCTCCGCAAGCATCTCCTACGAGACCAACGAGTTCGCGATCCGGGACCTGGAGCAGGGCGAGCGGTTCGGAATCCCGGTCGCACTCCTCATCCTGCTCGTGCTCTTCGGCGCCGTGGTCGCGGCGCTCGTGCCTATCGGGCTCGCGATCGTGGGGATCAGCATCGCGCTCGGCCTCGCCGCGCTGATCGGGCAGGTCTACGAACTGGTGTTCTTCGTCACCCTGATGATCACGATGATCGGCCTGGCCGTCGGCATCGACTACTCGCTGCTGATGATCTCGCGCTTCCGCGACGAGATGGAGCGGGGCCTGCCCCTCGGCGAGGCCGTCGAGCGCACGGGCGCAACGGCGGGGCGGACGGTGCTGTTCTCCGGCGTCACGGTGGTGATCGCGCTGCTCGGTCTCTTCATCGTGCCGATGACCTTCTTCCGCTCGCTCGGCCTCGGAGCCGTGCTGGTCGTGATCGTCGAGCTGGCGGCGACGCTGACGCTGCTTCCGGCCGTGTTGATGCTGCTGGGTCCACGCGTGAACCGGTTGTCGATCCCCTTCTTCGGGAGGCGCCGGGTCGCGGGCGCGGAGGCGGCGAACGAGCCGGGCGGCGGATTCTGGGACGTCACGACGCGGCTCGTCACCCGCTTCCCGGTGATCGGCCTGCTCGCCGTCGGCGTCCCTATGATCGCGCTGACGCTCTTCTACTTCGACATCCGGACGGGGCTGAACGGCGTCGACAAGCTCCCCGAGGGCGCGCGCACCCGCGAGGCCTTCCTCGCGCTCGAGTCACACCCCACGCTCTCGTTCGGCGTCGCCAACCCCGTCGAGATCGCCATCGACGGGAACCCGGAGGATCCGCAGGTGCAGGCTGCGGTCGGGGGCCTCGTCGCCTCGCTCGCACCGATCTCGCCGTCGGAGCCGGTGGTCGAGGTCAACCCCGAGGGCGACCTGGCACTGATGCGAGTCGTGCTGCCGGGAGAGCCGAGCAGCCCCGACACCGTCGAAGCGGTGAACACCATCCGCGACGAACTCGTACCCGCCGCGTTCGCCGGCACTCCGGCCACGGTCACGGTGGGCGGCATCAGCTCGATCGCCAGCGACGTGTTCGCGATCACCGATCGCTACACGCCGATCGTCTTTGCGTTCGTGCTCGGCTTCAGCTTCCTCGTGCTGATGCTGGTCTTCCGGTCGGTCGTGATCCCGGTCAAGGCCGTCCTCATGAACCTGCTCTCGGTCGGCGCGTCCTACGGGATCCTGGTGCTGGTCTTCCAGAAGGGCGTGGCGACGGATCTGCTGGGGTTCCAGCACGCCGAGGTGATCGACGTCTGGATACCGCTCTTCCTGTTCGCGGTCCTCTTCGGGCTCTCTATGGACTACCACGTCTTCCTGCTGAGCCGCGTCCGGGAGCGCTACGATCAGACGGGCAACAACGCCGAGGCCGTTGCTCGCGGGCTGCGCGAGACGACCGGGATCATCACCGGTGCGGCGCTGATCATGGTCGCCGTCTTCGGTGCCTTCGCCTCGGGCGAGACGATCATCAACCAGCAGCTCGGCTTCGGCCTCGCCGTCGCGATCCTGCTCGACGCGACGCTCGTGAGGTCGGTGCTCGTGCCGGCGAGCATGGAGCTGCTCGGCACCCGCAACTGGTATCTGCCCCCGTGGCTCGAGTGGCTGCCCGACCTGCGCGTCGAGCCCGCCGAGGAGTAGGCGGCCGCCGGCTTTGTAGCGCCCCACCGCCCCCCGCGGGGGGGGGGGCCGCCGCGCCCTCGTCCGGCGCGGCCGCGCCCGCCCCCCGCAGCGGGTCTCCCCCCCCGGGCCCGGGGTGCCGGCCCGCCCTGCCGGCCGCGCCCGCCGAGGAGTAGGCGGCCGCCGGCTTGGTAGCGCCCCACCGCCCCCGGCGGGCGGGCGCTACGCGCCGTCCTCGTCGAGCGCGGCCGCCGCCGCGAGCCCGCTGCGGACCGCGGACTCCATGGTCGCTGGCCACCCGGTGTCCGTGTACGCCCCGGCGAGATACAGGTTGGCGAGGGCGGTACGGGGCCCGGGCCGCCGCAGGCGGGGCGCCGGTACGAACGTCGCCTCCGGCTCCTTGACAACCGTGTAGCGCCGCAGCACCGCCTCTCGCGAGGCGGGAAGCGCGCGCCGGAGCTGCGGGAGCAGCCGGTCGCGCAGCGCCTCCCGCGTGAGTGCGAAAAGCTCGCCGGGTGCGCTGATCGAGATCACGAGGTGCTGCCCGTCAGCCTCGTCCTCGCCCCCGGCGCGACTGCGGTTGAACACCCACTGCAGCTCGGAGCGCACGAACGCGGCGAAGGCGACGTCCATGACGGGCCGGTCGAACCAGAGGTGCAGGTTCACAATCGCCGCCGGCTCGAACGCGGCGAGGTCACCGAAGACGCCCTCGTCCCTGACGCCTGCGGGCAGAAGCGGCAGCAGCCGCCACGGCGCGAGGGCGCTCACATACGCATCGAATGTGCGGCGCGCGCCGTCGCCCAGCACCAGCCCGGCGACGCGCCCGTCCTCCACCTCGATACGCTCGACGGGAGCGCGCGTGGTGAGCGCGCCGCCTCGCGCCTCGATCGCGCGGACGGCGGGGTCGACGTGGAGCGTGGAGAGCCCGACGGCGGCGACGCCGAGGGCCGCCGCGCCGGGGTTGCGCTGGAAGCCCTCCTCGATCACGAACAGCGCCTGCCGCGCGCTCGCCCGCTGCGCGCGGCAGTTGAGCGTGGGGATCACGAGGAAGTCCCAGAACGCGCGTATCGTGTCGGGCGACTGGCCGTGCGCGCGCAGCCACGCCTCGAACGTCATGTCGCCGAGACGGGCGCCGCAGGTCCCGCGCCGCACGCGCAGCTCGACGAAAGCGCGCGCGACCTGCGCCTTCTGCCGCCAGCCGAGATGACGGTAGCGCAGCAGCGCCGGCGCCAGGTGCAGCCCGAGCGGCAGGGTCGCCGCGCGCAGCTCCGAGCGCCGCCCGTCTCCGTCGATGACCGGCACCTGCAGCCGCCGCTGGCGGTAGCTGAGGCCGAGCGTTCCGACGCGCTCGAGGAACGCGACGTACGCGGTGGTGCACCTCATGAAGACGTGCTGGCCGTTGTCGACCTCCTCGCCGCTCTCCTGGTCGTGGAACGAGTAGGTGGACCCACCCGCCCACGGGCGGCGCTCGATCAGTTCGACCTCATGGCCGCGGTCGGCGAGTTCGAGGCCGGCCGAGAGGCCGGCGAGGCCCGCGCCGATGATCCCGACCCGCACGGCTGCGGCGTCAGCCCGAGCGCGCGGGGCCGAGCAGGGCGGCGCCGGTCCAGAGGCGCGCGATGGCGGCCACCTTCTCGGGGCCGCTCAGGCGGACGCGCTCAGAGAACATGTCGTAGTTGCGCGCCTCGATCCGGGTGAGCAGCTCGGCGTAGACGCCCTGCAGCACGTTCACGCACATCCGCGAGCGCACATCGAGCAGCGGCAGCAACCGTCGCCCGAGCGCGAAGTAGCGGCGTGCGCGGCCGCCCTGCGCCGCCATCATCGCGGCGAAGCGGTCATCATGGCGGCACGCGAGGATGTCCTCTGCGGTGAGACCGTGCGCCGCGAGCTCGTCGGCGGGGAAGTAGACCCGCCCGCGCGCGGCGTCCTCGCGGACGTCGCGCATGATGTTCACGATCTGCAGTCCCAGCCCCATGCTCGCCACGAACTCCCCGGCGCGCGGGTGCGGCTTCGACCCGAAGATCGCCACGCAGATCTGCCCGACCACGGAGGCGACCCGGTAGCAGTACTGCTCCAGGTCGGACCAGGTCGCGTAGCGGTTGATGGTGAAGTCCATCTCGACGCCGCTGATCAGTTCCTCGAAGTAGGGTTGGGGGACGCCGAAGCGATCGATGGCGTCGCCGAGCGCGACGAACAGCGGCCCGCGGCGGTCGCCGGCGTAGCACCCGGCGAGGCGTTCGCGGGCGAGCGCGATCTCGCGCTCCTGCCGGGCGCGGTCGGTCAACTCGTCCGCGATGTCGTCGACGTAGCCGCAGAAGGCGTAGGTGGCGTAGATCGCGTTGCGCTTGGCGGGCGGCAGGATCGCGAACGCGTAGTAGAAGTTCGAGGCGCGCTGCTTCGTGACGGCGCGGCACCACGCGTAGGCGCCCTCGGGCGTGTAGCGCTCGTTGGCGCGCGCCTCAAGCTCGGCCAGCACGTCAAACGCCACGCCTTACTCCCTCGCCTACAGCCCGATCAGCGCCCGCGCTCCCTGCACGAGCAGCAGCCGGGCCCGGACGAACCGCGTCACGTCCGGACGCGCCGTGAGAGTGTCGTACTCCGCCGCCTCGATCGCGTCGAGGACGGCCTCCCCGCCGAGGCGGAAGAGACGGATGTCCGCCCGCACGCGGCGTGAGACGAGCGCCTCGAGGGGCCGCCCCGCGTCGAAGTGCATCCGGGCGCGCTGTACCTCGACACGCATCAGCGCCCCGAAGCGCTCGTCGAAGCGTCCGGCGGCGATCTGCGCGTCGTCGCAACCGAAGATGCGCAGATCCTCCTGCGGGAGGTAGACGCGCCCCTTGCGGATGTCCACCGAGACGTCGCGCCAGAAGTTCGCGACCTGGAGGCCGATGCAGATCTGGTCCGACAGCGCGATGCGCTCGGCGTCGCGGTGGCCGAGCACGCCGAGCACCATCTGCCCGACGGGCGTCGCCGAGTACGTACAGTACTCGAGCACGTCGGCGTAGGTTTCGTAGCGCGTGACGCGCTGGTCGATGCGGTTGGACTCGATCAGCCGCAGGAACGGGTCGATCGGGATGGCGCACTCCTCGATCGTCCTCGCGAGGGCGACGAAGAGGGGGCGGCCGGGTCGCCCGTCGACCGCGTCGAGAAGTTCGCGCTCCCAGCCGTCGAGCATGGCGAGGCGGTCGCCGGCGGCCTCGTCGCCGAGGTCGTCGGTGAAGCGGCAGAAGGCGTAGAGCGCGAAGAAGTGCGGACGCAACCGGCGCGGAAGCAGATGCGTGACGACGTGGAAGGCTTCGCGGCGGCCGCGCGAGTAGCGCTCGCACGCCCGGTACGCCTCGCGGCGCGTGACGGTGCGTGCGTCAGCCACGCCTCCGGACGCAGCGATGCCCTCGGTCACGTCCGGTGGTCCGGGTGCGGCGAACGAAACAGATGCACCTCGCGTCTCGGCGCGGCGGTTCAGCTCGCCCGTGTGAGTTCGACGAGGCGCGCCTCGACCTCATCGATGGAGACGTCCGGGGTCGATGCGCCGGCGGTGAGACCGATGCGCGATGCCCCCCCGAACCACTCGGGTTGGAGCTCGTCGGCGCCCTCGACCTGATATGTGGTGACGCCTTCGATCTCGCAGACCTCGCGCAGGTGGCGGGTGTTGGCGCTCTTGCGGCCGCCGACGACGACCATCACGTCGACCAGAGGGGAGAGCCCGGCGGCGGCGGCCTGCTGGCCGGTGGTGGCGTGGCAGAGCGTGTTGACCACGTGCATGTCGAAGTTGAGGTCGCGCTGCAGCAGCATGAGATTGCGCACGAAGCGGGCGAAGTCGTCGATGCGGTGCGTGGTCTGCGCCATCACACCGATCTTGTTGGGAAAGCCGCCCGGGAACGCGTCGATCACCGCGCGCAAGTGGTCGAGTTCGGCATGCTCGACAACCGTCACCTGCGAGCGCCCCTGCTCGTCGAGGCACCAGCCGGTGATGCCGCGCACCTCCTTGTGGCCGGAGTCGCCGAGAATCAGGACGTGCCGACCCTCGCGCACGAACTTCTGCCCGTAGCGCTGTGCGCGCGTCACCACCGGGCACGTCGTGTCAACGACCCCGAGGCCGGTGCGTTCGAGCTCGACGAGCACGTGCTCGCCCACGCCGTGGGCCGTGATGGCGACGCGGCCCTCGCCGACGCGCTCGGCAGTCGCGGCGCCGAAGTCGCCATCGACGTCGTCTGGGCCGGGGAGCTGGCGGACGCCGGCGCGCTCCAGTTGCCGGACGACGTGGGGGTTGTGGACTATCTCGCCCGCGCTGGAGATGGGGCGTTCCGGGGTCGCCTCGGCCTCCATTATCTGGACGGCGCGACGCACGCCCATGCAGAAGCCCATCTCGGTCGCACGGATGATCTCCGCCACTGCTCATCTCCGTTAGCGACGGCGAACCCGGGAACTCCGACACGTTCCAAACGTGATAAAACCATATCACGACACGCCTCGAAATGGCTGAGGCAGTGCGAGGCTCGTCGTGCGTCGCGACGCGCGCGTTGATGACCCGCGCGGCCCGATGCCGTCCCTCGCCCGCGAATGCACCCGCCCGTGCACTCAGGCACGGAAGCGCCGCACCCACCCGGCGCGGCGTCACCTCACGGCAGCGCGCTCGCGGGCGCGCTGGCAACTCGCCCGGGCGCCGGCCCGGTGAGCGGGCGAGGCCGCGGCGCAAGCCTCCGTCCGTGGGCGTGCGGCAGAGTGGAGCGCTCAAGCCGCTCCGCCGGGCTCAGCGCCTCAGGATCACGCGGCGGTAGGACTCGCGGAAGGGTGGCTCCGCCTCCGGCTCGCCAGCCGGCGAATCGGAGGCCGCCTGCTGGCGGCGCTGCTCGCGGGCGCGCTCGCGCCACATGCGCATCAGCTCCGCGGGCGAGCGCCCACGCATCTGCGAGCGGTGAGCGAGCACCGCCCGCACCTTGGTGCGGAGTACCGGTTCGATGTCGACGTGGTAGTCGGGAGCGTCGCTCCCGCAGAGCAGGAGCGCCGCCGGGCGATGCGGCTCGAGCTCCTCTTCCTTGTGAGCGGGGGAGTAGAGGTGGTCGTCGGCCGCCGGGTAGATCGCGTCGTAGGTGGCGCGGCCGACGCGCCGGTGGTCGCGGTGGTTGAAGCCGGGCCGAAAACCGTCCCATGTCAGGACCAGCTCCGGCCGCCGGATGCGGATCTGCCGAACGACGAGCCCCCGGAGTTCGTCGTCGTTGCGCAGCGCCCCGTCGGGAAACCCGAAGAAGACCGGTTCGCGCGCGCCGAGGATGGCCGCGGCGCGGCGCTGCTCCTCCTCGCGCACGCCGGCGAGGGACTGCGGCGTGACACGGGAATCCTTGGTCCCCTTGTTGCCGCTGGTCGCGACGACGATGTCGACCTCCCACCCGCGCCGCGCGAGCGTCGCGACCGTCCCCCCGCAGGCGAACTCGCTGTCGTCGGGATGCGCCATCACCACCATGGCGCGCGCGTGGCCCTGAGCGGCAAGCGCGGCGAAGAGATCGGGCGCGTCGGCGAGGGGGGGAGGGGCGACCATGGCGTCAGCAGCCGGCGGCGGCGGCCGGGCGCGCCCGCTCGGTCTGGAGCTCCCCGAAGAGCGCGGCCAGCTCTGAGGCGACAGCGCCCCAGGCGTAGCGGCGCATCGAGCGCGATGCCGCCTCTCCCATCGAGCGCCGCAGGGGCTCGTTGCGCAGCAGCAGCTCGATGCGCTCGGCGAAGGGCTCCGGGCAATGCCAGGGAACCAGGTAGCCGGTGCGCCCATCCTCGACCGTCGCCGTGAGCCCGCCGACGCGCGAGGCGACGACCGGCACGCCGGCCGCCATCGCCTCCACGGCCGCCAGGCCGAACGACTCGTAGAAGGAGGGGACCGCGACGACGTCGGCGGAGGCGTAGTAGAGCGGCAGCCGCTCGTGGGGAACCGCTCCCAGGAAGTGCAGCCGCTCTCCCACCCCGAGCTCCTGCGCGAGGTCCCGGAGCCGGCCGACCTCCGCCGCGGCCTGCTCCACGCCGCCCGCGATCAGCAGCTCGACGCCCGGTACACCGCCCGGCCGCCCCAGCTGGGCGAGCGCTCGCACCAGGATGTCGAGCCCCTTCAGGCGCTGGATGCGACACACCGCGAGCACGATCCGCGACCGTGCCGGGAGGCCGAGCTCGGCGCGCGCGCCGTCGGCGCGGCGCGGGCGGAAGCGCTCCAGGTCGACGCCCAGGGGGACGACGCGCGTGCGCTCCGGCGCGACGCCGTAGAGACGGCCGAGCAGCCCCACCTCGTGCCCGGTCGCCGCCACGATGCGATCGGCGGCGTGGACGAGGCGGCGCTCCGCGGCGAGCCGCACCTCCGGCTCCTGCTGCGAGGCGAGCGCGCGCCGCTTGACCTCGCCCAGCGTGTGGAACATCGCGACGTGCGGCACGCGCCAGCTGGCGGCGAGCCGCTCCGCAGCCAGCACGGAGAGCCAGTAGTGCGCGTGGACGACGTCATAGCAGAGGCCGTCGCGCCCGGAGAAGGCGTCGACGCCTGAAACGAAGGCGTCGACGTGCTCCGCGAGCGCCGCCGGGAGGAGCGGCGCGGCCGGGCCGGCCTCGACCTGTACCAGCCGGGCACCCGACGCGATGGGCTGAACCTCCGGCGTGCCCTCCTGCTCGCGGCGCGTGAAGACGTCGACGGCGATCCCCAGGCGGCTGAGCTCGGTCGCAACCTCCCGGACGTAGACGTTCATCCCGCCCGAGACCGGCCCGCCGGGCTCGGCGAGGGGCGAGGTGTGGAGCGAGAGCATCGCGACGCGCCGGAGCCCGCCGGCCCGCCGGGCGGGGCGGCTGGCGGGCGGCGGCGGCCCGCGGTCGAGCAGCGAGTACGTCACGGAGCCCCTACGACTGCGCGCGGATCAGCTGCAAGAACTCGGCGCGGCTCTCCGGGTCGGAGCGGAAGACGCCGCGCATCGCCGAGGTGACCATGTGCGAGCCCGGCTTGCGGATACCGCGGGCCGTCATGCAGAGATGCTCCGCCTCGATCACGACGCCGACGCCGCGCGCGCCGAGCACGCGCTCGATGGACTCGGCGATCTGCGTGGTGAGACGCTCCTGCACCTGGGGGCGCTTCGCGAAGATCTCGACGGCCCGCGCGAGCTTGGAGAGGCCGACGATGCGCCCGGCCGGCAAGTAGCCGACGTGCGCCTGACCGTGGAACGGGAGCAGATGGTGCTCGCACATCGAGTAGAACGGGATCTCGCGCAGGATGACCATCTCGTCGTGACTCTCCTCGAAGCTCACCGCGAGCACCTCTTCCGCATCGATGAAGAGGCCCTCGAGGAGCTCCTGGTACATGCGGGCCATCCGCCCCGGCGTGTCGAGGAGGCCCTCGCGGGCAGGATCCTCGCCAACGGCCTGAAGCAGGTTGCGGAGGATGTCCGTCACCGCGGGGGCATCGAATGCGCGCGCCGCCGGGGCGCCGCGCGCGGGCGACAGGGTCATCTCGTGCGTCCTCCCGGGGCGGCGTCTGCGGCCGTGCTCCGGGCTCGGCCCGCGGGCGGCCCGGTCGCCGATCGTAGCATGAGCCTTCCGGCCTTCAGCCCCAGCCGAGGGCACGGGCGACCGCGCCGGCCTCCGCGGGCACCTCGCGGCGCACGGCGGGGACTCTGAGCGCGGTCTCGGGATCCTTCAGGCCCGAGCCCGTGATCACGCAGACCGCGGTCAGACCCCGGAGGCTCTCGCCGGCCTCCGCCGCTGCCACCAGCCCGGCGACCGAGGCCGCCGAGGCCGGTTCGCAGAAGATCCCCTCGTCGGAGGCGAGGCGGCGGTAGGCGGCCAGGATACGCTCGTCGCTCACCGCCTCGATGCGGCCGGCCGAGTCGTCCCGCGCCGAGACGGCACCGCGCCACGATGCCGGGTTGCCGATGCGGATGGCGGTCGCCACGGTCTCCGGCTCGGCGACGGGCGCCCCCCGCACCAGCGGCGCCGCTCCGTCCGCCTGGAAACCCCACATGCGCGGCGTCCTGAGCGCGCGCTCGCGGTGACGGTACTCGACGAAGCCCTGCCAGTAGGCGGTGATGTTGCCGGCGTTGCCGACGGGGATCGCCAGCAGGTCGGGGGCGTCGCCGAGCTCGTCGGCGATCTCGAAGGCGGCCGTCTTCTGCCCGGCGATCCGGTAGGGATTCACCGAGTTCACCAGCGCCACCGCCTCGCGCTCGGCGAGCTCGCGCGCGATCTGCAGGCAGCGGTCGAAGGAACCGTCGAGGGCGATCACCTCCGCGCCGTGCGCCACCGCCTGCGCCAGCTTCCCCATCGCGACGTGGCCGCCGGGCACCAGCACGCAGGCGCGAAGCCCGTGGCGGGCGGCGTAGGCGGCTGCGGAGGCGGAGGTGTTGCCGGTCGAGGCGCAGAGCACCGCCCGCGCACCCTCCTCCACCGCCTTGGCGACGGCGACGACCATGCCGCGGTCCTTGAAGGAGCCGGTGGGGTTCGTCGACTCGAGCTTGAAGTAGAGCTCGCCCAGGCCGAGCTCGGACTCGAGCGCGCGCGAGCGCACGAGCGGCGTCCCGCCCTCCCCCAGCGTCACCATCGGCGTCTCGGCGGTGAGGGGAAGCAGATCGCGGTAGCGCTCCATGATGAAGCGCCCCGGGTCCTCCCCGGAGCGGGCGAGCGCGCCGCCCGTCACCGGGCATCTCCTCCCCCGTCGGCGGCACCGCCGCCGGTCCCCTCGTCCCCCTGCTCCTCCGAGAGCGACATCGGCGCCTCGGCGAGGCGCGTGATCAACTCGTTCGCCACGCGCACCTCGCGGTCGAGCTCGGCAGTGTGGCGCCGGGCCGTCTGCTCCTGTGCGCGCGCGCTCCGGCGGACGTGATCGAGCACCGCCTCGCGCTGCCCCTCGACCACTCCCCCGAGCGCCTGCAACCTCTCGGCGAGTCCCGCCACCTCGCCGCGAGCCAGCGCGAGCGCCTCCTTCTGGGAATCGAGGCGAGCGCTCTCCCGGGCCACCTGCTCCTCGAGCTCGGCGAGGCGAGCCTCGAGCCGCTGGCGGTGCACGCGCTGCTGGTCCACGGCCTCGAGCAGCGCCGTGTCCTCGCGGTGGCGCCCCCGCAGCGCGCCGACGTCCTCGCCGAGCCGGCGCTGGTCGGCCCCGAGGACGCCGAGCCGCGTCTGGATCTCGTCGCCAGCCACGCGCAGCGCGTCGATCTGGGCGACAAGCTGCGAGAACTGCTCGGCGGTGCGGCGCTGCGCGTCGCCCTCCACGGCGAGTTCGCGCTCGATGGCGGCGAGCCGCTCCTCGGCGCCGGCGGCGGCGGCCTCCGTGCCTGCCGACCCCTCCCGCAGGCGGCGCAGCTGCTCACCCGCGATCTGGCTCGTCCCCTCCAGCACCTGGAGTCGCTCCGCGAACGCCTGCTGCGTCGAGGCGTGCTCGGCCGCTTCGGACCGCTCGTGGTCGATGAAGGCGAGCATGCGCGTCGCGAGCTCGCGGCGCTGCGCGGCCTCGGCCTCCAGGCGCTCGCGTAGCGCCTCCAGCTCGCGCGTGGCGTCGCGCGCGAGCATCTGGCCGGCCTCGTGGCGCTCGGTGCGCCCGGAGAGGACCTGGATCTGCTGTTGTGCGCCCTCGAGCTCCCCTCGCTGCGCATCAAGCTCCGTGCGCAGCGCCACCAGCAGCCGCGCGTGCTCCGCGTGGAGCTGGCGGACCTTCTCCGCGTGATCGGTGATGAGCTCGCGGGCGAGCTCCGCGTAGAGGCCGACGTTAGCGGCGGGGGGGCCGGCCGGCCCAGCTCCCCGGCCCTCCGACGTCACCGGGCGCTCCCGTCGGCGTAGATCGGCAGCACGCTTCCCACCTCCAGCACCTCGCCCTCGAGCGCGGCGATCTCGCCGAGCGCCTCCTGCAACCGCCCGGCGATCGCGGGATGGGTGGTGATCACGATCTCGGCGGTGCGCGCCCGGGCGTCGGCCTCCACCTGGATCACCGAGGCGAGACTGATCTCGTGCCGTCCGAGAATCCCGGCGATCCCCGCCAGCACGCCCGCGTGATCGGCGACCGTCAGCCGGAGGTAGTGGCGGGTGAGGATGCGGTCGGGCGGGCGCACGCGCGCCGGGGCGTAGGTCGCCGCCTCCGGGGGGAGGCGGCCGGTCGCGACGTCGCGCGCCACCTCGAGGACGTCGGCGAGCACCGCGCTCGCGGTTGGGCGCGCTCCGGCGCCTGCTCCCTCGAAGAGCACGCGGCCAGCGAGATCGCCCTCCACCTGCACGGCGTTGCGGACTCCGTCCACCGTCGCGAGCGGCTCGTCGCGGGCCACCAGCGTGGGCGCGACGGTCGCCAGCAGCTCATCCCCCCCGGGGCCGGGCTCGACCCGTCCCTGGGCCAGGAGCTTGATCGCGTAGCCGAGCTCCCGGGCGTAGGCGAAGTCGCGGGCGGCGAGGTCGCGGATCCCCTGACGGGCGACCGCCTCCGGCGAGACGACGACGTGGAAGGCGAGTCCGCAGAGGATGGCGAGCTTATAGGCGGCGTCGACGCCGTCGACGTCGGAGGCCGGGTCGGCCTCGGCGTAGCCCAGGCGCTGCGCCTCGGCCAGCACCTCGTCGTACTCGGCCGCGCGCTGCGCCATCTCCGTGAGCATGAAGTTCGTGGTGCCGTTGATGATCGCGGTCACCTCGGTGATCTCGTTGGCCAGCAGGTCGCGCGAGAGCGGGCTGATAATCGGGATGCCGCCTGCGACTGCCGCCTCGTAGAGCAACCGGACGCCGCGACGCGACGCGACGGCGAGCAGCTCCGGTCCGTGCTTCGCCATCACCTCCTTGTTCGCGGTGACGACGTGGCGGCCCGAGGAGAGCGCCCGCTCGATGTAGCCACGCGCCGGCTCCTCGCCCCCCATCAGCTCGACGACGACGTGCGTGCCGGGGTCGGCGAGCACCGCCTCCACATCGGACGTCAGGTGGCCTTCCGGCACCCCGTCGCGCGCGCGGCCGGCGTCGCGCACCAGCACGCCGCGCAGCGCCAGCTCGCGCCCGACGCGGGTGGCGTAGCGCTCGGTCCCCGAGGCGAGGGCGCGCGACACGCCGCTGCCGACGGTGCCGGCGCCCAGGAGCGCGATCCCGATCGCCTCTGCCATCAGGATCCCCCTAGCCGCTCGGCGAGGCGGCTCACCAGCCGATCCCGAACCCACTCCGACTCGCCCCCTGAGAGATCCAGCGTGACGCCGAGCGACGAGCGTTCCTGGGCGAGCCAGGAGGCGCGCCGCTCCGCGAGCAGCGCGACCGACTGCTCTCGTCCGAGGGCGCGCTCCTCGTCGCGCTCCTCGACCAGGTAGAGCTCGACCAGTCCCCCGGCGGCGAGCGGCGCCGTGACCTCGCCCGGCGCCAGGCCCTCGAGCGCCGAGGCGACCGCGGGGTCGAGACCGGAGAGGAGTACCCAGCCGAGATCGCCGCCCGGCAGCGAGAGGGCGTCGAGCGATGCCTCATCGGCGAGCGCGGAGAAAGGCTCGCCCGCGAGCGCCCGCCACGAGAGCTCGGCTGCGCGGTCGGGGTCGCCGACGCGAATCCGCCGCAGCCGCGCCTGGGGAGCGGTCTCCGGCAGCTCCTGCACCCAGAGATCTAAGAGCAGGGCCTCCTGGAGGCGGGCATCGATGAGCGCCTCGAAGGCGCGGACCGCCTCGGGGCTCCACAGCAGATCGGAGAGCGCCGCGGCGAGCGCCGCCTGGTCGGCCTCGGGCGGGAGCCCGAGCAGCGCGCGCATCTCGTCCGCGCGCGCGGCGTCGCTGGGGGGACCGAAGGCAGAGGCGCCGCCGCTGCGGAGTGCCGCCTCGTCGGCGAGCCGCTCGAGCGCGAAGGCGGCGACCTCGTCGATGGGCGGCGCCTCGGCGGCCGGCTCGACGATTGAGAGCAAGATCGCGCGATCGACGAGATCGGAGGCCGAGACCCCCTCGCCCCCGATGGTGGCGACGCGGGCGCGGGGCGGGAGGTACTGCGTCACGACGAGGCCGGCGAGCACGACCAGGAGCGCCGCCGCCAGCACGCCCGTGGCCGCGAGCACGATGCGCTGCTCGCGACGCGCGTCGCGCTCGCGCTGCTCGCGCGCACTGACCTGGACCGCGCGGCTACCGGCCACCGGCTCGCGCCCTCCGTCCTCCGCCGACCGAGCGAGCCGTTCGCCCCGGTATCCGGGGCTAGCGCCGGACCGGATTCACGCCGGAGATGCGCACGTGCTCCGCCGTGTAGGGAAGCAGCGCCAGAAAGCGGGCCCGCTTGACAGCCCGGGAGACGACGCGCTGATGCTTGGCGCAGGCACCGCCCTTGCGCCGCGCATCCATCTTGGCGCGCTCGGTGAGGTAGCGGGCGAGCATGGCCGTGTCCTTGTAGTCGACCCGGCGGGCGTCGTCACCGCAGAATTCGCAGCCGCGACGCCGGGGGCTTCGCCCGCCCCCGCGGCCGCCGCGGCCACCGCGTTCTCCGCGATCGCCGCGATCTCCGCGATCTCCGCGGTCGGGACGGCCCCCCGCTCTCTCTCTCTCGTTCGTCACCGCCGCTCCCTACCTCCGCCGGCGGATCCCCGCGGGGCCGCCTCGTCACCCTCTTCCGCGCCAACCGTCACCGCAGTGCTCCCGCTGCGCCTAGAAGGGCAGGTCGTCCGGGTCGACGTCGCCGTCGGCATCCCGGCCCACCGGGACGCCCCCGAAGCGCTCCTGCGCCCCCGCGCTCTGGCCCTGGTCGCGGCCGCCGAGGAACTTCACGGTGTCCGCGATCAGCTCCGTGCGGTAGCGCCGCTGGCCGTCCTGGCCCTCCCAGGAGCGGGTCTGCATCCGCCCCTCGACGAAGACCTGGCGACCCTTCGAGAGGTACTGGCTGCAGGTCTCCGCGAGCCGTGCCCAGGTCACGACCGAGAACCATTCCGTCTCCTCGCGCCGATCCCCGTCGGGCCCGGAGTACTGGCGCGAGGTCGCCACGCGGAAGGTCGTGACGGCCGTCCCGTTCGCGGTGTAGCGCATCTCCGGGTCGGCTCCGAGGTTTCCGATGATCATGCACTTGTTCAGCATTAGCCATCTCCCGCGGGGAGCTCCTGCCCGCGGGCGCCACGCGGGCGCCCGGGTACGGCACCTACTCGACTCCGGCCGGCTCCCGCTCGGACTCCGCCTCCGCCTGGGAGTCGGTGGCCCCGGCCTCCGGCTCGGCCTCGGCAGACGCAGCCGCCTCCGGCTCGACCTCGGCCTCGGCAGACGCAGCCGCCTCCGGCTCGGCCTCGGCCTCGGCAGACGCAACCGCCTCCGGCTCGGCCTCGGCCTCGGCAGACGCAACCGCCTCCGGCTCGGCCTCGGCCTCGGCAGACGCAGCCGCCTCCGGCTCGACCTCGGCCTCGGCAGACGCAGCCGCCTCCGGCTCGGCCTCGGCCTCGGCAGACGCAGCCGCCACCGAGTCGGCCTCGGCCTCGGCAGACGCAGCCACCTCCGGCTCGGCCTCCGCCTCGACAGACGCAGCCGCCTCCGGCTCGGCCTCCGGCTCGACCTGGGCCTCGGCGGACGCAGCCGCCTCCGGCTCGACCTGGGCCTCGGCGGACCCGGCTGCCCCCGCCTCCGCTTCCGGCTGCGGCTGGGGACGGGCAGCGGCGCTCGGCCTGCCTCCGGCCATCACCCGCGCCGACTGCGGCTCGGGCCTTCCTCCTTCGACGATGCCGCGCACCATCAGGTGCCGGAGCACGTCCTCGGAGAGGGCGAGTTCGGACTCGATGCGGCGCGTCGACTGGGCGTCGAGGCGGAACGTGCTGTAGACGTAGGTGCCCTCGAACTGGTGCTTGATGGGGTAGGCGAGGCGCCGACGCCCCCACACGTCGGTGGAGAGCAGCTCGCCTCCGCCCTGACGGATGAGCCCGTCGACCCACGCCGTGGCCCGCTCCGCCTCGTCCGAGGAGAGGCGCGGGCTCACGATGTACACCATCTCGTAGTCGTTCACCGGGACTCCCTACGCGCGACGAGACATCGCAGGCACGCCTCCGGGACGCACCCGCCCAACACAACGCTGCCCGGCGCCGCCACCACGGCCGCCGGGCAGGCGCACGGAGCGTCAGGCACCCGCCGCGACAGTCAGTCTAGAACCGCCATTTCCCCCCGGTCAACGGCGCGCGCACGCTACCAGACGTGTCGACGCGCGCGGCGGCGCAGGGCCACGGCACCCGGGCGCCCCCGCGACCTGACACCCCGGCCGGCGGCGGGGCCCTACCCGCGCGGGAGGCCGAGACCGCGCGTTGCGATCACGTTGCGCTGGATCTCGGAGCTGCCGGCGGCGATGGTGCCGGGCACCGAGCGCACGTAGCCGCGCGTGAACGAGGCCTCCATCGGCGCGAGATCGTCGGCCGGGTCCCAGAGGTTGGCGTAGAGCCCGTACGCCTTCATCCCAGTGCGGGTCATGCGCTGCGCCGCCTCCGACCCGAACATCTTCGCCACCGAGGCCTCGTAGTTCGGCACCTGGTTCGCGGCCTGGATGGTGATGATCCGGAGCGAGAAGTTCATCATCACGCCGCACTCGACGAAGCGCTCGGCGATCTCCTGGCGCACGGCGTCGTAGCGCCCCACGCGCGAGCGGTCCGAGCCGGCGACGTGGACGTCGTCGATGAGACGCCGGATCTGCCGCTCCATCATGATCGCCCCGGTCACGTTGGAGCGCTCGTTGTCGAGCAGCGTCATCGCGACGTACCAGCCGCGGTTCTCCTCGCCCACCATCTGGTCGACCGGGACGCGCACGTCCTCGTAGAAGGTCTCGTTGACCTCGTGGCCCCAGGCCATGTCGATGATCGGGCGCACCGAGACGCCGGGGGAGCGGATGTCGAGCAGGAGGAAGGAGATGCCGCGGTGCTTCGGGGCCTGGGGGTCGGTGCGGGTGAGCAGGAGCACCCAGTCGGCGTAGTGCGCGTGGCTGGTCCAGATCTTCTGGCCGTTGACGACGAACTCGTCGCCGTCGCGCACCGCCCGCGTCTGCAGCGAGGCGAGGTCCGAGCCGGCGGCCGGCTCGGAGAAGCCCTGCGACCAGACGACCTCCCCCTTCAGGATCGGGGGCAGGAAGCGCTGTTTCTGCTCATCCGTGCCGTGGACGATGAGCGCCGGCCCGAGCATGCCGATGCCGACGTTGGATCCGGGCGCCGGTACGTTCGCGGTGGCGAGCTCGGCGTTGTAGATGTACTGCTCCATCGGCGTGAAGCCGCCGCCGCCGTACTCCTTCGGCCAGTGCGGGGCGATCCAGCCCTTCTCGGAGACCGCCTCGAACCACTCCTGCGCCGCGTGCTCGCGCTGCGGCTCGCCGGAAGCGCGGTCCTGAGCCCAGGGGTAACCCATCTCGCGGTGGTTGCGCCTCGCCATCTCGCGGTAGCGAGTCGGCACCTTGTCCTCGATCAGTGTCTGCACCTCGCTGCGGAACGTCGCCTGCTCCTCGGTGTCTGTCCAGTCCATCGGATCCTCCGTCGGTGAGCATGCGCGCCGCGCGGCGCCACCTCGCTGGGTCGGGGCACGCGCGCTCCGCCGGGTGGCGGCGCCCGCATCATGCCGCGCCGGAAGGGCGCGCCGCAACGCCGCCGCGCCCGTGCGGGCCGGGCCTCTCCTAGGAGAGGGGGACGCCCGGCGCCGGGTGCTGCGCGCAGATCTCGGAGACCTCGCCGCGGACGCGCGCGGCGAGCGCGTCGTCCCCGGGCGCCTCCAGCACCTGCGCGATCAGCTCGCCGACGCGGCCGATCTCGACCGTGCCGAGGCCGCGAGAGGTGAGAGCCGGGGTACCGATGCGCAGCCCCGAGGTGACCGCGGGGGGGAGCGGGTCAAAGGGGATCGCGTTCTTGTTGACGATGATGCCGCAGCGGTCGAGCGCGTCCTCCGCCTCCTGCCCGGTCAGCCCCTTCGGCCGCACGTCGACCAAGATCAGGTGGTTGTCGGTCCCGCCCGAGACGAGCCGGAGCCCCGCGCCGGAGAGAGTCTCCGCCAGCGCCCGGGCGTTCTCCACGGTCTGCCGCTGAGAGGCGGCGAACTGCGGCGTCGCCGCCTCGCCGAGCGCGACCGCCTTGCCGGCCACGACGTGCATCAGGGGACCACCCTGGTGGCCCGGGAAGACGCCGCGGTCGATGCGCCGCGCGAACTCCCGGTCACAGAGGATGAGGCCGCCGCGCGGGCCGCGCAGCGTCTTGTGCGTCGAGCTCGTCACGACCTGCGCGTGACCGGCCGGCGAGGGGTGGCAGCCGGCGGCAATGAGGCCGGCGATGTGCGCCATGTCGGCCATCAGCACGCAGCCGACCTCGTCGGCGATCTCTCTCGCGCGTGCGAAGTCGATGACGCGCGGGTAGGCCGTCGCCCCGACCACCAGGATCTTCGGGCGCAGCTCCTGGGCCGCGCGCCTCATCGCCTCGTAGTCGATGGTCTCGCTCTCGCGGTCGACGCCGTAGGAGCCGAAGCGATAGAGCTTGCCGGAGGCGTTGACGTGGTGGCCGTGCGTGAGGTGGCCGCCCTGATCGAGCGCCATCCCGAGCACCGGATCCCCGGGGGCGAGCAGCCCCTGGTAGACGGCGAGGTTCGCCTGCGCGCCGGAGTGCGGCTGCACGTTGGCGTGATCCATCCCGAAAAGCGCCGTCGCGCGGTCGCGCGCGAGCGTCTCCACCTCGTCGGCGAACTCGCAGCCGCCGTAGTAGCGGCGCCCCGGATAACCCTCGGCGTACTTGTTGGTGAGGACGCTCCCCACCGCCTCGCGCACCGCGAGCGAGGTGAAGTTCTCCGAGGCGATCATCTCGAGCGTGGTCCGCTGGCGCCCCTCCTCGCGCGTGATCGCCGCCGCCACGGCGGGGTCGGCCTCGGCGAGCACCGGCTCGCCTCGCAGGACCCCCTCGTCGGCCTGCACGCGTGTCGTGGCTGCCATGAGATCACCCCCACCTGCGCCGGTACGTGGCCCCGTCGCCCCCCCTCGGCCCCCCCAAGACACGGTACCGCAGGAAGGCCGCGCGGTCGCGCCGCGGGCGCCTCCCCGGGGGCGGGACCCGGCCTCCGCACTCCTTCTATGAGGGTCGGGAGTAGCTGCAAGACCGACGTGGCGGTCTTTCCGCGTTCCGTCCTATCGGCGCCTCCCGTCCCCTGCCTCCTCGTCTCTCACGATGCGAGCGATGCCGTCGTGCCGTCCCCCGGGAAGTGATGC
>JAPONQ010000067.1 GCA_026713865.1 Chloroflexota bacterium | reverse complement strand
GGACCCCGGGACGTGGCCCGCGGCGGCCCGGGGGGCCGCGGCCCCCGGCTCCGCGCCGCCCCGCCCTCCCCGCGACGCCGCCGCCGGCCAGGATGCGCGGCGGCGGCCGTCCGGCGGCGCTCGCCGCCGCCGTGATCGCCGGCACGATCCGCTCACCGAGCGTGCGTGGCCCGGCCAGCCAGGTCGCCGTGCCCTCGGTGAGCTCGCCGGCGATCGCGAGCATCCGCGGCGCGAGAGCGGAGATGATCAGCGGGACCCTCGGCGCGCCGCGCACGCCGGCCGAGGCGTGTACGGCGTAGTGCTCCCCGTCGAAGTCCACGCTGCTCCCGTCGAGGAGAGCTCGCAGCACCCGCAGGTACTCGGCCGTGCGCGATGCGGGGCGCTGGTAGGAGATGCCGAGCCGCTCCATCCCGGCGGCGTGCGAGGGTCCGACGCCGAGCGCGAGACGACCCGCCGTTGCGAGCTGCACCGTCAGCGCCTGCTGGGCGAGCGCCACGGGGTGCCGCGTGAAGGCCTGCAGGACCGCGGTCCCCAGCTCGATGCGGCGGGTCTCGCGGCCGGCGAGGGCAAAGACGACGAGCGGGTCGAGGCCGGCGCCGGCCAGCCAGTAGCCGCGAAAGCCGGCCCGCTCGGCCGCGGCGATACGCGCGACGCGCTCCTCGACCGTCGCGGTCGGTTCGGGGAAGGGTCCGACGAAGGGCGATATGCGCACCGTGGTGCTCCTGCCCGTGACCGCGCTCCGGCGCGACGCAGCGAGTATAGGCACCGCACGGCCTCTTCCGGCATCGCGGGCTTCCTTGACGCGGTGGAGGTGCTGGGCGAGGGTTCCTCCGCAGCGCCGCGAGGCGGAGGTGGTCCAGTTGGCTGGCATAAACGGCGCGCGGCTCCTGGTGCGCTCGCTCCGCGAGCACGGCGTCGAGTCCCTCTTCTCCGTCCCCGGGGATCCGATGGGGCCGTTCCTCGAGGAGGCGGTTGAGGCGGGCATCGACAACTACACGATCCGCCACGAGCAGGCGATCGCGATGGCGGCGCAGGCGTACTCCTACGTGAGCCGCGACATCGGCGTCGGAGCGGTCACCTCCGGGCCGGCCATGACGAACGCGATCACCGGGCTCGCCACGGCGTGGGCGAACTGCTGGCCGATGCTCCTGCTCGGGGGTTCCTCGGAGCTCGGCAAGCGCGGGCTCGGCGACTTCCAGGAGCTGCCGCAGGTGGAGTCGGCCGCCCCCTACTCGCGCTGGGCGGTCGCCGTCGACGAGCCGCGCCGCATCCCGTGGTTCGTCTCGGAGGCGGTGAAACGCGCCACGCACGGCCGGCCGGGACCGGTCTACCTCGACCTCCCGGCCGACGTGCTGACAGCCAGCGTCCCGGAGTCGGAGGTCGAGCAGCACCCCGTGGCCCCCGGGCCCCCTCGCCCCGCCGCCGACGCCGCCCTCGTCGAGCGTGCCGCGCGCGCCCTCGCCGAGTCCGAGCGGCCGCTCGTGCTCATCGGCAAGGGAGCCGCGTGGGCGGACGCCGGCACCGAGGCGCGCGCCCTGGTCGAGGAGTGCGGGATCCCGTTCGTGCCCTCCCCGATGGGAAAGGGCGTGGTGCCGGACGACCACCCGCTCAACGCCGCGGCGGCGCGTTCCCTTGCGCTGCGGAGGGCCGACCTCGTGATCCTCGCGGGGGCGCGCTTCAACTGGACGTTTCACTTCGGCCGGCCGCCGCGCTTCTCAGAGGACGTGCGCGTCGTGCAGATCGACATCGAGCCCTCGGAGATCGGCCTCGTGCGCCCCGTCGAGGCGGGCCTCGTCGGCGACGTGGGCGTGGTGCTCTCGCAGCTGCGCGAGGCGGCGGGCGGCCGCGTCGGCCGCCGCGAGGAGTGGATCGCCGAGCTCGCGCGCGAGCGGGATCGCAACGCGACGCAGATCGCGCAGCTGGCCGAGGCCCCCGGTGCCCGCCTCAACCTCTACGGCATGTACCGGCAGATCAACGAGGCCGTGGGCCCCGACGCCGTCGTCGTCGCCGACGGCGAGGCGACGATGGCGATCTCGCGCGTGATGCAGCCCAACGCACGCCCGCGGGAGCGGCTGGATGCCGGGACCACCGGGTGCATGGGAGTCGGTATCCCGTACGCCATAGGCGCGCAGATCGCACGCCCCGGGGCACGGGTGGTCTGCGCCATGGGAGACTTCGCCGCCGGCTGGAACGGGATGGACATCGAGACCGCGGTCCGCTACGAGCTCCCGATCCTGTTCGTGGTGGCGAACAACGGCAGCGTGCGCCGCCGCCCGGGTCGCGCCCTCAGCGCCGAGGACTTCGGCCCCGACGACGCGGTCCGCTACGACCGCGTGATGTCCGCCTTCGGCGGCCACGCCGAGCACGTCGAGAGCGCCCCCGAGCTCCGCCCCGCGCTCGAGCGGGCGCTGGCCGCTCAGGGGCCGGCCCTCGTGCACGTGCTGATCGATCCGCAGGCGCGCCGCAAGGAACAGGCCTTCGGCTGGTTGAGACGCGAGGGGCGCACCCGGTACGGGGCCGACTAGGCGGCCGGGCATCTGCGACGCCGGTCGCGGAGCGTCCCCAAAGGTGCCAGAATGCACGCAGCGGCGGGCGGCGCCGCGAGCCCTTCGCCACCGCGCCGCCGGGCCCCGGGAGGCACGAGATGGACTGGATCGACACCACCGAGCAGGAGGCGTTCCGGGAGGACGTGCGCGACCTGATCGGGCAGATGCCCGCGCGCTACCAGGAGATGGCGAAGCACGACTGGCCGGGTTCCTACACGCAGTGGGCGCGCGATCGCATCTCCGATGATCCGGACGCGAGGGAGGATGCGGCGTCGTGGCTCGCCGCATTCGCCGACCGCGGCTGGGTCGCGCCCCACTGGCCACAGGAGTACGGCGGCGGCGGTCTCTCGCCGATGGAGCAGTTCATTCTGAACCAGGAGATCGCCGACTCCAACGCGCCGGGCGCCGGCTCGAACGTCGGCATCGGCATGCTCGGCCCGGCGCTCATCGTCCACGGCACCGAGGAGCAGAAGAGGCGGTTCCTGCCCCCGATTCTCCAGGGCGACGTCGTCTGGGCGCAGGGATTCTCGGAACCCGGTGCTGGCTCAGACCTCGCATCGCTGCAGACGCGGGCCGTGCGCGACGGTGACGAGTACGTCATCAATGGCCAGAAGATCTGGACCACCCACGGCCACTACGCAGACTGGGTGCTGCTGCTCACCCGCACCGATCCCGAGGCGCCGAAGCACCGGGGGATCTCGTTCTTGCTCGTCGACAAGTACTCGCCGGGCGTCACGGTACGGCCGATCATCGACATGGGCTGGGGTCACGAGGTCAACGAGACCTTCTTCGAGGACGTGAGGATCCCGGCCGATCATATCGTCGGCGAGGAGAACCGCGGGTGGTACGTGGCGATGACGCTGCTCGACAACGAGCGCTCCAACATCGCCGGGGCCGTGCGCATGGAGCGCACCATCCGCCAGCTGCTCGAGTACGTCGGGAGCGAGGAGGGCGGGCGCAAGTCCCGCATCGGGGACCTCGACTCGCTGCGGCAGCGAATCGCCCAGCACTTCGTCGAGGCCGGCGTGATGTTCAATTTCTCGCTGCGCATCATCACCATCCAGGCCCACGGTCAGGTTCCCAACTACGAGGCCTCGGTCTCCAAGCTCTTCGGCTCCGAGGTCTCGCGCGAGCTGGACAACGACGGCGTGAAGGCCTTCGGCCTCTACAGCAACCTGTGGGATCCGCTGGAGTCGCACACGCCGTTCGAGGCGCGGTTCACGCGGGGCTGGGTGCGCGGCGTCCCCGGGACGATCGCAGGCGGGAGCTCGGAGGTGCAGCGCAACGTGATCGCGACGCGCGGTCTCGGGCTCCCCCGCGGCTAGGCGCACCCGCACCGGCGCGGGGGCGTGCGTCCGGGTCCCCTTTAGGCGAGCCTCATCGGCGTTCGTTCACGATCACGCCCGCCCTGCCTCCACGGACGCGGACCGGCGGACGGGAACAGGCCCGCGAGTCGAGGGGCCGGGTGAGGGTGCCCGCGGCCGTGCCGCGGGGGAAGGGAAGCGCTCGTGAGGCTCGGTCTGGATGCGACGACGCGCAGGTTCTGGCTGGGCGGGGCGGCGGCTCTGGCCGCTGCCGCGCTCGTGGCCTTCGGGCTCTGGTACTTCGTTCTCCGCGAGGAGGCGCCGCCGCCCGTGAGCCTCGCAGACGCCGTCTCGTCGGCCGCAGCGACGCCGAGCCCGGCCGCAGCGACGCCGAGCCCGGCCGCGGCGACCCCGAGCCCGGCCGCCGCCACCCCCGCGGCGCCCCCCGCGGCGACCCCGACGGCCGCGGCGGTGGCCTCTCCGACGACGGTCGCGGGCGCCGGCTCGTCAGGCGGCACCGGGGAGGGGCTCGAGGGCACCTGGAGCCTCGCGGCTGGGGGCGACTCCTTCGTCGGGTACCGGGTCCGGGAGGAGCTCGTCGGCATCGGCGCCAAGACGGCGGTCGGTCGCACCAGCGCCGTCTCGGGCGCGATCGAGTTCGATGGCTCCGCGATCACCGTGGTCAGCGTCGAGGCCGATCTCACGCAACTCCAGAGCGACGACTCGCGACGTGACCGGGCGCTGCGCGGACGCGGCATCGAGACCTCGCGGTTCCCGACGGCCGCTTTCGAGCTGGCCGAGCCGATCGTCATCGACGGGCCGCTGGAGGAGGACGTACCCGTGGCGGCGACGGCCGTCGGCCGGCTGACGCTCCACGGCGTCACCCGCACCATCGAGATCGGCCTCGAGGGGCAGCTCTCCGGCGGGCGCGTCGTCGTCGTCGGCTCGACGGAGATCGAATTCTCGGACTACGAGATCGTGGCGCCGTCGGCGCCGATCGTGCTCTCCATCGAGGACCGCGGCGTCATGGAGTTCCAGCTCATCTTCGAACGGACGTAGCGAGGCGCGGGCGGGAGGCCGCGCGTCCCTTCGGCCTACCCGTGCCCGGCGGGGGCAGGGCTCGCCGCGCCGCGTACGTGGCGGCCGCGCGGCGGCCCGACGACGCGGCCCTGCTCGTAGCAGACCTCGCCCCGGAGGATGGTGGTGTCGACCCAGCCGCGCAGGCTCCTCCCCGCGAAGGGCGAGAAGTCCTGGGCCGAGTGGAGCGCGGCCGGGTCGACGGTCCGCTCGTGCTCCGGGTCGCAGATCGCGAGATCGGCGTCGAGCCCGATCGCGATGTCCCCCTTGCGCCCGGCGAGGCCGTGCAGGCGCGCGGGCGCGAGCGCGAGGGCCTCGGCCAGCCGCTCGAGCGGGATCTGTCGCCGGATGTGCCCCTCGGTGATCGCCGCGGGAAGCAGTAGCTCGTTGCCACCGAAGCCGTACCAGGCCTGCCACACGCTTCCCGCCTTGAGCGAGCGCGCGATCGCGGCATGGTCGGAGGCGATGGTCTGCACCGAGCCGTCGGCGACGCCCTGCCAGAGGGCGTCGCGGTCGCCGGCGGCGCGCAGCGGGGGGTTCACCTTCGCCTCCCACCCCTCGAGCTCGGCGGCGGCGAGCGAGAGGTGGTGCACCGTCGCCTCGCAGGCGAGGTCGAGCTCGGGGTAACGCGACCGCGCCTCCCGCACGGCGTCCAGGGCGTCGGCGCTCGAGACGTGGAGCACGGTGAGCGGCGCCCCGGCCCGGGCGGCGAGCTCGGCCGCGTCGAGGATGCCGAGCCTCTCGCCGCCGGTCGGCCGGCTCCGGGAGTACGCCTCGAGCGGGCCGGGCGCATCGCCCGCGCCGGAGGCGAGATCCGCGAGCACGCGCTCGGTTCCCTCCCGGATCAGCGCCGGGCTCTCCGCGTGGACGCAGACGCGGGCTGCCGGTGCGCCCGCCGGCGCCCGGTGGTTCGCGTCGGCCACGCGCTCCATCACGCGGTGCAGGTAGCCGAGATCGTAGGGGACGTCGGAGAAGAGGAACTCCTTCTCCGGGTGGAGCCCGCTCTCGTACTGGGCGGGCGTGACGCCCGTGTAGTGCATGTAGTACTTGAAGCCGGTGATGCCGTGGCGGCGGGCGAGCGCCGGCACCTCCTCCGCGTGCTCCCTGGTCACGGGCGCGATGTGATAGCCGTAGTCGCAGCGAAAGGCGCCCGCCGACTCCGCCAGCAGCGCCGGCAGCAACGCGGCGTACGCGGCGGGGAGCTCGGGGTTCTCGTCGGCGACCAGGTTGTGGCGTCCCGCGCGGTAGTAGACGAGCGAGGTGGTCACGCCGCCCGCGACCGCGCTCCCCGTCTCGGCCGGCGCATCGTCGGCGAGCGGGCGGAAGATGCCCAGGTGGACGTGCGAGTCCACGAGACCGGGAAAGACGAGCCGGCCCGCGGCGTCGATGGTGCGCGCGGCCGGCGCGGAGAGCCGCTCGGCGATCGCCGCGATGCGCTCGCCGGAGATGCCGATGTCCACGCGCCTGACCCCGCGGCCGGGGAAGACCACGTCGCCTCCGACGACGGCCAGATCGTACGCCCCTGTCTCGCCCACCGTGCTCGACCCCCTCCCGCGCCCGCGGCGCAGTGTAGCCGCTTGCGGGCGGCGTCCCGGCGGGCTGCGGCTGCTAGGATGCCCCCCGGGCGGAAGGGAGGGGCTCGTGACCAGCGGTGAACGGGTCTGGGATCGGGAGCGCGGGCTGGGCCCCGGGGAGGCGGAGAGCTACCGCGACGCGGTGCACGCGTTCATCTCCGATCGCAGCCAGCACATGGCCTACCTCATGACACGCCGGCGTGACGGGCGGCCGATCATGCGGCCGGTCGGCACCTTCGTCGAGGGGTGGCGCGTCGGCACGATGACGCAGGACGTACAGCCGAAGACCGGGCACGTCCGGCGCGACCCGGTGGTCGGCTATCTCTGGGTCGGCCGCGAGGGCCGCTCCGACTGGGGCTTCGGCTGGAACCCGCGCGTGGTCTGGATGCAGGGCCGCGCCGAGCTGATCGAGGATCAGGACGAGGTCGCCGCCTTCTACGAGCGCCGGGCCGCCGCCGGCGGCAACCCCCGGGGTCATCCGCCCGAGGAGACGCTCTACGTCATCAGCGTCACGCCGGAGTACGTCCGCGCCGAGGGCTGGCACGGGTCGAACGCGATCGTCTTCCGCGACTTCGACTAGGCGCCGCGCGACGTCACGGGCCGGGTGCCGGGGCGATCACGCGGCGGGTCCGCTGCCGCCCGACGCTCCGCGCAGCGGAAGCGAGACGATCACGGGCCCCGGTCCGACCGAGATGCCGCGGGAGATCTCGCTCTGCATCTCGAGTTCGACCAGCCCCTCATCCCCCTCGCGCCAGCAGCGGCGCACGACTCCGCTCGTCGTGACCGTCTCGCCGACGGTGTTGAAGATGCGCATGCGGAGTGGACCGACTCGCTTGATCACGCCGCGCAGGCCGATGAACTCGCGGACCACGCGCTCCCACCAGCCCTGCACGAAGACGTTGTTGGCATACATGTCCGGGGCGCCGGTGCGCCGCGCCGCCGCCGCGTTGTGGTGCACCCGGCTGAAGTCGAGGTTGACAGCGGCCTCCATCACGAGCCGCGCGATGGTGAGCGGGAATCCCACCGCCGGCACGCGGTCGCCCTCGGAGACGTCCTCGAAATGGCGCTGCTGCGACCAGTCGATGGACGGCGCGCGGGCCCACGCGGGCGCCTCGGGAAAGGATGCGCCCCCCGCCGCCGGCCCGGGAGTTGCCGGCGGTGCCGCCCCTCGCTCCGAGCCGGCAAAGGGCGTGTAGTGGTAGCCGCCGTTGCGGCTCCGCGCCACCAGCTCGCCCTGCTGATTCCTCACTTCGCTCTCGTAGGTGAGGAACGCGCCGCGTCCGATGCTCGTCTCCTTGGGCAGCACCGAGACCAGCCGGTGCCCGCGCCGGGAGAGGCGGTCACCGACGTAGACCGGCCTCAGGTATTCGATGGTGAGGTCGGTGACGAAGGTGAGCGACGTCGGCGGCTCCGGCGGGCCGTCGAAGCGCACCTCCTCGCGGAGCACCTCGGCGTCCGGGTCGAGCACCGGGTAGCGGGTCGGCATCCCGGGCCGCCAGTGTGCCTCGCGGGTCCAGGTCTGGGAGATTCCCGACACGGGCGCGACGATGCCCCTGTAGCCGACCGAGCGTGCGCTGCCGTCGTCGTGGTGCAGGGGGCAATCGAACTCGAGGACCTCGCAGTAGCGGCGGATGGCGCCGCGCTCGACCTCGTCGACGGCGATGACCACGCGGTCGCCTCCGTAGTCGGTGCCGATCGCGGCGATCGTTGGGTCCCACTCCCGCTGCCAGTCCCCTTCGCTCACGCCGATCTCCTCCCACGCCGGGCGTTCCCGGGAGCATAAGTGACGCTGCCGGTGACGTGCCGGTGGCGGTGCGTATACTCGCCCGCACGCGAGGAACGCAGCGAGAGGACACTCGATGAGCGACGACGAGCGGATGGTCCTGTACGAGCCCGAGGGGCGGCTCGGCTACATCACCTTCAACCGCACGGAGATCCTGAACGCGCTCTCGGGCCCGGCACTGCTCCAGCTCGACGAGGCGCTGGAACGCGGCCGGAACGATCCCGAGGTGCGGGTCCTGATCCTGCGGGGCAACGGCCGCGCCTTCTCCGCCGGCGCCGACTTCACCGGTCCCGGGAACGCCTCGGCCGAGGTCGTGGAGGAGGACGTGGTCGACGACCAGGAGAAGCTGGAGCGGAGCGTCGACCGCTATCTCCGCATCTGGAACCATCCGAAGCCGATCATCGCTCAGGTCCACGGCTACTGCCTGGGGATCGCGACCCAGATCTGTGTCGTCTGCGACATCACGGTCGTGGCGGAGGATGCGCGCATCGGCTTCCCGTCGATCCCGGTCGGGGGTGGCTACATCTCGCCGATGTGGACGTGGCTCGTCGGACCCAAGCGGGCGAAGGAGATGTCGTTCACCGTCGGCAGCCAGATCAGCGGTACGACCGCCGCCGAGTGGGGCTGGGCGAATCGGGCGGTGCCGGCCGATCAGCTGGAGGAGACGGTCCGCCAGATGGCGGAGCGGATCGCGAACGTGCCGAGCAAGATCCTCCGCATCAAGAAGCTCGGCGTGAACCGGACGATGGACGTCCGGGGCTTCAGCACGGCGATCCGCTTCGGGCAGGAGTTCGACGCGATGCTCCACTACTCCGAGCCGGTCAAGGTCATGCAGAAGGCGATGCGGGAACGCGGGATGCGTGAGGGGATCGACGCCTTCAACGCCGGCGAGTTCTCCTAGCCGGGACATCGCCGGCCGCCACCGGGCGATCCGGGCCCGGACGGGCGACGCCGCTGCGGAGCGCCGGCCCGGCCGGCGCCTTCCATGACGAGTGCGCACTGACTGAGGGCGAGCGTGGCCGAGTCAGCACCCGCGCCCCCGGATCCCGGCTCGTCGGGTCGCCGCCGACCGCGGTACTTCTACGGCTGGAACATCGTCGGCGCCGCGGCGACCGCGATGTTCGCGAGCTCTGCGCTCCAGGGCTACGGCACCGGCTCCTTCCTCGTGCCGATGAGCGACGACCTTGGATGGTCGCGCACGGAGTTCATCCTCGCCATCACGGTCGGGCAGTTCGTCATGGCGGCAACGAGCCTCTACATCGGCGACCTGCTCGACCGCCGCGGACCGCGGCCGCTCATGCTCCTGGGGACCTGCGTCGCCGCCGTCTCCCTGCTGGCCTCATCACTGGTCACCGAACTCTGGCAGTGGGTGGCCGTGCGGGGTCTCGCGGTCGCGCTCGGGACCGCGCTCGCCGGCGGCCTGGTCGTGAACGTGACGATGTCGAAGTGGTTCGTCGAGAGGCGGGGTCGGGCGATCGGTTTCGCGGCGATGGGCATCTCGCTCTCGGGGGTCCTGGTTCCCCCGGCGCTGACGGCGCTCGTCGACGGCGTGGGCTGGCGCATGGCGTGGCAGCTGCTGGCGATCGGGTTCGTGCTGCTGATGCTGCCGGCGACGATGCTGATGCGGCGCCGGCCGGAGGATCATGGCCTCAACCCCGACGGCCGCAGCGCGACGGAGCTGCGCGGCGGCG
The DNA here is from genome assembly GCA_026713865.1 of Chloroflexota bacterium. Taxonomy (GTDB): domain Bacteria; phylum Chloroflexota; class Dehalococcoidia; order UBA2979; family UBA2979; genus VYDC01. Next base: position 84,802 of record JAPONQ010000067.1, on the reverse strand, counting down.
CGGCCGCCGCCGTTGAGCGCGACTTCGCCTCCTCGCTCACGCGCCACCAGGCGATCCGCACCCGCACGATGTGGATGCTGGTCTTCGCCTTCGGGATGAGCAGCCTCTCGCTGCTCGCGATCGCGACGCAGACCATCCCCTATCTCACCGACTCCGGCTTCGATCGCGACACCGCCTCGGCGATGCTCGGGCTCTTCGCCTTCCCGGGCCTCGTCACGCGGCCCTTCTGGGGACTGCTCGCCGAGCGCATACACCCGCGCTATCTGGCGGCCGGCGCCTTCCTCTGCCTCGCGGGCGGGATCACCACCGTCGTCCCCGCCGCGCAGTCCGGTAACGAGCTCGCCGTTGCCGCCGGCTTTCTCCTCGCCGGGCTCGGCATCGCCGGCAACATGCCGATGCAGGAGCTGCTGTGGGCGACCTTCTTCGGGCGGCGCTATCTGGGACAGGTGCGCGGGGCGTCGATGCCCTTCAACCTCCTCTTCAGCGCCTCCGGCCCGCTCCTGGTCTCGGCCTACTTCGACGCGACCGGGTCCTACACCGGCGTCTTGTTCACCATGGCGGGGGCCGCCCTTCTCGGCGTCGTCGTGATCCTGCTGGTGCGGCCGCCGCGCCGGGGCGCACCCTCCGCGCGCGCCGCGGCCGTGTAGCCTCCGACCGTGATCATCGACATGCAGGTGCATCTCTGGGAGGGTGATCGCCCCGACCGGCCGTGGCGCCCCGACCGCACCCCGAGCCTGCCCGAACCGTTCGGCCCCGGGCGGATGCTCCCCCTGATGGAGGACGCCGGCGTCGATCGGGTCGTCATCGTCCCGCCCGCGATCATGGGCGTGCAGAACGACTTCGCGCTCGAGTGTGCCCGCAGCTGGCCGCATCGCTTCGCGGTGATGGGGCTGCTCGACGCCGGCGCGCCCGATGTCGGGGAGCAGGTCGCGCGCTGGCGCGAGCAACCCGGAATGGTGGGCGTTCGCGTCCACTTCCGCGACAGCGAGCAGGACGCCTGGCCCGACGAGCGGCTGGAGCCGTTCTGGGCGGCCGCCGAGCGGCACGCGCTTCCGGTCGCGGGGTTCTTCCCGGGGCGGCTGGAGATGGCCGAGCGCGCCCTCGAGCGGCACCCCGGGCTCCGGCTCATCATCGATCACCTCGGGCTGCCCCGTATCCGCGGGGGCGTCGACGAGCAGCAGTTCCGCGTCGCGCTCTCGCTCGCGCGGTTCCCGCAGGTCGCCGTCAAGCTCTCCACCCTCGCCTCGCGCTCTCGCCAGCGATCCCCCTTCGCCGACGTGCACGGGCTGATCCGGCGGCTCCTGGGTGAGTTCGGGCCGGGGCGGCTGCTGTGGGCGAGCGATCACACGCAGCAGCTCGCTCGCGGCCGCGCCCGCTACCCGCAGGAGCTCGCGCTGGTGCGCGCGGCGCTCGCGGAGCTCCCGGATCGCGAGCTCTCGCTGGTGCTCGGCGGGAACGCCGCCGAGTATCTCGGCTGGCCAGCGGAGATCCCCTCCACCGGGCTCGCCCGTGGCTCCTAGGGCGCCCGCGGGATCACGCGCTCCCGAGCTCGACCCCGACCGGCTGCACCGGGCGGAGATCGGCGGCCTCTCCACGCGCTACTACGCAGCGGGCGATGAGCACGCGCCGCGGCTCGTGCTCGTGCACGGCGGCCAGTACGGGTCGTGGTACTCGCTCGACTCGTGGGACACGGTGCTCGCCCCGCTCGCACAGCGCTTCCGCGTGATCGCGCTCGACCGGCCGGGGCAGGGCCATACGGCGGCGCCGCGTGGGCCGGCGGGTTACCACTGGGAGACGGGCGAACGCCACCTCGAGGGCTTCCTGGAGGAGATCGCCGGAGGGCCCGCCCACCTGGTCGGACATTCCCGCGGTGCGCTGCTCGCCGCCCGGCTCGCCTTGGGCCGGCCCGATCTCGCGCTCTCGTTGACACTCGTCGACGCGGGCTCGCTCGCGCCGGCGGACCCCTCCTACCCGCGGTCGGAGCGCTTCTACGAGCAGCTGCCCCGGCCGGCGCCCGGCGAGCCGGGCCCGGCGGCGGTGCGCATCGAGCCGGAGGCGCAGTCGGTGTCGACGGCGCATCTCACCGCCGATTTCGTGGGCCGCTTGGCGGCGATCGCCCGGCGGCCCGAGATTCGCCGCGCACGGCGCGAGATGGCGCGGCTCGGGCCCGCCCTCTTCCAGCCGAGCCTCGAACGAGCGCGCGCCGAGGCGCTGCGGGCGATGGGGGAGAGGGGCCTCCCCGTGCCGACGCTGATCCTCTGGGGCGCGCAGGACCCCTCGACGCCGGCGCGCGCCGGCGAGCGGCTGTGGGAACTCATCCGGCCCGGGACGCCCCGCTCGGAGCTGCGGCTGATCGAGCGGGCCGGGCACTACTGCTTCCGCGAACAGCCCGCTGCGTTCGTGCGGGAGGTCGAGGACTTCCTCGGGCCGCTCGTGATGAACCGCCGGTCGCGGTAGGCTGCGCGGAGCCTGCGGGGGGCCCGGAGCGGTCGGCCGCGGGCGCGGAGAAGCGGGAAGCGACGAGCGGTGCGGGCGGAGGGGGACGACGTGAGCGGAGCCGAGAGGCGTAGCGGAATCGCCGAGATCGATGACTTCATCTCGGGGCGGGCGATCGACACCGGTGCGGACGACTGGCGCCTGCGGCTGCCGCGGCCGCCCGAGGCTCGCTTCGAGCGGGGGCGCCGCTATCTCTGGGAGCTGGAGACCACCGTCGGACCCATCACGGTGCGGTTCCTGCCCGACACCGCGCCGATGCACGTCTCGAGCACCATCTACCTCACGACGCTCGGCTTCTACGACGGCCTCGCCTTCCACCGGGTCATCGACGGCTTCATGGCGCAGGGCGGCTGCCCCGCCGGCACCGGAACGCGCGGTCCGGGATACCAGTACGACGGCGAGTTCGATCGCAAGGTGAAGCACGATCGGCCGGGGCTGCTCTCGATGGCGAACGCCGGCCCCGGCACCGACGGAAGCCAGTTCTTCCTGACCTTCGTGGAGACCCCCTGGCTGGACGGCAAGCACACCATCTTCGGGGAGGTCGAGGCGGGGATGGAGGCCGTGCGCGAGCTCGAGAGCCGGGGCACGCGGGGCGGCAGGCCGACCGAGCCGCTTCAGATCGACCGCGCCGGCGTTCGCATCGAGTAGCGCGCTCGCCCCGCGGCCGCCTGCCGGCCGCCGGGCCGGCAGGCGCGCGCGGGGCGCTATCCTCGAGCGGGTCGTCCGGCGCCGGACCGTCGTCTCTCCGTCGCCGAGGCCGGTCCGACCCGCCCGACCCGACGGGCCCGACCGCGGGCTGCCGGCGCCGGAAGGAGTCGCATCGTGGAGCTGCACGGCGCCCTCTTCTCGGTCGGACTGCTCATCGTGGTGGCGAAGCTGCTGGAGGGGGTGTTCAAGCGCTTCCGGCTGAATTCGATCATCGCCTACGCGACGACCGGGGTCGTCCTCGGCCCGGTGACCGGGCTGGTCCATGCGGGCGACGACATCGAGATCGTCCTGAGCATCGGGATCTTCGTCTTCTTCTTCCTCATCGGTCTGGACGAGCTCGACATCCGGGGCTTCCTCCAGGCGATGCGCGGCCGCCTCTTCTTCGCCGCGCTCCTCTCGGTCGTGATGTCGCTGCTCGTCTCGCTCGCGGTCACCGCCGACGTCCTGATCGATCTGCAGCTGGATCTCAGCTTCGTCGAGGCGCTCGGGCTGGCTGGTGTCCTCTCGCTCTCGAGCCTCGGCGTGGTCGCCAAGGTCCTGATCGACGAGGGGCGTCTCCGGGAGCCGGTGGGCGTCCAGATCTTCTCCGCAGCCGCCATCGCCGAGTTGATGCTGCTGTTCGTGGTCGGATTCGCTATCAGCGAGCACTTCGCGTCCGAGCACGGACACACGCTCGACCCGTTCACCGTCGCGCAGCTGGCGGTTCAGATCATCGTGTTCTCCCTCCTGACCTGGTTCGTGTCGACCAGGATCCTGCCCCGGATCATTTTCCTCCTGCACCACGTCCTGCTGGTGCCGCAGCTCTCCTTCGGGCTACTGCTGGGCGGGCTCTTCCTCGTGGTGGTGGGGGCGGAACACGCGGGGCTCCACGGGTCCCTGGGCGCTCTCCTCTTCGGCGCCGCGCTCGCGGCGCTCCCGTACCAGGTGCGGCGGGACATCATGCCGGGCATGCGGGGCACGGCCGAGGGGTTCTTCGTCCCGCTCTTCTTCGCCTCGGCCGGCCTCCACCTGAGCCTGGACTTCCTTCAGCTTCCGCTCGCGACGATCCTCGTGCTCACGCTGGTGCCGCTCGCCGGCAAGTTCGCCGCGGCGCTGCTGAGCGCGTGGGTCACGAGGCTCGAGGCGCCGCTCGCCATCGCGTCCGGGCTGATGGCCAAGGGCGTGGCGGAGATCGCGCTGCTGCTCGTGCTCTTCCAGAGCGGCGTGATCGATCAGGGGATCTTCTCGCTGATGGTGCTGCTCATGTTCGCCTACATCCTGGCGTCCCCCTTCGGCATCGGCGCCGCGCTCCGGAGGCTCGGGCACACGGAGGAGGCGGCCGCACCCGGCGAGCTCCCGCCCTCGATGGGCCGCTTCGCGCTGGAGGGGGTCCGGGTGCGTGACGTGCTGGACCGCTCGCGCATGCACCCCGAGCCGTCGCTCACCGTGCGGCGCTTCGTGCAGAGCTGGCTGCTCCCGGATCAGCACGACTACGTGGTCGTGGCGAAGGGCCGGCTGGCCGGCATCGTCTCGCTGAGCATGCTTCGCTATCTGCCCCAGGGCGAGTGGGAGGAGACCCCTCTCGAGAGGGTGCTGCGCGCCGATGTCCCCCGCGCCGGCGCGGACGACCTGGTCGAGGACGCGCTTCAGCAGATGACCGAGAGCAGGCTCACCACCCTCCCGGTGACGGACCCGCGGACGGGGGAGTTCATCGGCTCCATCTCCAGCCACGAGATCCTGGAGATGGTCGTCCTGGCCGTGCAGGGGCGGGGGTGAGCGGTGCCCCGGTCGGCCCCGCCGCCTGGCACGGCGGTTCGGGCCGTCCGCCGGGCGGGCGGCGCGGACGGGCGCGACGGCGGGTCAGGGGCGCCGGCGGCGGACCCGCCACGCGGCGTGGCGTGCGAACTGGAGCGAGTAGAGCTCGCGCCCCACGTCCCGGAGCCGCTCCCGGAAGGCGGCGCTCCTCGCCGTGCCCGCCGAGGCAACGCGCCACGCCTCCGAGTGCGGCTCGCCGGGGTCCGCGAGCTCGTAGAGGGCGAGGAAGCGCTGGCCGGTCACCCGCGTGCGCTGGATGTCCTTCTCGGTGGTGGGGATGTCGGAGATGGCGTCGACCCGGCGGAAGACGCGTCCGCGCAGCGTGCCGTCCACCGCGCCGAGCCGCGGGAGGTGCTCCTCGCGGTACCAGTCGAGGAGCTCCGCGTCGCCGTCCGGACCCGGCGGCGGGTTCACGCGGACGGCCAGGAGATAGGGGGCGTCGAGCTCCGGCTCCTCGCCATGTGACATAACAAGCTCGTAGATCGCCCGCTCGACGTCGAACGTCGGGGCCAGCATGCGGCGAGTCCACGCGGTCGGCTCGTTCAGCTGCTCGAGATAGTCCGCTTGCCGGAGCACCTCGGCGTCGTCCACTTCGTAGAGCGCCAGGTAGTCGGTCGGTGCCGCGAGCTCGCCGGCGAGGGACACCGGCAGGGCGCGCCAGCGGCGGCCCAGCCAGTAGCCGGGGAGCCCGACACGGTCGGCCGTGTGCTCCACGTTGTGCCAGCGCTCGAACTCGTTGCGTATGTCGTCGGGGATGCTCACCCAGATGGCGACGGCGCCCTGAGGCTCGGCGGGCCCGCGGGCGGTCACGGGCGGCTCAGGAACTCGAGCACGGCGTTGCTCCAGGCCTCCGGCTGCTCGTCGACGATATCGTGCGTGCCGCCGTCGAGCTCGACGTAGGGCAGGTCGGGCCGGGTGTCCCGTGCCCGCAGCGTGTGCCGGTAGAGATCCTCCCCCGTGTTGGTCAGGAGCAGCGTCGGGGTGCCCACCTCGCGCAGCCTGGCCTCGAACGGGTAGGGGAAGACCGCCTTGTATCCGTACCAGGCGTGATCGCGCACGCTCAGGTTCTCCATGACGCAGCGCTGCATCACGTCGAGCCGCGTCCAGCCGACGGTGACGCGCATCCGGCGCTTCCAGGGCGCGAGCAGGTGGCTCCCGTCCTCCTGGATCGGCGGCGCCTCGGTCGGGAGACGCTCGATGATCCGATCCCGCTCCTCGTCGGTGTAGAGGGGCGTGCCGTTCAGGATCAGGCCGTCAACCCGCTCGGGGTGCGCCCAGGCGAGGTGCAGCGCGATCGTCGCGCCCGTGTGGTGGCCCAGCACGGCCGCCTGAGTGATGTCGAGTGCATCCAGCAGTGCCAGGACCGCCTGAACGTATCCGTCGACGCTCGGCTCGCCCGGCGGAAGATCGGACATCCCGTAGCCCGGCGTGTCCATCGCGATCACGTGCCGGCCGCCGGCGACGAGGTAGGGGAATGCCGCGAGGTACTGCCGACCGGAGCTCGCGGTCTGATGGAGCAGCAGGAGCGGATCGCCGTCGCCCTCCTCGCGGTAGTGGATCTGCCCGCCGGGTCCGTCGACGTATGCCCTGCGCATGCTCGCTCCTCTCCCGTGCCCGGTACCTCGCGGAGCATACGCGGGGGCGTCGCCGCGCGGGCACGATCGCGGCGGCGTGGTCGCCGCGCCGGGCCGCGCACGTCCCGTCGCAGCGGCGTCGAAGCGTCCTCGCATACCTCGCGGCAGGGGCGGCGCTAGGATGGCGCGATGCCCGGCGTGACCACCGCGACCCCATCTCCCCCGGGCGCTGCCCCGCCGCGGGGCCGGCTGGCGCCCCTCGCCTACCGCGACTTTCGCCTGATCTGCATCACCAACCTCGCCGGCGGCGTCCGGGGACCGATGCTCTTCATCGTCCAGGCCTGGTACGTGAACGTCACGGCGCCGGAGGAGCAGCGGCTGACGCTGCTCGGCCTGCTCGCCACGCTCCGCGGCGCCGCCTTCCTCGCCTGGGTGCTCTTCGGCGGCGTGCTGGCCGATCGCTATGCGCGCCGCACGATGCTGATCGGGGCGCACATCGCCGCGTTGCTCTTCGTCGGGGGCACGGGGGTCCTGCTCTACCTGCCGGGGGCGAGCACCGGCGACGGCGCGTGGCTGCCCGTGATGTTCGTGCTCTTCACCGCGAGCGGTCTCATCAACGCGCAGGATCTGCCGACGCGCACGGCGCTCGTGTCGGAGGCGGTTCCCGCACCGCTCGTCACGCGCGCGGTCACGATCTTCCAGCTGGCGTGGTCGATCAGCCTCCTCGTCTCCGGGCCGGTGACCGGGCTCTCGATCGACCACCTGGGCTTCGGCGCGACCTACCTGATCGCCGCCTCCACTCATGTGTGGCTCCTCGCGGCGCTCTTCCCCCTGCGCATCGGCGGCGACGCCGCGGATCCGGGGGCCGCCGGGGAGTCGGTCCTGCGAAACCTGCGCGACGGGCTCCGCTATCTCGGTTACCACGCGGGCGTGCGCTGGACGGTCCTGACGACGTGGGCCTCGCTCGGGATCGGCATCGCGATCATGGGCGTACTCATGGCGGCGTGGCTCGACGATGTGCTCGGCGTGGGGGCGACCGGGTGGGGTCTCATGCAGTTGTGCTGGGGCGGCGGCGGCCTGGTGGCGATGAGCACGCTCGCGCTCCGCCGCCAGGCGCTGCCGGGAGGCTGGCTGTTGATCGCCGCCGGCCTCCTGCTCGCGTCGTCGCTGATCGCCTTCAGCCTCAGCCGCGTCGTGGCCCTCTCGTTCATGATCGGCATCTTCGCCGGCGCGTCCTTCCAGACGGTGCGCGTGACGGGTATGGCCATCGCGCAGACCGAGGTCCCGCCGGAGCTTCGGGGGCGCGTGCTGGGTCTCCTGATCGTGGCGAACGGCCTGGCCGGCGTGATCGGCGTGCCTGCCGGGCTGCTCGCGCAGGTCATCGGGCTGGAGACGCTGTTCACGGCCGGAGGCGTCGGCCTGCTCGTGCTCACGCTGGGGGTGGCGCTCACCCAGCGCTCGCTGCGGTCGATCGCCTAGAAGCCGCGTCGCCGCCGGCGGGAGGCTGCGCTCTCCGCGCGCTCGCGCCGGATACCCCAAGATGCTAATACGCCTTACTGGATGTTACGCTGATGGCGCGGGAGGCTGCCGTGCCGGAGTGGTTGAGCGACACCTACGTCGGCGTCGAGGTCGGTCAATGGATCGGGCTCGGCGTCCTGGTCGTCGTCGCCGCCGTGACGCAGCTGCTCGTGCAGCAGGCGGTCCGGCTCTACCTGACGAGCCGCTTCGCGGCGGCCGATCGCGACATCTGGGAGCGGGAGCGCGGGCGGCTGCGGTGGGGGCTGACGGCGCTCGTCGCCGCGATCACGGCGAGGCTGGGATTCCCCGCCCTCGGGTTCCACGACACGGTCGAGAGCATCGTCGGCCAGGCCGCGAGCCTGCTCACCGCGGGAGCGCTGCTGCTGCTGGGTCTGCGCGCCGTCGACATCTTCACCGACGAACTCCGGCGGCGGGCGGCGAAGACGGAGAACCGGCTCGACGACCAGATCGTGCCGCTCGCGGCGACGATCCTGAAGGCGGCGGTCGTGCTGTTCGGCGTGCTCCTGGTGCTGGGCAACCTCGGCGTCAACGTGACGTCGCTGGTCGCCGGCCTCGGGCTGGGCGGGCTCGCGATCGCGCTCGCCGCGCAGGACTCGATCCGCAACCTGCTCGGCGGAGTCACGATCCTCGCCGACCGCCCTTTCCAGGTGGGCGACTGGGTGGTGGTGAGCGGCATCGAGGGGACGGTGGAGCACGTCGGCTTCCGGTCCTCGCGCGTGCGCACGTTCTATAACTCGGTCGTCACGGTGCCCAATGCGCGGATCGTCGACGCGCACGTCGACAACATGGGGCTCCGGCGGTGGCGCCGGTACAAGGCGACCCTGGGCCTGGCGTACCACACGCGTCCGGAGCAGGTACAGGCGTTCGTGGAGGGCGTGCGGGCGCTGATCCGATCGAACCCCGGGACGCGCAAGGACTACTACATCGTCGAGTTCCACGGCTTCGGCGCGGCGTCGCTCGACATCATGGTCTACTGCTTCATCGACGCATCGAGCTGGAACGAGGAACTCCGCACCCGGCACGTGCTCAACCTCGACATCATGCGACTGGCCGAGGATCTCGGGGTGGAGTTCGCCTTCCCCACGCAGACGCTCCACGTCGCGTCGTCGCCCGGGCAGCCGCCGGCGATCCCCGAGGCCGGGACGACGGACGAGCTCCGGGAGATCGTCGAGCGCTACGCCCCGGAGGGGACGGCCGGGCAGCGCGTGGATGCTCCGATCACGGCGGGCTACGACAACACGCCGGATTAGCGGCCGCCGCCTGCTGCGCGGTCGGCCGCGATGGGACGGGTGGCGGGCCGGTCCGATCCCCGCTAGCTCGCGCGTCGCCCCTGGTCGAGCTCCTGCAGGGTGGCCTCGTAGCTCGCGACGTCCTGCTCCATCACCACCATGTCGTAGCTCCTGCCCGACGGGTCGACGACGTGATCGGGCAGCAGCGCGACCGAGCGGAAGCCGAGCCGCCGGAAGACGTGGATCGCGGCCGGCTGGTCCAGCGTCATGCGCGCGATCATCTTGCGCACGCCGGTGTCGGCCGCGACGCGGAAGGCCTCCTGCGTGAGCGCGCGCCCCACGCCGGCGCCGCGAGCTTCCTCCCCGACCAGCACGCGCAGCTCGGCGACGTGGCGCATCCAGCGCAGATCGTTCCGTGCGACGGCGGCGTACCCGACGACCGCATTCGCCTCGTCGACGGCGAGAATCGTGCTCACCTCACCCCGCTGGATGTCGGCGATCCAGGCGTCGATCTCGTCGCCCTTGGTGATGTCGCGCCGCAGGAAGAGCAGATCGTGCGTCGGCAGGGAGCGCGCGAACCGCAGCAGCGCGTCGCGGTCGGCGGCGGTCATGTAGCGCAGGGCAAGCTGCTGGCCGCCGGAGGTGAGCGTGGTCAGGACGGCCGTCGCACCCTGTGTCATCGTGCCTCCCGTGCCATCGTGCCGGCGCGGTGCCCTCGGGGACCCTCGCGCCGTTCGCATTCTAGGGGACGCGGACCGCGGTCGCTTCCCAGGGCCCCGCGCCCGCCCCGCTCACCGCGCGCCGGCATCGGGCGCGCGCGCCGGATCGTCGAGGGGAGCGAGCCTGTAGGAGCGGAAGGAGAGGTACCCGGCGAGCACGAGCAGGCCGGCGAAGGGGCCGACCAGCCGCACGCCGAGCGGGTCGGCGGCCGAGTCCCCGGCGAGCAGGACGAGCGAGAAGAGGAGCGGGCCGAGCGAGATCGCGAATTTCTCCACCATGTTCTGTGAGCCGTAGAACATCGCCTCGCGCCTGGTTCCGGTGCTCTGCGCCGAGTCGTCGGCGATGTCCGCCGTGAGCACGTTGGGGAAGAGGAAGACGCCTGCCATGGGGATGCCGCCCAGCGCCATCGCCACCAGGGACTGCGGCAGCGCCGGTATCCCCGGCAGGTAGCCCGCAAAGAAGAGCAGCGGGAAGTAGCAGGCGGCTCCCAGCATCGCGGCCCGGTAGGTGGACGCCGTCCCCCGGCGCCGTGCGACGGCCGCGAAGAGCGGTACGCCCGCGAGGGCGCCCCCGATGACCATCACGGTGAGCAGGAAGATGAAGGTGCCCTCGTTGTCGGCGCCGCTCAGCCCGAACAGCCTCGACTCGCCCAGCACGGCGGCGACGAAGAAGGGGAGCAGCGCCGTGAGCATCTGCACTCCCAGCTGGAAGGTCACGAAGCTCGGCAGGTAGGCGAGGAAGTTCCGGTTCGTGAAGGTCGCGCGCAGGGCGCGCATCACGCCGGGGTGCGAGGGCGTGGCGTCGGTCAGGGCGTGGCGCCAGCTCCCGGCGAGCGCCACGTAGCGGGTCGTGAGGGCGATCGTGGCGATGATGGCCGCCATCCCGACGAAGCCGAAGAGGTCGACGAGCAGGGAGCTGAGGGAGAGCCCGATGGCGGCGCCCCCGACGCCGAACACGACCTGCAGCGACGCCACCGAGACGCGGTCGACGGTGCGCCTGGCGATGTGCGGCAGGAGCGCCTCCATGGCGGATCCGGCGACGTTGTTGAGCAGGAAGTAGAGCTGGGCGACGACGAAGATGTAGACGACGTTGGCCATGCTCGACCCGTCGGCCGGAGGTGTGAAGACCAGGATGAAGAGGACGCACCACCACGGCGTGCCGAAGAGGACGAAGGGGATGCGGCGGCCCCAGCGGGATCGCGTGCGGTCCGTCCAGTAGGCGATCAGGGGGTCGTCCACGGCCTCCAGCACGCGCGCCAGCGTCAGCGTGATGCCGAGCACGACCCGCGGATCGAGCCCTCCGAGCTCGGGGATGCGGACCGGGATGTCGGCACCGGCCGGCGGCGCGTAGAAGTAGATGAGCCAGAGGGCCCACGCCTGCGAGAGAGCGTTCCCCGCGATGCTCGCCGACGAGTAGAGCACGCGCACGCGCCCGGGCAGCGCCGGCCCCCGTCCCGCTCCGCCGCCACCCGTGCTCATCGATCGGCCCCGTTCGCCCCGACGGCCGGTGCGCCGTAGGGCCCGCGCAGCACCGGCGGAAGCTGCGCGGCGATCGCGCGCATCACCGCCTCGCCGTGCTGCTCGCGACCCGTGCGCTCCGCTCCGGAGCCCCTCCACGGGAGCGAGAGCGGCGGGCCGAAGCGCGCGGTGAGGACCGCCGGACCGCTTCCGTCCGCTCCCTCGCCGGCCGTGCGGGTCTCGAAGACGCCCGCCGGCAGGATCGGGGTGCCGCGGCGGGCCAGCCACGCGATCGCCATCCCCGCGTTGGGCTCCGGGGTGACGAGCACCCGCTCCCCCCCTCGACCGGCCTCGGGCGTGATGCCGACGGGACGCGCGCCGGCGCCCCGGAGCGCGGCACCGGCGCGCCGCAGCGACTGCGCCCGACCGCTCCCCGCGCGGCCGTCGCGCGGCACGCGCAGCGCGCCGTAGCGGCGCGCGACGCGACCGACCATCCACCTCATCGCCGCGTCGGGGATGCGCACGGGGCCGACACGGTAGCCGTGGATCTGGTCGGCTATGAGCCACCGCACCGGCGGCTGCTCCCCGCGGGCGCGCCAGAGGATCAGGGAGACCCACATGGCCGCCCACCAGACGTTGAGTCCCGGGCGCTCATAGTGGTTCATCGCCAGCACGAACGGCGTCCCTGCAGCCGGTATGTGATCGGTCCCGAGCGCGACGGGGGCCGGCGCACGGCGCGCGAAGAGCCGCTCCGCCTCCTGGCCGAGGTTGCGGGGACGTCCCAGGGGCAGCGTCGCGAACCAGGCGGTCATGAAGAGCGGCGGAAAGCCGTACGCGGGGACGGTGCCCGACGTCTCCGCCTGACCGGCCGGTTCCGGCGCGCCCGCCATCACCCCGATCCCTCCCGTGTGCCGACGGCTCACCGTGCAGGCCCGGGTGCCGCCCGCCCCGGCCCCAGAGTAGCGCCGCCTCGCCCGCCGTGCTCCGGCTCCCGACTCGTCGCCCCCCGGCGCACGTACACTGTCGCGGGGGTCGTGAATGCTCTGGTTGATCGCGCTCGCCGCAGTCCTCGCAGTCCTCGCTCTCTGGGTGCTCTACGACCTGGTCCAGACGCAGCACGCCGTCATACGGAACTTCCCGATCGTCGGCCATTTCCGCTACTGGCTGGAGTCGATCGGACCCGAGCTCCGGCAGTACATCGTGACGGACAACGACGAGGAGCGGCCCTTCAGCCGCGATCAGCGGCGGTGGGTCTACGCCTCGGCGAAAGAGGAGAATAACGCCTTCGGCTTCGGGTCCGACAACGAGATGGAGATGACCGGTCCCTACGTGCTGCTCAAGCACGCGGCGTTCCCGCTGCGGCCGCCGGCCGGCGTCGCGGCCACGGAGCAGGGGGCGGGGAGGGACCCCCTCCCGGGCGCCAAGGTGCTGGGCGCCGCGCGCGGCCGGGCGCTCGCGTTCCGCCCTCCCTCCGCGGTCAACATCTCGGGCATGAGCTTCGGTTCGCTCTCCGGGCGCGCGGTGCAGGCGATGAACCTGGGCGCCCGCGGCGCCGGCTGCCTCCACAACACGGGCGAGGGCGGGCTCGCGCCGCATCACCAGCTCGGGGGCGACCTCGTGCTCCAGCTCGGACCGGCGTACTTCGGCTGCCGCGACGAGCGCGGGCGCTTCTCGCTGGACCGCCTGCAAGCCGTGGTGGCCGAGAACCCGGTCCGGGCGATCGAGCTGAAGCTGAGCCAGGGGGCGAAGCCCGGCGTCGGCGCGCTGCTGCCGGCCGCGAAGGTGACGCCGGAGATCGCGCGCATCCGCGGGATCCCGGCCGGTGTCGACTGCGTGAGCCCGGCGTCCCATACGGAGTTCTCCGACGTCGACTCGATGCTCGATTTCGTCGAGCACATCGCGACGGCGACGGGGCTGCCGGTCGGGATCAAGTCCGCCGTCGGCGAGCAGGAGTTCTGGGATGATCTCGCCCGGCTGATGGAGAGCGGCGAGCGGGGCGTGGACTTCATCACCGTGGACGGCGGAGAGGGCGGGACCGGCGCCGGCCCGCTCGTCTTCACCGATCACGTGGCTCTTCCCTTCAAGATGGGCTTCGCCCGGGTCTACCGCTCCTTCGCGGCTCGGGGCATCGACACGCGCGTCGCCTTCGTGGGCTCGGGGAAGCTCGGCCTGCCCGAGAACGCTATCGTCGCCTTCGCGCTCGGCTGTGACATGGTCAATGTGGGCCGGGAGGCGATGCTGGCGGTGGGGTGCATCCAGGCACAGCGCTGCCACACCGGCGGCTGCCCCACCGGCGTCGCAACGCAGTCGCGCTGGCGTGCGCGGGGCCTCGACCCGCGGAGCAAGTCGCTGCGCGTCGCCAACTACGTGCGTGCGCTGCGCCGCGAGCTGCGTGCGCTGGCGTTCGCCGCCGGGGTTGCCCACCCCGCGCTCATCGTGCCCGACCAGCTCGAGATCACGGACGGGCGGCTGGGCGCGACGACGCTGCGGGAGATCTTCTCCTACGGGGACGGCTGGGGGCTGCCGGGTGCCGCCGACGCCGAGTCCCTGAGCGCGCGTCCGGCGGGCGACGGCACCGCCCCCGGGCACAGCGGTTGAGCGTCCGCCCCGAGCGATCCCGCCGGCGGAGAACGACGGCACGGCTCCCGCTCTGGCTCCGACTGCCGCCTATAGTGGCCGGACGGGTGGCGAGAGGAGCCAGCTGATCGAGAGCTCCCACCCCGCGCCGCCCCGCCGGCCGAGAATCTTCTTCGGCTGGTACATCGTCGCAGCCGGTGCGGTCGCGAACGGCGTCGCCGTGACGCTTCAGGGCTACGCCAACGGCGTCTTCTTCGTGCCGATGAGCGACGAGCTCGGCTGGACCCGCACGGAGTTTGCGCTCGCAGTCACGGCGGGCGCTTTCGTCACCTCGCTGACGGGGGCCATCTTCGGCGGCGTGATCGACCGTCACGGCGGCCGCGCGTTGACGCTCATAGGCGCCGTCATGGCCGCCGGTTCGCTGCTCTGGCTCGCCGAGATCACCGAACTCTGGCAGTGGTACGTCCTGCGGGCTGGCGTGCTCTCGGTGGCGGTCGCCTTCGCCGGGACGCTGGTCGTGCACGCCGTGCTCTCGAAGTGGTTCGAGCGGCGCCGGGGCCGCGCCATCGGCATCGCCGCTCTCGGTCTCTCGACGGCCGGCGTGATCACGCCGAGCCTGCTGACTCCCTTCGTCGACGCGGAGGGCTGGCGCGCCGGCTGGCAGCTGCTCGCCCTGGTCACGATCGCGCTCTTCGTCCCCGCGGCCATGCTCTTCCGGCGCCAGCCCGAGGACAGCGGGCTGCTCCCGGACGGCCAGCTCCCGGGGGCACCGCCGCCGCGTGACCGCAGCGGAGCCATCATCCGGGAGGCGCGCTCGCTGACGCGCGGTGAGGCGGTCCGCACCCTCTCGCTGTGGCTTCTGATCGTGGCGTTCGGGCTCGCCGGGCTCAGCTTCCTCGCGCTCGGCACGCTGACCATCCCGATCCTCACCGACTCCGGTTTCGACCGGACCACGGCCGCTCTGATGCTCTCGTTGTTCGCCCTGCCGGGGCTCGTCACGCGCGTCGGCTGGGGGCTTGCCGCCGAGCGGATCCACGCTCGATACCTGGCGGCCGTCGCCTTCTCGTGCCTGGCGTTGGGGGTCGCCGTCATCGTGCCGGGGACCAACGCCCTGAACGCCCCGCTCGTTGCCGTGGGATTCCTCATCTTTGGAACCGGCATCGCCGGCATGATCCCGATGCAGGAGCTCGTGTGGGCATCCTTCTTCGGCCGCATGCACATCGGCGCCGTGCGGGGCATCGGGATGCCGCTGCAGGTCGTGATCGGGGCCCCCGGCCCCGTGATCGTGTCCGCCTACTTCGACCGCGTCGGCGACTACGACGGCGTGCTCGCTGCCCTCGGCGCACTGGCGCTCGTCTCGGTCGCGATCGTGCTCCTGGTGCCCGATCCCCAGGCGCGGGCCCGCCGCGCCGGGGCAGCCCGGCCGGCCGAGCCGGCCGCCCGCGCACACGGGGCCGCCGGTGGACGCGGGGCCGTCGGTGGACGCGGGGCCGTCGGTGGCCACGGCGGCGCACGCCGGACGCCGGCATCCGCCAGGCACCGGGCGGGAGGGACGGAGCCGGGACTCGCCACGGTCGGAGCCGGCGGGGCGCCCCCGGCGGGCGCGGCCCCGGGGCGAAAGAGCACGACCCCGCTCGTGGCGGCCGCGCTCGTGCTCGTGCTCCTGTGGCTGATCGCCGGGCCGGCGATCGCGAGGGCCCGGCGCCGGTAGCTCAGTCGCGGGCCGCGGAGGCGGCGGGCTCTCGGGCGAAGTGCGGCATCACCTCGGCGGCGAACCGGCTCATCGAGCGCAGGACGCGCTCGTGCCCCATGTCGCCCCACGTGAACGTGATCATCAACCCTCGCACGCCGGCTTCCTCGAGCTCGGCGATTCGCGACCGCACCGTCTCCGGCGAGCCGAGGATGAAACCGCGGGACATGAGGCTCGCGACGGCCTCCTCCGGCGTCGATTCCGGCGAGCTCCACACGGGGGATGCGTTCTGTTGCGCCAGCGCCCGGTTGTCGACATCGGTGGGGTTGTAGCCCTGCCGCGTCCTCTGCAGGTGGGCGTGGAGCCGGAAGGTCGCCTCGCGCACCTCCTCCTCCGCCTGCTCGTCGCTGTCGGCGACGTAGATGCTCCGCAGGAGGGTGCTGCGCTCGAGTGCCTGCTCCGCAGCCGTCTCGGGCACATCGGCCTCGGCCATCGCCCGGCGGTAGAAACCGAGCCGCTCCCGGGCGCGCTCGACCGGGAGGCGCGGCATCATGACGCCGTAGCCGCGGCCGGCTGCCCAGCGAAGCGTCTCGTCGGAGAGAACCGAGAGCACGATGGGAGGATGCGGCTGCTGCACCGGCCGGGGACGGACGTCGGGGATGCTGACCGAGAAGAACTCGCCGGCGAAGGGTGAGGCGTCGCGGGCCCACGCGCGCTCGAGCAGGTCGAGTGCCTCGAACATGCGCTCGCGCTGACCGTCGGAGCGGGCGCCGAAGGCCACGTATTCGTACTCGTTGAAGGCGGAACCGCGGCCGATCCCGAGTGTCAGCCGCCCCTCGAGCAGGTTGTCGAGCAGGTTGGCCTGCAGGAAGACGCGCGTAGGATGGGTGAGGGCCATCTGCAGGACGGCGAAGCCGACGCGGATGCGGCTCGTGCGCTGGGAGATGGCCCCCGCGAGGGGGATCGGGTCTCCGAACCCGCTCTCCCCGGAGAGCAGGTGCTCGGTGAGCCAGCAATGCTCGAAGCCGAGCCGGTCGGCCAGCTCGATCTGGTCGAGCTGCTCCCCGATCACGCGCAGGTCGTCATCGGCGGTCGGGCTCAACGGCAGGGGATGCGTCCCGAAGCGCATGGGAGCTCCCCTCGTTCCCCGTGGCGGTGGGGCGGGCGGAGTATACGCGTGCGACCGCTCGTGACCGCAGCGGGACACCGACCGCGCTGGCCGCCCCCCGCGGTGGTCCGTATCCTCGGCGGGTGAGCGAGTCCCGCGCCGCGTCTCCCGCCGATGCGCTGCCCGTTCCCCCGGACGCCTACGGGGGTGCGATCGTCGATATGCACGTGCACACGCGCGGTCACTCCTCGGACTCCACGCTCGATCCGGCCGAGCTCCCCCGCCTGGTGCGCGAGGCGCAGATCACGGGCGTCAACCTGAGCGAGCACCACCGGGTCTGGGACCGACATCTCCAGCTCGAGTACCTCTCCGAGCAGCCGGAGCTGCTGGTCAACTTCGGGATCGAGGTGTCGACCGACCTCGGGCACATGCTCGCGGTGGGCCTCACGCGCTACGAGGGCGGCATCCACCGGGCCGAGAGGCTGCGCGCCGCGCTCGACCGCGTCGGCGGGTTCCTGATCGTCGCGCACCCCTTCCGTCACGCCTTCGAGACGCGCTCGGGCGGCGAGCTGCCGCTCGCACTGAGCGCCGAACAGGCCGCGGAACTCCCGGTGTTTCGTGTGGTCGACGCGGTCGAGATCGCCAACGGGTGCAACACGCCGCGCGAGAACTACTTCGCGGCAGAGGTCGCTCGCATCGCCGGCCTGCCCACCACCGGGGGCAGCGATGCGCACTCCGCGCGCGGCGTCGGCTACTTCGCGACCGGGTTCGAGAACCCGATCACGAGCAGCCAGGAGCTGCTGGAGGCGCTCCACGCGAGGCGATTCCACGCGGTGCACCGCGCCGCCTCGGGTCGGCTCGTCCGCTTTGGGCCGGGCAGTCTCGAGGCCGCGGAGCGCCTCGGGGCTTCGCCGGTGGGCGGGTCGGCCCGCCCGCCGGTCCGGGGGGGACGGGCCTGACCCGCGCTGTCGCCGCCACGGGCCGGCGGCGGTAAGCTCGCCGGCGGGGGAGGCCCCGCATCGGCAGGGAGGGCAGACCGTGGACTTCTCGTTCACCGACGACGTAGAGGCGTTTCGCGAGGAGGTGCGGAGCTTCCTCGCCGAGCGCCTGACCCCCGAGGTCGAGGACGAGTTCCGGCACTGCACGGACTACTACCACGGTTTCAACAAGCGCATCACGCGGGAGATCGGACAGCAGGGCTGGCTCACGATGACGTGGCCCGTCGCGGACGGCGGCCGGGGCGCCTCCATCTGGCACCGCGTTGCCTTCGACGAGGAGATGGCCGGTGCGCACGCGCCGATGGCGTCGCACCAGGTCGCGGCCAACTTCGTCGGTCCCGGGATCGTGCACTGGGGCACGGAGGATCAGAAGCGCAAGCACCTGCCGCCGATCACGCGCGGCGAGGTGACCTGGGCCTTCGGCCTGACCGAGCCCAACGCCGGAACCGATCTTGGTTCTGTGGAGACGCGGGCCGACCGCGACGGCGACGAGTGGGTGATCAACGGCTCGAAGATGTACACCGAGCACATCCAGGACTCGGAGTGGCTGTGCCTGATGGTGCGCACCGACCAGGATGCGCCGAAGCACCGCGGCCTCTCGCTGATGGTGATAGACCCGGGTACGCGCGGCATCCAGATCACGCCCCTGTGGACGATGGACGGCTACCGCGTCAACCAGGTCTTCTTCGACGATGCGCGCGTTCCGGCCGACTCTCTCATCGGCGAGGAGAATCGGGGCTTCTACCACCTCATCGCCTCCCTCAACCAGTCGCGCGCCGCCGGCATCGGCGGCTCCGGTCTCGGCGGCTGGGCCTCGGAGCAGCGCGACCTGGACGGACTCGTGCAGGTCGCCGGCGAGCGGGCGGGCGATAGCGGCCGGCCGCTGATCGAGGATTCCTGGGTGCAGGACGGCATCGCCGACTACGCCATCTACGTGCGGACGATGCGGCTGCTCGCCTACCGCGTCGCATCCGTCATGGAGCGCGGCGGTCTGGCGCCCGACAAGGAGACCTCCGTCAAGGAGGTCTGGTGGAAGCACGACGCGCAGCGCCACGTGCGCTTCGGTGGGGAGATGCTCGGCCTCGCCGGCCAGGTGGGCCAGGAGTCGCCCGACCATGCGCCGATGCACGCCCGCTGGCAGCGCCGCTATATGGCGCACATCGCCGGCGCGCACAACGGCGGCACCGTCGAGAACGCGCTCAACACCACCGCCGGGCGCGTGCTGGCGTTGCCCCGGTAGCCCCACGCGTCGGGGCGTCCGTCGGTCGCCGTCCTGCCGCAGCCCCTGTCGCCTTCGAGCTGCTTTGCGACCCGGGGGGACTCTCCCCTAAGGTGTGCGGCGCCAGGGATGGACCTGCCGGCACGGTCGGCCGGAAGCGGGAGGGACGGGCGATGCGCCGGCACATGATGGCCTTTCAGTTCAAGGAGGAGACGAGCGAGGAGACGCTCCAGGCCGTGCAGGACGGCTACAGGGCGATGCAGGCGGAGAACCCGGGACTGCTCCACGTCTCGGTCGACCCCAACATCTCGGCCTCCCGCTTCAAGCGCTACAACTGGATCCTCACCATGGACTTCGCCAGCGTCGCGGCGTGGCGGCAGTACGAGGAGAGCGAGGCGCATGACCGCATGGTCGCCGACAACCTGACCGGCAACCTCGCCGGCATCACGTCGATCGACTACGACATCGGCGACACCCCCGCCGAGTAGGGGCGCCTCGCCCGCTCAGGCCTCGGCCGGGTAGATGCGCATGTGCACGCCGTGCGTCGAGCGCGGGTGAATGAAGAAGCTGTGGTGCTGCCGCGCCACCAGGCCGCCGGCGCGCTCGACGCGCTCGGACAGCCCCGACGGGTCGCGGGCGGCCCAGCTCGCCAGGTAGAAGCCCTCGCCCCGCGGGTTCTCGGGAGTGATCATCCCGCGCATGCGGCGTGAGACCGCGCTCGTCTCGGAGCGCCCGGTCATGAGTGCGAGCACCTCCCGCCCGCCCCTGTAGAGGGCCGAGGCCGCGAAGTCGCCGTAGTCGGCCTCGAAGCGACGCTCCGCCACCAGGCCGAAGCCTCCTGCGAAGGTCGCCTCGGCGGCGGCGAGGTCGGCGACGGCGACGGCGACGTGGGATGGCCACACCGGGCGCGGTCCGGCTGCGGGGAGCGTTGCGAGGATCATCGGCAGGCCGTGCGTCCAGCGGGGATCGAAGCGGACGGCACCGCCCTGCAGCTCGAGGTCGCCCGCGGCCCGGCCGGTGCGCTCCGCGAAGCGGCGCGCGAGCGCGGGAGGATCGTCCGCGTGCCAGGCCGAGCGGCGGAGACCCTCCCCGTGGGGGTTGCGCTCGTGGGCCCGGCCCATCATCTCCGCATGGAGGGGGCTCTCCTCGCTCTCGGGGCTCGCGAGCACGAGGCTGCGCTCGCCGGCGAAGCCGAGCGCGAGCCACGAGAGCGACGCCCCCTCGCCGCGGCCGCGCTCCCCGACCTCGAGCCCCAGCAGGCGGCGGTAGGTCTGGGCCGCCTCGTCGAGATCGCGCACGGCGACCGCGTAGTGGTGCAGGCCGAAGCCGCTCATGGCGGGACCCCGATCGCCCTAGCCGAGGGCGCGGCGCGAGTCGCTGATGAGCGCGGCGATGTCGACGTGGCTCTCCTCGCGGAGCACGCGCTGCAGGACGGGCGGGACGCCCTCGAGCGCGGCAGCAACCGTGGTCAGGGCCGAGCGCAGCTGCCGCATCCGCGCCGCCTCCTCAGCCGGCGTCACCAGATCGTCGACGAGCGCGCCGTCGGACCGGGACGCGACCAGCGGCTCCGGTAGGCCGCGCACCCAGACGTGCGTGCGGCGCCCGGGGCCCCGGCCCTCCGTGATCGGATCGATGGCGACGACCTCGTCCGATCGCGCGTACTTGCCGTAGCCGAGGCTGAGCAGCTGTCCGGTCTGCACCCTCATCTCACTCCTCCTCCCCCCGCTGCCACGTCCGTCTCAGACGCCCGGATCCCGGAGGAAGCCGGTGACCTCGTCGGCCCAGAGCACGGGTGCCTCGCGGGGCGAGAAGCGCCCGTGGCTCGGGGGACGAAGCCCGCGCGAGCGCGCGATCGTCGCCAGGAAGCGCTCGTGAGAGCGCCCGAGGTCGCTCCCCGACCCGTGGATCACGAGCGTCGGCGCCTCGATGGCGGCGGCGCGGTCCCACATCTCGTATCGCGTGATCGCATGGGGCCCGGCCCCCTCCCAGCCCAGCTCCCCGTACGCCGCCTCGGGGGCGTTGACGACGAGGAAGTCGACGAAGCGCCGGGCGAACTCCCGGAGGTCGACGCCGGGCCGGCCGGGCCCCTGCCGCCGCCAGAGCTCCACGAGGTGCGATCCGTCCGGCGCGGGCGGAACGTAGCGGTGCTGTCGGGTCAGCACCTCGCGCCGGGCGGGCGTGTTCCAGTTGAAGGGCTCGCCGAGCACGAGCGCCTCGACGCGCTCGGGCCAGCCCGCGGCCACCTCCACCGCGAGCACCGAGCCGGTGTGCGATCCGACGACGCCCGCGCGCTCCACCCCCATCGCATCGAGGAAGGCGACGGCGGCCGCCGCGTACTCGCCGACGGTCGTGTAGGGCGGGTGCGGGCGCTCCGAGCGGCCGTAACCCATCGTTGTCATCGCCAGCAGCCGTCGTTCGCCGGCGAGGAGCGGCGCGACGTCGGCGTACCAGAGGCAGGAGCCGGGGGTGGGATGCAGGGCCAGGAGCGCCGGTCCCGAGCCGAGCTCGCAGTACTCGACCGCCCCTGCGCGGGTCTCCACGAGGCCGCGTCTCACGCGGCCGGGCGGCGCTGGCGTCATCGGGCGCTCCCCCGCTTCGCCGGCGACGGATGCCGCGCCGGCGCCACGATCCTCAGCCGCCGGGCCACTCGAGGTAGCGCAGCGCGTTCCCGCCGAGGATCGCCTCCCGCTCACCCGCGCTCAGGAAGTCCAGTCCCTCGCTCACGAGTCGCAGCTCCTCGCAGTAGGTCGCGCGCCGCCGGCCGAGCGTCTGCGTGTGGTCGGTCCCCCACAGCAGGCGCTCGGGCCCGAACGTCTCGTAGGCGTGCCGCGCGAGCGGGTGAGTGTCGGCGAAGGGGAAGGGCTCGCGCGAGCGCGCGGGGAGCGTCGAGAGCCTGAGCACGAGGCGGGGACGCCGCGCCAGGGCCTCGATCTGCCGGTACCAGGCATCGCTCCACTCGGCGCCGATGCGCGGGAGGCCCAGGTGGTCGACGGAGAGCGGCAGCGACGGATGGCGAGCGAGCAGCTCGTCGACGTAGTCGAGGGCATCCGCCGCCATCACCGCCACGGGAACCCGGTGCTCGGCGGACGCGGCCCAGAAGCGCTCCGCGGCCTCGTCCGAGGACCAGCGGGCGCGCCCGAGCTCGGTCACAGAGCCCCGCACTCCCAGCATGCCGGGCTCCGAGCGCCAGCGGGCGATCAGTCCGGGCGTCTCCTCGGCGGTGGGATCGACGAGCCCCATCACGCCGAAACGACCGGGATGCGCGGCGACGCACTCGAGGGCGTAGTCGTTGTTCGCGGGCGAGAAGCCCGGAGGGACGATCACGGCGCGGTCGACGCCGCAGCCATCCATCATCGGCAGGAAGCGCTCGGGCCCGAACGGCTCGTCGCCGAGGCCGGTGTGCACGGTCGGATCCGCCGGCCGGTCGGGGCTGTCGGCGGGCCGGAAGTGGATCTGCGTGTCGACGACACTCACGCGCGGCCTCCGCGCGCGACGATAGCACCACTGCGGCGCCCGGGCCGGTGGGTTCGCTACCAGAGCTCCCGGCTGGCGATCGCGGCGCCGTCGGCCATCGCGCGGAACTTCGCCCAGGTGATAGACGGGTGGACCTGGAGGTATCCGGCTCCGGTCGAGAATCCGCAGTCGGTGCCCGCGATCACGTTCTCGCGGCCGACCGCCCCGGCGAAGCGCAGGAGCCGCTCGGCGACGAGCTCGGGATGCTCGATGTAGTTCGTCGTCGAGTCGAGGACGCCGGGTATGAGCACCTTCCCCTCCGGCAGGGCGGTCTCCTCCCAGAGCTTCCACTCGTGCTCGTGCCGCGGGTTGGCGGCCTCGAACGAGAGCCCGCTCGGGCGCGCCTCGAGGGCGATGTCGACGATCTGCGCGAGCGGCACGTCCCGGTGGTGCGGGCCCTCGTAGTTGCCCCAGCAGAGGTGCATCCGCATGCGATCCGCAGGGATGTCCCGGGTGGCGTGGTTGACGGCCTCGACGTGCGTCCGGATCGTCCGGCGGAACTCATCGTCGCCGAGATGGCCGAAGTAGCGCGGCCGGCTGAGCGCGAGGTCGGGCGCGTCGATCTGCAGCAGGAAGCCCGCCTCATGGATCGCGTCGTACTCGGTCTTCATCGCGTCTGCGAGCGCGCCGATGTACTGCTCGTGCGTCGCGTAGTACTCGTTGGGGATGAAGATCGAGGCGATCCCCGGGGAGGCCGCGGAGAGGAAGGTGTCGGCCGGCGAGACGCCCCCGAGCGCCGTCCGGAAGTCGTCGAGCTCGGAGCGGAGCTCCTCGACGTCGCGGTAGCGGATGGGTCCGTTGCAGGGGCGGCGCAACAGCGGGTTGGTGGCGCCCGGCCGCATCGCCGCCGTCTGCGCGAAGAACTCGGGGAAGTCGGGATCGGTGATCGGAGCGGGCGTCACGGGCTCGCCCTCGAAGCCCTCCAGCCTGTTCTGGACGTAGGTCGCGTAGCTCGACTTCCCCTGCTCGCCGTCGTTGACGACGTCGATGCCCGCGTCGAGCTGCGCGCGCACGATGTCGTGGACCGCCTGCCGCGTGGCGGCGAGGCGCTCGGACGGATCGCTCTCCTCGCCGCGCTCCCGGGCGAAGATCAGAGGGAGCAGCGCCTTCGGGCGCGGCAGGCTCCCGGTGTGGGTGGTCAGGATCCGCTCGGTGCTGCGCTTCACGGCGCCCCCTCTCGGCACGAGCGGCCGGCCCCGGGCCGGGGCCGCCGCCGCAGCTGGTTCATACCACCCGCAGCGTGCGTGCGCCCGCCGGCCGCACCGCGGCGGCTCCCCGCGCGGCCCCGACTCGCGGCGTAGGGAGACTCCCTGCACAATGGATGCCCGGGTGTGCGGGCGGAGCGGGGGCCGGATGCTGAAGATGCGCATCGAGCTCCTCGACAGGACGCTCTTCATCCGCAAGACGATCGCGGTCTTCGCCGCCTCCTTCGCTCTGGTGCCCCTGCTCGAGCTGCGCAGCGCCGTCCCCGCCCTGCTCTACGTCGCGGGCCTGGTCGTGCTGCACGTGATCGTCCTCGTCATCTACCTCTTCCGGGTGCCGATGAGGCAGCTGGCGTCGAGCTGGCGGGGCGTCACGGCGCGCGTCCTGGCGCTCGCGGTCGTCTTCTACCTGCTCGTGCTGCTCTCCCGCTTCGACGAGGATGCCTCGCGCGCCACGCTGGCGGCGCAGCTCTTCCTGGTCGCGGTCCTGCACGCGATCGTCCTGCTGCTGATCTCCGCGCGCCTCATCCGCCCCGGAGAGACGTCCCCGGCTCAGGGTGCGGGCGCCGAGCCCCGGCCGTCGGAACCACGATAGGGACGCCCGTCGCTGCGGCGGGGCTGGCGAGCACGGTCACGGCGACCCCGTAGAGCGCCGAGAGCCGCTCCGAGGTCAGGACGCGCTCCGGTTCCCCGTCGGCGACGACCGCTCCGCCGCTCAGCGCGACGACGCGCGTCGCGTGCGAGCCGGCGTACCCCAGATCGTGGAGGGCCATCACCGTCGTGGTGGCGCTCTGCTCGTTGAGCTGCCGCAGTAGCGTGAGCAGCTCCAGCTGGTGGCCGATGTCGAGGAAGGCCGTCGGCTCGTCGAGCAGCAGCAGGTCCGCCTGCTGCGCGAGCACGAGCGCGATCCAGGCCCGCCTCTGCTCGCCGCCCGACAGCTCGCCCAGGCGGGCGGCCCGCAGCTCCCGGATGCCCGCCTGCTCGAGCGCGGCCTCGACCGCGGCGCGATCGGCCGGCCGGGCGCCCCCGAGCGCCCGCGCGAGTCCCCGCTGGTGCGGGTAGCGGCCGTGCCAGGCGAGCTCCTCCACGGTGAGATCGGCCGCGGCCTCCGGCGACTGCGGAAGGAAGGCGATGCGGCGGGCGATCTCGCCCGGCGCCAGGCTCCAGGCGTCGCGGCCCTCCACGCGCACGCTGCCCGAGCTCGGACGCAGCAGACGGCCCAGGATCCGCAGGAGCGTCGACTTGCCGCTGCCGGTGGGGCCGATCACGGCCACCATCTCGCCGGCCTCGACGGCGAGCGTGATCCCGCGCAGGACGTGGTGGCCGCCGGGAGACCAGCGCACGTCGTCCAGCTCCAGCAGCGACCGGCTCATGTGCGCGTCCGGATCAGGATCAGGAGCACGGGCGCGCCGACGATCGCCGTCACGATGCCGGCGGGAATCTCCGCCGGGGCCCAGACGGTTCTGGCCACGGTGTCGGCGAGCACGAGCACCGTGGCGCCCAGCAGCCCGGAGAGTGGCAGCACGAGGCGGTGATCGCCGCCGACGAGAAGACGCGCCGCGTGCGGGGCCACGAGTCCCACGAAGGCGAGTATTCCGCTCACGGCGACGGCCGACCCGGTGAGCGCAGCGGCGGCTGCGATCGCGCCCAGCCGCACGCGCTCGACGCGCATGCCGAGGCCGCGCGCCACGTCGTCGCCGAGCGCGAGCACGTTGAGCGACCGGGCGAGGGCGACGGCGGCGATCGCGCCCGCCGCCGTGTAGGGGGCGACGCGCGTGGGGTCATCCCAGCCCGTGCCCAGCAGGCCGCCGACGAGGAAGGAGAGCGCGGCCTGGGTGAAGAGATCTGAGAGTGAGATGGCCGCGGCCGAGAGGGCGGTGAAGAGCGCGGCCACGGCGACGCCGGAGAGGGCGAAGCGGACGGGAGAGATGCCGCCGCGCCAGGCGAGCGCGTAGACGACGGCCGCCGACAGCAGCGACCCGGCGAAGGCGCCGGCCGGCGCGAGCGTCCCGGGCGCGCCGGGCGCCCAGACCACCAGCGCCACGGCGACGAGACCCGCCCCCGAGGAGAAGCCGAGGATGTGGGGGTCGGCGAGCGGGTTGCGCGTCACCCCCTGCAGCAGCGCCCCCGCGACGCCGAGGTGCGCGCCGACGAGACCCGCGGTCAGCACGCGCGGCACACGCAGCTGCCACACGATGCGCCGCGTGGCGTCGTCGCCGGAGTCGAAGAGCCCGGCCACGACCTCCCCGAGGGCGAGGTGCACGGCGCCGAGCGAGACGGCGATCACCGCCGCTGCGAGCAGCGCGACCGAGGCCCCGGCGAGGGCCGGGGCCGGGCGGAGGCGGCGGCGTCCCGCGACCAGCACTGGGGGAGGCGGCCGCCGCTACCCGGGATGGATGAGCGCGTCGAGCGCGCGCAGGCCCTCGCGCGAGCGCGGTCCGGGTGCCTGCAGATAGACCTCGAGGTCGACCTCGTGGACGCGCCCGGACCTGACCGCGGCGAGATCCGGCAGCCGCGCGCTGACGAGCTGCGCGATCGAGGGGCCTCCGCCGGGGGTGATGATCAGCAGCACCTCCGGGTCGAGGCTGACGATGGACTCGGGAGAGAGCAGCGCGTACCCCGGCACCGGTCCGGACTGCGGGAGTGAGGCAGCGACGTTCTCGGCTCCGAGCAAAGCCACGAGATCGCCGATGAAGGAGGCATCGAGCGCCGCGGAGAGCGTGCCGTCGCGACCCGCCACCAGGACCAGCACGCGAGGCGCGGGGTCGCCGCCGCCGCCGAGCTCCCCGGCGATCTGCTCGAACGCGGCCGCCGCTGCCTCGCCCCCGTCGGGGTTCCCGATCGCCCGTCCCAGGATGCGCGCCGAGGCGGCGAGATCGGCGTAGGCGCGCGCACCGACGAAGAGCGTCGGCGTCCCCGCGAGAGCCTGCTCGAATGCGCCGGCCAGGTGCGCCTGCGCCGAGGCGTCGGCTATCACCAGATCGGGATCGAGAGCCACGATCTGCTCGAAGGAGGGGCCGTAGGAGGGGCCGACGTCCGCCAGCTCGGCGGACCCGGGAAGCGCGGTGGCCGTGGTCGACCGCGCGATGGCCGTGCCGCCGACGTCCGCGAGCAGCTCGATGGCGGAGGGGCTGGTCGTGACCACGCGCTCGGGCGCCGAGTCGATGGTGACGGCGCGGCCGAGGAGGTCGGTCACGGTGACCGGGTAGGCGGAGTCGCCGTCCGCGGGCGCCGGCCCGCCCTCGCTCTCGCCGCCGCACGCCGCCGCGACCGCGGCGAGGACCAGGGCGATCGCTCCGACTGGTCCGAACATACGTCGCCGCTGCTTCACCGTGACTCCTTCGTGCGATGTCTGCGGGCGGTGCCGATCGTTGGGCTGCGCGCCCGCTGCGGCAAGCTCGAAATACTCACTAAAACTGCGCGAAGGTGCGCGATAATCACGCGAATCTCCCGGGCGGGCCGCCCGTCTCGACCGTGGCGGCGCGCACCGCGCGCCGCCGCCCCCTCTCGACGGCGCGGTCCGATCGGCGGGACGGCCGGGCCGGTGGCAGGCGCCGGCAGCGATCGGCTAGCGTGCGGGGCGTGAGTGAGCCGTGGGCCCTCTCCGCCGTCGAGCTGCGCGCGCTCTACGCGCGGCGCACGCTCTCCCCCGTCGAGGTGGCGCGTGCCGTCCTCGACCGGCTGGAGTCGCTCGAGCCGCGCCTGCGCGCCTTCGTCACGCCGACGCCCCAGCTCGCGCTCTCGCAGGCGGCCGCGGCCGAGCGCGCCTACGCGGAGGGCTCCGCCGGCCCCGTCGCCGGCGTTCCGGTTTCGATCAAGGATCTCACCGCGACCGCCGGCATCCGCACCACGCGCGGGTCGCTGCTCCACGCGGACGATGTGCCCGCGGAGGATGCACCGCTCGTGGAGCGCCTGTACCGCGCCGGCGCGGTGATGCTGGGGAAGAGCAATACCTCCGAGTACGGGTGGAAGGGCGACACCACCAACCGCGTGCACGGCAGCACGCAGAACCCGTGGCGCGAGGGCCTGACGGCCGGCGGGTCGAGCGGAGGAGCGGCGGCGGCCGTCTCTTCGGGGATCGGCCCGTTGGCGCAGGGCTCCGACGGCGCCGGCTCGATCCGCATCCCGGCGGCGTTCTGCGGGATCTACGGCATCAAGCCCTCCTACGGTCGCGTGCCGCAGTGGCCGGCCGGCTCCACGCTCTCGCACTCGGGGCCGATCGCGCGCACCGTGGCCGACGCGGCTCTCATGATCGACGTGATGGAGGGAAGCGATCCGCGGGATCGCTGGTCGCTTCCCGCCGCCGGCGGCCACCTCGCCGCGGCGGCGGAGGGGGGCGCCGATGGCGAGCGCGGCGACGCCCTTGCCGGGCTTCGCGTCGCCTGGTCGCGCGATCTCGGGTACGCGGCCGTCGAGGATGAGGTTGCCGACGCGGCGGAGGCGGCGGCGCTCCGGCTGGCCGAGCTCGGCGCGAGGGTCGAGGAGGCGCACCCGGAGGCCGGCGATCCCTACCCGGTGCTCGATGTGATCTGGTCGTGCCGTATGGCCGGCCTCTTCGGCCCGCGCCTCGACGAGATCGAGGATCAACTCGACCCCGGCCTCGCTGGCGTCGTGCGCGACGCCGCGCGCTACAGCGGTGCCGACTACGGGCGGGCGATTCTCGAGCAGAACACCTACGTCGACGTCGTGCGCCGCTTCTTCGACCGCTACGATCTGCTGCTGACGCCGACCCTGCCGGTGACGGCCTTCCCGGCGGGCGACGACGGACCGGGAAGCGTCGCCGGTCGCCCCCGCCGGTTCCTGGAGTGGACCGCCTTTACCTACCCCTTCAACCTGACCGGGCAGCCGGCCGCCACGCTGCCCTGCGGGGAGGTCGACGGACTGCCGGTCGGGCTGCAGATGGTCGGCCGCTGGCGGGACGACGCCGCCGTGCTCCGCGCCTCGGCCGCCTTCGAGGCGATCGCGCCCTGGCGCGATCGCTGGCCGCCGGTCGCGGGCGAGGCGTAGCGGGCGGCGAGAGAACAGGGGGATCCTTCATGGCACAAGCGCTCCGTTACGCGCAGCTGCAGGTCGCGGTCGCCGACCTCGACGTGGCGGTCGAGGCGTACCGGCGCGTCTTCCGGCTCGAGGTCGAGGCCTCCGGGGTCGATCCCGAGGAGGGAGCGCGCTGGCTCGATCTCGGCGCCGCAGGCGAGGGCTCGGTCCGGCTGCTCGAGCCGACCGCGCGGGGACCGCTCGCCGACGTCATGGAGCGCCGCTCCGACGAGCGCAACCCCGGCGGGGAGGGCTACTACCTGTCGGTGTGGCGCACGACGGAGCTGCCGGAGGTGGCGGCGGTGCTGGACGCGTCGGGGGGCTCCGTCGAGCAGCGCTCGGGCGGACGGCTGCGTCCCGACCTGCGGGCCGCGCACGGCGTGCGCTTCGAGATCGCGCCCGAGGTCGACGACCCGCGCTTTCCGCCGGCCGACGCCCCCTACGCGCTCTCGCACATCGGGCTCGCCGTGCGCGACCGCGATCGCGCGATCGCAACGTTCCACCGCCTGCTCGGAACGGAGACGGTCAGCGAGCTGCATCGTCAGCCCTTCGGCGATCTGGAGTGGCAGCGCGTGGGGCGCGGCGGCCGGCGCATGTTCACGCTGCTCACGCCGGCGGGACCCGCGTCGGCGCTCGTGCCGCGGATGGACCGCCGCGCCGGCCGCGAGCATCCCGAGGGGGAGGGTGTGCACGTCGTCGTCTTCGGCGTGCCGGATCTCGCCGCCGGCGCGGAGGCCGCCGCTGAGGCCGGCGCCGACATCGCAGGAGGCGGGGGCGGCACGTACTGGATCCACCCGCGGGCGCTGCACGGGCTCTACGTCGAGGTGATCGCTCGCGGAAGCTGACGCCGGGCCCTCCCCGCGCGGCCGGGCCTCGCGCCTCTACGGAATGCCCGCCAGGAAGCGGTCGAGCATCGCGTGCAGCTGAGCCGCGGCGTCGAACTGGACGTAGTGGCCGGAGTTCACGACCTGCCCGAACTCCGCGCGGGGGATGACGGCGCGCACATCCGCCGCCGAGCGGCGGCTGCGACTCGCGGCGACGTAGAGGAACGGGTGATCCCGCTCCCGCCACGCCGCGCGCGGCGAGCCGGTCACCACCGCGTCGCGGTAGGCGGCGAGGGCGGCTCCGGGATCGGCTCGCGCCGCGTCGCCCGCCACGATCCGGCGGCCCCGTGCGGCGGCCGGGAGGAACGTCTCGACGAGGCGCCGCCTCGTCGCTGCCGTGCTGGTCGGCGTGAGGGCCGCGACCCAGGGGTGCGTCGCCGCCCGCCCGGACGCGAGGCCGAGACCGGAGAGCCCGTCGACGGCGACGACCCCTGCCACGGCGCGCGGCAGGCGCCCGGCGAGCTCCAGCGAGACGGGGCTTCCCATCGAGTGGCCCACGGCGACGATCCGGGCGAGCCCGAGCGCGACCACCAGATCTTCCAGGTCGTCGGCGAAGTCGCCCCAGAGGTAGCCGCCGCGCGGCGGCGCCTCCGAGGCGCCGTGGCCCCGGAGGTCGACGCGCACGACCCGGCCGCGACGGGCGAAGGCGGGCGCCGTCCGCTCCCACGCCCGTCCGCTGGAGCACCAGCCGTGAACCAGGAGTAGCGCGTCGTCGCCGGCGCCCTCGTCCCGGTAGCGCAGCTGCGAGCCGGCGCGCGTGGTCAGCGCCTCCATGGAGCCAAGCCTATCGTGTCGCGGCGCCGTGGTAGCGTGCCTCCGCGATGACCTACGTCGAGGAGATCCCGAGCGCCCGGGCGTTCACGCTCGTGCTGCGAGTCCCGGGGATCGCGATGGGGGCGTGGGGCTGCTGGCTTGCGGTCGGCGCCGGCGAGCCGCTGGCGGGGGCGATGCTCGTTCTCCTGGCGGCCATCGTGGTGGCGCTGTCCCGGATCCTCGGCGTTCTGCGTCTCCGGGTCGACCCGGAGATGCTGCGGGCGCGATTCGGCCCCTGGGGCCTCGACATCGCCGGCCGTGAGATCGAGGAAGCCCGTCCCGAGCGCTATCCGTGGCTCTCGTACGGGGGCTGGGGCCTGCGCTGGGGAAGGCACCGCGGCCGCGCCGGGCGGGCCTGCTCGGTGCCGTTCCTGCGCACGGGCGTCGTCGTCGACACGCGCGGGGGACGGCGGCACTACCTCACCAGCCGCCGGCCCGACGAGCTGGCCGCGCACCTCAACCGGCTGGCCGAGGAGGCGCAGGGCGACTAGGGGCGGCCGCGCGCCCGCGGCGCCCGGCCCCGCGGGTCGGCCGGGGCGCGCGCTGCGGCACCGTCGCGGTCAGTAGAGCTCTCCGGCCGCGCGCTCGAGCCCCCGGCGCTCTCCCGCGCTCATCGGCTCGTAGGCCTGAGCCGTCGCCACGTTCTCGCGGATGCGGGAGGGGTGGCGTGCGCCGGGAATCGCGACCGAGACGCCCGGGTGCGAGAGCACATAGCGCAGCAGCGCCGCCGGCGTCAGCGGCCCGGCGTCGCCCTGAGCGATCCGGCCGCGCATCGCGCTGGTCCTGCCCGAGCCGCCCAGGGGCCGCATGACGATGACGCCGACGTCACGCTCGTGCGCGCGATCGATGAGAGGGGCGGTTTCCGGGAAGAAGGCGGAGTACTCGAGCATGACCGTGTCGAACTCGCCGCTGTCGATGGCGTCGCGCAGGACGTCGTTGCTGTGAGAGGAGATGCCGATGTGCCCGATGAGTCCCCGGTACTGCGCGACCTTCAGCCCGGCGAGGGCTCCCTCCTCGGCCATCACCTCGTCCCAGGCCTCCCGCGTCGAGATGTCGTGCAGCTGGTAGAGGCTCGCGCGCGGCACGCCGAGGATGGCGAGCGAGCGGTCGACATCGCGCTGGCTGTTGTCCATGCCGTGGCTGAACGTCTTGGTCGCGACGTGGAAGTCCGAGCCGCCGCGCGCGCGGACCAGCTGCCCGATCAGGAACTCGCTGCCGGCGTACTCACGAGCCGTGTCGACGAAGTCGATGCCGAGGTCGAGCGCGGTCGCGAGCGTCTCCGCCCCCTCGGCGGCCGTCGGCGTGTCCATCGCTCCCAGACCGAGTTCGCAGACGAACAGCCCGGTTCGCCCGAGCCGGCGCCTCCGGAGCTGAGCCATGCCGCACCTCGCGTCGCCGCCGCACCCGGAGCACCGCGGATCGACCGCCCTCGCCCCACTCTAACCGGCGGCGGCGCGGGGCACCCCGGCGCCGGTGCGACGGGCGGGCGGCCTTCGTCTACGCTGGCCCGGTCGTGGAATCCGATCAACTGCTCGTCCTGCTCGTGCTCGCCCTCACCTTCGCGTTCTTCGTGTGGGGGCGCTGGCGCTACGACGCCGTGGCGCTGCTCGCGCTCCTGGTGCTCGTGCTCTTCGGCATCATTCCAGGCGAGGCGGCATTCGCCGGCTTCGGCCACCCCGCCGTCGTCACCGTCGCCGGCGTCCTGGTCGTCAGCCGGGGCCTGCAGAACTCGGGGGCGGTCGACGTCCTGGCCCGCTGGCTCACGAGCGTGGGCCGGACGCCCACCCGGCAGATCGTCGCCACCTCCGGACTCGCCGCCGGGCTCTCGGCCTTCATCAACAACGTCGGGGCGCTGGCGGTGCTGATGCCGACCGCCATCCGGATCGCCCGCCAGTCCGGGAACAGCCCATCCGCCGTGCTCATGCCGCTCGCCTTCGCCTCGCTGCTCGGGGGGCTGGTGACGCTGGTCGGGACTCCCCCCAATATCGTGATCGCGACCTTCCGCGCCGACGCGTCGGGCGAGGCGTTCGCGATGTTCGATTTCGCGCCGGTGGGTCTCGGCGTCGCGCTTGCGGGGCTCGCGTTCATCGCCCTCGTGGGGTGGCGCCTGATCCCCCGGCGCGACGCGGCGGCGAGCGGAACCCTCTTCGAGATCGGCGACTATCTCTTCGAGCTCCGGATCCCCGAGGGATCGCGAACGCACGGACAGAGCATCGCCGAGCTCGGCGCCGCCTGCGAGGCGGAGTTTCTCGTGGCCGCGATCGTGCGCGGCGATCGGCGGCTCGCGCTTCCCTCGAGCTTCGAGGAGCTGCGCGCGGGTGACGTGCTGGTCGTCGAAGCGAGCGGCGACGCCCTCGATGCGCTCGTCGCCGACGCCGGCCTGGAGGTGGCCAGCTCGCGCGGCGGCGCGGTCGCGGAGCTCGGCGGCGGCGAGGTGGTCGTCGCCGAGGCGGTGGTGATGCCCGACTCTCCCCTGCTCGCCAGGACCGTGGTCGGCGCCGACCTGCGCCGCCGCCACCACGTCAACCTGCTCGCGATCTCGCGCCGCGGCCGGCAGTCCCGCTCCCGACTGCGGGAGACGGTGATCGAGGTCGGGGACGTGCTCCTGCTGCAGGCGAACCGCGCGGAGCTGCCGAGCGCGCTTGAGAGGCTGAGCTGTCTCCCGCTCGCCGAGCGCGGCCTCAGCGTCGGTCGCCGGGAGCGGCGAGCGCTGCTCGCGGTCACCATCTTCGGCGGGGCACTGCTGATGGCGGCCGCGCTCCGGCTGCTGCCCATCCAGGTCGCGATGGCGGGCGCGGCCGCCGTGATGGGGCTCGTCGGGCTGCTCTCGCCGAAGGAGATCTACGAATCGATCGACTGGAGGGTGATCGTGCTGCTCGGCGCGATGATCCCCGTCGGCGGGGCCCTCGAGGAGACCGGCGTCGCGGCCCGCGCCGCCGGCGCACTGGTCGCGGTGAGCGGCGATCTGCCGGCCTGGACGACCGTGGCCGCCGTGCTGGTCATCGCGATGTTCCTCTCCGACCTGGTCAACAACACCGCGGCCGCCGTCCTGATGGCGCCGATCGCACTCGGCGTCGCGACCCGGCTCTCGGTCTCGCCCGACCCCTTCCTGATGGCCGTCGCGGTCGGCGCCTCGGCGGCCTTCCTGACGCCGATCGGTCACCAGTCGAACCTCTTGGTGATGGGTCCTGGCGGCTACCGCTTCGGGGACTACTGGCGGCTCGGGCTACCCCTGGAGGCCGTGATCACGGCCGTCGCGGTGCCGCTGATCCTGCTCGTCTGGCCGCTCTGACCTCGTGCGCCGGCGCGGCGCGGAGAGGCGGCCGGTCGCGGCGCGCGGGTGGCCGCGGCCGGAGGGGTCCTCAGGTCAGGAAGGCGCGCAGCTCCGCCGCCCACAGCTCCGGCGCGACCCGCCACGTGAACTGGTGCGTGGTCGGCGGCCGGATGCCGCGGGCGTCGGGAATCGTGGCCAGCAGGCGCTCATGTGCACGGCCGAGCTGGCTCGACGATCCGTGCACGACCAGCGTCGGTGCCTCAACCAGTGGTGCGCGCTCCCAGAGCGGATAGCGCGCGAGCGCCTGCGTCGATGCGTTCTGGCCGCTGATCCCGTCCGGCCCCGGACGCTCGGCCCGCACCGTGTCGAGGAAGCCGCGCCGCGTCAGGCGCGCGACCTCGGAGGGCTCGCTGCTGTTGCGCAGCGTGCGTTCGTGCGCGCGGGCCCACATCGCGAGCAGGTGGCTTCCGTCGGCCCGCTCCTGGAAGCCGTGGCGACGCTCGAGTGCCTCCAGCCTGCCGGGGCGACTCCAGTTGAAGCACTCTTCGATCACCAGTCGCTCGACGCGGTCGGGCCAGGCGGCCGCCAGCTCGAGCGCGGTCAGGGCGCTCGTATGCGCCCCGAGCACGCTGGCGCGCTCGATGCCGAGTCCGTCGAGCAGATGCGTCACCGCCCGCGCGTAGTCGTTCACCGTCTGGTAGGCGACGGGCGGCGGATCGGACTCGCCGAAGCCGGGCTGCGACATCGCGATCGCGTGCAGGCCGTCGGCGAGGAGCGGAATCGCCTCCTCGAACAGAGCGCAGGAACTCGGCGCCGAGTGCAGCAGGACGAGGGCCGGTCCCGACCCGCCCTCCATGTACTCGATGTTGCCGTCCGGTCCGTGGACGAACCCTCGCTCGACGTAGCCCGCCGCTCTCATGCCCGCCTCGCGCTCCCGGATCCCCGCCGCCCGCCGCGTCTCACGATACGCCAGGCGCGCGCCGGAGCGGGGGCTGGCCGTCGGCCGATCGGGCGCCCGGCCGACAGAATTCCGCGATCTCCTCGGGGAAGATCGCCTGGTGCGGGTGCGGCACCGGGTCCGTCATGATGCGAAGCTCGGACCGCGGAAGGAGCTCGGCAACCAGCGACGCGTTGCGGGAGAAGATGTTGCCCGCGTGGGAGAGGACCAGGGTCGGCGCCGCGACGAGCGGCAGCCGCTCCCTGGGATCCCAGCGGAGGAGCGCACGCAGCGCGAGGCTCGTGCGAGGGCCGGGGCTCAGGTAGTCGACCAGCACCGCGGCCGCGCCGGGGTAGCCCGGGAGTGCCTCGCGCCCGTGCTGCTGCCAGGCGCGCCGGAGGCCCTCCCCGTCGGGACCGGGCTCCCAGTCGGCGAAGGTCTCGCCGGCGAGCTGGGCGAGGCGCGTCGCCGGATTGCGCCAGAAGGGCAGCCCGGTGAGCACGAGGCGCTCGACCGCGGCGGGTTCCTGGGCGGCCGCCTCCGCGGCGATCGCCGCCCCGGTCGCCTGCCCCGCGACGGCGGGGCGCTCGAGGCCGAGCCCCGCCATCGCCTCGCGGAGCACGGCAGCGTAGGTCGCGATCTCGACCTCGCCCGCGGGCGCCGGGTCCGATTGACCCTGCCCCAGCGTCTCGATCGCAAACACCTCGAACTCCCCGGCGAGGCGGGGGAGGGCGGCGCCGAACATGCGCGAGGAGAGCCAGGCGTTGTGCAGCAGCACGAGCGGCGGGCCAGCGCCGGCGGTGCGGTAGTGGAGCTGTCCCGCGGAGGTGGCAACGAAGCCGCGGCGACCCTCCCGGTTGTGCACGTTCGACTCCCCCTCCGGGCAGCGTAGCGTGGGCGCCCCTGCCCCGACGCCCGAGCCGCCCGTAGACTCGTGCGGCGACGCCCGCTGTCGGCGTGGGGAGCGTGCTCCGGCCGCGTGAGCGCGCGGTCGGGATCTCGGGGGCACATGCGGCTCGGCCTCTTCAGCACCATCCAGTCGCGGCCCGGCGAGGAAGCCGAGGCGCTCCGGCGCTACCTCCGTCACGCGCGGCGCGCCGATGCCGGCGACTTCGAGTCGGTCTGGCTCGCCGAGCGCCACTTCACCTCCTACGGCACGATCGGCAACCCGGTGGTGCTCGCGGGCGCTGTCGCGGAGCGGACGTCGCGCATCCGCATCGGCTTCGCGGCGCTGATCCTGGCGCTGCACAATCCCTTCCAGCTCGCCGAAGAGCTCGCCGTACTCGACGTGCTCTCCGGCGGCCGCCTGCTGGTCGGCGTCGGCAGCGGGAGGGCCGGCGTGGAGGCGCGCGCCCTCGGCCTCGCCTTCGAGGATCCGCATGAGCTCTTCGACGAGGCGGTGGCGCTATTGCCGCGCATCTGGAGCGGAGAGGCCTTCGATCACCCGGGCCCGCGCTTCCCGGCGAGCTTCCCCGGCGCGCGGCTCCGGCCCCAGCAGCAGCCGCATCCGCCGCTCCTGCGCGCGATCGTGCACGACGATTCGGCTGTCGCGGCGGCGAAGGCGCGGATGCCGATGCTCCTCGGCCGCTTCCCGCGGGCGAGACTCGCCCCGACCGTCGATCTCTACCGCCGCACGCTCGCCGCTGCCGGGGCAACCGAGACCGAGATCGAGGCGTTGGTCGCGCGTTCGGCCGCGCTGCGTCACGTCGTCGTCGCGCCGAGCGATCGGGAGGCGCATGCCGTCGCACGCGAGGCGATGGCCGGGTACATCGCCCGCGCCCACGAGGTCAACGAGCCGCACGAGCTCGATGACTTCCTCGAGCGGGCCTGCGTCTACGGCTCCGCGGCGACGGTTGCCGAGCGACTGACGGAGGTGGCCGAGCTCGGCCTCGGCACGGCGATCGCCTGGGTCGACTTCGGCGGCATCGACCCCGGAAGGGCCGACCACACCTTGGAGGCGCTGATCGAGGAGGTGCTGCCGCTCGTGGCGTCGGCGGGCGAGTAGGCGGAGGCGTGCGGCGGCCGCCGGGAGCGCGCGGCTACTCTCCCGTGAAGCGCGGGGTGCGCTTCTCGCGGAACGCCCGCATCCCCTCCTCGACATCGCGACTCCCCCGGAAGTGCCGCGCGGCGACCCACTCGAATTCGATCTGCTCGCGCAGGCTGTGACCGTCGCTCTCCTGGAGTTCGCGCTTCGACCAGAGGATCGAGAGCGGAGGGGCCTGGGCGAGCTCGCGGGCCAGCGCGTGCGCCTCGGCGCGCGGGTCGTCGACAAGACGGTTGCCGAGCCCGATCCGCACCGCCTCCTCGGCACGCACCTCGCGTCCCGAGAAGAGCAACTCGGCCGCCATCCCCGGTCCGACCAGTCGCGGAAGGAACCAGGTCAGGCCGCAATCCGGGCCCAGCGCCCGGCGCACGAAGACGGTCGTGAAGCGGGCCCCCGGCCCCAGAATCCGGATATCGAAGGAGCAGGCGAAGGCCATCCCCGCCCCGGCGGCGACGCCGTCGATGGCCGCGATCGTCGGCTTGTCGATCGAGGGCATGGCGAGGCCGATGGCGGCGTTCCCCATGCGGTGGGTGCGGTCGGCGAAGCGTGGGGCGGTCGAGGGGTCCGGCGTCCCCTGCTCTCCGACGTAGGCGCCGGAGCTGAAGCCCCGCCCCTCCGGAGCACAGACGACGGCGCGCACGTCGTCGTCGTCGTTGAGCATGCGCGCGAGAGCCAGGAGCTCGTTCCAGCTGTCGGGCCCGAATGAGTTCAGGGTCTCCGGCCGGTTGAGACGGAACGTGGCGACCCGGTCCTCGACGGTGACGATGATGTCGCGAAAACCCGAGTAGTCCACCGCATGCTCCTCGCTCGGCCTGCCGGCGATTCCCGGGGCCCGCGCACCGTGCACGAGACCGCCTCCCCGCCGCAAGGCCGCGGCCGCCCCCGCCGCAGGGCTGCGGCCGCCGTCTGTATCATGGCCCCTGCCGGGAGCGCTCGGACGAGCGCGAGGCCGGCCCGACGCCTCCGCGCGCGGGCGCCTGTGAGGGGCGAAGGGGCGGCCCGGTGCTGAGGCGGCTCTTCCCGAACGTGTACGAGGGTTGGCTGGTCGTCGTCGCGGCGGCGTCGATCACCACCTTCATCGGCGGCGCCTTCTTCTACGGCTTCGGGACGGTCTTCAACCCGATCATCGACGAGTTCGGCTGGAGCGTGGCGGCGACGAGTCTCGCCTTCTCGGTGCGCTCCGAGGCGGGCGGCATTGCGGCTCCCGTGATCGGGGTCGCCATCGACCGGCTTGGCCCGCAGCGCGTGCTGGTCGGCGGCCTGGCCCTGGTCAGCGCCGGCGTGCTGCTGACCTCCTACATGGAGAGCATCTGGCAGTTCTACCTCGCGATGATCCTGATCGCGCTCGGCATCAGTTCCGCCTCGGGGCCGGTCGGGACGGTGGCGGCGGCGAGCTGGTTCGAGGTCCGCCGCGGACGCGCGCTGGCAGTCCTCTCGCTGGGGGGTGCGGCGGCGGGCGTGATGACGGTGCCGGTGGCGTTGCTCGTCGATGCGCTCGGCTGGCGCGGGGCCCTGCGGGTGCTCGCGATCGTGGTGCTGCTGGCCGGATCGCTCGCCGGGATCAACGTGCGGAGCCGGCCCCGGGGCCATCGGCAGCCGCTGGACGGCATCCCGGCAGCCGCGGACGACGACGGCACGCGGATCGACGCCTGGGGGATCCCGGTGCGACGCGCCATCCGGACGCGGGCCTTTGTGCTGCTCGCGCTCGGTCTCATCGCGAACGGCTTCGGCTGGACGGCCCTGATCGTCCACCAGGTGCCGTTCATGGAGTCTCTGGGCGTCTCCAAGGCAGAGGCGGGGAGCACGGTGCTCGCCTTCGCGCTCGCCTCGGTCGTGGGGCGTCTCGCCGGCGGCTGGCTCGCCGATCGCTACGAGAAGCGCGTGGTGCTCGCCGGCGCGATCGCCCTGATGGCGCTCGGGATCGCGCTGATGCCGCTCGTGCGCACGATCGAGCAGAGCTACCTGGTAATGCTGGTCGTCGCGCCCGGCTTCGGCGGGACGGCTCCGCTGCGACCGGCCTTGCTCGCCGACTACTTCGGCACGACGAGCTTCGGCACGATCGCCGGCCTCTCCCGGCTCTGCGTGACCATCGGCTCGTTCGGGGGTCCCCTCACCGTGGGCCTGCTGGTCGATTCGGGTGCCGGCTACACGCCGGGCTGGCTCATATCGGCGGTGGCGGTCGCGGCCGGCATCCCGCTCGTGCTCGCGGCGCATCCGCCGTCGGCGCTGATCGACCGCTACCGCCGCCCGGCGGGCCCGGCTCTCCGGCGCGTCGGCCGGGGACGCTGACGCCGCTCCCGCCGACGCGCCGCCCCGGGGCGCCGGGCGGTCTCCCGCCCGCGTGGCGCCGGCGGCCCCGTACCGCGCCGGGAGCGCGGTACGGGGCGGAGAGATCAGCCCTCCCGGACGAGCCGCCTCCCCAGCGAGAAGAAGAGCAGGGGCAGGACGGTGTCGATCACGACCCACACCTGGGAGTCGGGCGCCTGCTCCCCGGCGGCCCAGTCGATCTGCACGATGTTCCAGAGCAGGAGCAGGAGCAGGCCGGCCGCGACGTAGAAGGACACGTTGGCGCGGACGTACTGGCGCACGTCGACGCTCTCCATCGCGTCGGCGGCGCGCTTCGCCTGGCAGGAGAGGATGATCGCGAGGACGAGGCCGATCACCATCAGCGCGTCGAGGACGAGCCAGAGCGGCGGCGTCTCTCCATCCGCCCAGTCGTAGATCACGGGGTCGAGGACGAAGTGGACGGCGACGGCGACGGCGACGGCGATGAGGTAGATTCCGATCGGCCGCTTGAGCATCTCCATATCTGGTGAACCTCCGGGGGTGCTGTGGACCGCGGGCGCTCGGCCCCGGCTCTGCTCTCGATGCGGGGACAGGTCGGCCGTGCTCAGGTCATCGACGCTCCCCCCCCCCTCGGCCGTCCGCCCGCGGCTCCGTGAGCCCGGCGTGCCGGCGCTGCTAGCGGGCGGGCTCGGCGCGCCGGGGCGTGACCTCCATCAGCATCCCGTGCGTCACCGACGGCGGAATCAGCATGCTGCCGGCGCCGGGCCACCCCGACGTGCGGATCACGCGTCCGCCGGCGGCCTCGATGCCCTCGGCGAGGGCGGCCGTGTCGGGCGATGTCCAGACCGAGATGTGGGGCCCCTCGCCGCGCGGGTTCTTCTCGTCGGCGCGCCGGCGCATCTCCACGGCGATCGGACTCTCGGGGGAGCGCGGCTGGATCAGGGTCATCGCCTGCACCTCGTCAGCGAAGATCGAGGCGGCCTCGAAGTCACCCGAATCGAGCACCCATCGCTCGCTCGGGCGGATCCAGCCGAAGCGCCGCCGGAAGGTCTCCTCGGCCTCGTCGAGGTCGGCGACCGCGACGCCGAGGTGCGAGATCCGAAGGGGTGTCTCCTCCGGGTGGGGCGGCTTCTGCGGCACGATCTCCAGGAAGGCGCCGTGCGCCGCCGAGGGGTGGACCCAGTGCACGCCCGAGCCGTCGCCGCGGTCGATCACCCGGCCGCCGCTCGACTCGATGCGCGCGGCCAGCGCGATCGGATCGGGCGTGGTCCAGACCGAGATGTAGTAGCCCTCGCCGTGCGGGTTCTTCTCGGTCGCGCGCGCGCGCATGACGCGCGACACGTGGGTGTCGTCGCTCTCCGGCTGGATGAGCTGCACCGCCTGCTCGCCCGCCCAGCCCATCTGGGCCCAGCGGAAGTGACCCCAGGGGTTCTCGCCGCGCTCGCCGACCCGGAGGCCGAAGAGCCGCTCGTAGTCGGCGACGGCTTCGTCGAGGTCGTGGACGGCAACCGCGCAGTGGGAGAGGGTCGGCGCCAGGTTGGTCACGGCTCAGCCCCCGATCACGATCGGGCCGCCCGGGTCGAGCACCGAGCCGTCGAGGGCGAGCACGGAGGGCCGCTCCTCGCAGTAGCCGTCGTTCTCGCACTTGTCGAACGAGAAGGCGCCGCGCTCCTTCTCGTACCGGATCGTCCACGTCCCGATGATGTGCCCCTCGCGCCCGCGCTCGAGCTCCTGCTCCAGCACGGCGAGCAGCGCGGATAGCTCTCTGGACCCCACGTCGTCGCTCCCTTCCCGACCCCCGGCTCCCCGGGCAGAGTATATCGATTCCCGGTCGGCGCTCCGGGCGCGTATCGATCCCCTC
The DNA here is from genome assembly GCA_026713865.1 of Chloroflexota bacterium. Lineage (GTDB taxonomy): Bacteria > Chloroflexota > Dehalococcoidia > UBA2979 > UBA2979 > VYDC01. The sequence goes on along the minus strand of JAPONQ010000067.1, from coordinate 43,845 downwards.
GCCCTACAATGACGCGGGCGGGGGGTGCGCGTGGCGAGGGAGAGGCTGTGACCGCGGTCGGCAAGGCGACCACGGGGAATTACTTCGAGGACCTGGTCACCGGGCTTGAGGTCGAGCACGCCGTCCCGCGCACCGTCACCGAGGGTGATCAGTCGCTCTACATCGCGCTCACCGCCGGCCGCTACCCGCTCCACTGCGACGCCGAGTTCGCGCGCGGCCTCGGCTTCCGGCGGGAGACGGTGAACGACCTGCTGGTCTTCCACATCGTCTTCGGCAACACCGTTCCGGACATCTCGCTCAACGCCATCGCCAACCTCGGCTACGCCGACGTGCGCTTCGGCTGCCCCGTCTATCCCGGCGACACGCTGCGCTCGCACACCACGGTGCTCGGCCGCAGGGAGTCGCGCTCGGGCGGCACCGGCGCCGTGTGGGTGCGGACCGTCGGTCGCAACCAGCGCGGCGAGGAGGTGCTCTCGTTCGTCCGCTGGGTGCTGCTGGCGAAGCGGGAGCCGGATGTTATGGCCGGCGTCGACGACGCCCCGGCGACGCCGGAGGCCGTCGCGGCGGCCGACCTCGTGGTACCGCCCGAGCTCGACCTCGGCGCGTTCGATCCCGTGGTGACGGGCGGCCGCGCGTGGTGGGAGGACTACGAGGCCGGCGAGCGCATCCACCACGTGGAGGGCGTCGCGATCGAGGAGGCGGAGCACCAGATGGCCGCGCGCCTCTACCAGAACACCGCGCGCGCGCACTTCAACGCGCACGCCCTCACGGGCAGCCGTTTCGGCCGGCGGGTGGTCTACGGCGGGCACGTGATCTCCGTCGCCCGGGAGCTCTCCTTCAACGGGCTGGAGAACGCGGTCCGCGTGCTCGCCTTCAACGGCGGCACGCACTCGGGCCCGACGTTTGCGGGCGACACTGTCTACGCGTGGACCGACGTGATCGGGTGCATCGACCTCGCTCGCTCGGACGCCGGAGCGCTCAGGCTGCGTCTGGTGGCAGCGAAGAACGCCGATCCGGCCACGGAGGACGTGACGCTGCGCGTGCGGGGCGAGGACGGTCGCCAGCGCTACCACCCGTCGGTCGTGCTCGATCTCGACTACACGGTGCTGATGCCCAGGGCGCGCTAGGGGCCGCCGGCCGGATGCGGTAGGGGTAAGGGGGTTCGCGTGACGACGACTGGGACCACGCCGGACGCGGTCATCGCCTCGGCGAGGCGGCTGGTGGAGGCGTCGACGAGCGTCGTCGACGCGGCCCTGCGGAGCGCGGCGGTGCTCACCGAAGGTGGCCGCCGCATCGACGATCACCAGGTGCACGTCGAGCGCGTCTCCTACCTCGCCACGCAGGTGAGGGCCGCGCACGAGCTCGTGTCGTACGCGGAGCGGCTCGCCGCGAAGGGTCAGCCGGATCGGCGCCAGGCGATGATGGCCCACGCCTACGCCGCCGAGGTCGCGCACGCCCTCGGCTCGGCGATCGAGGCGGCGTGGGAGGAATGCGGGCTCGCGGAGGACGACCTCGCGCCCCTCCGGGACCCGGCACTTCGCTCGCAGCTCCGCGCCGGCCTCGCCGATGCGCGGCTGCGTGAGATCGGCCGCGAGGTGATCGCCTCCCTCGGGACGAACAACGTCGATCTCGAGGACGAGACCGCCGCCCTGACGCGCGACATGGCGCGCGAGTTCGCCCGCAACGAGGTCGCGCCTATAGCCCAGCAGATCCACCGCGAGGACAGGCTCGTGCCCGACGCCCTGCTGGGCGCCTTCTCGCGTCAGGGCTTCTTCGGCTCCTCGATCCCGGAGCAGTACGGCGGGACGGGGATGGGCGACCTGCCGATGATCATCATCACCGAGGAGCTCTCGATGGCATCGCTGGCAGCGGCCGGCTCGCTCTCCACGCGCCCGGAGATCCTGACGAAGGCGCTGCTCGCCGGCGGGACGGACGAGCAACGCGCGCAGTGGCTGCCGCGCATCGCCTCAGGCGACGAGCTCGTCGCGATCGCGGTGACGGAGCCGGACGTGGGGTCCGATGTCGCCTCGCTGCAGACGCGCGCCGTCCCCGCCGAGCACGAGGGCGTGCGCGGGTGGCGAATCAGCGGTCAGAAGGCCTGGAGCACCTTCTCCGGTCGCGCCACGGTGCTCGCTTTGCTCGCGCGTACCGATCCCGACCCGGCGTCGGGGAACCGCGGCCTCTCGCTGTTCATGGTTCCGAAGCCGCCCTTCGAGGGGCACCACTGGCGCTACGAGCAGCCGGAGGGTGGCGTGATGGAGGGGACGGCGAACCCCACGCCGGGCTACCGCGGCATGCACTCCTTCACCATCGCGCTGGACGATGTCTGGGTGCCGCACGCCAATCTGGTCGGCGGCGATGACGGCGTCGGCAACGGCTTCTTCGTACAGATGGGCGGCTTCGCGGCGGGGCGGCTGCAGACCGGCGGCCGCGCGATCGGGGTGGCGCAGGCCGGCCTGGAGAAGGCGTGCCAGTACGTCACGCAGCGCTCGCAGTTCGGCTCTCCGCTCTCCGACTACCAGCTGACGCAGCACAAGATCGGGGTGATGGCGACGCACACCGCGGCGGCGCGGCAGCTCACCTACGTGGCGGCGCGCGATTTCGACACGCGCGCCGTGGAGCCGGCGATGGCGAAGCTGCTCGCGTGCGATATCGCCGGCGAGGTCACACGCGAGGCGCAGCTCTTGCACGGCGGGTGGGGCTTCTCGGAGGAGGATCCGATCTCGCGCTACGTCGTGGACGCTCTGGTGCTTCCGATCTTCGAGGGCGTCAAGCCGGTACTGGAGCTCAAGGTGATCGGCCGCCAGCTCCTGGCGCGCGCCGCGCGCGAAGGATAGGGCAGCGGTGCGCATCGCCGTCGCCTCCGATCACGCGGGCTACCGCTACAAGGAGGCGATACGCCGCCACCTGGAGGCGGGCGGGCACGATGTCGTCGACCTGGGAACGGACTCCACACTCGTCGCCGACTACCCGCCCTTCATCCGCTCGGCGGCGGAGGCGGTGGCGCGCGGGGAGTGCGAACGGGCGGTGGTGCTCGGAGGTTCCGGGAACGGGGAGGCGATCGTCGCGAACCGCCTCCGCGGGATCCGCTGCGCTCTCTGCTGGAGCATCGAGTCGGCGGAGCTGGCCCGGCGCCACAACGACGCGAACGTCATAGCCATCGGCGAGCGGATGGTCAGCGAGGAGCTCGCGCTCGCCATCGTCGACACCTGGCTGGCGACCCCCTTCGACGGGGGGCGTCACGCCCGGCGCATCGCGCAGATCGATCCCGCCGGAGGGGGATGACGGTGGCGGAGGAGCCATCCGTCGCTCCCGGCCACGAGCACGACGAGGAGTGCGTCGCGCTCTACCGGGAGTGGCGCCGGTACCACGCGGTCGTCATCGACACGGGCGGCCGCTTCGGCCGCGCGGAGCTCCTCGCGGCGCGCCGCGAGCGCGAGATGTTCGAGCGTCAGCTGCGAGCGCGCGGCTGCTCGGGAGAGGCGCTCCGACGGCAGGAGCGCGACGCGGAAATCGCCATGCATGGCCGCCCGACGATCTCGCCGGCGCCGCCCCCGCCGCCGACGACGGCGCGAGATGGAGCGGCCGGATCCTGAGCGGCGTCGTGCGCCGGGCCCTCGATCGGCGGCTGTATCTGGCGTGGACCCCGGCGGGGCGTCGTCCTGCCCGCGGCGCGCCGTGCGGACACCGGCCAGCGGGAGCTGCGACCGACCCGCGCGTGGCCCGGCCGCAGGTGCCGCGCTAGGCCGGGGCGTTGCCCTCGGCGCCGGGCACGGCGAGCCCGGAGACGTACTGCTCGAGGTAGAGGAGGTCGTCGCCGGCGCGCCGGGCGACGATCACGAGCGCATCCGCCGTCGCGACCTCCTCGAGCTGCTCGTCGACGAACCACTGGAGGACGCCCCGCGACATGTGGTCGTGCTCCTCGAGGGCGATGTCCATCAGCGCGTTGATCGCCTCCGTCACCTCGGTCTCGCTCTGGAGCGCGAGTTCGAGCGCCTCCAGCGGGGAGGAGAACTCGGCCTGGCCGGCCTCGATCGCGGGGATGCGGACGACGGCCCCCGTGTCGTTGAGGAAGGCGATCAGCTTGAGCGCGTGGCCCCGCTCCTCCTCGGCCTGGCCGCGATAGCGGGTGGCGAGATTGGGAAGGGCCTCCCGCTCGAAGTAGGCGGCGAGCATCTCGTACTGGATCGAGGCGTGGAACTCCCGTCCCACCTGGTACGAGAGCCCCTCCGCCATCCGCTCGGAGATGAGCATCGTCGCCATCATCGCCCCCTATTCGGCATAGAGCTTCACGACGCGCACGCGATCGTCCCCCGCGGCCTGGATGCAGAGGTCGCAGAGGGTGCACTCGTCGAGGTTCTCTGCGACCGTTGCCACGCCGCCCTCGGCCCGGTCGAAGATGTCGACCGGGCAGACCTCGATCAGGCGCTGGACGAGCTCCGGATCCCCCTGGACCGACTCGGCGATATCGACGCGGATGAAGAGCCCGTCCGGCATCAGCGTGCACCCATCCTCTCGCGCAGCAGCGCGGGGATATGCTCGATCCGCTCGGCGACGGCGATTCCGGCCCGCTGCATGCGATCGATCTTCTCCGCCGTCGTGTCCTCTCGTCCCTCCACGATCGTGCCGGCGTGGCCGAAGCGCATCCCCGGCATCGCGTCCATGAAGCGGCCGGCCATGAAGGCCACCACCGGCAGGCGGGAGGAGGCGGCCTCCATGTACTCCGCGAGCTCCGCCTCCGCTCGACCGCCCGGCTCGCTGTAGATGGCGATCGCCTGCGTCTCGGCGTCTGCCTCAAACAGCGGCATGAGCTCGGCGTAGGTGGAGCCGATGATGGCGTCGCCCCCGATCGAACAGGCCGTCGAGATCCCGAGACCCGCCTGTGAGAGCGCGTTCGCGATCTCGACGGTCATCCCGCCGGAGCGCGACATCACCCCGACGGATCCCGGATGGAAGGCGCGGTGCGTGGCGTCGGCCGACCCGCCGATCCCTCCCATCCGCGACTTCCCCGGCGAGATGATCCCCAGGCAGTTGGGGCCGATGATGCGGGCGCCCGTCTGCTCCGCGTGCTCGACGAACTCGGCGACCTGCCGGCGCGGGATCCGCTCGGTGACGACGACGATCAGCCTCACTCCGGCCTCGACCGCCTCGTGTACGGCGTCGGCGGCGAAGGCCGGCGGAACGACGACGATGGAGCCGTCGACCCGCGTGCGCTCCGTGAACGCCCGCACCGTGTCTTCCACGGGGACGCCGTGCACCTCGCGGCCCCTGCGACCGGGGGTGACGCCCCCGAGCAGCTTCGCGCCGTAGTCCAGGAGCTCTCGCGTCATCGTCACGGCCTCGCGGCCGGTGATTCCCTGGATGATGAACGTGCTCTCGTGGTCGATCAGGATCGACACGCCGCTAGCCCCCGTCCAGGCCGGCGAGCTTGGCGACGGCCCGCCGTGCCGCCTCGTGCATCGAGACCGATCGATCCACGTACTCGACGCCGTAGCGCCGGAGGATGGCGAAGCCCTCCTCCTCCCAGGATCCCGGGATTCGGAAGATGGCGATCTTGTCGGCCGGGTCGAATCCGGCCTCGATCACCCCCTTGATCACCCCCCGCGCCATGATGTCGACACGGGTGTTGGAGACGACGTTCATCATCACGGCGATCTTCTCGACCCCCGGCTTCGAGACGATGAGGCGCGTCAGGGCGGCCGTCTTGCGCACCGAGGGATTGCCCCCGACCTCGCAGTAGTTCGCGGGGTCGCCGCCGGCCGACCGCACGGCGTCGAAGAGCGTGAGCGAGCCTCCGCCGGCCCCGATCACCAGCCCGAGCGAGCCCGAGAACTCGGTGACGTTGCCGGCGACGCCGCGCGTGTCCTGAGCGTCGACCTCGGCGCCCGCGACCTCGAACGGGGTAGGCGGGCGCGCCTGGCGCGTGTCGTGCTCGGGGATGCCGAGCTCCGCGAGGAGGGCGCGGTGTGCACCCCGCGCCTCCGCCTCCATCTCCATGTGCGCGTCGAGCGCGAGGATGCTGCCGTCCGCGAGCTTTCCGATGGGGTTGATCTCCGCCAGCGTCAGGTCGTGCTCGCGGAAGGCGCGCGCCAGCTGGAGCACGATGCGGGCGAGCCGGTTGAGGTCGCCTCCGGTGACCCCGGTGCGCGCGACGGCGAGCTTCGCCTGGTAGTCGGAGAGCGGCCGCAGGGTCGAGAGGTGGGTGCGGGAGAGGTGGTCGGGATGCGCCTCGGCGACCTCCTCGATGTCGATGCCCCCCATGTCGCTGAAGACGATGACCGGCCGCTTCGCCCGACCGTCCCACGTCACGGCGGCGTAGTACTCCTGCGCGATCTCACCCTTGCGCTCGACCAGCACGCCCTGGGGGTGCTGACCGTTGATCGGCAGCGCGAGGATGGCCTCGGCGGCGCCGCGGGCCTCGTCCGCGCTCCCGGCGAAGCGCACGCCGCCGGCCTTCATGCGGCCGCCGCTGAGCACCTGCGACTTGAGGACGACGTCGCCCCCGAGCTCGCGCTGCGCGTCGGCGGCCTCCTCGGCCGTGCGCGCGATCCGGCTCTCGGGCAGCGGGACGCCGCGCCGTGCCAGCAGCTGCTTCGCCTCGAACTCGAAGAAGCGCATCGCTCTCCTCGCCGCCTAGCCCTGCGCCGCCGGCCCGGACCCGCCGGCGTCCAAGCCGTAGAGCGCGGCGAGTTCGGGATCGCGCTCGGCGAGCCGGCGTGCGGTCGTCAGCATGACCTGCGCCTGCTTGTAGGTCGCGTCGTCCTGCATCTTGCCGTCCAGCATGATCACGCCCGAGCCGTCGCCCATCGCCTCCACGATCCGCCGCGCGAAGGCCACCTCGTCGGCGGGCGGCGAGAAGACGCGCTTGGCGATGTCGATCTGGCTGGGATGGATCGACCAGGCACCCACGCACCCCATCAGGAAGGCGTTGCGGAACTGATCCTCGCACGCCACCGGGTCGGCGATGTCGCCGAAGGGACCGTAGAACGGGTAGCAGTCCGCCGCGTTGCAGGCGTCCACCATGCGCGCCATCGTGTAGTGCCAGAGATCCTGCTGCGCGGTCGGTCGGGGCGCGTCGGCGTCGGAGGGGTCGGGGTCGCTTCGCACGAGGTAGGCGGGGTGCCCGCCGCCGACGCGCGTCGTCTTCATGCGCCGTGACGCGGCGAGATCGGCCGGGCCGAGGCTCATCCCCTGCATGCGCGGGCTGGCGGTCGCGATCGCCTCGACGTTGGAGACGCCGATCGCCGTCTCCAGCACGGCGTGCACCAGGAGCGGCTCGCGGACTCCGTGCTTCGCCTCGAGCTGGGCCAGCAGCTGGTCCAGGAAGGCGATGTCCCACGGGCCGTTCACCTTGGGGAGCATGATCACATCGAGCCGGTCGCCGATCGTCTCGACGAGCTCTGTGATGTCGTCGAGGAACCACGGCGAGTCGAGGCTGTTGATGCGAGTCCAGAGCGCCGTGTCGCCGAAGTCGTTCTCGCGGGCGACCTCGATCAGCCCGGTCCGGGCCTCCTCTTTCCGGTCGGCGGCGATGGCGTCCTCGAGGTTGCCGAGCAGGACGTCGACTTGGGGGATGATCTGCGGGATCCGCGCGCGCATTCGCGGGTGGCCCGGGTCGAAGAAGTGGATCATCCGCATCGGCCGCGCCGGGATCTCGCGGGGCGGCTGCGGTGCGCCCATCGCGAGCGGCTGGAAGAATGCGCGCGGGTTGCGCAGCATGCGGAACCTTCCGGGTGGCGCGCCGCGACCTGCGCCCACGGCGCGACTCGGGACGCTATCCGCCGCCCGCGCACCCGTCAACCGGGCCCGACCGCCGGTCCGCCGGCGGACCGGCGTTGCTCGCGGCCGTGCCCGGGACAGTTCGGGCGATCGGCGCCCCGAGCGCTGCCCGCACGCGCGGCGGCGGCTTGCTCAGCCGGTGCTCGCCGCCGGCCGGCGCATCTCCGAGCGCTCGAAGACGGCGCGCAGGAGCGCCGCCGGCAGCACGAGCGCCGCGCCTGCTCCCGCCAGCACGATGCCGTTGCGCAGCGGGATGAGCGTGAGGTCGCGCGCGACGCGCAGGTACTCGTCGAGAAGGGGGCCCTCGACGCTCGCGGCCGAGAGCGCGAGGCGCAGGCCGAGCGAGGCGGCCGTCACGAGAATGCCGGCGGCGAGCAGCGCCGAGCCGACTCCGAGCACGCCGCCGAAGCCGCGCGGCAGTGCGAGCACGGCGGCGGCGAGCAGAGCCGCCGCCAGCACCAGCCTCGTGCGCCAGCCGATCCAGCTCTCGTGGGTGGCGGCGGTGAGCCCGTCGAGCAGGACGGCGACGGCACCGGCCGTGGAGAGGCGGTCGGTCACCGGCGGCGCGAGTCCACCCTCGGCGAGAGCGCTCCTCCCCTCGGCCCGGATCCGGGTGACACTGCGCTCCAGGAGCGCGTCCCGCATCCGCGGGCGGTCTTCGCTCGCCGCCTCCTGCGCGGTGAGGCCGACGCCCGGAACCGCGTATCCCGGAACCTCGATCTCCGCGCCGGCGGCGGCGCCGGCGGCCGCCTCTTGAATCGTCTCGAAGTGCAGGTCGATCAGGGCTTCGGGCTCCGCCAGCGCGTCGACCGCGTTCCTCAGCGCCGGGCGCGCGACCTGCTCGCTCGTGGCCTGCACGACGGAGTGGGCGGCGAGGGCGGCCGCCGCCGCCGCCACGAGCGCGACGGCGGCGATCCAGGAGACGGTGTGGCGCAGCCCGAGCCAGCGCTCCGACCACGGCTCGCGCGGAACGGCGCGATGCTCCTCCGGGCGCGGGAACCAGTACTCGCCGTCCTCGGTCACCACCGGGGCCGGACGATCCGTCGGGTCGCGCCAGGCGGGCGGGGCGGCCGCTCGCTCCGGCGAGCCCGGGGGCGGCATCCCGCCCGGGGGCTCCTCACCGTGCTCCTCGCCGAAGTCGAACTGCTGTTGTCGGGGCGGATCGCTCATGGCTCCACCGGGACGAGCGACGTGCGCGCGAGGCGATCGTGCAGCAGGCGCGCGCGCGGCCTGACGAGCAGGAGGCCCAGCGATCCGAGGGCGGCCGCCGCCACGCCCGTCGCCCCCACCAGCGGCGGGAGTGCCAGCCACGGCGGCAGGCCGGCGACGAGCGGCGTGGCCGCCGCCCAGAGCCAGCCGGGCAGCGAGAGCGGCGCCGCCGCGGCCCGCACGTAGAGGGCGCCTCTCGGCGCGTCGCCGGCCGGGACCGGCCGGATCCGGGCGAGCCCCTGCCCGGGCGTCGGGAGCCGCCGGCGCGTGGCGAGCAGCGTCCAGGCGACCCAGGCGGGAGCGGCGGCTGCGATCACGGAGACGGCGACGGCGGCATCGGTGGCGCCGACATCGAGCCGCCCGGACTCGGACCGCACCAGCAGCCAGGCCGTCGCGAGCAGGGCGGCACCGGCGTGAAGGGCGACCAGCAGCGCGGCGTCGACGGCTGCGGCGGCGACGATACGCACACGGCCCGGTGCCGGAGTCGGGGTGGGGGTCGCCATCGCGGCTACTCTACGGCACCGGCCGGGACCGGCGAAACGAGCGCCGGTCCCACCGCGCGCACTGCTCCGCGCTAGGCTCGATGTGTGAGAGACGGGCTGCGCCTTCGTCGCCTCGCCGCTCGCCTCGCCGGCCGCGATGCCCCGGCGCCCTCCGCGGACGCCCGCGGTCGCCGGCGGGGCGGCCTGCGCGCGGTCGCGCTCGCCGCCGCGGTCGCCGTCGTCGCCATGCTGCTGTGGACGGTGCTCCTGGCCCTCCGCTTCGAGGATCAGGGCGCGCGCTACGACTACCTGCGCTGGGAGCTCGCCAGCCTCCCCAACAAGTGGCTCGGCGCCCTGGGCGCCCCCCTCCGCGACGACCCCGCGGGAGACGAGGCGATCGCGCGCTACTTCGCCTTCGTCGACCGCACCGTCCGCGATGCGGTGCGGCTGGAGGGCGCCGTGGAGGCGACGATCGAGGGGAGGATCGACGCCGTGCTCCAGCAGGCCGGGGTTCGGGGGCGGCTCCCTCTGCCCGGTTCGGTCTTTCCCCCGGTCGACATCGAGCTCGCCCGGCCGCCGTGGGTGCTGGTCGTCTCCCCGCGCGAGCGCATCGAGCGCATCGACGAGGAATTGCTGGCCCCGGGGGTGACCCCGGAGGAAGCAGTCGAGCGCGAGCGCGCGCGGGAGGCGGACGATGAGGCCATCTCGGCGCTGGTGCTCCGGACGGGGGGTGTGGCCCTCTACCCGGCCGTGGTCAACTCCCAGCGGGGCTACGCGGCCACGGTCGCGACCGCCGCACACGAGTGGGTGCACCACTACCTTGCCTTCTACCCGCTCGGCCTCTCCTACTTCCGCTCGCAGGAGGTCCGGACGATCAACGAGACCGTCGCCGACATCGCCGGAGACGAGATCGCAGCCCTGGTCATCGAGCGCTTCGGGGATCCCACGATCGGAGACGGGGGCGCGAGCGGGGCCCTGTCGGCAGGCTCCACCGCCGACGCAGGGGAGCTTCGACGGGCGCGCCGGGACGAGGCGCTGAGGGAGCTCCATCTCGCCGTCGACGACCTCCTGGCCGCAGGGCGCATCGCGGAGGCGGAGCACCTGATGGAGCAGACGCGCGACGAGCTCGCGGCCGGGGGGATCGTCATCCGGCGGATCAACCAGGCCTACTTCGCCTGGTTCGGCACCTACGCTGCGCGCGGAGACGCGGTCCATCCGGTGGGGGAGGAACTGCGGGCGCTGCGCGCGCGCATGGGCTCGCTCGCCGTCTTCCTGGACGAGGTGAGGGATGTCACCTCGCACCGGGAGGTGCGCGACCTCGCGCGGGCCTGGGGCCTCGCGGTTCCGGCGCCGGCGCCGTAGGGGGGCGAGGTGCTCGTGTGGTGGTGACGCGCGCCGATGTGCTCGACGTGGTGGCCTCGACGCTCGCGGCCGAGTGCGGTTGCCAGCCCGGGGATTTTGCGGGCGACGGCATCCGCCTGTCGGTGGTCCCGCCGGCTCGCGGCGGCGACACGGTCGGGCGGCGGTTCCCGCGTGATTCCCACAGCCTGACGATCGCGACGATGGGAGCCGCGGCGGTCGTCGCCGCGACGCCGACGTGGATGCCGTGGGCGACCGAGCTCTTCGGGGAGGCCGACCCCCGCGAGATCTTCGGGGCGAGGCTCCTGGGCGCCGCCGCGAGGCGGGTCTCCCGCCATTCCCGTTCCCTCCACGGACCGCTTCTCTACGCCTGCGCATCGAGGACGGACTGGCGCGCGCGCGAGGCGCCGCGCGGCTATCGGGTCACCGTGGGCGGCGCGGAGCTGATGGAACCGCTGAGCAGCCACGAGTGGCCGAATGCGGCTTCGCCCCGGGCTGCCGTGCAGGGCCGCGCCGTCGCCGTGGCCGCCGTCGCGACCGAACGCGATCGGGTCGCCGGGGTCGCGACCGCCACCTCGGATTCGGACGACCTCTGGCAGATCGGGGTCGACGTGCGGGCGGAGCAGCGGGGCAGGGGGCTGGGGGCGGCCCTGACGTCGCGGGTGACGGACGCTGTCCTGGGGGCGGGGCGCGTGCCGTACTACGGAACCGCCCCCGACAACGTCGCGTCGCGCCGCGTCGCCCACGCGGTCGGCTTCTTCCCGGTCTGGGTTTCCGCGTTCACGTCGGCGACTGCCGGGTGACGCCTCCCGACGAGCGTGCGGCGGGCGCCGCCCCGGGGGCGGGGAGAGACGACCGGTCGCTGGTCACGGCGGTGACGGCGGGTGTGCGCCCATGCGGCGTCACTGGATCGCGGCCGGGGTGCGGTCGAGAATGATCGGGAACGGTGCGGGACGGGAGATGGTGCGATGAAGCAGCACGTGGCCGTCATCGGCCTCGGGCGCTTTGGCTCCGCGGTCGCGGCGGAGCTCGGGGCCGCCGGCCATGACGTACTCGGCATCGACTCCGACCTGGGGGTCGTGCAGCGCCTCGCGCCCAGCGTCACCCATGTGGTCCAGACCGACGCCACCGACGAACAGTCGCTCGGACGCCTGGGCGTCGCCGATTGTGATTCCGCGGTGGTCGCCATCACCGGTCACATCGAGACCAGCATCCTCGTCACGCTGCTGCTGAAGCGACTCGGCGTCGAGCGCGTGATCGCGAAAGCACGCAACGACCTGCACGGGGAAATCCTGACGCGCGTCGGCGCCGACCGGGTGATCTATCCCGAGCGGGATACCGGACTGCGGCTTGCGCACAGCTGGTCGTCGTCGGACATCACCGACTCTCTTGACGTCGTCGAGGGGTACGCCGTGAGCCGGGTCCAGGTGCCGCAGGAGATTGTGGGGCAGGAGCTCGGCGATGTGATCGGGAATCGCCCCGACGGCGTGACGCTGCTGCTGCTCGCACGCGGATCGCGAGTCATCCTCTATCCCGATCGTGGGGAACGGCTGCAGCGGCGCGACGTGCTGGTACTCGCCGGCGAACTCGAGGAGATGGAGCGTTTCTTCAGCTCGTTGCACCAGGTCTCGGGCAGCTCGGGGCGCAGCGACCCCTAACCCCCTTCGACGCCGATCCCCTGGTCCGCCCGAGGCGCGCCCTCGAGCCACGCGGGCGCTGCGGGGGCGTCGTGGTCCCTCGACCCCCGTGGCCGCCTTGGCCTTCGCCTTGGTCTCGGCCTTGTCGGCAACGCTCGCGCAGGCCGGGCACGTGACGCCGTCGGGCGTCGCGCTGATGGTCCGGCGCGTCGACTGGCCGCAGCCCGTCGTGTCCTCCTCGACCGGCCCGGTGGGTCTTCCTCGCCGCCATCGGTTCCCCCCTGCTTCCCAGCGCCCGTTCCGGTGGCGGGTGTCTGGCTGTCAGGGAGCGTTGCCTTCGTGCCGACCCCTGCGAAATAGCCCGCGCTCCAGTTTGGCTTGGAGTTTGGCTCGGCGAGCCATTGCGGCCCCTGTGGGGGTGAAATCCGTATTTGGTCCGTCGAGCTATTCGAGAGCGAGTAGAGGACTTCTTCGGCGCGATCCACAACGTTCGCAGCGCGGCGTCCTGAGGCTCTTCTACTCGCCTCCGGATGACTCCGGCTCGTCCGGATCCTCGGCTTCGTTGCGCACCGCGACCGTCGCCGTGACCTCGGTGAGGCCGAGCTCGCGGTCGCGCACGGTCAGGCGGAGAGTGTAGGTGCCGTCGTCGAACTCGGTCGTGTCCCAGCGGCCGACCGCGGCCGAGACCTGCCCCTGCGTGACGCGCCCCACCTCGAGCCAGCTCGACGGGACGCGGCCGCGACCGACCTCGAGACGGGCGTCGAGCAGGTCGCCCGAGATGACGCTTCCGGTCACGACGAAGGCGCCGGAGACGACGGCGCCCTCCGTGGGCCAGCTGATCGCCGCCCACGGCGCCTCGTCGGTCTCCGCTCCCTCGTCTCCGTTGTCGATGGTGATCGGGATGGCGTAGCGGAGCCGGCCGAGCCTTCCGTCGTCGACGACGACCCGCAGCGTGTAGGAGCCGTTGGGCACGGTGGTGGTGTCCCACCGCGCGAGATTCCCGTCCGGCACCGCCCGGTTGGAGGCCCGGATCCGGACCCAGACGTCGGGGTTCGTGCCCCGTCCCCACTCGACGACCAGCCGTTCGAAGTCCGGCGAGTCGGCCCGACCGCGGATGGTGAGCGTCTGGGCCACGGTCTGCGTCGCCAGCGGCGAGGCCACGGAGACCAGTGCCACGGCTTCATCGACCGCAGACGGCGGGGCGAGCAATCCGGCGACGCCCTGTTCCGCGGCCCAGTCGGGGAGGTCTTCCCACTCCTCGATCTCCTCCGGCGGCAGCACGAGCCGCACCTCCTCGGCGAGGAAGGCGGAGGGGGTGTCCCCACCGGCGGCGAGCCCGGTGCGGGTGTCGATGAGGACGGGTTGCCACCACTCGTCCTGCATCGCGGCGAGCTCCTCTTCGTTGCGGGGCAGTACGTCCGTGGCGAAGAGCCCGGTGTAGCGGTTCACGAGGGGACAGTTCTCCGAGGGGAGGAGCCCCGACGGCCAGCAGAGCTCACGGCTCTCGACTCCCGGCGGCCGCACGAACTTCGTCGGCGGCAGCTCGAGCTCCTCGTGCGCGAAGTTCATGAAGTCGCGCCAGCTGCGCCACGAGATCGTGGTACTGAAGATGTTGAACATGGGCGAGTTGTCGGAGTTGCCGGCCCAGACGCCGGCCACGAGGTTCGGCGTATAGCCGATGGCCCAGGTGTCGCCGATCGCATCCTCATCGTCGAAGGGTTCCGACGTACCGGTCTTCTGCGCGGAGGGCCGGTCCTTCAGGTTGAGGGCATCGCAGCCGAAGATGCGGCACTGGTTGTCGCCGTCGGAGAGGATGCTCGTCACGAGGTAGGCGAAGTTGGACGGCACCACGCGCCGGGCGGTCGCCTCCGTGAACTGGTAGAGAACGTGCCCGTTCGCGTCGGAGACCCGCAGCAGGGCGACCGGCTCGAGGAGGCGCGTGCCGGGCTCGGGCTCGGCGAGCCGCTCCTGTCCGCGCATGAGTCCCTCCGTGGCGAACAGGCTGTAGGCGTACGTGATGTCCTGCAGCGTGATGTCGACGCCGCCGAGGGTGAGCGCCGGGCCGTAGCCGAGCGGATTGTCGAGCGTGGTGAAGCCGACCTGCTTCAGGAGTTCGACGGTTTCGTCGACCCCGGCGTACAGGATGGTCTTGACGGCGGGGATGTTCAGAGAGTTCCCGAGCGCTTCGCGGGCCGGGAGGATGCCGTGGAAGCGCTCCCCCGGATTGCGCGGCTCGAAGTCCTCGCCGGTCGCGGGGTCGGGGATGGTCAGCGGCTGGTCGACGATGCCCGTGCCGGTGCTCCAGCCGTTCATGAAGGCCGTCATGTACGTGAACGGCTTAAGCGTCGAACCCGGCGAGTTCTGCGAGACGATGTTGTCGTTGCGGCCCTCGATGTCGTCTCGGAAGTAGTCGCGGCTCCCGACGTAGACCAGGATCTGGCCGTTCTGCGGGTCCAGGGCGAAGAGCGCGCCGTTGTGGCCGTCGGATTGCTCCTCGAACGTGCCGACCCAGTGCTCGACGACGCGCTCGCCCTCGTGCTGGAGCGTCAGGTCGAGCGTCGTGACGACCTCGAGCCCGTCCTCGTACAGCGCACGCGGACCGAAGCGCTGCTCGATCTCCTCTGCGATGCGGCCCAGCACGAAGTGAGGAGCCTCGATGTCGAAGCGGTTCGCCTTGAAGATCAGCTCCGCGGCGGCCGCGGCCTCGGCCTGTTCACCCGTGATCGCGCCCGAGCGCACCATCAGCTCGAGCACGTCGCCCTGCCGGATCTTGGCCAGCGGGAAGTTGCTGAAGGGATCGAACCGCGCCGGCGACTGGGGAATGCCGGCCAGCAGCGCCGCCTCCGGCAGCGTGAGATCGGACGCCTGCTTGCCGAAGTAGCCCTCGGCTGCCGCCTCGATCCCGACGTAGATGCCGCCGTAGGAGATCGAGTTGAGATACCACTCGAGGATCTGCCCCTTGTCGTATTGGCGCGTGAGCTCGAGCGCGATGACGGTCTCCTTGACCTTGCGGTCGACCGACCGCTCGGCGCGCTCCTCGCGCGGGATGTAGATGTTCTTCGCGAGCTGCTGCGTGATCGAGGAGCCGCCGGAGCCTTGGAGGAAGTCGTTGCGGAAGGGCGAGAAGTTCTCCAGCGCGGCACGCGCGAGTCCGCGCACGTTGAGCCCGTTGTTCTCGAAGAAGTTCTGGTCCTCGGTGGCGATCGTGGCCTGCACGAGCCACGGGGAGATCTCGGCGAGTGGGACGGGGCGGCGCAGGCCGGAGAGCTCGTCGACGAACTCGTAGAGCAGCACGCCGTGCCGGTCGTAGATGCGGGCTCCGCCGCGGGGGAGCTGATCGAGCAGCTCCGCCGGGGGGACGACCGAGTCGGCGATCTCGTCGTACTGGGCCACGCCGTAGACCGCGGCGCCGCTGATGCCCGCGAGCATGAGCAGGAGAAAGGCGGCTGCGGCGAGCGCCGCCGCGAGCAGCCAGCGCAGGCGACGGCCGATGTCGGCATCGCCTCCGTTCGCGGCCGAGCCGCCGGTGGCTCGCCGCCGCTTCCGCGCGAGCCGCGCCGACGTCACGGCCGGCCGCCGGCACCCTGCGCGGCGGCCGGCGGGCCCGTACCGCGGCGCAGGATGACGAGATGGGAGAGGCCGAACCGGGCCGCGGGTGTTCGCTCGGCGCGGTAGCACACGGCGCGCAGCGCGCGGGCGGCGCGCGGCCACCGCGCCGCGACGTTGTCGAAGCCGGGATAGACATAACCGTGATGGACGATCTCGAGCCCCGCCGGCCGGGCGAGGCGCTGCCAGTCTCCGTGACCGTAGGCGCGCGCGTGCGGCACAAGCCGCGATCGGAGGATCCCCGGCAGCCAGTTGACGAGGGGGATGTTCCCGAAGACGTAGCGACGGCCCAGGAAGACGCCGTGGGTCTCGAACGGGTAGAGGCGGTTCGGGGCGAAGATCACGCAGGTCCCGCCCGGCTTCAGCACCCGCGCGACCTCGCCGAGCGTCGCGGCGTCGTCTTTGACGTGCTCGATCACCTCGTTGAGCACGACGGCGTCGAGCGAGCCGTCGCGCAACGGAAGGCTCTCACCGGCGGCGGCGAGCAGTCCCGCGACGGCGCCGGCGTGCGGCGCGGGGGCCCCCTCGCCGGGGCCGGGCGGAGAGAGGCGCCGTCGAGCCTCGGCGAGGCGCCCCGGGGCGATGTCGATGCCGACCGCCCGCGCCCCCTCCCTGACGAAGCCCCGCACGTACTCCCCGACGCCGCAGCCGAGATCGAGCACGAGCGCTCCCGGCAGCGACACGAAGCGGGAGATCATCGCGAGCCGGCGCTCCTGCCCGAAGCGCCAGACGAAGGAGGGGTTGCCGAGTCGTGCGGGCTCGTCTTCGGGAGCGGGCTCCGCGCGACGCTCCGCGTCCTCCGTCGCAGCCGCCGCCGACGCCGGGTCGAGGCCCCGGTCGGCCGCAAGCAAGCGTGAGGCCGTCGGATCGCTCGCCCGGATAGGAGAGCCTCCTTCGCGCGCCGGCGCGCTACTCCGCCGCCCGAGACCGACCGCATCCCGCGGGATGCACATCCTCCGCTCGACCCGCGTCCGGGTGGGTGAGCGGCCCCGGGCGCGCTGGCGTGGGGGAGGGCTGCCCACTATCATAACGCCTTCGTGCGGCGAGCCCTACGGGAGCGGCGCCGGTGTCGCGGCCCCGTGCGCGGCGGGCTGTGAACGGAATGGCACCGATGATGCTCTCGGCCGGGGACGTCCGGCAGCTGGCGCGTCTCGCGCGCATCTCCCTGGACGATGTCGAAGTCGAGCGGCTGCGTGCCGACCTGTCGACGTGCCTGGAGCACTTCCGCATCCTCGCGGAGATCGATACGGACGGCGTCGCGCCGACGACGCACGTGGTCGCCCTCACGAGCGTGGAGCGCGATGATCTCGTGGCGCCGTCCCTCGCGCCCGAGGAGGTGATCTCCCGCGCGCCTCGCCGCGAGGGTCCGTACCTGCGCGTGCGCCCCGTTCTCGAGACCGAATGAGGCCGTCGGCGCTGCGCGCGCGACGGGTGCGGCTCGGATGAGCGCCGCGTTCGTCGACCTCGGGCGCACGGCACACGAGCATGCGCGCGCCCTGCGATCGGGCGAGTACACAGCCGTGGAGCTCGCGGGCGCGACGCTCGCGCGGCTGAGGGCGCAGGAACCGGCGATCCACGCCTACATCACAATCGAGGACGAACGGGCTCTCGCCGCCGCCGCCGCCGCCGACGAGTCGCTGCGCGACGGCGACGCGGGGCCCCTCACCGGGATCCCCGTCGCGCTCAAGGATCTGATCGCCACCGCCGGCGTCCCGACCACGGCGGCCTCGCGCATCCTCGAGGGCTACGTTCCCGCCGAGGACGCGACGGTTGCCGACCGGCTGCGCCGCGCGGGGGCCGTGGTGGTCGGGAAGGCCAATCTCGACGAGTTCGCCATGGGATCCTCGACGGAGCACTCTGCCTACGGGGCCACGCGCAACCCGTGGGACCTCGATCGCGTCCCCGGGGGCTCCTCGGGCGGTTCGGCGGCGACGGTGGCGGCGCGGGGCGTCCCGCTCGCGCTCGGCACCGACACCGGCGGCTCGATACGCCAGCCGGCCGCGCTCACCGGCATCGTCGGGCTGAAGCCGACCTACGGCCGCGTCTCCCGCTACGGCGTGGTGGCCTTCGCCTCCTCGCTCGAGCAGGTCGGTCCCTTCGGGCGCGACGCCGAGGACGTGGCAAACGCTCTCGGTGCGATCGCCGGTCTCGACCCGCGGGACTCGACGACGGCGCCCGAGCCCGTGCCCGACTACCGCGAAGAGCTCGGTCGCGGCCTCGACGGGCTCTCCGTCGCCGTTCCCGACGCCTTCTTCGACGGGGCTGAGGACGGCGTGGTTGAGGCGGTGGAGGCGGCGCTCGGGCTGCTGGGCGCGAACGGCGCGCGGCTGGTCCGCGGGGTCGATCTTCCCCTGGCGTCGGCGGCGCTTCCCGCCTACTACCTGATCGCCCCCGCAGAGGCCTCAGCGAACCTCGCGCGCTACGATGGGGTGAAGTACGGAGCGGGCGACACGAGCGGTCCAGGACTCTGGGATGAGATGGAGCGAACGCGTGGCGTCGGCTTCGGCCCGGAGGTGAAGCGGCGCATCATGCTCGGAACCTACGCCCTCTCCGCCGGGTACTACGACGCCTACTACCTGAAGGCGCAGCGGGTGCGGACGCTGATCCGCGAGGAGTTCGACGACGCGCTCGCCGATCACGACCTGATCCTCAGCCCGACCGCGCCCGGCACCGCGTTCCGCCTCGGCGAGCGCGTGGACGACCCGTGGGCGATGTACCTCTCGGATCTCTACACGATACCGGCCAACATCGTGGGCTACCCCGCGATCTCGATGCCCTGCGGCTTCGTCGAGGGCCTGCCCGTCGGGTTGCAACTGCTGGGGAAGCCGTTTGCCGAGGGGACCCTGCTGCGCGCGACTGCGGCGTACCAGGCCGTCACCGACTGGCATGAGCGGTCGCCGTCCGTTCCGGGGCCGGCAGGGAGGGAAGCGTGAGCGAGGTCGGGGGCGGCGCGGGCGAGTCGATGCCGGCGGATGGCGACCAGGACCGGAAGGCGTATCGCGCGCGGCGAGGGGCGACGTCGAGCACGCTCTCGACGCTTCCCTCATCGGGCATCCGGCAGTTCTTCGAGCTGCTGGACGGCGCCACCGACCTGATCTCGCTCGCGGTCGGGCAGCCGGACTTCCCGACGCCGGCGCAGATCACGCGCGCGGCTGCCGATGCGATGCTCGCGGGCCACACCGGCTACACGAGCAACTACGGCCTGCTCGAGCTGCGGGAGGCGCTCTCGCGCCACCTCGAGCACCGCTACGGCGTCTATTACCGGCCGCCCGCGGAGCTGCTGCTCACGAGCGGCGTGTCCGAGGCGCTCGACGTCTCGATGCGGGCTCTGCTCGACCCGGGTGACGAGGTGCTCGTCCCCGAGCCGGGCTACGTCGCGTATCAGCCGGTCGTCATGATGGCAGGCGGCGTCTACGTCCCGGTCCCGACCACGCCGGAGGAAGGCTTCATGCTCACGGCGGAGGCGCTCAGGAGGCACATCACGCCGGCGACCAAGGCGATCCTCCTCGCCTATCCCTCGAACCCGACCGGGGCGGTGATGACCCGTGACGCGCTGGAGGGCGTCGCCGAGATCGCGCGCGATCACGACCTCTTCGTGATCTCCGACGAGATCTACGATCGCCTCGTCTACGGTGCCGAGCATGTCTGTTTCGCGTCGCTTCCCGGCATGCGCGAGCGAACGGTGCTCCTCGGCGGCTTCTCCAAGAGCTACGCGATGACGGGCTGGAGGCTCGGCTACGTCGCGGCACGCGCCGACCTGCTCGAGGCGATCATGAAGATCCACCAGTACGTGATGATGTCGGCGCCGACGGCGGCCCAGTACGCGGCCCTGGAGGCCTTCCACTCGGCCGAGGAGGACGTTCGCGGGATGATCGACGAGTACGACCGCAGGCGACGCCTGCTCTGCCGGCGTATCGCCGAGATCGGCCTGCCGATGGTGGAGCCGCGCGGGGCCTTCTACGCGTTCCCCAGCGTGCGCCCGGTCGGTCTCGACGGCCAGGCCTTCGCCGAGGCCCTCCTGGAGGAGGAGCGGGTGGCCGTCGTGCCGGGGATCGCCTTCGGCGAGAGCGGGCGCGACTACGTGCGGATCTGCTACGCGGCCTCCTACGATCAGCTGTCGGAGGCGCTCGACCGCATCGAGCGCTTCGTGCGCCGCCGGCTCGCGGCGGCCGGGACCGCGCCGGTCGGACAGGTGCACGCGGCGAATCCGTGAGCGCCGAGCGGCCGGGGGGCCCGCCGATGGACGGCGACGGCAGCGCGAACGGCGGCCCCCACGCGCGCGGCGGGGACGAGGAAGCGTACGAGCTCCGCATCGAGCACGTTCGCGCCCGTCCGACCGGCGAGCCCGGGGAGATCGCCGTCTTGCTCGAGACCTCGCGCGGCTCGCTGGAGGGCCTGCTCCGGCCGTGCGAGGGGCGGGATGGCTGCGCGATCTACCTGGGCGGTGCGTCGGGCGGCGTCCGGGGCCCCGCGCGCGGGGTCTACGAGCGGCTCGCGCGCGAGCTGGTGACCTCCGGGGTCACCTCGCTGCGGCTCCACTACCGGCAGCCGGGCGACCTCGTCGAGTGCGTGCTCGATGCCCTGGCCGGCTGCTCCTTCCTGAAGGGGATCGGAGCCGCCCGCGTCGTCCTCGTCGGTGCCTCGTTCGGCGGCGCCGTGGCGATCCGGGCAGGGGGTCTCGCGCCGCTCGTCACGGCGGTGGCGGCGCTCGCGCCGCAGCGCGCCGGGACGGAGCAGGTCGACGCGCTCGCGAAACCGCTCCTGCTCGTCCACGGCGACGAGGACGTGGTCCTCGACCGCGCCGCGTCGGACGATATCTTCGCGCGCGCCCGGGAGCCGAAGCGGCTCGCGATCCTCTCCGGCGCCGATCACGGACTCGACTCGCACGCCGACGAAGTGCGGGAGCTGCTGTCGGAGTTCGTCTCGACGCATGCCGGAGACCGGGTCGGGAGCTGAGCCCCGGCGGAGCGCCGACGCAGCCCGTCCGGCACCCGTATAATGACCGCCCGGAGCACCACCGCAGGCGGCGCGTGCGCCGTCCATCGGGCCAGCACGGCCACGGCGCCGCCGTCGGCAACGGTGAGCGGGCGCCTCTCGGAGTCGAGAGCGGGGACCAGCGATGACGACCGACGCGACCGCGACCCTGATCCCGGGACTCGAGGGGATCCCGATCGCCGAGTCCTCGGTATCGCTCGTGGACGGCGCGGCGGGGCGGCTCACGTACCGGGGCTACTCGATCGAGGATCTCACGCACGGCACCCGCTTCGAGGAGATCGTCGCGCTGCTCTATGACGGCGAGCTTCCGGCGTCGTCGCGCACCGCCGACATCGCGGCCGAGATGGAGAGCGCCCGCACGCTGACCGGGGCGCAGATCGAGATCGCGCGCCGTGCCGGCGAGGGCGCGCATCCCATGTTCGCCCTGCAGGCGGCGGTCGCCGCTCTCGGGCCGCAGGGAAACGACTTCGAGCAGTCTCTGGGGGAGATCCGGGAGCGAGGCGTCGCGCTGATCGCCAAGGTCGGGCACCTCGTCGGCGTGATTGCGCAGGCGGCGGCCGGTCGTCCCTACGACGGCCCGCGGCCGGGGGAGTCGCACGCCTCGATGGTGCTGCGGATGATCATCGGCGGCGAGCCTCCCGCGGAGCATGTCGCGGCGATGGACACGTTGCTGATACTGCAGGCGGATCACTCGGCCGGGAACGCCTCGACCTTCACGACGCGAGTCGTGACCTCGACGCGATCCGAGCCGGAGTCCGTGGTGTCGGCCGCCATCGGTGCGCTCTCGGGGCCGGCGCACGGTGGCGCCAACGAGCGCTCACTTCGACTGTTCGGGGAGATCGGCGAACCCGATCGGGCCGCGGCGTTCGTCAGCAACATGCTCGACGAGCGGGCCCGGATCCCCGGCTTCGGCCACCGCATCTATCAGGTGAAGGATCCGCGCTCGATCGTCATCCAGCGTCTTGCCGAGAGCCTCCTCATCGATCCGGAGCACCGCAAGCTCTACGACATCGCGCTCGAGGTGGAGCGCGTCGCGACCGAGCGTCTCTCCGAACGGGGGCTGTGGCCGAACGTCGACCTCTTCTCGGGCTGCGTCTTCAACGGCATCGGCGTGCCGGTCGACTTCTACACGCCGCTCTTCGCGGCGTCGCGAACGCTCGGCTGGGCGGTGCACATGCAGGAGCAGTGGGACTCCGGCAACCGCCTCTTCCGGCCGCGTCAGATCTACGTGGGCGAGGCCGTGCGCCGCTTCGTGCCGATCTCCGAGCGCTGAGCCGGACTCTCGCGCCGACCTCTCTCCCCCAGGGCCTGCTCCGCGCCGTGCGGTGCGCGCGTGCCGGCCGCGTCAGCCGGAGCGCGTCGCCAGGAAGTCGAGCGCCGCCTGCGGCGCACCGGCCACGACGCTGCGGGACGCGAGCGTGGCCGGCGCACCGTCCGCGTCGAGCAGCACCCCGCCACCGGCCGGCACCATCGCCAGCGCCGCCGCGATATCCCACGGCCACACGGAGCCGTGGACCATGAGATCGCAGAGACCGGCCGCCGCCCAGGCGAGCCCCAGCGCCGCCGAGCCGACCACGCGGTAGCCCTGCACGCCGGGCCACAGTCCCCGCATGCGATCGAGCGTGGCGGCGGCGCGGTCGTCGTCGTGACCGAGATCGACAACCACCAGCGAGGAGGCCAGGTCGGGCGCCGCCGTGGCGCCGACTGCGCGGCCGTTTGCCGTCAGCCCGAGACCGCGCCCGCCGGCGAGGCACCAGTCGCGGTTGGGATCGTAGGTCACGCCGAGCAGCGGCGTGCCGTCGCGGACGTAGGCCAGGGTCACGCAGTAGAGCGGGACGCCGGCGGTGAAGTTGCGCGTACCGTCGAGTGGATCGACGACCCAGAGGTCTCCGTCGGCCCACGGGGTGTCGGCGTGGGACTCCTCGGAGAGAACGGCGTGGCCGGGGAATGCCTCGGCCAGCCCCGCGACGATGAGAGCCTCCGAGGCGCGGTCGGCCGCGGTGACGAAGTCGATGCGCCCCTTGCGTTCGTAGCTGCGCGGCCCCAGGGAGGCGTCGCGCACCAGGGAGCCGGCGGCGCGAGCGAGGCCAATCGCCGTGGTCAGGGCGTCCTCGCCGCTGCGGGCGACGGGGAGCGTCGCCCGGTGGTGCCCGGTCGGCATCAGCCGGCGGCGCCGCCGCCGACGTCGTCGAGGCGCAGGGCGGTCCGCACATCCGCCATGGTCTCGCGGCCGACCGCGCGAGCGTGCTCCGATCCCGCGGCGAGCGCCTCGCGGACGAGCTCGGGACGCGCCTCGTAGTGCGCCCGCCGCTCCCGGATCGGGTCGAGGAAGGCGTTCAGCGCCGCCACGAGCCGCTTCTTCACCTCGACGTCGCCCACGCGGCCGGCGCGGTAGCGCTCCTTGAGGTCGTCCACCTCGTCGGCGTCGGGGTTGAAGGCGTCGTGATACATGAAGACCGGGTTGCCCTCGACGTGTCCGGGATCGGTGGCTCGCAGCCGCGTCGGATCGGTGTACATGCCCATCACCTTGGCCGTGACGGTCTGCTCGTCATCCCCGAGGTCGATGGCGTTGCCGGCCGATTTCCCCATCTTCGCGCTGCCGTCGGTGCCCACCAGCCGCGGCACGCGCCCGACCAGGCCGCGCGGCACGGGGAAGGTGTAGCCGAAGAGCCTGTTGAACCGGCGCGCCACCTCGCGCGTCAGCTCGATGTGCGGCGACTGGTCCTCTCCCGTCGGCACGAGGTGAGCCCGCGGGAGCAGGATGTTGGCGACCTGCATCACCGGGTAGGTGAAGAACGCGACCGGTACGGCCGAGTCGGATCGCGACTCGAGCTCGGCGATCTCGGCCTTCAGCGTCGGATTGCGCTCGAGCCGTCCCAGCCCCACCCACCAGGAGAGCCAGACGGTGAGCTCGGCGTGCTCCGGCACATGGCTCTCGATCACGAAATGGCTCTCGTCCGGGTCGAGCCCCACCGCCAGCCAGTCGAGGGCGACCTCACGCACGCCGCGGCGCACGAGATCGATGTCCGAGGCGTAGTCGGAGACCTGGTAGTCCGCGATCAGGAAGAAGCAGTCGTACTCGTGCTGGAGCCGGAGCCAGTTCTCGAGCGCCCCGGCGTAGTGGCCGAGATGGAGCGGGCCGGTGGGGCGCACTCCCGTGAGTATCCGCTGCCGCGCCGTGGCGCCCTCCGGCGGCGTGGCCGCGCCGTCGCTCTCGGGCATCGCTACATCCGATCCGGCGCCGAGATCGACATCAGGCCGAGCGTGCGCGCCAGCACCACGCGCGTCGCCTCGAGCAGGAGGAGACGCGCCCGGGACAGCTCCGGCTCCTGCTCATCGACGACGCGGCACTGTGTGTAGAAGACGTGGAACGCCTGGGCCAGATCCTGCGCGTAATGCGGCAGGTGGTGGGGCGCAAGCTCGCCAACGACAGTCTCTATCACCTCGGGCAGGAGCAGGAGCCTGCGCACGAGCGTCTGCTCGGCGTCGTGCGTCAGCAGGGTCGCGTCGGCGCCGGCGGCGGAGAGGCCCGCCTCGCCCGCGCGATCGAGGATGCCCCGGATGCGGGCGTGCGCGTACTGCACGTAGTAGACCGGGTTCTCCTCGGAGCGCCGCTTCGCGAGATCGAGGTCGAAGTCCATCGCCGCCCCCGCCGAGGGCAGCAGGAAGAAGAAGCGCGTGGCGTCGGCTCCGACCTCCTCGACGACGTCGGCGAGCGTGACCAGTTCCCCCGCTCGCTTGGAGAGCGGAACGACGCGGTCGCCGCGCTTGAGCGTGACCAGCTGGTAGAGGACGACATCGAGCCCGTCGGGCGAGGCGTCGAGCGCCCGCATCGCCGCCTTCAGGCGCGAGACGTGGCCCTGGTGGTCGGCGCCCCAGATATCGAGGCTGCGGTCGAAGCGCCGTGTCACGAGCTTGTCGAAGTGGTAGGCGATGTCGGTCGCGAAGTAGGTGGGCACCCCGTCCGAGCGGATCAGGACGTTGTCCTTCTCCTCGCCGATCTCCGAGGAGGCGAACCAGACGGCGCCCTCGCGCTCGACGACGTGCCCGCGCTCGCGCATCTGCGCGAGCACCGTGTGGTAGGGCCCCCCCTCGGCCTGGAGCGTCCGTTCCGAGTACCAGTTCGAGTAGCGCACGCCGATCGCCTCGAGGTCCCTCCGGATCTCCTCGAGCATGAGCTCGATGCCGCGCTCGCCGAGCCGGGGGTCGGGCTCATCGCCCTCCGCCTGCAGGTAGCGATCGCCCTCCTCGTCCCGGATCCGGCGCGCGACCTGCGCGACGTACTCGCCGGGGTAGCCGTTCTCCGGAATCGGCGCGTCACGGCCGAAGGTCTGCTGATACCGCGCGTAGAGGGTGCGCGCGAAGATCGCGACCTGCGTCCCCGCGTCGTTGATGTAGTACTCCTCCTCCACGTTGTAGCCCCACGCGCGCAGCACGTTCGCGAGCGTGGAGCCGATGGCGGCCCCGCGCCCGTTCCCGACGTGCAGCGGTCCCGTGGGGTTGGCGGAGACGTACTCGACCTGCACGCGTGCGCCCGCGCCGCGATCACTCGTCGCGAAGCGCTCGCCGTCGCGCGCGATCGCCGCCGCCTGCGAGGCGACCCAGCCCGGCGCGAGGTAGAGGTTCAGGAATCCGGGCGGCGCGACCCGCGCCTCGGCCAGCGCTTCGTGTGAGGGGAGGTGGCGCTGCAGCGCGGTGGCGATCTCCACGGCGCGCATGCGCACCAGGCTCTGGATGCGTAGTGGCAGGTTCGCGGAGTAGTCGCCGTGTTCGGGCCGCTGCGGGTGCTGGAGTTCGACCTCGGGCGCTGCGAACGCCGGCAGGTCGCCCGCCGCCTGGGCATCGGTGAGGGCGCGCGCCACGAGACTCGCGAACTCGTCCCGGATCATCTCGCCTGCGCCCCTTGCCCGCGCCCCGAAGAGCGAGTGTAGCGCCGCCCCACCGGAGGCGACAGGAGCGGGAGCGGTGCGTCTCGGGCGCGTCGTATCATCGCTGCAGGCGGCGGAGGGAGGGCCGATGCGCTCCGATGCGGCGACGGTCGACGAGTACCTCGCGGAGCTCCCGGAGGAGCGGAGGACCGCGCTCGAGGCGGTGCGCAGCGTCGTGCTCGAGAACCTCCCCGGCGGCTACGAGGAGACGATGAACTGGGGCATGATCTGCTACGAGATCCCGCTCCGCGTCTACCCCGATACCTACAACAAGAGGCCGCTGATGTACGCGGCGCTCGCTTCGCAGAAGAACCATATGTCGCTCTACCTGATGAGCGTCTACGCGTCCCCCGGTGCCGCGGACGCGTTTGAGCAGGAGTACCGCGAGAGCGGGAAGCGCTACGACATGGGTAAGTCCTGCGTGCGCTTCCGGCGGGTCGACGATCTTCCGCTCGAGCTGATCGGCCGCACGATCGCCGCCGTCGGACCCGGCGACTTCATCGCGCGCTACGAGGAGCTGCGCGCGGGCGTTCGCGCCCGCCGCCGCTAGCGGGGCCGGGGCGCGGGGCCCCGGAGCAGCAGGCGCCAATCGCCGGGGTACGTCCCGATCGTCGGTCCCATCCCACGGCCCTCCCGGGGGCCCGGAACGCCCGGGGCCCTAGTGCGCCTCGCCGGCGCCGCTCGCGCTCGTCGCCGTGCCGGCGGCGAGAGAGCGGAGGCCTGCATGATCCGCCGCGCTGAGCTCGGGGTCGGCGCCGAGCAGCTCTTCGGCCTCGCGGCGGGTCGCGTCGATCAGCGGCGCATCGAGCAGGGCGGCCACGCGCACGGAGGCGCCCGATTGGCGGAGGCCGTAGAGCTCGCCGGGCCCCCGCAGCTCGAGGTCCGCCTGCGCCAGCTGGAAGCCGTCGAGCGTGCTCTCCGCGACCGACAGGCGCCGCCTCGCTTCCTCGGAGGGCTCGTCGGCGAGCAGGAAGCACCAGGACTGGTGCCGCCCGCGACCGATGCGTCCGCGGAACTGGTGGAGCTGTGCCAGCCCGAAGCGGTCCGCCCCCTCGATCAGCATCACGGTGGCGTTGGGGACGTCGATCCCGACCTCGACGACCGCCGTGGAGACCAGCACCTGCGCCTCGCCCGCGACGAAGCGCGCCATCCCCTCCTCCTTCTCCCGCGCCGGAAGCCGGCCGTGCAGGAGCGCGACCCGGTCGGCCTGCTCCGGCAGCTCGTCGCGGCGTATGCGCTCGTGCTCCTCGGTCGCCGCGCGGGAGGCGACGGCTTCCGATCCCTCGACCAGGGGGCAGATCACGAACCCCTGCCTGCCGGCCTCGACCTCCGACCGCAGCCGGTCGAATGCCGCCCGGCGGTCGCCGGAGTCGAGCCAGCGCGATTCGATCGGGGCGCGCCCCGGCGGCATCTCGTCGATCAGCGAGAGATCGAGATCCCCGTAGAGGGTGAGCGCGAGCGAGCGGGGGATCGGCGTCGCCGACATCACCAGCAGGTGGCAGGCGGGCGCCTCGCCGGGGGGGACGGGGTCTCCCTCCGCCCGCGGCGCGCGGGAGCGCTCGCGCAGCGCCGCGCGTTGCCGCACCCCGAAGCGATGCTGCTCGTCGACGACGGCGAGCCCGAGCCGGGGCAGCACCACGTCCTCCTGGATCAGGGCGTGCGTCCCGACGACGATCTGTGGTGTCTCGTCGTAGGCCAGGGCCGCCAGAACGTCGCGGCGCTCCTTCGCGCGCGCGGACCCGGTCAGCGAGAGCAGCCGCAGCGGCGCCGGGAGGTAGGGCAGCGGCACGACTCCGCCCAGGGGCGGACTCTCCGAGCCGGTGAGCAGGCGGCGGATGGTCCGCAGGTGCTGCTCCGCCAGCACCTCGGTCGGGGCCATGAGCGCCGCCTGCCTCCCCGCCGCGACGATGTCGAGCATGGCGGCGAGCGCGACGACCGTCTTCCCGGAGCCGACGTCTCCCTCGAGCAGGCGCGACATCGGAACGGGGCGCTCGAGGTCCTCCAGCACCTCGTGCAGCGTGCGGCGCTGCGCCGCGGTGAGCTCGAAGGGCAGGTCCGCGACGAACGATCGCGCGGCTCCGTGCTCGGCGATCGCGGGGGCCGTCTCGCTCTTGCGCCAGGCCCGGCGGCGCCTCACCACGCCGATCTGGATGCCGAGCAACTCGTCGAAGGCGAGGCGCCGTCGCGCGCGGGCGAGCGTGGAGGCATCGTCGGGGTAGTGGAGCTGGCGCATCGCCTCGGCGAGCGGCGGCAGCCCGTGGCGCTCGATGAGCCCCCGGGGAAGCGGCTCGGGTACGCGCTCGACGTAGCGCTCGACGAGCGAGGCGATGAGCGAGCGGAGCGTGCGCTGGCGGAGGCCGGCGGTGAGGCCGTAGACGGGAACGAGCCTCCCCGTGTGGCGGCCGTCTTCGTCCCCGGCCAGATGCTCGAACTCGGGGTTGTCGAACCGGGGACGACCGCGGAAGGCCCGCACGGTGCCGGCGATGGCCAGCTCCGAGCCCTCGCTCAGCTGCCGCGCGAGGTAGGGCTGGTTGAACCAGACGACGCGGATCGACGCGCCCGACTGATCGGAGAGGGTCGCCTCGGTCGAGCGCAGCCGGCCGCCGCGGCCCATGCGCACCTCGCGCACGCGGTCGAGGCGCCCGCGGATCGTCTGCTCGGTCCCGATGCGGAGCTGAGCGATCGGGACGATGCGGCTGAAGTCGATGTGGCGGGACGGGAAGTGCCGGAGGGCGTCGCCCACCGTGCGCAGGCCGAGGCGCTCCAGCCGTTCGAGCGTCGCCTTGCCCGCGCGGCCCCCGGCGGCCGCGATCGGAAGCGCGAGCGCCTCGGGCCCGTCGGGGATCGGGACGGGGCGGCCTCGTCCGCCGGAGCGGTCTCGTCCGGCGGGGCGGTCCGGCCGGCGGCGCGCCGGGGCGGTGCGCCGCCCTGCCGCCCGGGCTCCGGTCCCGCGACCGGCCTTCCCTTCCGGCTCCGCCGCGAGCGTGGCGAGCGCGCGGCGGAGCCAGCGCTGCCGGGACTCGGCGTCGAGTGCGCGGTAGCCGTTCGCGGGGAGCGCCGCCACCATCCGCAGGAGGGGCGAGCGGGGATCCTCGTCACGCGCCTGCACGCGGAGGAGCGTGTCGAGTCCCCCCGCAACGAGGCGATCGGAGCAGCCGGCCTCGAGCTCCCGCCGCAGGATCTCGCCCAGGCGGACGAGGTCGGCGCTCACTCTCCCGGCGTCGAGCCTCCCGCGTCGGCGGGGGCCGTGACCACCGTCGCACCGAGCACGCCGGGCCCGGCATGGACGCCGAGCACGGGGCCGATGCGGCTCTGCGTGATCGGGATCCCGGGCGCCAGCCCGCGCAGCCGCTCGGCGACGTAGTCGGACTCCTCCGGCGTCGTGGCATGCACGACGCCGGCCCGCTCGAGGGGGCGAAGCTCCGAGAAGCGGCGCAGCACCTCCTCGATCGCCTTGCTCTTGGTGCGGACGCGCCCGGCTGCGGTGACCTCGCCGTCGCGGATGGTGGCGATGGGCTTCAGCCGCGCGAGCGTGCCGATCAGTTCCATGCCGCGACCGATGCGGCCCCCGCGGCGCAGGTACTCCAGGGTGTCGAAGATGACGAGCATGTGCGTCCGTGCGAGCAGATCCTCCGCCGCCGCGACCACGGCGTCGGCGGATTCGCCGCGCTTGGCGGCCTCGGCGGCCGCTAACACCGCCATGCCGAGCGCCATCGAGGCGGCGCCGGAGTCGACGATGCGCACCTCCGCCCCGTCGAGGCTGGCGGCGCCCTGCTGCGCGGAGGCGAAGGTGCCGGAGAGCTTCGACGAGACGTGGATGGAGACGATCTCCGATCCGTCGGCTGAGAGCTCGCGGTAGAGATCGCGGAACACGCCGGCCGGTGGCTGCGAGGTCGTCGGCGTGCGCGACTCGCGCTGGAGGCGCTCGAAGAACTGCTCGGAGGAGATGTCGACGCCGTCCCGCAGCTGCTCGTCTCCGAAGTGCACGTAGAGCGGCACGACGGCGATGTCGAGGCCGGCAGCGACCTCGGCTGGGAGGTCGGCGGTGGAATCGGTCACGATGCGGATCGCCATGGTGGGTTGTCTCCTATTCCACGCTCGCGAGGTACGGATAGTGCGGCTGGCCGCCCGAGAACACGTCGACCTCCAGGTGGGAGTGCGCATCCACGACGAGGCGCTTCACCGCCTCCGCCGAGCGCGCCCCGACCCCGTCTCCGAGGTAGATCGTGACCACCTCGGCCCCGGCCGCGAGGGGGCCGATGCCGGCGAGGAGGGCCTCCTCGAGCGAGTCGGCCCGGGCGACGAGCCGGCCGTCGACGAGCGCGATCGCATCGCCGGTCTCAGCGGTCACGCCGTCCAACGTGACATCGCGGACGGATCGGGTCACCTCCACCGCCCGCACGTCGGCGAGCTGGGCGGTCATCTGGGCGAGCACCTCGGAGGGCTCGCCCTCCGGCTGGTAGCCGAGGGCCGCGCTCAGTCCGGCCGGCGTCGAGCGGGCCGGGATCACCGTCACCAGGTCCGGCTCCTGCGACGCCGCCTGCTGTGCCGCCAGCAGCACGTTCGAGTCGTTGGGGAGCACGAAGACGTGCTCGCGGCCGGCGCCCCTCGCCGCGTCGAGCAGTTCGCCCGCGGACGGGTTCAGGGTCGGTCCGCCCTCGACGATGGCCGACGCCCCGAGCTCGCGGAAGGCGGCCGCCAGGCCGGGCCCCGCCGCGACCGCCACCAGCCCCAGCCGGGGCGGCGCCGCCTCGGCCTCGGACGGGCGGAGCGTGTCGCCGGCATCGCGGTGGCCCGCCGCCCACCGCTCGTGCTGGGCCTGCATGTTCTCGACCTTCACCGCGTCGAGATCCCCCACCCGCGCGCCGGCGGAGATGGCGGGCCCGGGGTCGTCGACGTGCGCGTGGACGTGGAGGGCGCTCGCGTCGCCGACCACCAGCAGCGAGGCGCCGCCGGCCTCCACCAGGGCGCGCTCGAGCGCCCCGCGGTCCAGCTCCGTGCCGCGCACGACGTACTCCGTGCAGTAGCCGTGGCCCTCGTGTGCGACGCCTCCGAGTTCGACCTCGCCGATGGGGGTCTCCGGCGGCGGCGGGAGCGGCGTCCCGGTGAGGCCGCTGTGGAGCCCCCGCAGCAGGACCGCTATCCCCATCCCCCCGGCGTCGACGACGCCCGCCTCGCGCAGCCGGGGCAGCAGCTCCGGCGTCCGCGCGAGGCTCGCTTCCGCCTCGCCCACCGCGCTGTCGAGCGCGGCGGCGAGCTCGTCGCCGCGCTCGGCCGACGCCGCGGCGGCACGGGCCGCGTCGCGCATGACGGTCAGCATCGTCCCCTCGACGGGATCGCCGACGGCCTCATCGGCGGCTCGCGCGGCTCCGACGAGCGCCTGGCAGAGGCCGTTCACGTCGACGGCCGGGTGGTCGGTGAGCTCCTCCGCGACCCCGCGCAGCATCTGCGAGAGGATGACGCCGCTGTTCCCGCGTGCCCCGAGCAGCGCTCCCTCGGCGAGAGCCCGGGCGTAGTCCCCGATGCCGCCGGGCAGGGAGGCTCCCGCCACGTCCAGCGCCGCGCGGTGCGTGAGCAGCATGTTGGTGCCGGTATCGCCGTCGGGTACGGGGTAGACGTTGATGGCGTTGACCGCGTCGCGGTTCGCCGTGAGCCAGCCCTCGGCCACGTGCAGGGCGGCGTCGAAGGCGGAGGCGTCGATCGGGCTTCCCTCCGCCATGGGCACATGCCTCCTCGACCCCGGATGCGGTCGCCGGGCGCGCCACCATGCGGGGCGACTCGACCGCAGCAGGCGGTGGCGGCTAGTCTATAGGCTGATGACCGATCTCAACAGCGCATCGCCGGGTGGGAGCCGGGTTCGTCCCCGCTCCCGGCGCGAGCGGCAGGGAGCAGACGATGGCGCCGGGCAGATGCGATCTCTGTGACAAGGTGACGCGCTTCGGCCGCAACATTCGGCACAAGCACTCCGGCCGCTGGGAGCGGAAGGCCCCGCGCACGAACCGCCAGTTCCGGCCGAACGTTCACCGCAAGCGCCTGCTCATCGACGGTCGCTGGCGACGCGTCAACGTCTGTACCCGCTGCCTCCGGACGCAGATGAAGCAGTCGTCGGAGATCCTCTCCGCCTAGAGACTCCGGCATCTCCGGGGGCGCACGGCACGCCCGCCGGCGTTCCCCCGAGCGGTCAGCGGCAACGATAGCGGAGCGCCGCGAGCGCGCGGGCGGGCGTCTCCCTTTCGTTGAAGACTGCGGAGCCGGCGACCAGGGTGTCGGCGCCGGCGGCGACACAGAGCGCGGCGTTGTGCTCCTTCACGCCGCCGTCGACCTCGAGCGAGGCGCCGAAGCCGTTCCCGTCCAGCAGCTCCCGAAGAGCCGACACTTTCGGCAGCATCTCCGGCAGGAAGGGCTGCCCGCCCCGTCCCGGGTGGACGGTCATCACGGTCACGGCGTCGAGTGAGCCGACCAGCGGCGCCACCGCGTCCACGGGCGTCCCCGGCGAGATGGCGAGCCCCGCCTCGCACCCCAGCTCGCGGATCGCCGCCACCAGCCCGGTCGCCCCGCCCGGCTCGCTCTCCGCGGCCTCCAGATGGGGGATGAGCCGCCCGGCCCCGGCCTCGGCCATGGCAGCGAGCTGCGAGGCGGGGCTCGCCACCATCAGGTGCGCCTCCAGGGGAAGGGTGGTGGCGCGGCGCACGGCCTCCACCACGAGCGCGCCGAAGGTGATCGCCGGTACGAAGCGACCGTCCATCACGTCGAGGTGGATCAGGTCGGCGCCGCCCTCCTCGGCCGCCGCGATCTGGTCGGCAAGCCGCCCGAAGTCGGCGGTCAGGATCGAGGGAGCGAGGCGGACCCTCACACGGGAGTCCCGGGTGGGGACCCGCTGCCGGCTGCGGCGCGCGCCTCGGCCTCGAGACGCGCCGAGGCGGAGGCGAGCGCCGCAGCCACGGCCGACGGGGCGGTGCCGCCCTCGACGTCGCGGGCGGCCAGCGAGGCGTCGACGTCGAGGGCGGGCGCCCCCTCGCCGAACGCCGGGTGCGCGTCCCGGAGCTCGTCGGGGGTCAGGGAGGCGAGTTCGCGGCCCGCGCGATCGAGCATCGCGACCAGCCCCCCGACGATCCGATGCGCCTCGCGGAAGGGAACGCCCTGCTTCGCCAGGTGATCGGCGAGATCGGTGGCGAGGGCGTGGTCGGCGACCGCGGCGGCACGGCCCCGCTCGGCGTCGATGCCGAGCTCGGGGAGCATCGCGGCCGTCACGCGCAGCGAGGCGAGCAGCGTCTCGACGGTGTCGAAGAGCGCCTCCTTGTCCTCCTGCAGGTCGCGGTTGTAGGAGAGGGGCAGCCCCTTGAGCAGGGTCAGGGACTGCACGAGGTTGCCGATCACGCGCGCGCTCTTCCCGCGCGCCAGCTCGGCGACGTCCGGGTTGCGCTTCTGCGGCATGATGCTGGAACCGGTTGCGAAGCCGTCCGGGAGCCTGAGCAGCGCGAACTCCGACGAGGCCCAGAGCACCAGGTCCTCGGCGAGGCGCGAGAGATGCACCATCGCGAGCGCCGCCGCCGCATGCAGCTCGACGACGAAGTCGCGATCGGAGACCGCGTCCATCGAGTTGCCGGAGAGCTGCTCGAAGCCGAGCTCGTGCGCCACGCGCTCGCGGTCGATGGGGTACGTCACGCCGGCGAGCGCGCCCGCGCCCAGCGGCAGGACATTCGTCCGGCGGCGGATCTCCGAGACGCGCTCCGAATCGCGGGCGAACATCGCTTCGTAGGCGAGAAGGTGGTGCGCGAGCAGCACCGGCTGCGCCCGCTGCAGGTGCGTGTACCCGGGGATGATCGTCTCGCGCTCGCGCCCGGCGAACCCGATCAAAGCCCGGCGCAACTCGCGCAGCGCCGCCGCCGCCTCATCGAGCGCGCTGCGCGCGAAGAGCCGGAGATCGGTCGCGACCTGATCGTTCCGCGAGCGGGCCGTGTGGAGCCGCCCGGCGGCCTCGCCGATGCGCTCGGTGAGCGCACCCTCGATGTTGAGGTGGATGTCCTCGCGATCAGCACGGAAGGAGAAGGTCCCGGCGGCAATCTCCTCGCGGATCGCCTCGAGGCCCGTGACGATCGCGTCGGCGTCGGATTCGTCGATGATGCCCTGCGCGGCGAGCATGCGCGCGTGTGCGATGGAGCCCGCGATGTCCTCGCGGTAGAGCCGCCGATCGAAGGAGATCGACTCCGTGTAGCCCTCGACGAGTTTCTCCGTCCGGCCCTCGAACCGCCCGCCCCACATCTCGGATCCGGAGCTGGCGGCGGGCAGCGGGGCGCCGCCGGCCGAGGCCGGTGGCGGCGAGGTATCCCTCCCCTCGGGCGTCGTCGGCGCGTCCCCGCCCGGAGTGCCGTCCCGCTGCTCGTCGTCCACGCCGCGCCCCCGGTGCTACCCGTCGGCGCCGTTGT
Organism: Chloroflexota bacterium; assembly: GCA_026713865.1. GTDB lineage: Bacteria > Chloroflexota > Dehalococcoidia > UBA2979 > UBA2979 > VYDC01. Next base: position 9,424 of record JAPONQ010000067.1, on the reverse strand, counting down.
CCGGGGCCGGCTGGTTGGGTGTCGCGAGCGTCTTGGGATCGCCGGGTTGCCGGAGCAGCTGCTGCTCCGCCTGGAGCTGCACGGGGAGCCCCCAGATCGCAATGAAGCCCTGAGCGGCCGTCTGATCGTAGCGGTCGCCCTCGCCGTAGGTCGCCAGTTCGTGGCTGTAGAGGCTGCGAGGCGCCTGCCGGCCGACCGCGACGGCACCCGCGCGCGCCAGCCGCACACGGACCTCGCCGGTCACATGCCGCTGGGTGGACTGGATATAGGCGGCGAGGTCCTGGTGCTGCGCCGTGAACCAGAGCCCCTCGTAGATCAGCTCCGCGTACTCCTGCGCGACGCGCTCCTTGAAGGCGCGCTGCCGGCGGGAGAGCGTGAGTGCCTCGAGCGCCCGGTGCGCCTCCATCAGGGCGACGGCGGCCGGAGCCTCGTAGATCTCGCGGGACTTAATGCCCACGAGCCGATCCTCGACCATGTCGATGCGACCGATCCCGTGCCGCCCCGCGAGATCGTTCAGCCGCTCCACCAGCGGCACGGGGGAGAGCCTGTCGCCGTCGAGCGAGACCGGCGTCCCGCGCTCGAATCCGATGGTGACGTAGTCGGACTCGGCCGGCGTCTCCTGCAGGTGGCGCGTCCAGGCGTAGATCTCCTCCGGGGGCTCGACCCACGGATCCTCGAGCACGCCGCACTCTATCGAGCGCCCCCACAGGTTCTCGTCGGTGGAGTACGGCGACTCCACGGTCGTCTCGACGGGAATGGAGAAGCGCGCCGCGTACTCGATGGCCTGATCGCGCGTCATCAGGTTCTCGCGTGCCGTTCCGACGATCGTCAGGTCGGGACCGAGCGCGCGGATGGCGAGATCGAAACGGACCTGATCGTTGCCCTTCCCGGTACAGCCGTGCGCGACGGCGCTCGCTCCCACCTCGCGAGCCCTGTCAACGAGCAGCTTCGCGATCAGCGGCCGGCCGAGCGCCGTGGCGAGCGGGTAGCCCCCCTGGTAGAGGGCGTTGGCGGCGAGCGCCGGGAAGGCGAAGTAGCGCAGGAAGTCCTCCCGCGCGTCAACGACGTCGACGGAGAGGGCGCCGGCCTTGAGCCCGCGCTCGCGCGCAGAGTCGACGTCCGGCTGGTTGCCCAGGTCGGCGAGCAGGCAGACGACATCGTAGCCGCGCTCCTCCTGCAGCCACTTCGTCGCAACGGAGGTGTCGAGCCCGCCCGAGTACGCGAGCACGATCGTCTCTGTCATCGTCCCCACTCCATCGCCTTTCGAGCCCGGTTCGCCGCGTCTCGCGCCGCCGCGGTGCCGCTCCGCCGGCACGCCTCGCGGGCCGTCGGTTCCGATCACACGCGGTCGCCTGCGGGCATCAACTCTCGCACCGGCCCGGTGGCCACGCAACCGGCGCCGGCGTGTCGGGCATCGGGGGATCCCGCGGGGGGGCGGGCGAGCCGCCGCCGCGAGCTCGCGCGCCGGGCGGCCGGGGCTAGAGGGCGGCGGCGACTGCCTGCTCGGCGAGGGAGACGGCGCGCTCGATCTCCTCATCGGTGACGGTCAGGGGCGGCATGAACCGGAGCACGTTCGGCCGCACCGCGTTGAGGATGAGGCCGGCGTCGAGGGCCGCCGCGACCACGTCCGGAGCGACGTCGCGCTCGAGTTCGAGCCCGCGCAGCAGACCGCGCCCGCGCACGCCGACGACGCCGGGGGCGCGGTCGGCGAGGCTCTCGAGTGATCGGCCCAGCTGCTCCCCGCGCGCGCGGCCTGCCTCCAGCACGCCTCCCTCGACGAGGCGCCTCACGACGTGCGCCGCAGCCGCCGTCGCCAGCACGGAGCCCCCGAACGTGTTGCCGTGGTCGCCGGGCTCGAAGACGGCGGCGTGCTCGCGGGCGAGCGCGGCGCCCACGGGGACGCCGCCGCCGAGCGCCTTGGCCGACGTCAGGATGTCGGGCTCGATTCCCTCCTGCTCGTAGGCCCAGAGGGTGCCGGTGCGGCCCATTCCCGACTGCACCTCGTCGAGGATCAGGAGCAGTCCCTGCTCGTCGCACCACGCGCGCACGGCCCGGAGGTAGCCGGGGGAGGGGACGTTGATCCCGCCCTCGCCCTGCAGCGGCTCGAGCATCACGGCGACCGTCTCGTCGCCGGTCGCTGCCTTGAGGGCGTCGAGGTCGTCGTAGGGCACATGCGCGAAGCCCGCGGGAAGAGGGGTGAACGGGTCGCTGTAGCGGGGGTTTCCCGTGGCCGCGATGGTGGCGAGCGTGCGGCCGTGGAAGGCGTTCTCGGCGCAGATGACGACGTGCGCCCCGTCCCGGTGGATCTTCCCCCACTTGCGGGCGAGCTTGAGCGCGGTCTCGTTCGCCTCGGCGCCGGAGTTCACGAAGAAGACGCGGTCGGCACAGGAGTGCGCGATCAGGAGCTCGGCGAGCTCGATCTGCGGGAGCGAATAGACCAGGTTCGAGGTGTGGACCAGCCTCCGCGCCTGCGCGGCGATCACGTCCGCGAGTTCCGGATCGGCGTGTCCGAGCGTGTTGGTGGCGATGCCGGCGACGAAATCCAGGTACTCGCGGCCCTCGTCGTCCCAGACCCGCGTGCCGGCGCCGCGCACGACGGTGATCGGCATGCGCCGGCCCGCCTGCATATAGAGCGCGGCCTCGCGGTCGCGGATCGTCGTCATCGAGCATTCCTCCCGCTGGCGGGCGCCGGATCCGCGCGGCCGCCGTGGGACGGGCCGCCCGGGCGGTCCTAGGGGGCCGCCTGCAGCTGGCGAAGCGCCTCGAGAATCTCGCGCAGCCGCTCGAGCTCGGCCTCGGTCGCGTCGAACGCCTCCTGCGCCTGATCGATCAGGCCGCTCAGGTCGTCGGAGAGCGGCTGGCTCGGTACCGCGGGGGCGGCCGGGCTGGGAACCGACGGCTCGACCACGGTCCCGGTCCCGGTCCCGGGGAGCGACGAGGGGCGCCGGCCGAGCACGACGTCGAGCGAGAGCTCGAACGTCTCCTCCATCGCGATCGCGTTGCCGTTCGCGACGACGATGCGCTTCAGCTCGGGGAGCCGTGAGTTTGATGCCTGCAGGTAGATCGGCTCGACGAAGAGGAATGACTCCCCGATCGGGATCATCAGCAGGTTGCCGCGGATGACCTCGGATCCCGCCGTGTCCCACAGCGTGAGCTGCTGCGAGATGCCGGGGTTCTGATCGATGCGCGCCTCGATCTGCGCCGGTCCGAAGACCAGGTCATCGGTGGGGAAGCGGTAGGAGCGGAGCGTGCCGTAGACGTCGCCGTCGGAGCGCGCGGCCAGCCACGCCACGGTGTTCTGCTTGTTGCGCGGCGTGAAGGGCAGGATCAGGGCGAACTCCTCCCGCTCCTCGCCCGGGAGCTTCATGACGACGTAGTAGGGGTCGACCTGCTGCTCCTGCTGGCGGAAGCGCTCGGTCGGGATGTTCCAGAAGTCCTCGCCGACGAAGAAGACCTGCGGGTCGGTGACGTGGTACTGGAGGTAGAGGTCGGCCTGCAGGCGGAAGAGCCCCTCCGGGTAGCGGAGGTGCTCCCGCATGAAGGCCGGCATCTCCGATCCCGGCCGGAAGAGATCGGGGAAGATCTTCGCCCACGTCTGCGCCACGGGGTCCGCCTCGTCGATGAGGTAGTAGGTCATGTCCCCGGTCACGGCGTCGACGAGCACCTTGACGCTGTTGCGGATGTAGTTCACGTCGCCGCGCGGTGCCGAGTAGGGGAAGCCGCCCGACGTGGTGTAGGCGTCCTGGATCCAGAACAGGCGGCCGTCCTCGATCACGAGATAGGGGTCGGGGTCGAGCGAGAGGAACGGCGCGACCTTGTCGATGCGGGTCTGCAGGTCGCGGTGCATCAGCAGCCGCGACCCGGAGCCGATCTGACCGGAGATCAGAAGGTTGGTGTCGCCGAGCTCCCACGCCAGCGCCATCCGCTGAACCAGCGAGGAGAGGCGGATCCCGCGGTCGGGCTCATAGCGCGTCTCGGCGTTCTGCCCCTCGCCCAGCGGGTAGTCGAACTCCGCCACGTTGGTGTTGACGACGACGTAGTGCCTGGTGAGCTCGCCGAAGTAGATCCGGGAGCCCTCCGGGGTGATCTCGATCTCCTCGATCTCGCTCGCGGGCGGGATGTCGGCGATCAGCAGCTGCGGCAGGCCGGAGGCCGGCACGACCTCGTTCACGGGCGTGACGACCGCGCCGAAGCCGTGCGTGAGCTGCAGGCGCTCGCGCGTCCAGTTGCGATCGAGAGCGCGGCTCACGTTCAGCTCTCGCGGCGAGAGCATCACCTGCCGCTGCACGCCGTCGATCACGTAGCGGTCCACGTCGACGTCGGTGAACTGGTAAAAGGGCCGGATCGACTGGATCTGGTTGAAGGTGTCGAGCAGCGGGCGCGGATCGAGGACGCGGATGTTGTCGAGCGTCGCGGCGTTCTGCTCGATCTCCTCCTCGGTGACCGCAGGAAGCGCCGGGAAGCTCCGCTCGTCGATGACATCGAGCCCCCAGGCGACGCGCGTGAGCGTGATGTTGCGGTCGATGAAGCGCTCCTCGCGCTCGAGCTCGTTGGGCTCGACCGTGAAGGCCTGGACGGCCTGCGGGTAGATGGCGCCGCCGACCAGCCCGGCCGCCGCCCACAGGCCGAAGGCGAAGAGCGGGAACCGGTAGCCGCTCGACAGGAACGCGTTGGCCACCGTCGCGACGCCGGCGAAGAGCGCGAGCGCGATCAGGAGGTAGCGGACGGGGAGCCTCGCGTTGACGTCGGTGTAGGTGGCGCCGTAGACGATGCCGCCGAAGGAGTTGGCGAGATCGAAGATGGAGAGGAACGTTCCCCAGGCGATCGTCAGGAAGATCAGGCCCACGAGCACCGAGAGGTGGATGCGCATGCCGGCGGTGATCGTCAGCACGAAGCGTTGCAGGGAGAACGCGAGGGCGTAGACGGCGCCCGCCCCGAGCGTGGAGACGACGAGCAGGGAGAGCACCCACCCCTGCGCGAGGTGGTACGCCGGGAGATCGAAGAGATAGAAGGAGATGTCGCGCTGGAACTGGGGATCCGTGCGGCCGAACTCGACACCGTTGAGCCAGCGCAGCACCGTCTCCCAGGAGCCGCCCGCCACCGAGCCGAAGATCACGGCGAGGAAGAGAGTCGCCGCGACCAGGAGCACCGTGACGATGCGCCGGATCGCCTGCGCGTCGACCTCCTCGATGAACGACTCCTCCGGCCCCCGCGGAGCGACGCGGAGCGCGAGCCAGATGTTGAGTCCGATGACGGCCGCGGTGATCGCCGCTCCCCCGAGGAAGAGCACCACGCGCCAGGTCACGACCGTGCGGAAGATGCTGCCGTAGCTCTCCTCCGCGGCGGGGCCGACCGATTCGAACCAGAGCAGGTCGACGTAGAGCGACTTCAGCACGCTCACGGCCACGAAGCCGACGAGCAGGGCGGCGGCCAGGCCGAGCCAGCGCAGCGCGAAGGGGGTGCGGAAGCGGGTTCCCTCGTCGCGATCGTCGAGGCGGAAGGGGTCGGGCGGCGGCCCGTGGTCGTCGCGGTCGTCGAAGAATCCCACCGGTCGACTAACCTCCCAGCCGCGTGCCCACGCGGGCTCCCGACACGATTTCGCGGACGGTGCCCCGTCGACGGCCGTTCGCGATCACGGCGATGGAGCCTCCGCCCGCCGCCCGGAGGGATGCGTCGACCTTCGGAAGCATACCACCGGCGAGTGTACCGGCCTCCCGCAGCGCCGCCGCCCGCTCCGCACCGAGCTGCGGCAGCAGGGCGCCGCGCTCGTCGAGCACGCCGTCGACGTCGGTGAGGAAGATCAGCAACGCCGCTCCCAGCGCGCGCGCGACCTCGCCGGCCACGGTGTCGGCGTTGACGTTGAGCGGCTGTGCCGGCCGCTCGAGCGCGATGGGGGCGAGCACGGGGATGCAGCCGTCCGCGAGCAGCGCCCGGAGCCGGGCGGCGTCGACGCCGGTGAGGCGGCCCACGTAGCCGAGGCGCTCGTCGTAGCGCTCGGCGACGAGCGTCCCGGCGTCGAGGCCCGAGACGCCGACGGCGCAGGCGCCGCGCCGTGCGAGCTCGGAGACGAGCCGTGCGTTGGCGGTCCCGCGCAGCACGCCGATCACGACCTCGAGGGCCTCCGCGCTCGTCGAGCGCAGCCCCCCGACGAACTCCGACTCGATGCCGAGCCGGTCGAGCCAGTCGGTGATGAGGGCCCCGCCCCCGTGCACGACGAGCGGACGCCGACCCTCGGCGGCCAGGCTCGCGATGTCGTCGAGGCTCGTGTCCTCCTCGCCGAGCGTCGAGCCGCCGATCTTGACGACGACGACCCGCTCGTCGGCGCCGCTCATCGGCGCGCTCCCGGGCGCCGCAGGCGGGAGCTCATGTCGTGTAGCTCGCGTTGATGCGCACGTACTCCTCGGTCAGATCGCAGCCCCACGCGGTCGCCTGCGCCGAGCCGACCCCGAGGTCGGCTCGGATCACCACCTCGGGCCTCTCCATCGACTCGCGCAGCGCCTGCTCCGGCGTGGGGGCCGGCACCCCGTGCTCGAAGGCGGGCAGTCCGGCGATCCAGATGCGCGTCCGGCTCGGATCGATCCGCGCGCCCGAGCGGCCGGCGGCCATCGCGACCCGTCCCCAGTTCGGGTCGCGGCCGGCGACCATCGACTTGACCAGCGGCGAGGAGGCGATGGTCCGCGCGGCGAGTCGCGCCTCGCTCGCGTCCCGGGCGCCCTCCACGACGACCTCGATCAGGGTGCGGGCGCCTTCGCCGTCGCGCGCGAGTTCGCGTGTGAGATCTGTGGCCACGCCGGCCATCGCCGCCGCCAGGGCCGGTGCCGCAGGGTGACCGTCGTCGATTGGCTCGCCGCCCGCCGCGCCGTTCGCGAGGGCGATCACCATGTCGCAGGTCGAGCTGTCCATGTCGACGTCGAGCATCTCGAAGCTGTCGGCGGAGACCGCCCGGAGCGTCGCGTCCAGCCAGCCGGGCGCCGCCGGCGCGTCGGTGGTGAGGAAGGCGAACATCGTCGCGAGCAGGGGATGGATCATCCCGGAGCCCTTCGCGGCGCCGCCCACGGTGTAGCGGCGGCCCGCGTGGTCGACGCTTCGCGCCGCCTGCTTGGGCCGCGTGTCGGTCGTCATGATCGCGCGAGCGAAGGTCGTCGCCGCGCCCGGGCCGGCACCGAGCTCGACGGCCGCGATCCCCTGCTCGATGCGCTCCATCGGGAGCGGACGGCCGATGACGCCGGTCGAGCCGACGAGCACCTCGGAGGGCGCGAGGCCGAGGCGGGCCGCCGCGAGTTCGGCCATCCTCCCCGCGTCGCGGGGTCCCTGCTCGCCCGCCCACGTGTTCGCGTTTCCGGAGTTGGCGACAACGGCCCGGATGCGCTCCCGATCGTCGCCGCGCACGCGCTCTCTGGTCCAGGCGAGCGCGTTCCCGACCACCGCGTTGGTCGTGAAGAGGCCGGCCGCCACGCACGGCTCATCGGAGACGAGCAGTCCGACATCGTACCGGGGGTCGGGACCGTAGCCGCGGATGCCGGCGTAGGCGCCGCCCGCCCGGAAGCCGGCGGGCGCGGTCACGCCCGCGGCCGCGCGGCCCGGAGCGGGGTTCCCCGCTGGCGTCGCCTCCTGCGCAGCCGTCATCCCCCCCCTCCCGCTACGCGGCCCGGCGAGCCGGGATTATATCCGCGGGGCGGCTCGTGCTCACGGCCCTGAGCCGGCGGGCCGGCGATCTGACGGCCGGCGGGCGGTCAGCGGGCTCCTCCCGGGGGCGACGCGTCGACGCCGATGCGGGGGCACCGCGCGCTGAGCACGCAGCTTCCGCACGCGGGGCGCCGCGCGTGGCAGGTGCGGCGTCCGTGCTGGATCAGGTCGACATGGAAGGCGTGCACCGACCCCGGATCGAGAGTCGCCTCGAGCTCGTCGTGCAGGCGCTCCACGGGCATCCGGGGCGGGACGAGGCCGAGGCGCCGGGAGACTCGCTCGACGTGCGTGTCCACCGGGAGGGCGGGCCGGCCGAGGGCGAAGAGGAGCACGCAGGCCGCCGTCTTCGGTCCGACGCCCGGGAGGCCGCGCAGCCACGCCTTCGCCTCGGCGAGCGGCAGGGCCTCGAGGAAGCGCAGGTCGTACGGCTGCTCCCCCCCGCGCTCGGCGGTCCGCTCCCGGACGGTGGCGATCAGGGCCTGGAGACGGGGCGCCTTCGTGGGCGCGAGGCCGCCCGGCCGGATCGCCTCCTCCACGTCGGCCGTCGGCGCGCCGAGCACCGCGTCCCACGCGGGAAAGCGAGCCAGCAGGCGCTGGAAGGCGCGCCCGGAGTTATGGTCGGAGGTGTTCTGGGAGAGGAGCGTCAGCACCAGCTCCGCCATCGGATCGCCGTGGGGGCGCAGCGGGATGCGCCCGTGCTCGGCGTCGAGCAGCACGATCAGCTCGGCCGGCGCATAGCATGCGGGCGCCTCGATGTCGTCGCGCGGGTCGGCCCCGGTGGGCGGCATGGCGTGATGGTAGCGCGGACGCCCCGCGCCGTACCGCGGGCGCCCGTTGGCCGGCCATGACTAGGCAGCGCCCGCCGGCGGTGCGACCATGGGCGCCGTCGTGCGAACGGAAGAGTGGCCCGTGACCCGCGATCAGATTCGGCTGACGTCGCTCGCCTCCTGCGCTGGCTGAGCGGGGAAAATGGGTCCGGCGACCCTGGCGCAGGTCCTGCGCCCCCTGCACCAGCTCTTTCCGCCGGGGGAGCACCCCGACGTGCTCGTCGGGCTCGAAGACGGCGACGACGCCGCCGTCTACCGCATCTCCGACGATCTCGCGGTTGTGCAGACGCTGGACTTCTTTCCCCCGGTGCTCGACGACCCCTACCTCTACGGCCGCATCGCCGCCGCGAACGCCCTGTCCGATGTCTACGCGATGGGCGCGGAGGCCCGCCTCTGCCTGAACATCGCTGGCTTCCCGGAGGGAATGGACCCGGCGATTCCGGCCGAGGTCTTCCGCGGCGGCGCGGAGGCGGTGGCGGAGGCCGGCGCCGTCGTCGCCGGCGGCCATACGATCCTCGACGAGGAGCCCAAGTACGGCCTCGCCGTGCTGGGCCTCGTGCATCCCGACGCCGTGCTGCGCGTGCAGGGCGCGCGGCCGGGTGACGCGCTGCTGCTCACCAAGCCGGTGGGGACCGGCGTGGTGCTGACGGCGGCGCAGAGCGGCATCGCGGGACACGAGCCGGCGCTCGAGGCCGCGACCGAGTCGATGATCCGGCTCAACCGGGAGGCCTCACGCCTCGCGCGCGAGGCCGGCGCGCACGCCGTCACCGACGTCACCGGCTTCGGCCTCGCCGGGCACGCATCGGAGATGGCGGAGGCGAGCGGGGCCCGGCTCGTGATCGAGGCGGCCGAGGTGCCTTTGCTCCCGCATGCGCGCCTGCTGGCAGAGGCGGGAGCCGTGACCGGCGGGG
>JAPONQ010000066.1 GCA_026713865.1 Chloroflexota bacterium | reverse complement strand
CACCAGCCGGGGGTGGCAGACGAGCACGTCGACGCCCTCCTCGACCCGCTTCGCCACCCACGCCTCGCGGCGCTCGGGCGGGACCGCGTCGGCCTTCATCACCGCGACCCGGAAGCCGTGGCGGGAGAGGAACTCCTCCATCCGCCCCGTGATGTCGCGCGTGCCCGTGTGGGTCGCGTAGACCAGCACCCGGCGTCCCGCCAGCCGCTCGGCGGCGACGAGGTCGACGAGCGCCCGCTCCTTCGGGTACAGCCGGTCCTCGGGGAGGGGCGGGACCTGCACGAGCAGCTCCTCCGACTCCGGGTCGAAGACCGTCTCGCCCTGCGTGCAGCCGTCGGGGTAGGCGAGCAGCGTCTGCAGGTAGGTGGCGAGCAGCCGCCGCGAGCCCTTCGACAGCGCGTCGGCGAGCGCCGCCCGCAGCGTCCCGTATAGCTCGTCGTAGCCCGAGCGCTGCGACACGCCGTTCCCGTCCGGCTCCGTGTCCATCGAGGAGAGCAGCACGCGCTCCTCGTAGGGCGGGAGCCCGGAGGCGACATCCGAGAGCCGCAGGAAGACGCTGTTGCCGATCAGGTGGAAGAGCGCGGCGGGGGCGAGCCCCGGCCGCTCGCGCACCACCTTGCGGTAGCGCTTGCGGCGGCTGGTGCGCCCGTCCTCGAAGGAGTCCGGGTCGTCCTTGCCGATCGTGTGCTCGACGAAGCCGTAGCGCTCGATCCAGCGGCTTTCCTCCGACCTCCCGAACTCCCCCCGGATCTCCGGGGAGAACCGGTAGAGCAGGTGGAAGAGCGTCGAGGAATACCCTCCCATCAAGGTGCCGCTGAGGCTGAGCGACTTCCCGCAGGCGTCGGCGAGGACGCCGGCGGCGATGCCCTGGGCGGAGCCTCTTGCCTTGAACTCGTGTATCTCGTCGCCGATCAGCAGATCGAAGAAGCCTCGCAGGCGGTGCTTCACGTAGTCGCTGAGCGGGTAGCGCTTCGGGCCGGACCCGTCGGCCTGCCAGAGCGGGGAGCCGCACTCGTCGCAGGTGCGCTTGCGGCGGGCGAGGTCGCGAGCGAGCAGCGGCACGCCGTCCTTGTCGACGACCTGCTCGTGGCAGTCGGGGCAGCAGGGCACCCGGAAGGGCTCTCCCGCCTCCTCGTCGTGCACGAGCCTGCCGCCGCTCGTCGCCCAGCGCTCCACCACGGCGGGCTGCCAGCGGTAGGAGAGCTTGGCCCGCTCGCGCGACATGATCGCGAAGAGCGGCCCCGTGCCGGGCATGGCCCGCAACCGCTCCACGCCGGCGGCGATGCCCTGGGCGGAGCCGCGCGCCTTGAACTCATGAACCTCGTCGCCGATCAGCAGGTCGAAGAAGCCGCGCAGGCGGTGCTTCACGTAGTCGCTGAGCGGGTAGCGCTTCGGGCCTGAGTTGTCGGCCTGCCAGAGCGCGGAGCCGCACTCCGGGCACCAGCGCTTGCGGCGGGCGAGGTCGCGCCCCAGCAGCGGCACGCCGTCCTTGTCGACGATCTGCTCGTGGCAGTCCGGGCAGCAGGGCACCCGGAACGGCTCGCCCGTCTCCTCGTCGCGCACGAGCCGTCCGCCGGTGGTCGCCCAGCGCTCCACCACGGCGGGCTGCCAGCGATAGGAGAGCTTGGCCCGTTCGCGGCTCATCACGGCGAAGAGCGGGCCGTCGCCGGTCGCGGTGTGCAGCCGCTCCAGGTCGGTGATCGAGGCGACGATCACGGCGCGGGCGCCGGGCACCGTCTGCTCGACCTCGCGCTTCCACTTGCGGGTCAGGTGCGGCGGGCAAAGTACGAGCACCCGGCGGAAGCCCGCCATGTAGGCCGCCGAGGCGGCGATGAAGGTCTTGCCCGTGCCCATCTCCCCGACGACGGTCGTGCCGCGCTGCGCCTCGAGCGAGAGCGCCGCGCCGCGGATGGCGTCGGCCTGTGCGCCCAGGGGAGCGCGCAGCAGGCGGGGGAGTGGCCGGCCCTGCTCGGAGGGCCGGTAGCGGGGCGGGTAGGACTCCACCACCCGCCGGGCGATGGCGTCGCGGTACGTATCGATGAACTCAGCCAAGTCCATGATTGCTTCCTTTCGTCCTGTAGGGTTGGCGGGCCGCTCAGGCGGCCCACGAGATGCGAGGCCTCGCCCCCATTCCCAATAGGTGCAGGGGCGGGGCTTCGTGTTGCGGCCTGGTGCAGGCTGTCAGGCGGCTTCGGGAGCGCTATCGTCCTCGCGGCAGCCGCCGGCGAGGTGGACGGTGCGCACCGGGGATGCGACGGCGTGTCCGCCGCCGTCGAGGTCGACCGAGGCGGTCCGCATGACCGGCTCGCCCGGACGGACGGGCGCCCCGCAGCGGGCGCAGCGCTCCGGTATCAGGCTCTGTTGCATAGTGGGTCTCCTTCCTGGGTTGGTGTGCTCGGACGTGGCGAGGCCCCACCGCTCCGGTGAGGGAACGGGCGGGGCCTCGTGGGTGCCGCTCGCAGTGAGCGGTCAGGCGGCGATGTCGGTGATCTCGCCGCGATCGAGTCGGAGCGCCGACCACGTTGGTGCCAGCCGGCTCCGGTAGACCCTCCTTCTCGCGCGTTTTTCTCGTATCGAGCAGACTCCTTTCGAGGTGTGCGCCCTTGACGAGGGTATGCGCCCTCCTCTCCTCGAGCGTGGAGGTTGTCGAGGGGAGAGCCGGGCGCGGCCACCAGCATCGCCAGGGGTGCCCGCGGCCGCAGCTGGCTGCGCGATGGAGCCCTGGTGCGCGAGTCCTCGGACGGCCATGGACGCGTCCTGACGGTCGTGGTGCTGGACCCATGTGGAGCGCGGAGCGGTGCGGCGACTCCTCGGCCGCCGCCACGTCCACCGTGCGGGTGGCGAATGAGCACGCTTCCCGTCCCGCAGTTCGCCGGGGCGTGTTGGTAACGGGGTAGCGCTGCGGCGCAGCTCGTGCGAGTTGCGCCTCGATCGCGCCTGGTCACGGGGGTGTCGCGTTTGTCGGAGCCCGGCGTAGCTGGTCGTACTGCACCTCGGCCTTGGGCGGATGCCCGGACGGACGGACCTGGTCGAAGCTTTCGCGGCTCCGGGCTCCGGGGAACGAGGCGCCAGACGCGCGGGAGGCTCCGGGTGAGTGCGAGGCTGGTGGGGGGGGGGGTGAGCGGGGGTAGCGGGCGCAGGCCCGCGAGCCGCCGCCTGGGGATGACGAACACGAGCAGCCCCTGCTCGCAGAAGGTAGCGCGTGCATGTGCCGCAGGAAGCGCATCTCGGTGCGCTGCTCGTCGTCCGCGTCCTGGTCGTAGGGCGGGTTCAGGTAGAGCAGCCCGAAACGCCCCGTTGGCGATCGACGTCTGGAAGAGGTCGCGTGCGCCGAGCGCCGGTGGTCGAGCGCGCTCGTGCCGCCTCGCTTCGCGCTGCTCCGCGTGGTGGAGGCGTGCCAGCCCGCGTAAGGGGGGGGTTCTGCGACGGCAGCGCCGTCGGGACGGCTCGAAGTGCAGGCGGCGAGCTGCGCCACGCGCCTCTCGCCGCCCCGCGCAGACTAGGGGTCGGAGTGATGCGGCTAGGTGGTTCGCCGGGGGAGCGAACGAGGTCCGTGGGCGACCTTTGGCAGTGGAGGCTCGCCGACCCAGAGCTCGGAGCGGGGAAGCCCGTTGTTTGGGCGGCGGTGCCAGGGGCTGGGCGGTAGAAGCCCGCCCCTTAAGACTTGGTGGCGCCGGGAGTTCATCTGCGGTGTGTACCTTCCGTTCGTTCGTGTTGATGGGCTGCGCGCCCTCCGGCGGCAGCGTGAGCAGTCCCGAGCCGACCGCCACGGAGAGGTCCTCGCGCAGCGCCT
>JAPONQ010000065.1 GCA_026713865.1 Chloroflexota bacterium | reverse complement strand
GTGATCGCCGCCGTTAACGTCGTCTTCCCGTGGTCCACGTGCCCGATCGTCCCCACGTTCGCGTGCGGCTTCGTTCGCTCAAATCGGTCCTTCGCCATCCCGCTCTCTCCCTCGTCCCCTCCCGGCGGCCCCTAGCCGGCCGCACCCTCCTGCTGGAGTGATGGAGCCCTCAAGCAGATTCGAACTGCTGACCTCGTTCTTACCAAGAACGCGCTCTGCCGGCTGAGCTATGAGGGCCCAACTTCGTCGCCGTCCACAGACGCCACACCGGCCTCCGCATCGCGACGCCGCTCATGACTGGTGCAGGGGGCAGGATTCGAACCTGCGTAGCCTTGCGGCGGCGGATTTACAGTCCGCTGGAATTAACCACTCTCCCACCCCTGCGTGTCCGTTAACACCCCCACGGGCACCCGCCGAGCACCCCTCGGGGCCGCCGTCCCGGCGGATCTGGAGCCCGAGAGGGGATTCGAACCCACTAACCTACCGATTACAAATCGGTTGCGCTGCCATTGCGCCACTCGGGCGACGGGACACCGGCGATGCCCCCGGGCTCCCCGCGAGGGCCGCGCGCGCGCAGCGAAGGCGGGCGCACCCGGCCCATGAGTATAGGAACGCGCCCGAGTATGCGTCTAGCCGGATTCCACCGGGCTGCCCTACGCGCGCACGCTCCAGCGCGCGCCCTGCGGGCCGTCCTGAACGTCGATGCCGGCGCTGGCGAGCGCCTCGCGGATCGCATCGGAAAGGGCGAAGTCGCGCTCGGAGCGGGCGGCCTGCCGTCGCTCAAGCAGCGCCTCGATGGTGCCGGCAACATCCGTCGCAGCCCGCGCGACGCCGAAGCGGGTCGTGATCTCGACGAGCTCCGCCGGGGAGATCCGCGACAGATCCCCCTGCGCGTCGCTGAGCAACCCCAAGCCGAGGACCGACGCGAGCTCGCGCAGCGTGGCCCGCTCGGCCGACGCATCCGCCCCCGCCTCCCGAAGCCGGTTGATGGCGCGAGCCAGGTCGAAGAGCGCGGCGAGCGCCTGGGCCGTGTTGAGGTCTTCGTCCATCGCCTCGACGAAGCGCGCGCGGTGAGCCGCCCCGGCGGGCGCCGGCTCGCCGCTACCCCCGGACCCCTCGGCGAGCGCCTGCGACAGGCGATCCACGCCCCGCTGAGCAGCCATCATCGCTTCGTCCGTGAGGTTCGTCGGCTGGCGGTAGTGCTTGGAGAGGACAAAGAGCCTCAACGCGTCCGGCCTCCAGAGGCGAAGCGCCTCGGCAACGGAGACGACGTTGTCGAGTGATTTTGACATCTTCTCGCCGTCGCGCAGCACCATTCCGTTATGCATCCAGAGACGCGCGAAGCTCCCCGCACCGGTCACCGCCTCCGCCTGGGCGATCTCGTTCTCGTGGTGCGGGAAAACCAGATCCGTGCCCCCTCCATGGACGGCGAAGGTCACGCCGAGGTAGCGCTGGGCCATCGCGGAGCACTCGATATGCCACCCCGGTCGTCCCGGGCCCCAGGGCGAGGGCCAGGAGGGCTCGCCCGGCTTCGCCCCCTTCCAGAGGGCGAAGTCGAGCGGAAACTCCTTCTCCCGGCCCGGCTCCTCGCGCGTGCCGGCGCGCATCTCGTCGAGCGTGCGGTGAGAGAGCTTCCCGTAGCCGGGGAGCGACCGGACCCGGAAGTAGACGCCGACGCCCGGCACCGCGTAGGCGTGGCCATTCCCGAGGATGCGGCCGATCGCCCCGACGATGCCGTCGATCTCCGTCGTCACGCGCGGTCGCACGTCCGGCGCCAGGATCCCGAGCGCCGCCTGCTGCGCCTCCCAGAGATCGATGTTCTGCTGAGCCAGCGCCGCCGGGTCTTCCCCGAGTTCGAGTGCGCGTTCGATGATCTTGTCATCGACGTCGGTGTAGTTCGAGACGTAGCGAACCTCGACGTCCGCATGCCGCCACCGGAGGTAGCGGATCAGCACGCCGTAGACGAGCAGCGACATCGCGTGGCCGATGTGGCTCTCCGTGTAGGGAGTCACGCCGCACACGTAGACGCCGATCCGGCCCTGCTCCGGCACGACCTCCTCGACAGACCCGGAGAGCGTGCTGCGAAGCCGCATCAGCGCTCGCCCGCCGCAGCCGGATCGCTCCTGCCGCCGCTGGCGGGCTCGCCCACCGCCCCCGCGGCGTCCGGTGCGCGCCCGTCCCGTTCGACGGGGCGGGCCGAGCCTTCGCGCTCGAGGCTCTCCAGGCGACGCTCGAGGGCGTCGATGCGGTCCCAGCCCGGGTCGGGGAGGCGCTCGACGGTCTCGTCGCCGGCCGCTGTGAAGGCGACGATGTGCCCGGGCACGCCGACCACGGTCGCATGTGGCGGCACGCTCGAGACGACGACCGCACCCGCTCCGATGCGCGAGTGGTGCCCGATGGTCACCGCCCCGATGATCTTCGCCCCGGCGCCCACGACGACGTGATCCTCGAGCGTCGGATGGCGCTTCTCCCGCCGCGTCGACGTTCCCCCGAGCGTCACGCCCTGGTACAGGTGGCAGTGGTCGCCGATCTCGGCGGTCTCACCGATCACCACACCCATCCCGTGGTCGATGAAGAGGTGCGATCCGATGCGGGCGCGGGGGTGAATCTCGACCCCGGTCAGGAGGCGTCCGATGTGGGAGACGACGCGGGCCATGAGCGCGAGCCCGCCCGCATCGAGCCGGTGCGCGATGCGATGCAGCAGGAGCGCGTGGACGCCGGGGTAGGCAAGCAGCACCTCCGCGCCGGATCGCGCCGCCGGATCGCGCTCCTGAGCGGTGCGCACGGTATCCCGGACAGACGAGAGCCAGCTCATCGGTGAGTCCTCGCGGCCCCGCGCGGCCGCCACGCCCTCGCCGCCGGGCGCCGCCTGCCGGGGACGGTGCGATCAGACGGGAGCCGCCTGCACAGGGCGCTGCTCATCGGGGCGGAAGGTGCCGCGGCCCCTCCCGCGCGGCACAGGGTGCGGACGCGCAGGCAACCACCGTCAACTCCGACTCGCCCCGCCTCCGTCGCTAGAGTCTACGCCACATCCTCCTCGAGCATGGCCACAGCCATCGCCGCGATCGCCTCTCCGCGGCCGATAGCGCCGAGTCCCTCGTTGGTCGTCGCCTTGACGTTGACGCGCCCGGTCTCGATCCCGAGCGTGCGGGCGATCGACTCGCGCATCGCCGGGATCACGGGGCCTATGCGGGGGCGCTCCGCCAGCACCGTCGCGTCCACGTTGGAGACGCGATACCGCTGGGCGGCGACGAGCCGCGCCGCACGCCGCAGGAGCTCGCGGCTGTCGATCCCGGCGATCGACTCCTCTCCCGGCGGGAAGTGCTGCCCGATGTCGCCCTGCCCGGCGGCCCCGAGCAGGGCGTCCGTGATGGCATGCAGCAGCGCGTCGCCGTCCGAGTGCCCGATGAGGCGCGGAGCCGCCGCCACGTCGACGCCTCCGAGACGCAGCGTTCCGGCGTCGCCGAGGCGGTGCACGTCGTACCCGATACCCACCCGCATCAGTACGACCCCTCGCCCGGCCCGCCCCCCTCAACGGTCCCCCGGTCGTGCACACCGGCCCGCACGCGAGAGAGATCGGCGGCAGTCGTGACCTTGACGTTCCACTGCTCGCCCTCGACGAGCCAGACCGTTTCACCGATGCGCTCCACCAGCGAGGCGCAATCGGTCGCCTCGCTCGATCCCGGCCGCGATGCCGCCGCCAGGGCCCGCCGGAGCAACTCGCCGGAGAATGCCTGCGGGGTCTGGGCGGCGCGCAGGGGCTCGCGTGGCAGCGTCCTGACCACGCGACCCGCGCCGTCGACCTCCTTGATGGTGTCGACAGCGGGCACCCCGGGCAGCGCCGCCCCGTACCTTCGTGCCGCATCGAGCACACGCAGCGCCAGCGAGCGGGAGGCGAGCGGCCGGGCCGCATCGTGAACCACGTACCAGCTCGCATCGGGCGCGGCGGCGACGCCGGAGGAGAGCGAGTCCTGCCGCCTCGCGCCCCCCTCCACCACGAGCAGCTCGGTCGCGCCGCCGAGCCTGGCGAGATCGGCGTGACGCGCCGCGGGCGCGACGACGACGACGCGCTCGACAGCGGGGAGCGAGGCAAGCATCGCGAGCGGGCGCGCGACAAGGGGGGCGCCGTCGAGATCGGCCCATAGCTTCTCCCGGTCCGGAGCGGCCGCCCCACGCATGCGTCGAGACGAGCCGGCCGCGAGCAGGATCGCGACGACGGCGCCGGCCCGCCGCCCCTCCCGCGAGGTCTCCCGCTCCCCGAGCGCACCCTCACCCTCCGACATGAGCCCCACCCCCGGGTCCCATCGTGCAGCGCCCCGACGGCGACAGCGTAGCGATCCCCGGGATGGGGGGCCACGCGCCGAGCGCACCCGCGGCGTGGACCCGCCGCAAGCACTCGGCTAAGCTCGATCGTCACGCCTTGCGGCCGGGGACGCCCCGCTCGCCGGGGGGGAGGCATCGTCGTGGACGCTCTCTACCGGTCGCTCCTGCGCCGCGTCGCGCGCCCCGCGCGCTACACAGGCGGCGAGCTCAACGCGGTGGCCAAGGACTGGGAACAGCACCCGCTCCGCGTCGCGCTGGCCTACCCCGACATCTACGACTTGGGGATGTCCAATCTGGGACTCATGATCCTCTACGACATCATCAACCGCCGCGACGATGCCCTCGCGGAGCGCGTCTTCTCGCCGTGGGTGGACATGGAGCAGCTCCTGCGCGAGCGCGGCGAGCCCCTGCGCTCGCTGGAGGGCCACCGCCCGATCGCAGACTTCGACGTGCTCGGCATCACGCTGCAGTACGAGGCCTGCTACACGAACGTGCTCAACATGCTGGACCTCTCCGGGATCGCCATCCGGACGGCGGACCGTGCCGACGACGAGACGATCGTGATCGCGGGCGGATCGTGCGCGCTCGAGCCTGAGCCCCTCGCACCCTTCATCGATGCCTTCGCGCTCGGAGAGGGCGAGGAGTTGATCCGCGAGATCCTCGATGTCGTTGCCGCCTGGAAGCGTGAGGGGGGCGGACCGCGGCGCGAGCTCCACCGCCTCCTCGCCGGCATCGCCGGCATCTACGTTCCCTCGCTCTACGAGCAGCGCTACAGGGCCGACGGCACGATCGACGAGACCGTCCCCGTCGACGGCGCCGCGCCGCCTCGTCCCGTGCGCCGGGTACTCCAGCACCTAGAGCCCGCGATCACAAGGCCGATCGTCCCCTTCATGGAAGTCGTCCATGACCGCGCCGCAGTGGAGATCCAGCGGGGATGCACGCAGGGCTGCCGCTTCTGCCAGGCGGGGATGATCTACCGGCCCACCAGGGAGCGGAGCGTCGAGGAGGTCGTCGAGGCGGCCGGGGAGCTCATGGCCAACACCGGCTACGAGGAGATCTCCCTGATGTCGCTCTCCACCACCGACCACCGCGAAATCGGCCCGATGGTGCACGCCCTGATGGATGCCTACGGCGACCGTGGGCTGAAGCTCTCGATCCCCTCCACGCGAGTCGACTCGTTCTCGGTCGATGTCGCCAACGCCGTCGCCCGCGGGAAGAAGCACACGCTCACGCTCGCGCCCGAGGCCGGCTCGCAGCGGCTGCGCAACACCATCAACAAGCTCGTCTCGGAGCAGGACATCCTGACCGCCGCGGAGAACGCCTTCGCGAACGGCTGGACCTCCGTCAAGATGTACTTCATGGTCGGTCAGCCGACGGAAACCGACTTCGATGTCGAGGAGATCATCCGCATCGCCTCGGAGGTTCGGGCGATCGGGCGGCGACACGTCGGCGGCCGGGCACGGGTGAGAGTCTCGACCTCGAACTTCATCCCCAAGGCGCACACCCCCTACCAGTGGATCGGGCAGACGGACTCCGAGACGCTGCGGCGCCGCCACCGCATCCTTCGCGACGGCTGCCGGCGTGCGAAGGTGCAGTTCAGCTGGGAGGATCCCGAGAAGTCGTTGCTCGAGGCCGTGCTCTCTCGCGGAGACCGCCGCGTCGCCGATGTCATCGAGACCGCCTGGCGCCTCGGTGCGACCTTCGACTCATGGTCCGACCGTCACGACTGGTCGCACTGGGAGCGCGCCTTCGCCGAGCACGGGCTCGACCCGGCCTTCTACGCGCAGCGCGAACGCGATCTCTGGGAGCAGCTCCCCTGGTCGCACATCCACGGCGGCATCGAGCCCTCCTTCCTCCGGGCCGAGTGGATGAAGACGCTCAACGAGGAGATCACCCTCGACTGCAAGCGCGACCCATGCAACGTCTGCGGCATGCAGAACGAGCACGGAGAGTGCCGCCACAAGATTTCGGAGCTCGTCGCCTTCAAGCGGGCCGGCGACGACGTGAAGGGCCGCCGCATCGCAGAGGAACGCGAGCGGCTGACCGTTCCACTCACGCTTGTCTAGCCACGACCGGCCCGGGCCGGGAGCCTGCGCCGACCGCGTGCGGGTCCGTTTCGGGGGAGAGCAGGCCCCCTCCTAGCGGCGTGACTCCCAGCGGAAGAACCGGGTCGCCACGAGCAGCGAGGCGACCATCCACACCGCCATCACCCCGAGGTGCGCCGGCTCGAGCCCCGCCCCGCGCTCGAACGGGTTGAACGATGCCTGCAGAGCGAGGGAGAAGTGCCGCACGGGGAAGATGTCGGCGAAGGTCGTCAGCCACGTCGGCGCGTCGTCGAGCGGGATGAAGACGTCGGAGACGAAGAGCAACGGCAGGATCGACGCGTTCACAATAGCCGGTGCCGCGTCGGCGTTGGGGACCGCCGCGGTGACGGCGAGGCCGAGCGCGCTGAACGTCGCCGAGCCGATGATCAACGTCAGGACGAATGCGGGGAGCGTGCGCGTCGGGACCGCGACATCGTAGAAGAGCACGCCGGCGGCCGCGACGACGACGACGAGCACGACGCCGATAGCGACCGCGTGCAGGACCTTGCCGCCCAAGAGTGCCCAGGTCGGGAGTGGCGTGCCGCGCGTCCGCTTCAGCAGGCCCTGCTCCCGCGAGAAGGCGACGCCCATCGCCACGTTGGTGTAGCAGGCCCCGATCACGGACAGGGCGATGATCCCCGGTACGTAGAAGGTGGAGATGCCCGCCGTGCCGCCCGGCAGCTCCACGGTGCTGTCCCCGAAGATCAGGTTGAAGATGACGAGAAACATGAGCGGGAAGACGATCGTGAAGAAGGCGGCCGGAGGGTTGCGCCAGAACGAGAGGTTCTCGTACCTCACCTGCCGCGCCAGGATCCCGGCGGAGCGCACCTACGGTCCGCCGTTCCGCCCGGACGATCCGGCGAGGGAGAGAAAGACGTCCTCAAGCGACGGGGCGGCGACGGTGAGCTCCTGAAGCTCGACGCCCTCCTCGAGCGCCCAGCCGGTGAGCCGGTGAAGGGCGGCCGTCGCCTCGACCGTGGTGATCACGTACGCCCCGCCGTCCCCGGCCGGCTCCGCCGCCAGATGCCCGGGAGGCGAGGGGCCCTCGACGCGGAAGTGGATCGTGGTGTGGGCACCCCGCCGCACGAGCTCCTCCACCGAACCCTCCGCAACGATCGCCCCCTTCACGAGGATTGCCACGCGGTCGGCGAGGTACTCGGCCTCCTCCATGTAGTGCGTCGTGAGGACGACCGTCTTGCCGAGGGATCGGAGGCCGCGGATCATCTCCCACGCGCCGCGGCGGGCAGAGGGGTCGAACCCGGTGGTGGGCTCGTCGAGAAAGAGCAGCTCCGGGTCTCCGGCGAGCCCGATCGCGACGTCGAGCCTCCGCTGCTGCCCGCCGGAGAGACGGCGGACGAGCGTACCTCGCTGCGCTGAGAGCCCGACCAGTTCCAGGACCGTCTCCCGCGGGAGCGGATCCGGGTAGTAGCCTCGGAAGAGCTCGATGGTCTCGCCGACCGACAGGTAGGGATCGACGCTCGCCGACTGCAGCACGATGCCGATCCGCTCCCGGAACGATCGCTCGTGGTTCCCCGGGTCGAAGCCGAGGACCGAGACCTCGCCGCCGCTCCTCGCGAGGTGACCCTCGAGGATCTCGACGGTCGTCGTCTTGCCGGCGCCGTTGGGTCCCAGAATGGCGAATATCTCGCCGCGCGGGACGTTCAGGTCGATCCCGCGTACGGCCTCCACGTCGCCGTACGACTTGCGGAGCCCGCGAACCACGATCGCCGGATCAGCGCGACCACCCACCTGCGCCCCGTCCATGGCGCCACCGTAGCCGAGCCCCCCGGCAGGCGAAAGGGTGGCCACCGGGCACAGCGACCCGCGGCAGGCAGCCCCGGATTGCTCCGGGACTGCCTGCTCGCGGGCTCCGCCGAAACCCCCTCCGTGCGGCTCGCCCTAGTCGGGATCGGCGACGTAGCTGACGGGCGTCCCACCGACGAGCTCGCGTTCGAGCTCCTCACCGAGTTCGAAGATCGACGGGGTGCCGCCGTACATCGCCTCTCGCTCGAAGTCGAAGGCGAAGGGCAGGAGCAGCGACTCGGGCATGGCCATCTCCGCGATCGGCGCGGGACGGTCGACCGTCACCTGCGCCCGAGCCGGGATCAGCTTCCCGATAATCACGTTCTCCTTGAGCCCGCGCAGGTGATCGGTGGCCCCGGAGATGGCGGCGTCCGTGAGCACGCGAGTCGTCTCCTGGAAGGAAGCCGCGGCGAGGAAGGAGTCGGTAGAAAGCGACGCCTTCGTGACGCCGAGCAGCACCGGCACGCCGGCGGCGGGGGCGCCCTGCTCTGACACCACACGCGTGTTGAGCTCATCGAAGGTCCACCGGTCGACGAGCTCCGAGCGCAGGAGATCGCTGTCGCCGGGCTCGTCGACCCGGATCCGGCGCATCATCTGCCTGACGATCACCTCGATGTGGCGGTCGTTGATGTTGACGCCCTGCGAGCGGTAGACCCGCTGGACCTCGTCCACGAGGTAGACCTGCACGGCCTCTGGACCAAGAATCGCGAGCACCGCCTGCGGGTCGAGCGCCCCCTCGGTCAGCTGCTCACCGGCGTGGACGAAGGCACCGGACTCGACGCGCACGCGCGCGTTTGCCGCGATCGTGTACTCGCGCACATCGGCGACCTCGGTCACGATGCGCAGCGTCCGGGCCTCCTCTCCCGAGCCATCGCCGTCGAACTCAACGCGGCCGCCCAGCCCGGCCAGCACCGCGCGGGCCGGCGTCTTCGCCTTCCGGCTCCGCGAGCCCGACGTCGACGCCGTCTTCTCCCCGCCGTCATCGGGGGCCTGCGCGAGCGGTTGCTCCGGATCGACGACGTCGCCATTCGAGACCAGGAGGGTGTAGCCCTCCGGGAGCTCGTAGCTCTCGGAGACGGTCTCGGTGCGCGAGACGCGGATCTGGCGCTGGTCGCCGTCGCGCTCCACCTGGACGAGCCCGTCCACCTCCGAGAGCACCGCCTGACCCTTCGGGACGCGGGCCTCGAAGATCTCCTCGACGCGCGGCAGCCCGGACGTGATGTCGAGCCCCGCCACCCCTCCGGTGTGGAAGGTGCGCATGGTGAGCTGCGTCCCGGGCTCACCGATCGACTGGGCGGCGATGATGCCCACCGCCACGCCCAGCTCGACGAGTTGCCCGGTCGCGAGCGAGCGACCGTAGCAGCGGCGGCAGATCCCGCGGCGCGCGAGGCAGGTGAGCGGCGAGCGCACGTGGACGTGCTCCACGCCGGCCTCGACCACGAGGCGCGCGCACTCCTCCACGATCGGAGCATTCGACTCGACCAGCACCTCGCCGGTCTCCGGATGCGCCACGGGAGAGGCGGCCCAGCGCCCGGTGATGCGCTCCTCTAGCGAGGCGAGCAGCCCTTGCTCGGCGCGCTCGCGAAGCCAGATACCGGGCACCGGCTCCCCTTCCGAGACGCAGTCCTCGGCCGCGATGATCAGGTCCTGCGCGACGTCGATCATGCGGCGGGTGAGGTAGCCCGAGTCCGCCGTCCGGAGCGCCGTGTCGGCCAGCCCCTTGCGAGCGCCGTGGGTGGAGATGAAGTACTCGAGCACGGTCAGCCCCTCCTTGAAGGAGGAGCGGATCGGCAGCTCGATGATGCGACCGGAGGGGTCCGACATGAGTCCGCGGAAGCCGGCCATCTGCCGGATCTGCGCGATGTTTCCCTTCGCTCCGGAGTCCGACATCATCGCGAGCGGTCCCTCGGGGTCGAGGGAATCGGTGAGGAGCTTCTGCATCTCGGCGGTAGTCTCGGTCCAGACGTTGATGGCCGCCGCACGCTTCTCGCCTGCGGTCACCAGCCCCATCTGGAACTGCTCCTCGATGGCGTCGATGCTGCGGTCCGACTCCCCCATCAGCCGCTCCTTGCCGCGCGGCACGGAGATGTCGGAGCTTGAGATCGTCAGGCCCGATTGCGTGGCGTAGCGGAAGCCGATGTTCTTGATCGCATCGACCACGTCCGCGGTGACCTCGGGTCCCTTCTCCAGGTAGACCCGCGAGACGAGCTCACGCAGGGCCTTCTTGTCCATCGCCCTGTCCTGGAAGCCCATTCCTTCCGGGACGACCTCGTGGAAGAGGATCCGCCCGACCGTCGTCTCGACGAGTTCGCCCCCCGCGATTCGCACGCGGATGCGGTCGTGGATCGCCGCCTGCTGGAGCGTGTAGGCGAGCCGCACCTCGTTGACGTCGGTGTACGCCTTCGGCCGCTCCGCCGGGGCGGCGTCGGAATCCGCGGGCACGTCGGGCGCGAACGTCATGTAGTAGCAGCCCAGCACCATGTCGAGGGTCGGTGCCACGACCGGCTCGCCGTCGGACGGCGAGAGCAGGTTCTTCGTCGACAGCATGACCTGGCGCGCCTCCGCGACCGCCTCGTAGGAGAGCGGCACATGCACCGCCATCTGATCGCCGTCGAAGTCGGCGTTGTAGGCGAAGCAGACCAGCGGATGAAGCTGGATCGCCGATCCCTCCACCAGCGTCGGTTCGAACGCCTGGATGCCGAGGCGGTGCAGGGTCGGTGCACGGTTCAGGAGCACCGGGCGCTCGCGAATCACCTCCTCGAGCACGTCCCAGACCTCGGGTTGCGCCCGCTCGACGATCCGCTTCGCGCTCTTGATGTTGTGCGCCAGCCCCGAGCGCACCAGCGCGTGCATGACGAACGGCTTGAAGAGCTCGAGAGCCATCTTCTTCGGCAGGCCGCACTCGTGCAGCTTGAGCGTCGGGCCCACGATGATGACCGACCGTCCGGAGTAGTCGACCCGCTTCCCCAGAAGGTTCTGCCGGAACCGCCCCTGCTTTCCCTTCAGCAGGTCCGAGAGCGACTTCAGCTTGTGGTTCCCCGAGCCCGACACGGCGCGCCCGCGGCGCCCGTTGTCGATCAGAGAATCGACCGCCTCCTGCAGCATCCGCTTCTCGTTGCGGATGATGATCTCCGGCGCGCCGAGCTTCAGCAGGCGCTTGAGACGGTTGTTGCGGTTGATCACGCGTCGGTAGAGGTCGTTGAGGTCGCTGGTGGCGAACCGGCCGCCGTCGAGCTGCACCATCGGCCGCAGGTCGGGCGGCAGGACCGGGAGCTCCTGGACGACCATCCAGTCGGGCCGGTTGCCGGACTTGCGCAGCGACTCGACGATGCGGAGCCTCTTGGTCGCCTTCTTCTGGCGCTGCCCGCCCGTCGTGTCGATCTCGTGCTGGAGCTTATCCCGCAGGGCCGCAAGATCGATGCGCTCGAGGATGGAGAGGACCGCCTCCGCGCCCATTCCCGCCTTGAAGACGAGGCCGAACCGCTCCTCGACGTCGCGGAACTCCGACTCGGAGAGCACGGTGAGCGCGTCGGCCTCGACGGGATCGCGGAGCCGGTCGAGCCACTTCACCAGCGGCTCGTACTCCTTCCGGACCGCCTCGCGAACCTCCGCCACCTGCGCCCGCAGCGGCTCGAGCTCGGTGAAGGCGGCATCGCGCCGCTGCTGCCGCTCGGCGTCGGCGCGAAGCATCAGATCGGACCTGCGGGAGGCGATCTGCTCCTCGGCGCCACCCACCGCCCGCTCGGCGGCCTCCGTCAGGGCGACCAGCGTCTCCGAGCCGATAGCCGTGCCGCGGGCCGCCAGCGTGTCGCCGCGGAAGGCCAGCTTGGCACGGAGCTTCTCCCCCTCGCGGGTGCGGAGATCGCCCTCCAGTTCGCGCGCCTCGGACATGATCTCATCGACGAGGCGGGCGAGCTCCTCCTCGCAGAGCGCCAGCTCCGACTCGACGCGCCCGTCGACCTCGGAGATCTCCTGCTCCAGCGCCTGCTCACGCACCGCGATGCGGCCGCCGGCTTCGCCCTCCCGGCGCGCCACCTCATCCTCGATCTCGAGCTGGAGCAGCTCGAGCGCGTGGCCGCGCGCCTCGTCGTTCACCTCGGTGATGACGTAGTGAGAGAAGTAGAGAACCCGCTCCAGCGTGCGCGGGGGCACGTCCAACAGCAGGCCGAGCCGGCTCGGCACGCCCTTCGAGAACCAGATGTGCGCCACCGGGGCGGCGAGGCTGATGTGGCCCATCCGCTCGCGCCGGACCTTCGACCGCGCCACCTCGACGCCGCACTTGTCGCAGACGATGCCCTTGTAGCGCGCACGCTTGTACTTGCCGCAATGGCACTCGAAGTCCTTGGTCGGGCCGAAGATCTTCTCGCAGAAGAGCCCGTCCTTCTCCGGCTTCAGCGTCCGGTAGTTGATGGTCTCGGGCTTGGTAACCTCGCCGTACGACCACGAACGGATCTGCGCGTTCGAGGCGAGCGAGAGGCGTATCGCGTTGAAGTCGTTGACCTCGAGCATTTAGTCCCCGTCCTCCGACTCACGACCCGAGAGGTTGATGCCGAGCCTCGGTATGGCCTCGATGTAGTCCTCCGTGAAGGCGACCTCCTCCTCCTCCTCGTTCAGGATCTCAACGGAAAGCCCCAGGGACTGCAGCTCCTTGACGAGCACCTTGAAGGACTCCGGTACGCCGGGCTCCATCGTGTTCTCGCCCTTCACGATCGCCTCGTAGGTCTTCACGCGCCCGAGGACATCGTCGGACTTCACCGTCAGCATCTCCTGCAGCACGTGCGCCGCACCGTAGGCCTCCAGGGCCCACACCTCCATCTCACCGAAGCGCTGGCCGCCGAACTGGGCCTTCCCGCCGAGCGGTTGCTGCGTGATCAGCGAGTAGGGGCCGGTCGAGCGCGCGTGGATCTTGTCGTCCACGAGGTGGATCAGCTTCATCATGTAGATGTAGCCGACCGTGACCGGCTGGTCGAAGGGCTGGCCGCTGCGTCCGTCGTAGAGACGCTGCTTGCCGAGCACCGGCGGCGGGGTCCCGGTTCGCTCGAAGACGAGCCTGAGGCGCTCTTCGCGCGCCTCGTCGGCGAGCCCCCGGACATCCTTCTCGCCCATCTGCTCCAGCCACAGCAGCTGGCAGGCGCGCTTCGCGCCCCCGGCCGCTTCCGGATCCATCACCTCGGCCGCGTCGAATCCCCCCTCCGCCAGGTAGCCGGCGACGCGCTCGCGCACGATGCGCTCTCCGAGCGGGTCGGTCGCTGCCGTGCTGCGGGTCGGATCGATGGCGCCGGCCTGCACCGCGAGCCAGGCCAGAGCGAGCTGGTCCTGGATCTGCTCGTCCGACGCCCCGTCAAAGACGGGCGTGAGCGCCCGGTAGCCGAGCGTGTCGGCCGCCCAGCCAAGGTGAGTCTCGAGGATCTGTCCGATGTTCATGCGCGAGGGCACGCCGATGGGGTTGAGGATGATCTCGACGGGTCGGCCGTCCGCCAGATACGGCATGTCCTCGAGCGGCACGATGTTGGAGACCACGCCCTTGTTCCCGTGGCGCCCGGCCATCTTGTCGCCCTCGGTGATCTTCCGCTTGTGGGCGACCGCGACGCGCACCAGCATGTTCACGTCGGCGGGGAGCTCGTCGTTCTCCTCCCGGCGGAAGACGCGGACGTCGATCACCTTCCCCCGCTCGCCGTGTGGGACGCGCAGCGAGGTGTCCTTCACCTCGCGCGCCTTCTCCCCGAAGATCGCGCGCAGGAGCTTCTCCTCGGGCGTGAGCTCGGTCTCCCCCTTCGGCGTGATCTTGCCGACGAGAATCTCCGACTCGCTCACCTCCGCGCCGACACGGACGATGCCGCCCTCGTCCAGATGGCGCAGGGCCTCGTCTCCGACGCTCGGGATGTCGCGCGTGATCTCCTCCGGCCCCAGCTTCGTGTCCCGGGCCTCGACCTCGTACTTCTCGATGTGTATCGAGGTGAACTTGTCCTCGCGCAGCACCGACTCGGAGAGGATGATCGCGTCCTCGAAGTTGTACCCCTCCCAGGACATGAACGCGACGAGCACCGATTGCCCGAGCGCCAGCTCCCCCTCTTGCGTGCAGGAGGAGTCCGCGAGCACCTGCCCCCGGCGTACCGTCTCCCCCGCTGCGACGATCGGGCGCTGGTTGATGCAGGTGCCCTGGTTGGAGCGCACGAACTTCATCAGCGGGTAGCGCTCCTCGCGCCCCGAGCGGTAGCTGACGGTGATGAAGTTCGCCGAGGCCGCGAGCACCTCGCCGTCCTCCTCCGCGACCAGCACCTGTCCGGAATCGCGCGCGGCCTGCGCCTCCATCCCCGTCCCGACCAGCGGCAACTGCGGCCTGAGCAGCGGCACCGCCTGCCGCTGCATGTTGGCGCCCATCAGCGCCCGGTTGGCGTCGTCGTGCTCAAGGAAGGGGATGAGCGCTGCCGCGACCGAGACGAGCTGCTTCGGCGAAACGTCGATCAGGTCGACCTCCGACGGCGGAACCAGCTCGAGGTCGGGGCCGTGCCGGACTTCGACGCGCTCGTCGAGGATGTTCCCGTGCTCGTCGATGACCGTGTTCGCCTGTGCGACCCGGTGCTCCTCCTCCTCGTGAGCATCCAGGAACTCGGTCTCGGTCGAGGCGAAGGGCGCGACGGCGATCTCGTCTTCGGTGGCGGCAGCGATCGCCGTCGCGAGCGCCGCGTCGACGATCTCGCCCGCATCGCCGACAACATTCCCGTCCCCGTCGGTCACCGACGCCCTCAGGATGCGCCCGACGAGCTCCGGGCTCCGCGGCGAGAGCGTCTTGCGGACGGGTCGGTACGGCGTCTCGATGAACCCGAAGTCGTTCACGACGCCGTAGGTCGCCAGGTTGCCGATGAGTCCGATGTTCGGACCCTCGGGCGTCTCGATCGGGCAGATGCGCCCGTAGTGGCTGTGGTGCACGTCGCGCACGTCAAACCCGGCGCGATCGCGCGAGAGACCGCCCGGCCCGAGCGCCGAGAGGCGCCGCTTGTGCCCGAGCTCGGCCAGCGGATTGACCTGATCCATGAACTGGGAGAGCTGCGAGCCGCCGAAGAACTCCTTGAGTGCGGCCACGACCGGCCGGATGTTGACGAGGGCCGACGGCGTCGCCTCCTCCGGGTCGGTGATGGTCATCCGCTCCCGGACCACTCGCTCCATGCGCAGCAGGCCGACGCGGAACTGGTTGCGAATCAGTTCGCCGACGGCGCGCACGCGGCGGTTCCCCAGGTGGTCGATATCGTCGGGGATGCCGCGGTCGTTGTTGATCTCGAAGATCCGCCGCACGATGGCGATCAGATCCTCGCGCCGCAGCGTCCGCGTCGTCGGCGCCTCCACGAGCGCGAGCCGCTTGTTGATCTTGTAGCGTCCGACGCGCCCCAGGTCGTACCGGCGATCGTTGAAGAACAGCGACTCGAGCAGGCTCCGCGCGTTCTCCGCCGTCGGCGGATCCCCCGGGCGCATGCGCCGGTAGAACTCCTCGAGCGCCTCCCGCCGGTTGGCCGTCGGGTCCTTCGCGAGCGTGGCCTCGAGGTAGGAGTGCTCGGAGTCGCGGTCCACGTCCGTCAGCAACGCACGCACGCGCTCGTCGGTGCCGAGCTCCTCGTCGCCGAGCCCCTCCTCGTCGTCGATCGCCCGTAGCAGCACCGTGATCGGGACTCGCCGCTTGCGGTCGACCTTGACCGACACCAGGTCCTTCGGCGAGGTCTCGAACTCGAGCCACGCGCCCCGGTTGGGAATCAGCTTCGCGGCCGTGAGCCGGCGCCCCGAGACCGGATCGGTGACGCCGGTGAAGTAGACGCCGGGAGAGCGAACCAGCTGCGAGACCACGACGCGCTCGGCGCCGTTGATGATGAAGGTCCCGTGCTCGGTCATGAGCGGGAGGTCCCCCATGAAGAGCTCCTGCTCCTTGACTTCCCCCGTCTCCTTCACCAGCAGCTCCACGCGCACCCGCAGCGGCGCCGCGTACGTCGCGTCGCGCGCGCGGCACTCGCGCTCGCTGTGCTTGGCCTCCTCCAGCCGGTAGTCCCCGAAGCGCAACTCCATGCGGTGGCCGGTGAAGTCGGCGATCGGCGAGATCTCATCCAGCAGCTCGCGGAGCCCCTCCCGGAGGAAGAGCTCGTAGGAGCGGCGCGGCATCTGGATCAGGTGGGGCATCTCGAGCACGTGCTCCGCCCGCCCGAAGTCCTTGATGACGCCCGGAACCGGCTGGGCAGAGCTGTGGACGGTCGTCAAGAGTGACCCCTCTCATGGACATTCGGCCGCAACGTGCGAACCCGTCGCTCTCGCCGCCGCGCCGCGCCACCCTCACGGAGGGAGACGCGGCCGACGCTCGGCGCCCGCGGCGGGTTCAGATCGCGGATTGGCCTCTCAGGATGGTGCGCGCAGCAACAGACGCTCGCGGACACGCCGGACGGCTGGCTCGCCGCACGGTGAAGATCCGCTACCGCGCGTGGGGACGCGAGCGTATACCGGCGTGAAACAGCAAGCAAAGCGGCGGCGCACAACGCCCAAGAAGTGTAGCGGCGCCGGCACCGAAACTCAAGCCACCGGATCCCATCCGCCCGGACCATCGTGTCGCGGGCGGCGCGGGCCCCGCGGCCGTCGCTGCTCGCGTGCCCAGCTGCACCGCGAGGCGCGTCCCGCGCGGGCAGCATGCTACCGTGCCGGCGCGGGACGCCCGTCCCGGAGCGGAGCCCCGGAGGTGACGGTGAGCGGATTCGCGAGCGCCGAGGTAGAAGCGGCGTGGAACAGCGTCTCGCGACGGATCGACGCGCTTGTCGCCCTGGTAGCGAGTCGCGGCGCCGACGAACTGAACTGGCGGCCGCCGGCGCCCGAGGCGAATAGCCTCTACGTCCTCGCCACGCACACGATCGCGAACGCGCGACAGGGGCTCCTCGCCGTGCTCTGCCGCCACGACGACGACCGCGATCGCGACGCCGAGTTCCTCGCCGCCGGCGACTCGGGCCAACCGCTCGAGCGGTACTGGCATGCGCTCCGCTCCGAGATCCGCGACTCCCTCGCGGCGCTCCCCGCCGCGCGCCTGGACGAGACGCACCTCCATCCGCGCCAGGGCGAGCTCACCGGGCGCGAGACGCTGCTGCTCGTGGCGACGCATGCAGCCGAGCACCTGGGCCAGGCGGAGCTGACCCGAGACCTCCTCACCGCGAGCCGTGGAGGAGACGGCGGCTAGGGGCTACCCGCCGCCAGGGGTCGCTTCGCGGCCTGCTCCCAGATAGCCCACGCCTCCTTCGGCGCATCCTCCGCATCGCGCAGGCCGGTGCTCGCCAGCAGGTCGGCCGGGCGCGCGACGTCGTAGCGCGGGTCGCGGCCCAGGTACCACACGACGAGCTCGGCCCCGAGCGCATCCGCATCACCGAGCAGCCGCACCAGGAAGCGCCTCTGCTCCGGCTCGGTCGACGAGTTGACGCCGTCCCGTCCCGGGCTCGAGGCGAACCCGGCCGGCAGGAAGGCGATCGGGAGCCCGACGTGGTCCGCGGCGCGGGTGTAGTAGTCCGGCGGGACCTTGCGGGCCACCGCGTATGCGAACGAGGGGAAGCTCGAGAGCGCGAACAGGTCGAGGCGGTCCCGGAAGTCCGCCACGAGCTCCCAGCGGGGCACATGCGGAGGGAGCCACGGGACCACGCCCAAGAGCTCCTCGTACTGGAAGGTCACAAAGACCCTCGTCTCCGGACTGACCTCCTTCACGGCGCGGTACGCCTCCCGGTAGAGGGCCGTGAACTGCCGATACGCCGTCGGATCGCGCTCGAACGTCGAGTTGATCTCGCTCGCGAGCGAGAGGTATGCCGGTCGCTGGTTCGCCGCGACGTAGCGCGCCTCCTCCACGAAGGCTCGCCTCAGCGCCGGATCGGAGAGGTCGCGTCCCTCGTAGCCCGCCGGAAGGGCGGCAAGCCGGCCGCGATCCGCCGGATCGAAGGGATCGAGCGCCACGACCAGTGCGAGCCCGCGCGCCGCCGCCGCCTGCCGCTCCGAGACGGTGAGCGCGACCAGCGCGTCATCCTCGGCCCCCCCGGGAAGGAACGATGCCCACCGCGGGGCACGCGGCACGACGATCACCTCGCCGTAGCGGGCGGCGAGGTCGAATGCGGCGACGTAGGATTCGTCGGTCAGCTCCGCCGGCGTGGCCGTGAACCCGATCCGGTAGGAGCGCGGCGGCCCCTCCTGCGAGCGCGGCGGCAAGAGGACCGGTGAGGCGGTCGGCGCCGGCGCGGCGGGCGCGTCGGGGGCGCCGGCGCAGGCCGCGGTCACGATCAGGGCCGTCACAAGCCCCACGGACCATCGTGGCCCCGAAGCCGGCGGGCCGAAGGAGAGAGCGCCGCGGAGCCTCCGCCAGCTCGCCACAGCGTGATTCTCGCCGCCGGCGACACCGGCGGCAACGCCGCGGTCACGATGCCGCCGGGGACGACCGGCCGACGTGTAGACTGGCGATGTGGATCATCGCTTCGAGGTCGACCTCTCCGGGCTCGCGAGATCGCTGCGTCGGGCCGATCACATCCTGATGCGCTTCGAGCCTTTTCCGCAGCGCCTGTTGATCGATTTCCGCAGCAGCACCGAGCGGGGTCCGGGAGCGTGCGTGCTCCCCCAGGCGCGCTCCATCGCCGAGCGGCTCGCCTCCGTTGAGCGGGCGCGTCCCGGGCTACCGCCCCTCAGGCGGCTCCGCGTCGTCATCTGGCCGCTGCGCGTGCGCTCGCTCGAACGGCTCGGGATGCACGATGTCGTGCGCGAGCGCTTCGCCTCACTCGACGCGCTGGAGGCAATCACGGAGCTCAACGAGGCGCAGGAGGAGTTGCTTCGCCTCGAGCGCGAGGAGCTACGTCGCGCCATCACCGGCGATGGCTACCGCACGCTGTGGACCCGGGCGGACTCGGAGCCAACGGTGAGCGGAGACCCCGGAGCGCCGCCCGCGTGAGCGATTCCCCCTAGATGGAACGCCCCCGCTTCCGGCGACTCGTGCAGCGCGCGCTCAGGTCGCTCCCGCCCGAGATCAGCGACCGGATGGTCAACGTCGAGATAGAGATCCGCCGCGAGCCCTCCGCCGCGGAGCTCCGCGATGCGGGCCTCCCCGCGGACGGCGATCTCTTCGGGCTCTACGTCGGGACGCCCCACACCGAGCGAGGCGACTACCAGCTCGCGCTGCCGGATCGCATCGTGATTTACCAGGGTCCGATCGAGCGCTCGGTCCACCCCCGGGACATCCCGCGGGAGGTCGTTGCCACGGTCATCCACGAGGTCGGGCACCACTTCGGCATCGACGACGAGCGCCTCGATGAGCTCGGCGTCGGCTGACGGAGCGGCGCGGGGAAGCCCCGAGACCGGGGCCGGGTGACGCCGGCATCCCTATCCGGCGGTCCCGGCCGCGAGGAAGCGCGTGAGGAGCCGGTCGGCCGCGAGCGTGACCAGCTCGTCGGCGCGGCGCATCGCCTCCTCCGCCGGGCGCCCCGCGCCGGCGCCCTCGGCGTCCAGCACGCCCGCGGGCCGCGACGCCACCTCCCCGCACACGGCGAGGCACGGGCGGCCGGCGACCGCGGCGACGTCGGCCGCGTAGCGCGTCGCCTTGCCGAAGGCGCTTTGCTCGTCCAGCCGACCCTCGCCGGTAATGATCAGATCGGCCTGGCGGGCGGCGGCGGCGAAACCGACCGCCTCACCCACGAACGCCGCCCCGCTCTCGATCTGCCCCCCGGCACCGCCGGCGGAGGCCGCGGTCAGGAGGCCGACGGGAAGTCCGCCACCCGCGCCCGCGCCCTCGATCTCCGACAGGTCGACGCCCAGGTCCTCGCGGCAGCGAGCCGCCCAGCGTTCGAGCCCGGCCTCGAGGCGCCCCGCCAGAGCCGCCTCGACCCCCTTCTGCGGGCCGTAGACGGCGATCGCCCCCTGCGGTCCGAGCAGGGGATTGGCAACATCGACCGCGATGCGCAGCGTGGCACCGCCGAGCGCCTCCGGAGAGCTCGCGCCCTGAGCGCGCTCGATCCGCGCCAGGCCGGCGAGTGCTTCTCCCCCCTCGGCGAGCGGCGCGCCAGCAGCGTCGCGCAGCGCCAGCCCGAGCACGCGGGCGGCACCGGCGCCGCCGTCGTTGGTGGCCGTCCCGCCGACGCCGACGACGATCTCCCGTGCCCCCTCCGCGAGGGCACGTGCCACCAGTTCGCCGACGCCGCGCGTCGTGGCGCGTCCGGGGTCCCTGCGACCCTCCGGGACCCGGCCGAGTCCGCACGCCTCAGCCGACTCGATGACGGCGACCGGCGTCCCGGCACTCCCGGGCAGGAGCGCGAGGCGCGCCCCGACCGGATCTCCGAGCGGCCCGGCCACGTGAACCCGGAGCACGCGCGCGGCGCCCGCCGCCGCGGTGAGCACGCTGAGCGTTCCCGGACCGCCGTCGGCGATCGGCTGCTCGATCACGCGGCTCGCCACGCCCGAGCGATCGAGCGCTCGGCGCGCGCCGCGCGCGATCGCCGACGCCGCTTCCTCCGCCGTGAGCGAACCCCTGAACTCCTGCGGGCAGACCAGCACCCGCACCGGTCGCGCCTCAGGTTCCCCAGCCGAGGGTGAGCCGCAGCAGCGCCGAGATCACGATCGCCGCGACGTACGCGTAGGCGACCACGCGAGCGCGCTGACCGAGTCGCTGCATCTGCGTCGGGCGCAGAATCATCATCGCCACCAGCACGAGCGCGCTCGCGATCAGCAGCAGCCGCAGGAGACTCCCCATGCCGCGATCGTAGCCCCCACGCGCGCTTGACGCGCGCGTTTCCCGCTGCGACGATAGGCCGTAACAGAACGTCTGTTCTGCGCGCATCGTGGGGGACACACTATGCGGCACCAGCAGCCACCGATCGACCGCGGGGCGCCGGGAGTGCAGCCGCCGCGCCGACGGCTACGCCGCTTCGAGATTCGCGGCCCGCACTGCCCGCTCTGCGCCGGCCCCGTCGTCTCCGGCGAGGGGGCGCGTCTTTGCCTGATCTGCGGCCACCGGGAATCAGCCGCCCCCTCGTACGCGGAGCCGAGCGATCGGCCCGCAGCCTAGACACGGCGCCTCTCGCTCGCGGCACGGCGGCGGCCCCCGCGGCGGGCCGACCGCGCTACGGCGGCTCCGGTCCGGCCGGCGCGACGCCGAGGAGCGGAGGGAGCCCCGCGAGGGAGCCGAGCTCCGCGTCGGGCCGCGGGGCGCCCGCGGAATCATGCCACCCATCTGCCCGGCGCAGCCATACGGAGGCGAGCCCCGCCGCGTGCGCTCCCGCCACGTCGTGTGCCGGGTTGTCACCGACGTAGGCCGCCGGGCGGCCCGCCGCGCCAAGCTGCTCCAGCGCGTACGCGAAGATGGCAGGGTCGGGCTTGCGGAGGTCCACCTCCTCCGAGATCACGACAGCCGGGAAGAACCGATCGAGGCCGAAACGCTCGATCTTCGGGCGCTGGTCGGCGGCGAGCCCGTTGGAGACGAGGCCGAGGCGGCGGCGCCCGCGCAGGCGCTCGAGCATCGGCACCGCATCCTCGAAGAGCCGCAGGTGGAGCGGCCACGTTGCCCGGTAGCGCGACCAGGTGGCGTCGGCCTGCTCCCCCGTCCCGCCGAGCTCAGCGAGCAGGCGCCGAAAAGCCAGGCGGGTCCACTCGTGGCTCCACTCCACATCGCCGGCCCGGACCTGCTCCTGCGAGGTGTAGCGGCGCAGGCGCTCGTGCAGCGCCGCCAGAGACATCTCGGCGCCGAACTCCGGGATGTGCGAGGCGAGCGGCGCGACCGCCGCAGCGAAACCGTCCCGCCACGCGTTGCGCGTGTCGACGAGAGTGTCGTCGAGGTCGACGAGAAGCGTCTCGACGGCGTGGAGCGGGGGACGCGAGGTCACGGAAGCCGCGACGAGGAGCTAGCGGTCCCCGTCGCTCTCGCCGTCCTCGTCCTCGTCCCCCTCCTCCTCGTCGTCGTCGTCCTCGTCGTCGCCCTCGTCGGCGAAGACCCCCAGCTGCTCGCCGCGCCAGACCGTGACGATCAGGTCCTCGCGGTACGGGTCGCCGGTGGAGACGATGCGGTCGTCGATGGCGCCTATCAACTCCTGCACGCCGTCGTCATCGACCGAGCTGTGGACCGAGAGCGTCGCGTAGGTCGCCGATGAGGTGAAGTGGACGTCCACCCGGCCCAGGGAGTGCTCGGCGTCCTCGACGACCCACGACTCGGAGTGCGGCGTTCGCGCCTCGCGCTCGAAGCGAATGTCCATGATCCCGCGCCTTCCATCCCGTGCGCCGCCTGCCGGAGGCCGCGCTACCTCGTTTCACCGTCGCCCCGACGACCCCGCGCTACGGTCGCGTCTGACCGTGGCCCAGGACCACCCACTTGTAGGAGGTGAGCTCGCGCAGCCCCATCGGGCCGCGCGCGTGCAGCTTCTGCGTCGAGATCCCGAACTCGGTACCGAGCCCGTACTCGCCGCCGTCGGCGAAGCCCGTCGACACGTTGACAAAGACCGACGCGGCGTCGACCTCCCGCTGGAAGCGCTGCGCCGCCGTGTAGGAGTCGGTCGCGATCGCCTCCGAGTGCCCGCTCCCGTGCTCGGCGATGTGCCCCAGCGCCTCGTCGAGCGAGTCCACGACGCGCACCGAGCAGTCGAGCGAGAGCCACTCCCGGTCGTAGTCGTCCGGCTCGACCGCCACCACGCGAGCGCCGCCCCCGACCGCCGCGAGGCGCGCGGCATCGTCGTCGGCATGGATCGTCACACCGTGCGACGCCAGCTCCTGGGAGAGCCGCGGCACCACGTCGGCGGCGACGCTCCGGTGCACGAGCAGCGTGTCGAGCGTGTTGCAGACCGAGGGACGCCGCACCTTCGCGTTGACCGCGATTGCGACCGCCACGTCGAGATCGGCGTCCGCGTCCACGTAGGTGTGGCAGACGCCGATGCCCCCCGCAACCACCGGCATCGTGGCCTCGTCCCGGATCCGGCGGATGAGATCGGCTCCGCCGCGCGGGACCAGCAGATCGATCTGATCGTGGGCGGCGAGCAGCGCCCCGACCTGGGCGCGCTCCGTCGACTCGATGAACTGCACGCTGCCCGCGGGCAGCCCGGCCGCCTCCGCGGCCGCCGTGACGATTCCGGCGAGCGCGCTCGAACTCTCGTGCGCGTCGCTCCCGGACCGCAACACGACTGCGTTGCCGGATTTCAGGCACAGCGACGCGATGTCCACCGTGACGTTCGGACGCGACTCGTAGACGGCGCCGATCACGCCGATCGGGACCCGCATCCGCCCCACCTGCATCCCGTTGGGACGCATGCGCACATCCTCCATCTGGCCCACCGGGTCCGGAAGGGCCGCCACCTCGCGCGTCGTCTCCGCGATGGCAGCGATGCGCTCGGGCGTGAGCGTCATGCGGTCGATGAAGGAGGGCTCGAATCCGCGGGCCCGTGCGCGCTGCACCTCGTCCGCGTTCACCTCGAGCAGCGCGTCCTGAGCGGCGAGCAGCCCGCACGCCGCGCCCTCGAGCGCGGCATCCTTCTGCTCGGTGGTCGCGAACCGGAGCGTGCGGCTCGCCTCGCGGGCCGCACGCGCCTTCACCGTCGCCTCGGCTGGTGTCGCGACCGTCATCGCACTCCCTCGCCTGCTCATCCTAACCCAGCGCCTGCGGCCGGCCCCTAGCGGAGCACCAGGTTGTTGCGGTGGACGACTTCCTCGCCGTACTCGTGGCCGAGCACCTCGGCGATGCGGTTCGACCGCAGTCCTCGGATGCGGATGATCTCGGCGGCATCGTAGTTCGTGATGCCGGTGGCGACGCGGCGCCCGGACTCCGTCTCGACCCGCACGACGTCCCCGCGCGTGAACTCGCCCTCGACGTCGACCACGCCGGCCGGAAGCAGGGACTTCCCCGACTCCGAGAGAGCGCGAGCCGCCCCCTCGTCCACGCGCAGCAGGCCGCGGACGTGCAACCCGGAGAGCAGGTAGCGCTGGCGGCCGTCGAGGCGGGAGCCGCGGGGGAGGAAGTGGGTCCCCACCGGCTCCCCGCGAGCAACCCGCAGCGCCGTGTCGTCAAGGCGGCCGTCGGCGATCACGACATGCGCACCGTAGGCGGTGGCCACCTCCGCCGCCTCGACCTTCGTCACCATGCCGCCGCGGCCGCGCCGGCCGGGGGTCCCGAGCGCCGCCGCCCTGACGCCGTCGTCGATCGCCCCCACGCACTCGATCAGGGTCGCCTCCGGATCGAGGCCCGGATCGGCGGTATAGAGACCTCCGATGTCGGTGAGGATGAGCAGGAGATCGGCGTCGACGAGGTTGGCCACCTGCGCCGAGAGCGAGTCGTTGTCGCCGAGCACCGAGTCCTGGATCTCGTCGACGGCGACGACGTCGTTCTCGTTGACGACCGGCAGCACGCCCCGGTCGAGCAGCGTGAGGAGCGTGGTGCGCGCGTTCAGGTAGCCGGGACGGTCGGCGAGATCGGTGCGCGTCAGCAACGCCTGCGCGACGACGATCCCCGCGCGCTCGCAGTGCCGGTCCCAGGCCGCCATCAGGCGTCCCTGCCCGACCGCCGCGAGCGCCTGCCGGGAGCGGACGTCGCTGCGACCGGCGTGCTCGCCCAGCCGTTGCCGCCCCGCCGCGATCGCCCCGGAGCTCACGAGGATGACGTCGGCGCCGCCCGCTCGGAGGGCCGCCAGCTGCCCCACCACGCGGTGGAGCGCCTCATGGTCGATGCTCTCGCCGCCGGCCGTCAGCAGGTTGGTCCCCACCTTGAGCACGATGCGTCCGTAGGCGAGAGACGCTTCGCCGGCGCTCGCAGCCGTGCCGGGCCTCGCCCCGGCGCCACTCTCTGGCATATCCCCTCCGCGAGCGAATGCGACGCACCGTCTAGGATGGTGGAGCGTCGCCCTGCGGTCGAGCGCGGACTGCGGTCGTGCGGGCGAAACCGCCGGCGTCGCTCCGCGCGGCGGGGCCGGGGATCAGCTCGCCGGCGTGAGAGCCAGCAGGACCTCGCCGCCGTCGATGCGGACCGTCGCGGTCGCCGCGTCGGGGAACGGCGGCGCGCCGCCCCCGTCCACGGGCTCCAGGCTGAGTGCGAGCGTCTCCTCCGCGATCCAGCGTCCGTGCTCGCGACAGGCGCTCGCGACCGCCCCGGGTGCCCGGTAGCGGACGTGGATGCGCGCGGCGACATCGAGCCCGGCCGTGCGGCGCAGCTCCTGCAGGTGCCGCACGATCTCGCGCGCCGTCCCCTCCGCCGCCAGCTCCGGCGTCACGGTGAGGTCGAGCAACGCCGCGTAGCCCGACTCTTCCGCGGCGGCCCAGCCCGCCGCGGGCTCCACGTCCACGACGATCTCGCCCGCACCCAGCGTGATCCCGCCGACCTCGGCGATCTCGCCGGCACGCATCCGTGCCACGACCGCCCGCGCGTCGGCCTCCGCCAGCGCCGCGCGCAGCGGCCCGACTCCGGCGCCGAGCCTCGGCCCCAGCGTCGGGAGGTGCGGGCGCAGGCGGTAGACCACGCGGTCCCCGGCGTCGTCTGCGACGTCGACCGCCTTCACGTTGAGTTCCTCGGCGATCTCCGATCGCAGCCGCTCGAGCGCGGCGCGCTCCGCCGCCGTCCGGGGAACCAGCACCGCGCGCGCAAGCGGCTGCCGCACGCGAACGCCGGCGCGCTGTCTGGCGCCGCGCCCCAGCGACACCATCCGCTGCACGACCGCCATCTCCGCCGCCAGCTCGGAGTCGATCGCGCCGCGGTCGACATCCGGCCAGCTGTCGAGGTGAACGGAGTCCGGTGCCCCCGCCACGCGGTCGCGCACCAGGTTCTGGTGGAGCTCGTCTGAGACGAAGGGCATGAACGGCGCGAGGAGCCGCGCCAGCGTGGTCAGGCACTCGTAGAGCGTGGCCAGCGCCGCCTGGGTGTCGGCGGAGTCGTTCGAGCGCCAGAACCGGCGCCGGCTGCGGCGCACGTACCAGTTGGAGAGCTGGTCCACGAACTCGGCGATCGGGCGCGCCGCATCGGCGGGCTCGTACGCCTCCAGCCCCTCGGTGACGCGCTCGACGGTGCGGTGGAGCTCCGAGCGCACCCAGCTGTCGAGATCGGTGCGCGCCGCCGGCCGCGCCGGCGCCGCGGGGTCGAAGCCCGCCAGGTTCGCGTAGGTGACGAAGAACGAGTACGTGCTCCAGAGGGTGGAGAGCACGCGGCGGGCGCTCTCGCCGACGAGGTCGGTCGAGAAGCGCCGCGAGTTGCCGGGCGGTGCCGCCGTGTACATGTACCACCGCGTCGCATCGGCCCCGTGCTCGTCGACCACGGCGAAGGGATCCACGACGTTCCCGCGCGACTTCGCCATCTTCTGCCCGTCGCCGTCGAGGATGATCCCCACCGAGATCACGTTGCGGAAGGAGATCCCCTCGGGGACGGCCTCCGCCCGGTGCAGCAGCGTGGCGAGCGCGTGCAGCGTGTAGAACCAGCCGCGCGTCTGGTCCATCCCCTCGCAGATGTAGTCGGCCGGGAAGCGCTCCCCGAAAGTGGCCTCGCCCTCGAAGGGGTAGTGCCACTGCGCGTAGGGCATCGCGCCCGAGTCGAACCACGCGTCGGCCACCTCGGGCACGCGACGCATATCGGAGGCACACCGACGGCACGTCAGGGTGATCTCGTCGACATAGGGACGGTGCGGATCCTCGATCTCGCTGCCCTGCCCCGATCGCTCCGCCAGCTCCCGGAACGATCCGATGCACTCGACCTCGCCGCAGCCGTCGCAGAGCCAGAGCGGCAGCGGCGTGCCCCAGTAGCGCTCGCGCGAGACCGCCCAGTCGACGTTGGACTGCAGCCACTCGCCGAAGCGACCGTCCCGGACATTGGCCGGCACCCACCGGATCTGGTCGCGGTTGTGGGCCACGAGCCGGTCCCGCACCGCCGTCGTCCGGATGTACCATGAGGGCTTCGCGTAGTAGAGGACGGGGGTGCCGCAGCGCCAGCAGAACGGGTACGTGTGGTGGATCGTGGCCGACTGCCAGAGCAGCCCGCGGCGGTCGAGATCCGCGATCACCTCCGGGTCGGCATCCTTCGCAAAGCGTCCCGCGAAGGGACCGCCCACGAACTCGCCGCTGGGAGCGACGTGCTGGACGAAGAGCAGCGACTCCTCGCGCCCGATTCCGTAGTCGTCCTCCCCGAAGGCCGGAGCGATGTGCACGATGCCGGTGCCGCCGCCCTCTCCGGGCTCGGTCTCCACGAAGTCGGCGGCGACGACGCGACGGGCGCGACGCTCTTCGCCCGGATCGAGGGCGCGCGAGCCCTCCCGCCCGAGCAGGAGCGGCTCGACGCCTTCCCACGCGCTCGCCTCGTAGAGCGGCTCGTAGCGCAGCCCGACCAGCCTCGAACCGCGGACGCGCACGAGAACCTCCGGCTCGCCGAGAACCGAGGGGAGCAGGCGCTCGGCAACGATGAGCCGCTCCCGGGAGCCCGCCTCCCCGAGCTCGGCGAGCACGTAGTGCGCCGCGGGATCCACCGCGAGGCCGGTGTTGCCGGGGAGCGTCCACGGGGTCGTCGTCCAGGCGAGGATTGAGGTCGGCACACCGTCGCTGAGCCGCAGCTCCCCGGCGGCCTCGGCGCCCTGCGTCGCTTCGAGTCGGAAGCGGACGGTGACGGAGGGATCGGGAGTTCCCTCGCGATAGCCGAGCGCCACCTCGTGCGAGGAGAGGCTCGTCTCGCAGCGCGGGCAGTGCGGGGTGACACGGAAGTCGCGGAACATCAGGTCGTGGTCCCAGAGCTGCCGGAAGATCCACCAGCAGCTCTCGACGTACTCACGGTGATAGGTGACGTAGGGGTCGTCGGTGTCGATCCAGAAGCCGATGCGCTCGGTCAGTTCCTGGAATTCCTGCACGTAGCGGAAGACCGACTCGCGGCAGCGCCGGTTGAAGGCCTCGATGCCGTAGGCCTCGATCTCGCGTTTCGTCGAGAGCCCGAGTTCGCGCTCGACCTCGAGCTCCACCGGCAGGCCGTGGGTGTCCCATCCCCCCTTCCGGGGAACGCGGTAGCCGCGCATCGTCCGGTAGCGGGGGATCAGATCCTTGAAGACCCGGGCCAGCACGTGGTGGATCCCCGGCGAGCCATTCGCCGTCGGCGGACCCTCGTAGAAGGAGAAGATGCGGTCGGCGGGGCGCTCCTCGACGGAGCGGCGGAAGATGTCGCGCTCGCGCCACAGCGCGAGGATCCGCTTCTCCATCTCCGGGAAGGAGACATGCGTGGGGACGGGATCGAAGCGGCCACCGGGGCGCACGCCCGACGAGGACGCCGACACCGCACCTGCGCTCATCGCTGCGCTCGCATACCTCGGCGCGAGAGGCGCCCTCTACTCGGGAACGTCTGCCGTCCCCCCGGTGCCCTCCTGCTCCCCCCGCTGCTCCGCTGCCGGGCCAGGGCCCTCGAGCGCAACCGACACCGATGAGGAGGAGATCCGCGCAGCGGCGTGAACGGCCGCCGCCTGATCCGCTGCCTCCTGCCTCGCACGCACCTCGTTGTAGCAGGCCGAGCAGTAGACCGGTCGGTCACCTCGCGGGACGAAGGGCACTTCGGTCAGCTGACCGCACTGCGCGCAGCTGGCGACGTGGAGCTGCCTCGGGGTGCGGCCGCCCCAGGAGGCGAAGACGCCGTAGTTCGGCGACTCGTCCCGATCCTCCGGCCGCATCATCTTCCGCGTCGCCCGGCACGAGGGGCACCGCACCGGGTCGTGCTGGAGGCCCTTGCTCGCGTAGAACTCCTGCTCCCCGGCGGTGAAGACGAAACTGCCGCCGCAATCGCGGCAGGTCAGCTCGCGATCCTGAAACGCCATTGTCGCTCCTCATCCGGCGGACCCGCGCCCGCCCAACCCACCATCGAGAGCACGTCTCTCGCGATGGGAGGGGCCGCCCCCGCGCGGCAGTCAGCGAGCCGCCGTGTCCTGGCCACGGACAGTGTATCAGCGGTCCCGGGCCCGACGCCGCGTGCTAGCGGCCCAGCCGTCCCACCAGCCGTAGCGCCTCCTCGTTGCGCAGGAGCAGCGAGACGGCCACGTAGGCGAGCAGCCCGGAGAGGCCCGCGAGGGCCAGCACCAGCGCGGCACCGCCGAGGCTCTCCGCATCTGCTCCGGCCGCCGCCAGCAGGAGCCGCATGAGAACGAGCACCTCCACCATCACGATGGTGGCCGCGACGGTCCGCCAGAGGGAGCCGGCCAGCGAGCCCCGCCAGCGCTTCGCCGCCGGGCTGAGGCCGCGAAGCCGCTGCGAGAGCAGCCGACCGAGCAAGAGGAACTCCAGGGTCGCCGCGATCGACGCGGCGGCGGCGAGCCCGCGGACGCCGAAGGGCTCGATCAGCGCCGCACAGAGCGCCGCGTTGAGGATCATCGCGAGGACGGTGACCGTCACCGGCGTCCGCGTGTCGGAGAGCGCGTAGAACCCCCTGCTCACGATCTCGATGCCCGCGTGAGCGAAGACCGCGACGGCGTAGACCGCGACGACGCCCGCGACGAGCTCGCTCGACCCGGCGTCGAAGGCGCCGCGCTGGAACAGAACGCGAACTGTCGGCGCGGCGAGCACCACGAGGCCGGCCGATGCCGGGATCGCCAGGAAGAGAATCGTCGACAGCGCCTGCCCGACCGAGACGGCCAGCGCTCCCATCTGGCGCGCCGCCGCTTGCTGCGCCAAGAGCGGAAACGCCGCCGTCGAGATCGCCATGCCGACTATCGCCACGGGCATCATCATCACGAGGAAGGCGTAGGAGACGGCGTTGATCGCCTGATCGGAGACGAAGGAGGCGAAGAAGAGAACGATGACGACGTTCAGC
The DNA here is from genome assembly GCA_026713865.1 of Chloroflexota bacterium. Classification (GTDB taxonomy): domain Bacteria; phylum Chloroflexota; class Dehalococcoidia; order UBA2979; family UBA2979; genus VYDC01. The sequence goes on along the minus strand of JAPONQ010000065.1, from coordinate 8,308 downwards.
TGCGACGCCCCGAGACCGATCACCCGGGGCGCGGCGAGCCGCAGCACGTCGCGGACGGGGCGGGAGGCGAGCGAGAGCACGGGTCGCCACCGCATCCCCACCGCGACCAGCGCCGGCAGCTGCACGACGAGGTGGAGCGCCGATCCCACGACCACGCCGACGGCGAGGCCCTGGACGCCCATCGGGCCCGCCAGCAGCACGGCGCCCATGATGATGGAGGCGTTGTAGAGGAGCGGAGCGAGAGCCGGGGCCACGAAGTGCTGCCGGGCGTTGAGAACGCCGGTCAGCATTCCGGAGATCCCGAAGAAGATGGGCGAGAGCAGCATGATCCGCGTCAGCTCGACGGCGAGGGATTGCAGCTCGGCCTCCCGACCACTGCCCGCTCCGAGGCCGGGAGCGAGCAGCGGCACGATCCAGGGCGCGAAAACGAAGGCGGCGGACGCCGCCACCAGCGTCGCGAGGCTGATGAGGTGGAGCACGCCGGAGGCGAGGGCCCAGGCGGCGTCGGCGCCCTCCCTCAGGCGCACGCGCGAGAAGACGGGGATGAACGCGGCGGAGAGCGTTGCGCCGGCGAGCAACTGGAAGACGAGGTCGGGGATGCGGAAGGCGACCCAGTAGGCCGCGAGCTCGGCCTCGGTTCCGAAGGCGTCGGCGATCACCACCGACCGCACGAGCCCGAGCAGCCGCGACAGCAGGTACCCCGCGGCGACGACGGCCGCCGCCCACGCGACGCCCTGCTCGACCACGCCGCGCGTGAGGAACCGTCTCAGCCCGGCGACCGACTCCGCCTCCTGCGCCCAGCCGGCGAGGGGCCTCTCCGGCACCGGCTCCGCGCGCTCGCCCCGGGCACACTCGGGATCGGTGCCGGAGGAGGGAGGTCTGCCCATTCATTCGATCCTGCGCGCGCCTCGCCGGGGAGGCAAGGATGGACGGCACCGCGACGCCCGGCTACGATCGCCCCGGCACCGCCACCGGCGGCCACCGATAGTGGAGACGAGATGGCGAACTCTCCCCAGGCCCGCAAGCGCGTGCGCCAGAATCACCGGCGGGCGGCGAGACTCCGTCCGTACCGCACGCGCGCCTCGCGCGCCGTCCGCGACGCCCGCGAGGCGATCGCCGACGGAGCGCCCGAGTCGGCCGAACTCGTGCGGGCCGCGCAGTCCGCGCTCGATCGAGCCGCGCGCCGACGCATCATCCACCCCAACGCCGCCGCGCGGCGCAAGGCACGCCTCGCCGAACAGCTCCGACACAGCGCCGCCGACTAGCCGCCGCTCCCTCTGGGGGACGCGGCGGCGGTCGCGTTCACCCTTCCCACGCGCGGACACGGGCTCCCCCCCGGCGTGCCCGGGCACATCCGACGAGAACGCGCGATACTCCAGCGGGGCGCGAGGGGCGGGAGCTGACCGTGCGGGCGACGATCTTCCACCGACCCGGCGAGATCAGCGTCGAGGAACGACCGGAGCGCGAGCCGGGACCGGGCGAGCTCCGGCTACGCATCGCGGCGGCGGCGCTCTGCGCCTCCGACGTGCGGGTCTACCGGGGCGAGAAGCATGCCGCCCCCGGGGTCGTCCCCGGCCACGAGCTGGCTGGCGTGGTCGACGCCGTCGGGGAAGGCGTGCAGGAACACGCCCTTGGAGACCGCGTCGTGGTCTGCCCGATCCTGGCCTGCGGGCACTGCCGCTTCTGCACGCGGGGCCGGCGCAACCGCTGCATCGAGCGGCGCACGCTCGGCTACGACCTCGACGGCGGCTTCGCCGAGCAGATGATCGTCCCCGCCGAACTCGTCGCGCTCGGCCACGTGCTCCGGGTGCCGCCGACCCTGCCGCTTCCGGTCGCGGCCATCGCCGAGCCGGTCGCCTGCACCCTCAACTCGCTGGACCTCATGGGGGTGCGGCCGGGCAGTTCGCTCGCCGTCCTCGGCGCCGGGCCGATGGGTCTTCTCCACCTGCTCCTCGGACGGGCCGCAGGAGCGGCCCCGATCGTCGTCTCGGAACCGGTCGCCGAGCGCCGCGACGTCGCCAAGCGCTGGGGCGCCGACGTCGTTGTCGATCCGGGCCGGGAGGATCTGGAGGCGTGCGTCCGGGCCTGGACTGACGGCTACGGCGCCGACGCCGTCGCCGTCTCGGTCGGCGTCGCGGAGCTCGCCGCGCAGGCGCTCGCGATCGTCGCGAGGCAGGGCGTCGTCAACCTCTTCGCGGGATTCCCCCCGGGAGCGACGATCCCACTCGACCTCAACGCGCTCCACTACACCGAGGTCGTGCTCTCCGGCTCCCAGAACGCCACCACCGAGCAGTACCGGCGGGCGGTGGCGGTGCTGGGGTCGCTGCCGCACGTCGAGGAGCTTCTGACCCATCGCTACGGCATCGAGCAGGCACCCGAGGCCTACGCCTCGCGACTCTCGCTCTCCGGGTTGAAGTCGCTGGTCGAGTTCCCCGGGGTCGACGGTCGCTGATGCCGGCGCGGCGCCCCGAGGCGGGCGGGGACGAACCGCGAGAGCCCGGCACGGCGGCCGGAAGCGAGCCCGACGCCGCAGCACCCGGCGTCGGCGAGCTGCTCCGCAGGCGACGCACCGAGCGCGGGCTCACGCTGAGCGAGGCGGAGCGCGACACCCGCATCAACCGCACATACCTCCAGGCCCTGGAGGCCGAGCGCTGGGACACCCTTCCGGCGCCCATCTACACGCGGGGCTTCCTTCGCTCCTACGGCCGGCACCTCGAGCTCGAGCCCGAGGAGCTGATCGCGATGCTCCCCGAGGAGCTCCCGCGCCCGCGGGGGCTCGAGCCGCTGCCGGGACTGCGACGCAGCCATGCCCCTCTCAGGATCGACCTCCCGCGCGCGCTGGTGGTGGCGGCGATCGCCGTGGTCGTCGTGATCGCGGTCGTGGCGGCCGTGATCCAGTTCCGGGCTGCGGGCGTCGAGGGGGAGACCGACGCGACAGACGGGAGCGCGGCCACGGCGACGGCGGCCGCGACGCCCGACCCCGACGCGACCGTGCCGCCTGCCGAGCCCGGCACGACCCCCGACTTCACCGGCGTCTCCCTCGAGACAGCCCGCGAGACGTTGAGCACGCTGGACCTGCTGGTCAACGTGATCGAGGTCCCGACCGACGTCGCCCCGCCGGGTCAGGTCTTCGGCCAGTCCCCCTCCGCGGGCGAGCCGATCGGCCCCGGGGCCGCGATCACGCTCATCGTCTCCGCCGACGACGAATAGGTCCCGCCGTGCTCTGTCTCTGCGCCCCGAGCGGGCGCGGTTGACGGGGCGGCCGCCGGCCCCGAGCCTTGCGTCGATGCGCTACCACGTCGTGACGCTCGGCTGCGCCAAGAACACCGTCGACTCCATGCGCCTCGACCAGGAGCTCCGGCACCGCCGGCATCGCGCCGTCGCCGACCCCGTCGAGGCGGAATTGCTGCTGGTCAACACCTGCGGCTTCATCGACGCGGCGAAGGAGGAGTCCCTCTCCGTCATCCGCGAGCTCGACGACGCGCGCTCGGGCGACCAGCAGCTCTTCGTGATCGGATGCATGACCGAGATCGCGGAGCAGGAGGTGCTCCGCGCCGTGCCCGGCGTCGACGCCACGTTCGGCGCGGAGGCGTGGGATCAGATCGCCTCCGCGGTGGGGCCCGCCGACCCGCGCCACGACATCCCCGAGCCCCGGCCGCTGATCGCCCCCGGCACGCCCTCCGCCTACCTCAAGATCTCCGACGGCTGCGACCGGCCGTGCACGTTCTGCATCATCCCGACGATCAAGGGATCCATGCACTCCGCGCCGCGCGAGCGCCTGGTCGCGGAGGCGAGGGCGTACGCCGCCGCCGGCGTCTCCGAACTCGTGCTGGTGGCGCAGGACTCAACGGCCTACGCCGAGGATCGGGGGGAGCGCGACGGCCTCGCCGCGCTCCTGGAGGAGCTCGCCGCGGCCGTCCCGGAGGTGCCGTGGATTCGCCTCATGTACGCCTACCCGGGCCGCGTGACGCCGCGCCTGGCGAGAACGATGGCCGGGCTTCCGAACGTCGTCCCCTACCTCGACATCCCCCTCCAGCACGGCTCGGAGAGCGTGCTCCGGCGCATGAAGCGCCCCGGCCTGCGAGTGGCGCGACGCAGCCTGGAGGCGATCCGCGCCGAGATGCCGGACGTCGTCGTCCGCACGACCTTCATCGTGGGCTTCCCGGGTGAGAGCGACGCGGAGTTCGAAGAGCTCCTCGACTTCGTGGAGGAGCAGCGCTTCGAGCACGTGGGCGCCTTCACCTATTCGCCGCAGGCGGGAACGCCGGCCGCGCGCGACGCTCCCGGGCCCGGCGGGGTCCCCGACCCCGAGCTCACGCAGCGCCGATACGGACGTCTGATGGAGCTCGCCCAGGAGATCTCGCTGGAGCGCAACCGCGCGCTGCTCGGGCGCGAACTCGACGTGCTCGTCGAGTCGGCCCGCCCGGTCGAGTCCGAGGGCGCGGGAGGCCCGGTCGTGGTCGGGCGCACCTACCGCGACGCGCCGGAAGTCGACGGGCTCGCGCTCCTCAAGGGGGAGCATCCGGCGGGCCGCCTGATCCGGGCGCGCGTCGACGGCGCGCTCCCCTACGACTTGCTGCTCTCGCCCGCCGGGGGCGCTCCGTCGCGCCCATCCACAGCGCCGGGACCGCCGCGCACGCGCCGGAGACGGGACCGGCGGAGCCCCGCCCGCGGATCGCCGCGCCGGGACCGCTGAGCCGACCGGCCGGGCCCGCTAGCCCCGCGGCAGCCCGAGCCCCCTGGTCGCGATCACGTTGCGCTGAATCTCCGAGGATCCGGCGGCGATGGTGGCCGGGATCGAACCGACGTAGCCCACCGTGAAGCGAGCCTTCATCGGGGCGAGCGGATGCGTCCCGTCCCAGATGCCGGAGTACAGCCCGAACACCTTCGTTGCCGTGCGCTGCAGCGTCTGGCCGAGCTCGGAGCCGAACATCTTGTTCACCGACGCCTCGTAGTTGGGAACGGCGCCGGTCGCCTGAATGGAGGCGATGCGTAGCGAGAAGTTGAACTGCACCTCCGTCTGGATGACGTGGTGCGCCAGCTCCTGCCGGAGTGCACCGGTGCGCTCGAGCCGGGAGAAGCGACGCCCGTCGCCGCGGGCGTAGTCGAGCAGCGCCCGGATCGTCTTGCGATTCACCACCGCCCCCGAGACATTCGACCGCTCGAAGTCGAGCAGGGTGGTGGCGACGTACCAGCCCCTGTTCTCCTCACCGACCCGGTTGGTCACGGGGATGCGGACGTCCTCGAAGAAGACCTCGTTCACGTAGTGGCGGCCCGTCGCATCGACGATCGGGCGCACCTCGATGCCCGGCGCGCGGAGATCGACCATCAGGAAGGTGATCCCGCGGTGCTTGGGCGCCTCCGGATCGGTGCGCACCAGGAGCGACGCCCAGTCGGCGTCGTGGCCGCCGGAGGTCCAGATCTTCTGTCCGTTGACGACGTACTCGTCGCCGTCGCGGACCGCCCGCGTCGAGAGCGAGGCGAGATCGGATCCGGCGCCGGGCTCGGAGAAGCACTGGGCCCAGCCGCCGTCGCCTGCCAACATCCGTGGAAGGTGCTCCCGCCGCTGCTCCTCGGTCCCGTGAATCACGAGCGTCGACCCCATCAGACGGATCCCGATCGGATCGATCACCGGCGCCGCCGCGGCGGCGACCTCCTCGGCAAAGATGAACTGCTCCATCACCGAGAGACCCGCGCCGCCGTAACTGGCAGGCCAGTGCGGAGCCGTCCAGCCGCGCCGGCCCACGGCGTGGCCCCAGCCCTCCGCGGTGCGGCGGACCTCCGGATCCTTCGACTTGCGGTCGTGGCGCCAGTCTCCGGTGGGGGGCGGGTCGTGAGGCCCCCGCGCGTCGAGGTTGCGGTACCCCGGAGGCAGCTCCTCCTCCAGGAAGGACCTTACCTGCGCCCGGAACGCGGCCTGCTCGGCGGTGTCGGACCACTCCATCGCAACCACCCTCTCCCGGAGCGGATGTCGCGGGAGTCACCCCGGGTCCGCAGCATACCCCGGCCGCGCGACCGAGGGACGGGCCAGGCTTACCCCTACCGCAACGGCGAGGCGCCGGCCGCCGCGTCGCCTGCGGGCTCCGGGCCCGGCGCCTCCGCCGCCCCATCCGCCCGATCGGAGGACGCGGCCTCGTCGGGGAGCGGAGGAAGCTGCCGCAGGCTGTCGATCCCGAAGTGCTCCAGGAAGCGCTGCGTGACGCCGAAGAGCGCGGGGCGCCCGGGGCCGGGTGCCCGCCCCACCTCGACGACCAGCTCGCGGGCGCGCAGCGTGGCGATGGCGGCGTCGCTCGACACGCCGCGAATGCGCTCGATCTGGCCCCTCGTGATCGGCTGCCGGTAGGCCACGATCGCGAGCGTCTCCATCGCGGCCGGCGAGAGCCGGCGCCGCCCCTCCACCCCGATAAAGCTCTCGACGTCGGCCGAGAGTTCAGGCGCCGTCACGAGCTGCGCCCCCTCCGGCCCGCGCTGCAAGCGGAGACCGCGCCCGGCCAGCGAGACACCGAGCAGCTCCAGCGCCGCCCCGGTCCTCCCCGGCGTCGACTCCAGCACACGTGCCAGCGTGCGCTCGGGCACCGGCCCGTCGGAGACGAAGAGCAGCGCCTCGAGCAGCACGGCGAGCTCGGGGTCGGAGCGCTCCTCGCGCCGTGCCGCCTGGGGCGTACCCGCCCCCTCGGCCTCAGCCGCCGGAGCGTCCGCGGATCTCTCCCCGGCCATCGCTTGCTCCCTCGACCGCCTCCGACACGACCGCCGCGGCCGCCCCGCCGCCCGACGCTACCCCGGCCCCTCCGCCCCCGCGCTCCCACCGGGCGGCCGCCCGATCCCCCGGAGCGGCAGAGGGGAGCGGACGGAGGTCGAGCTCGCCGTAGCGTAGCTCGACCCGCGGCGGGGCAGCGAGACGGAGGCCGAGCCGGCGCGCCACGGCGTCGACCGCGAGATCGCGAGCCTGCACCCCCACCTCGGCGAGCAGCGCCTGCGGCTCGACCTCCACGACGACCTCCACGGCGACACCGCGCCGATGCCTGTTCTCGACGCGCGCCGATGCCGCGACCACGGCATCGATGGCGGTGAGCTCCGCTCGCAGCAGAGCCGCCAGCGCGTCGACCGGGAGTCGTCCCCCGCCCGCGATGGCGAGCGGCCTTCGGGGCGAGCTCCGGCTGCCCCACCGGCCCACGAAGGCGAGTAGCGCCGCCGCCACCAGCACCGTGGTCGCGCCGGCGCGCCCGCTCGCCGTGTCGTGGTCGCGAGCGCCCTCGACGACCCCGCCCAGGGAGTCGAGCGCCGGCCCGGCGGCGAACCAGATGAGGGCGATCGCGGCGGCTGCGAGCGCCGCGACCAGAAGCGGGGCGCGGTAGGCCCGCGCCCACGACTCGCCGGACAGGCCGGAGTTCGGGGCCCGGCCCCCGGGAGCGCGCGCCGACGCCGCCGGGCGTCGCATCGCGCCGGGCCAGAGCCGTGCGTGGTGGTCCGTTGCCGCCATCGGCAGCCCCGGGCGCGTCCCCTCGGGGAGCGCCGCACTCACCACCCCGCCCCCCGTACCATGCTCCCTGTGATCGTCGATGTCCACACGCACGTCTTCCCGCCGCGGATGATCTCGGTCCGTTCCGAGCTCGCCGCCGCCGATCCGGGCTTCCGGGCGCTCTACGGCGAGCCCGCAGCTCGCATGGCGAGCGCCGACGACCTGCTTTCCTCCATGGCCGCGGCCGGCGTCGACATCGCGGTCGCCGCGGGCTTCTCCTGGCGCTCCCCCCGGCACGCGGAGGAGCACGCCTCGTACCTGCTCGAGGTCGCCGAACGCTCCGGCGGCTCCCTCGTCGCCTCCCCGCCGATCCCGGCCCTGGCCGGCCCCGGCTCGGCTTCCGACGAGGCCCTCGTCCGGGCGCGCCTCCGCGAACTCCGGGCGGCGGGAGCCCGGGGCGTCGGCGAGCTGCGCCTGGACGCGGGGACTCTCCCGGTCGCCGACGACGACGCGGCTGCTCGGGCGCGCGCCGTGCTCGAGGCGGCGCGTGCCGAGGGCCTGGCGCTGCTCGCCCACTGCACCGAGCCCGTCGGACACGACTATCCCGGGAAGCAAGGCGGCCTCAGCGCGGGCGCGATCTGGAGGCTTCTCGGACTCGACCCGCTTCCGGGTGCGAGGCAGCCCCCTCTCATCGCGGCACACTGGGGCGGCGGTCTCTCGCTCTACGCGGCGATGCCGGAAGTGCGCGCCCTTTTTGCGGCGGGGCTGCTGGCGGGGGGCACGGCGGGGGGGCGCGCTCTCTTCCGCGCCGCCGTCTTCGCGGGCCGGGGGGGGGCCGCGCCCCCCCGC
>JAPONQ010000064.1 GCA_026713865.1 Chloroflexota bacterium | reverse complement strand
GCGCGCGGGGGCTCTCGCGGCGGGGCCCGACGGTGCCGGCCGCATCGCCCGCCCCGGTCGTCGCCGACGCCGTGCGGCGGGCCATCGCGCACGGCGCGCGCCCCGCGCAGCCGCCCGCCGAGCCGGCCCCCGCCGCACCCGAGCCCGCGCCGGTGCCGCCCGCGGACTCCGGGCGGAGCCTCCCGCCTCCCCCGGCACCCCGCGCCGGGGACGCGGGCGGGCGCGTCGTGGCGGTCGTGAGCGGCAAGGGCGCCCCCGGCAAGACCACGCTCGCGATCTCGCTCGCGGCGCTCTTCGCCGAGGGCGGCTCGCGCACGGTCCTGCTCGACGCCGACCTGCGCGGCGGCAACGTCGCGCCCTACCTCGACCTCGATCCCCGGCGCGGGCTGGTGGGACTGGCCGCGCCGGGCTTCCGGCTCGCCGACGAGCTGCAGCTGACGGCGGGCTTCGCGGTGGTGGCCGGCGTGGAGCGCCCCCAGCTCGCGGCCGGGCTGCGCGAGGGGACGCTGCGGGAGGCGGTCGCGGCGCTGCGCCGGCGCTTCGAGACGGTCGTGGTCGACCTCGCGCCGGTGCAGCCGGGCCTGCTGCGCCCGGGCGACGAGCTGCTGCTGGCGACCGGCGCCGACCTGGTCTCGCTCTGGAACGCCCGCACCGCGCTGCCGCTCATCCGCGAGCACGCGGGCGGCTCGGTGCTGACCGCCGCCGTCAACCGGCGCGAGGGCCGCGATCACTACGGCGCCTCGGAGGTCGGGCGGGTGCTCGTGCTCCCGGTCTCGGGCGTGGTGCGCGAGGAGCGCGAGAGCGCCCGGCGGGCGGTCCGGGAGCAGATGCCGCTCGTGCACGCGGGCGGGCGGGCGGCGGCCGATCTGCGCGCGCTCGCGGCCGGGCTCGGCGCCGACGTCGCCGCGCCGGCCGAGCCCAGGCAGGCCCTCCTCTCGGCCCTCCTGCCGGGCCTCGCCGGGGGCCGCTGAGATGGCCGGCGGGGGAGCCGCGGCGCGCGCCGACGCCCCGGCCGGCGAGGCCGGGAGCGAGGCGGGGATCCGCAGCGAGGTCCGGGAGCGCCTCGGCGAGCTGCTCGACGCCGAGGCGCTGCTGCAACCGGGGCCGGCGGAGTACGAGCAGGCGGAGCGCCTGGCCGCGGGGCGCATCGCCGCCTGGAACCGGCGCGCCGCGAACCTGGGACGCCCGGGGGTCGCCGACCCCGAGGGGCTGACGCGCCGCATCCTCGACGACCTGCTCGGCCTCGGCCCGCTCCAGCCGTTGCTCGACGACGCCTCGGTCGAGGAGATCATCGTCAACGGGCCGCAGCGCGTGTTCGCGATCACGGCCGGCCGCAAGCGGCTCGCCGACGTCGTCTTCGAGGACGACGAGCAGCTGCTCTCGCTGCTCAGGCGCGCCCTGGGCCCGCTCGGACGCCGCCTCGACGAGACGAGCCCGATGGTCGACGCGAGGCTCCCGGACGGATCGCGCCTGAACGCCGTGATCCCGCCCCTCGCCGCCGGCGGGACGCACGCGACGATCCGGAAGTTCGTGCTCAGGGCGCGCACGCTTGCCGACCTGGTGGAGCTCGGCGTGCTGACGCCCGAGGCGGCGGCCTTCCTCGAGGCGGCAGTGCGGGCCGGCCTCAACATGCTGATCGCCGGCGGCACCGGCTCGGGGAAGACGACCTGCCTCAACGCGCTCGGGACCTCGGTCTCGGGGCTTGAGGAGCGCGTGGTCACGATCGAGGAGACGGCGGAGCTCCAGCTCGGCCCGGTGCTGCCGGACTGCGTCGCGCTGCAGTCGCGCCCGGAGAACGTGGAGGGGGCGGGCGGCATCCCGATCCGCGCGCTGGTGAAGAACGCGCTGCGGATGCGGCCGACGCGCATCGTGGTGGGGGAGGTCCGCGGCGCCGAGGCGCTCGACATGCTCTCCGCCATGAACTCGGGCCACCCCGGCTCGATGTGCACGATCCACGCCAACGGCCCCCGCGAGGCCCTGACCAAGCTCCGCACCTACGCGCTGATGGCGGAGGAGGCGCTCCCGGCGCGCGCGGTGACGGAGATGATCGCCGAGGCCATCGAGCTCGTCGTGCACCTGCGCACGGAGGCCTCCGGGCGGCGCGTGGTCTCCTCCATCTACGAGGTGACGGGCCTCGAGGGCGACGCCGTCTCCGGCTCCGAGATCTTCGCGCTGGAGGAGGGACGCCTGCTGTGGAGCGGGATCCGCCCCCGGCGCTCCCCGCGCCTCGAGGCTGCCGGCTACGCCGGCCCCGCGGGGGGCCCGGCCTGATGCACCTCCTGCTGAGCCTCTGCCTGGGAGCGGGCCTCTACCTGCTGGCCCGCTCGCTGACGGGGAGCGCCCGGGCTCGCCGCGAGGCGCCCGGGCCCCCCGGCCACAGCGGCGGGGGGGCCCGCGCCCGCGCCGCGCGCCCCCCGCCCCGACCCGGCCGAGACGAGTCCCGCTCCCCTTGTGTTCGTGCGCCGTCCTCATGGCCATGGGGCCGGTGCACGCGAGAGCGCGCAGCGACTCCTCGATGCCGAGCCCGATGCGCACCGCGTCGCGGAGCGTCTCCACCGCCTCGCCGACCGCCTCCGCGACCTCGGCGCGGCGCCTCTGCGCCCGCTGCCGGAAGTACCAGGAGGGGGCCAGCGCGCCG
>JAPONQ010000063.1 GCA_026713865.1 Chloroflexota bacterium | reverse complement strand
CGTAGTTGCCGGGGACGTAGGCGCCGCTGCCGACGGCCTGCTCGGCCTGGAACTCCTTGCCCTTCGAGGGGTCCTCGAAGATGTGCTTGGGGAGCATGAAGACGAGGTGCTGGCGGCGCGGGATGATCGGGTCCGGCTTCGGGTCGCCGCCGATCGCGGTCTGGAGCCTGACGGTGAGCGGGTCGATCACCTCGACGCTGCCGACGGTGTTGACGCGCGAGCGGAGGCTCGACTTATTGTCGGCGTTGCCGTAGTAGTCGAAGGAGAACTTCACGTCCTCGGCGGTGATCTTGACGCCGTCGGAGAACTCGGCATCGCGGATCGTGAAGATCCACTGGGTCGGGTCGCCGGGCGCCGTCTCCCACCCGGTCGCGAAGGCGGGGATGATGGTGTTGGTGACGGGATCGAGCCTCGTCAGCGTGTCGTAGATGGCGTGGAACTCCTGGACGCTCCCGGCCGTGGAGTTCGGGTCCAGGGTGTTGCCGGGGGCCACGACCGCGGGGGTCATCTTCCCGGACTTGCGGACGACCTCGGTGGGCGTGGCCGCGGCGGTGGCGGCAGGTGCCGCAGTGGCCGTGGCCGCCGGTGCGGCCGTCGCCTGAGCCGCAGCGGTGGCGGCGGGTGCGGCCGTTGCCGCGGGCGCCGCCGCGGGCGCCGCCGCAGGCGCCGCATCGTCGTCGTCGTCGTCACCGCAGCCGATGACGGCCGCCGTGGCGAGCCCGACACCCCCGAGCGCGGACGCCCGGAGGAAGGTGCGGCGCGTCACGCGCCGCCTGATCACATTGAGTCCTGACACTTGGATGCTCCTCCTTGGTGTCGCCGGGTGCGCGCGGTGATGCCGCGGGCAGGCCGGCGGCCCCACCCCTCGTGCCGGCTGATCGACACGATCCCGCCGGTGCAGTCTATAACGACCGCAATCCCTCGTATATAGCCCGAGCGATCGCGATGCGATACCCCGTCGCACCGCGCAGCCTCTCGCCGCGGGCGTAAGATGCGCTGGCGGACGGGACCGCGATTCGGCGCGGTGCTGGCGCGGCGGTGGTCATGCGCGCAAGGGGGGCGATGTGGACTGGTCCGACACGCAGCAGGAAGCGGCCTTCCGCGGGCGGGTCCGCGAGCTGGTGGAGACGAAGCTCCCCGGGCGCTACCGCGATCTCGCGGAGAGCGATCACCGCGGGAGCAACTATCCCTGGGCCGTGGACCGGGCGTCCGGCGACCCCGAGCGCGAGCGCGCCTCGCGGGAGTGGCTCGAGGCGGTCGCCGCCGAGCGCTGGGTGGCGCCGCACTGGCCGGCGGAATACGGCGGCGGCGGACTCTCCTGGATGGAGCAGTTCATCCTCAACGCCGAGCTCGCGCGTGCGAACGTGGCGCCCCCGGCCAGCAACGTCGGACTCAACATGCTCGGACCGACGTTGATCGTGCACGGGACCGATGAGCAGAAGGCGCGGTTCCTGCCGCCGATCCTGAGCGGCGACATCGTCTGGGCGCAGGGCTTCTCGGAGCCCGGCGCCGGCTCCGATCTCGCCTCGCTCCAGACGCGGGCCGTCCGCGACGGCGACGAGTACGTGGTCAACGGCCAGAAGGTGTGGACCAGCCACGCCCACTACGCCGACTGGATCATGCTGCTCTCGCGCACCAACCCGGAGGCGCCGAAGCACCGCGGCATCACCTTCCTTCTGGTCGACTTGCGGTCGCCGGGCGTCACGATCAACCCGTTGATCAACATGGCCTGGGGCCACGAGTTCAACGAGGAGTTCTTCGAGGACGTGCGCGTCCCCGCCGACCAGATGGTCGGGGAGGAGAACCGCGGCTGGTACGTGGCGATGACGCTGCTCGACAACGAGCGCTCCAACATCACCGGCGCGATGTCGGTGCAGCGGAAGATCGACCGCCTCCTCGCCTACCTCGGGAGCGAAGAGGGGGCGCGCCGTTCGCGGCTATCACGCCACGATGCGCTGCGCCAGCAGATCGCGCAGCGCGCCGTGGAGGCGGCGGTCCTCTTCAATCTCTCGCTCCGCATCATCACGATGCAGCGCCAGGGGATGGTGCCCAACTACGAGGCCTCCGCGTCGAAGATCGTTGGCTACGAGGCCGAGCAGGGGCTGAACATCGCCGCGACCAAGGCGTTCGGTCTCTACGCGAACCTCTGGGACCCGGAGGATCCGGCGGCCACGATGGAGGCCGGGTTCACGCACGGGTACATAGAGCGAGCGGCCTCGATCGGCGGCGGCACGCTTGAGATCCAGCGCAACGTGATCGCGACGCGGGGCCTCGGCCTCCCGCGGGGCTAGCGGGCTCGCGCGACGGACCGGGGTTCGCGGGTACGGCTGCTCGCCGGACGGACGCCCCCCGCAGCTTGCCCTCGGTTCGCCCCGCTCTCGTGCCCGGCTGGCTGCGGGCGAGCTACATCCCGAACCCGGGCATGCCGCCGCCCATCCCCGGCATGCCGCCCATCCCGGGCATGCCGCCGCCCATCCCGCCCTGGGCGGCGGCTGCGGCCATCGCCGCCTCTGCCGCCTCCTCCTCCGCCTGGTCCACCGGCGGATCGGAGACGAGCGACTCCGTGGTGAGCATCATCGACGCGGCGGAGACGGCGTTCTCGAGCGCCACGCGCGACACCTTGACCGGGTCGATGATGCCGAGCTCCATCATGTCGCCGAAGCGCTCGCCCGCCGCGTCGTAGCCTGTGTTGCCGGTCGCGTTCTCCACGTCGCGCACCACCACGTCGGCCAGCCCCCCGGCGTTCCGGACGATCTGTCGCAGCGGCGACGCGAGAGCGCTGTGCAGGATGCGGACGGCCGTCCCCTCGTCGGATGCGCCGAGCTCGGTGATCAGCGGCTCGAGCGCGTTGCGGGCTCGGATGAAGGCGACGCCGCCGCCGGGCACCACGCCCTCCTCGAGGGCCGCGCGCATCGCGTTCAGCGCATCCTCGACGCGGAACTTCTTCTCCTTGACGTCGGCCTCGCTGACGCCTCCGGTCCGGATGATGCCGACGCCGCCTGCGACCGCGGCGAGCCGCTTCTGGATCGCCTCGCGCTCGTAGCTGTCGGTCGTGCGCTCCATCTGCCCGCGCAGCGCCTCGATGCGCTCGCGGATGCTCTCCTCCGAGCCGTGGCCGCCGACGATCGTCGTGCGGCGGGGCCCGCTCACCACCCTGTCGGCGCGGCCCAGCGATTCGAACGCCACCCTCTCGATGCTGTGCCCCTGATCGGCGGCGACTACCGAACCCCCGGTCAGGGTCGCGATGTCCTCCAGCACCTGCTTGCGCCGGTCGCCGAAGTTCGGTGCGCGCACCGCCAGCGGGTGGAGGTTGCCGCGCATCTTGTTGAGGATGAGCGTCGAGAGAACCTCGTTCTCCATCGTCTCGCAGATGATGACGAGGTCCTTCGAGCGCTGCAGGAAGGGCTCGAGGAAGGGGAGGAGCTGCTGCAGGCTGCCGATCTTCATGTCGGAGATCAGGATGTAGGGCTTCTCGATCACGCACTCCAGGCGATCGGTGTCGGTATTGAAGTGCGGCGAGAGCCAGCCGTTCTCGATCACCAGTCCCTCGACGACCTCGGTCTCGAACGCGGAGCCCTTTCCTTCCTCAATCGTGATCACGCCGTCGCGACCGACCTTGTCGAGGACGTCGGCGAGCAGCCCGCCGATCTCGGCATCGCCGTTGGCGGCGATGGTCGCCACCTGCCTGATCGTCTCCGCCTGCTCCACCGGCACCGCGAGGCGCGTCAGCTCCTCGCTCGCGACGCCGAGTGCGCGCTCGAGGCCCCGACGCAGCGACATCGGGTCGGCGCCGGCCGCGATGTTGCGGACCCCCTCGTCATAGATCGCCTGGCCCAGCACGACTGCGGTGGTGGTTCCGTCGCCGGCGGTGTCGTTCGTCTTCTCGGCGGCCTGCTTCAGGAGCTGCGTGCCAATGTTCGGGAAGTGGTCGCGGAGCTCTATCTCGCGCGCGACCGTGACGCCGTCCTTGGTGAATGTGCCGCCGCCGCCGCGATTGAGGACGACGTTGCGCCCGCGCGGCCCGAGCGTGATCTGGACGGCGCGCGCCAGTGCCGCCACGCCCGTCTGCAGATCCCGCCGGGCGGCATCTCCGAAGTGCAGTACCTTGCCGCTTCCCGCCATCGTCTACCCCGATTCCCATGCTGCGCGCGCGCGCACCCGCCGGGGAGCGGCGGGCGGCGCGCGTCGATCTGGCCAGCTAGAAAGCAAAGCCTGAGAACGGGCCACTGTCAATCGCCGGGCCCGGCGGGAGGGACGCTGGCGACTCAGCCGCTCGGCGCGCGACGGACGCGCGTCCTCAGCACGCCGATGCGCTCGACCTCGAGTTCGACCAGATCGCCGTCGGCAAGCTCGCGTCCGAGCTCGAAGGCGCAGCCCGTTCCGACCGTCCCGGACGCGAGCACCTCCCCCGGGAAGAGCGTGCTCCCGCGCGAGACGTGCGCGATCATCGCCGCGAAGTCGTGGTGCATCGACGCCGAGTTCCCGCCGCCCCAGCGCTCCCCGTTCACCCGCACCTCCATCGCGAGCGCCTGGGGGTCGCCGATCTCGTCGAGCGTCGTGATCCAGGGCCCGAGCACGTTGCCGCCGTCGAAGTCCTTGCCGGTGCCGGGGCCCAGCCCGGCGGGCATCACCCGCATCTGCGCGTCGCGCGCGGAGAGATCGTTGAGAATGGTGAGGCCGAAGGCGTACGAGAGCGCCTGCTGCCGGGGGATGTTCCGCCCGGTCCGCCCGATCACGAGGGCGAGCTCGAGCTCGTAGTCCATCGACTCGGAGTAGGAGGGCCAGGTGACCTCGGCGTCGGGGCCGACGACGGCGAGCGCGTTCGCCGTGTAGTAGACGGGCTGCTCGTACCAGACCGGGGCGATCCCCAGCGCACCCGCGGCGCCGCGCCGTTTCATCTGCTCGACGACGTTCTGGAGGTGCTCCTCGAAGCAGAGGAAGTCGCGGATCTGCCGCGGCCGCGGGAGCGGCGCGAGCAGGCGGACGTCCTCGAGTGAGCGGACGGAGAGGCGGGGTGCCGCCTCGGCGAGCTGCCGGGCGCTGTCGCGGGCGGGCTCCCCCCCGTCGAGCAGCGCGAGCATGCTCGCGAGGTGGGGCGAACTCTTGCCGTGCAGGATCTCGTGGGCGGCCTGCAGGTCGACGATGGCTCCGTCGGAATCCACGACCGCGCCGATGCGCTGCCGGTCGCCCGCGGGCGCCGCATGCCCCTCGCCCCTCACCTCGAACGTCGCGAGTTTCATGTGCCGCCCCCCACGAGGGAGTCTACGCGCCGGGCCGACGTGCACCGATCGGCCCGATCCTCCGCGCCACGTGCTACGGCGCGCCGGGCAGCGACTCGCAGGCGACCCCGTCGCCGTCGCCGTCGAGCCGGTGGCGATCGCGATCCGGACCCCCGGCCGCCTCGTAGAAGGCCTGCGCCTCTGCCCACGTCGGGAAGTCTCCGCAATCGCGATCGGGGCCCGAGGGGTCGAAGAGAAGATCGGGCGCCGGAATCGCGGTGCGGTCGCCCGTCGGCGCTGGTGCGGCCGCTTCCGCTCGCCGCACCACCAGCGTCGGCGGCTCGGCGCACTCCGCGAGCATCGACTGCAGCGCCGCGGCTTCCCTCTCGGTCGCGGCGAGCTCCCAGCGCTCCTTGATCGCGATCCAGTCGATCGCGTACTGGCACCAGTAGCTGCGTCGGGGCGGCTTCCATTCCTCGGGACCGCTGGCGCTCTTCCGCCGGTTGGCCGAGCGCTCAACCGCGATCAGGTGGTTGTCGTAGCTGAGGTCGTTCGCGTAAGCCGATTTCTGCCCGGTGTCCCACGCCCATCCCCCGGAGCGGTGTGCGTTGGCCAGCGGCACCATGTGGTCGACGTCGAGCTGGCCCGGATCGGTGAACTGGAGTCCGGTGTACGGCCCGCGCCAGAGGCCGGACTCCACGCGGCAGCCCCGCCCGCTCTCGTAGCGCACGCTCGAGAGCGATTCGGCGATCAGCACCTCCTGGCGCGCGTCCTGGCAATCGCCGTCGTCGTCGCGCCAGTGGCTCCATTCATCGCGGTCGTAGCGCGGGATTCCGGGAACGACCGGTGCGACCGTGATCGCCAGCCTGCGTTCCGGCGAGGATGGCCGTGGGGCCGGTGTGGCGGTGGTCGAGGGAGGCGAAGCGGGCCCGACCGCGGGTGTGGGGGCCGGTGTGGCGGTGGTCGAGGGCGGTGGAGCGCGCTCGCCCGCGGGCGTGGGGGCCGGATCGGGGGGACTTGCGGAGGGCGGGGCGGGAGAGGGAGCCGCAGGCGGTGCCGGGGTGGCAGCGCTGCCGCGCGCCGTCGCTCCCGCCGCGGGGGCGGGTGCCGGTCGGGTGGTGGCGGGGCCTGCGGGGCCTGCGGGGGAGAGGGGCGCGTCGGCGTCCCGGCTCTGTGTCGAGGCATCGCACGCCAGGAGTGCGATGAGCAGGAAGGCGCCGAGCACGGCCATCGCTCGCGTGAGCACGCTCGTTCCTCGCCCCGCCGGCGTCGCTTCCCGGGTCCGAGCGGCGGGCCTCAGCGCTCGAGAAGCGCTCCGAAGCCGGGGATGCGATCCGTGATCCCGAGGCCGCGCAGCGCCTGCCAGTAGCTCGCGGTGTTGATCGAGAGCACGGGCTTCCCCAGCCGGCGCTCGGCGCCCGCGACGAGGTGCGCCATCGGCAGGTTGGTACCCGCCTGGACGACGGCGTCGATGTCGTCGCCGGCAAGCTGGTCGAGCGATTCCTCGATGCGCCCGGCCGGCACCTCCGCGATCGCGAGCGCGCCCTGGCAGCGGAGCCCGAGCACGCGCCGGACCTCGTAGCCGGCGCCGGTGAAGAAGGCCTCGCACACCTCGTCGCCGGGCGGCATGTAGGGCGTGAGCAGCGCGATGCGGCGGACACCGCCGAGCGCTTCCAGTGCCTCCGTCGCCGCGAGCGAGGGAACGATGACCGGCACGCCGGCGTGATCGGTCAACCGCTGCGCGAGCTGCTCGGCCGCGGGGACGCCGCCGAGGAAGGAATCGATGGAGTGGGCGAGTACGATCGCTCCCGGCTGGCAGGGCGCGACGAGATCGATGGCGTCGCAGGCCGCCTGCTCACCCCCTCCGATGCTCGCGCGATAGCCCTCCATGTCGTCGGTCGGCCTCCGCGCCGGCGCCATGCGCGAGGGGTGGTTCGTGACGCCCGGCGGGCGTAGCGCCTCCAGCTCCGGCCCGGCGACGGTATTGGTCGCGGGCACGAGGACGCCGACCTTCGCGCGCCTGCCGAGTTGATCGATACCGCTGGCCTCGCTCACGTCGCCTCCCGTGCACTCTCTTGCCCGCGAATGGTACGGCAGCGCTGCGGTGCGGGGCCGCCCGGGCTCAGCGCCTCGCCTCCGCCGCCAGCGGCGCCACGGCCTCTATGGCCCGCAGGAAGTTCGCTCCGCTCACGCCGCCCTCCTCCCGGCCGCGCAGGTAGGAATCGTGCAGCGAGTAGACGAGGACGGTGTCGGCGCGGCCAGCGAAGCGCTCCCGGAGCATGTCGCGAACCTCGGAGGCGCTGCCGACGAGGCACGCCGTCTCGACCATCGCGTCCGGGATCACCGCCTCCATCTCGGCCGGGTCGACTTGCCTGCCCCGCGCCTGCGCCCGCTCCCAGATGGCGCGGATCGCCTCGCGCTCGCGGTCCCACCCGTGGAGCGCCATGAAGCCGCCGTAGGCGCGCGTGGAGAAGTAGAAGGAGAGGGCGCGCCGCGCGATCCGCTCGCCCTGGGCGCGGGGGTGCTGCCCGTCCGCCACCCACACCATCGGGGCGACGCAGAGGTCGAAGGAGGAGCGGTCGCGGCCGGCGCGGGAGAGCCCGAGAGCGACCTGGGGCTCCACGACCTCGTCGAGGTAGCGCGGCGTGAAGATCGGGTGGCCGCCCAGCCCGTCGGCCACCTCGCCGGCCACCCGCAGGTTCAGGGGGTTCACGCCGGAGTGGTAGATGGGCGGAGGTGGCTCGGCACCGGGCTCCAGTCCGAAGCCGCCCGGTGGGTCGGAGCGGTAGTACTCACCCGCGTAGGTCTCGCCTCCCATCAACGCCCGGATGGCGCGGATCATGTCGCGCGATCGCATCGCGGGGCGGTCGATCTCCGCACCGGCCATACGCCGCACCTGCCCCTTCGTCTGCGAGCCGACGCCGAGGACGAAGCGTCCGCGCGCCAGCTTCTGCAGCTGCAGCGCGGTCGCGGCGTGCAGGAAGGGCGTGCCGTGAAAGAGCGGGATGATCCCGGTCCCGACGCGGATACGCGTCGTGGCGGCGATCAGCCCGGGCACCGCGACGTAGAACCCGGTCGCCGCGACGAAGGCGTCGTCGAGTCCGGCCTCCTCGGCGGCACGCGCCAGCGCCGCCGAGTCGTAGGCACCGGGCGAGGCGAGCTGGATCCCGTAGCGCATCGAATCGTCCCTCCCCGGCCGCTCGCCCCCGCTGCCCGCTCCCGGCGCGCCGTCCGCCGCGATCGCCCGCCCCCGGTCAGGCTCCCGGGCGGCGGTGGCCGACGCGCCGTGGCCGCGCCCTCATCGGCTCTCCCGGGCTCCGCGCCTCAGCGGGGAGCGAGCGTGGCGCGCGGTCCCGGGCCCCTCTCCCGCGCCGGTCAGGAGGCGTGGCCGGTCTCCGGAGGGAGAGCCGGCTCGCCGCCGCTGAGGAAACGCCCGATCAGGTCCACCACGAGCGCGGTGCGGTCATGGTGCGGCCAGTGCCCCGCCCGCTCAATCACCAGGGCCCTCCCGTCGGCGAAGAAGCCGGCGTCCTCGGGGTCCTGGTGGCCGCGCTGGTGGGAATCGGCTCCGATCAGGAGCAGCACGGGGACGCGCACCTCCGCCCAGATCGCCTCCGCCTCCTCCGGCCTCAGCTCGACCGGTGGCCGGGCGTCGACCCAGTTGTCGAACTTCCAGATGTATCCGCCTTCTCCGCCGTGCCGGGCAGCCGCGGGTTCCGCCGCGGGCCGCGTGGCGTGGCGCGCGAGGTGGACGGAGAGCTCGCGTGAGAGGCGGGGGTTGACCTGGCGCATCCGCTCCGCCGCGGCCTCGACCGAGGGGTAGACGCGCGGCATCCGGCGCTCGTACCCGCGGGTGCGCTCGACCCATTCGCGGAGCGCGGCCGGCGTCGCGTCGCGCCGGCGATGGATGCGCGCCCCGCTGCCCTCGATGGCGACGACCCGCTCGAAGCGCTCCGGGAAGAGGCCGGCGGCGAGCGTGACGAGAAGGCCGCCGAAGGAGTGGCCGATCACGGAGGCGCGGCCGCCGAGCACGTCGACGAAGGCGATCAGATCGAGCAGATGGTCACCGACGCTGTAGTGGCTTCCCGCCGCCCACTCCGAGTCGCCGTGACCGCGAAGGTCGTAGCCCGCGACGTGGTAGTCGCCGCGGAAGGCCTCCGCCACGGCGTCCCACGATCGCGCGTGGTCGCGCCCGCCGTGCACCAGAACGAGCGGCGGCTGCGATTCCTCGCCGGGGTCGGCGACCGGGCCCCACGACCAGTACGAGAGCCGGAGCCGCTGCGACTGGAAGAAGTGCTGCGTCGGATCCATTACCCGCCCCGCGCGCCGCTCGCGCCATCCCGCGCGCGGATCCCCCGGCGTCTGAGCGAGGGCGCCGGCGGCCACTCTACCCCTCGGCGGCGAGAGCGGCGACGAGCGATGCGGCGGCCGGACCGATCCCCGGCGCCGGCTCGATTGACGGCCGGCGAGCGCCCTCCCTACGGTCGCGGAATGAGCGAGCCTCGCCTCCCGGCGTGGGTGCGCGACCTGTGCGCGCCGCGCGCCTATGCCCACCGTCCTCCCTCCGTCGAGCTCGTCCAGACGCACATTTCCTACGTCTTCCTCGCCGGGGAGTTCGTCTACAAGGCGAAGAAGCCGGTCGACTTCGGCTTCATCGAGCAGCTCTCGCTCGAGACACGCGAGCGCTTCTGCCGGGAGGAGGTGCGAGTCAACGAGCGGCTCGCCCCCGGCGTCTACCTGGGGGTCGTCCCGATCGTGATGCACCCGCAGGGGCGCCACGTCGTCGACCCGCGGGAGCACGGCCTCTCCGCGAGCGCCGGGACCGTCGTCGAGTGGGCCGTGAAGATGCGGCGCCTCCCCGACGAGCGCACCCTCGATCGCCTCCTCGCATCCGGCGCCGCCGATGCCGCCGCCGCGGAGCTTCTGGCGCGGACGCTGCTGCGCTTCCACCGGGCGGCCGCGCGTGCACCGGGGGGGCCCGACTTCGCCGGCGTCCGCGCCGAGCGGAGCTGGTGGGAGCGCGAGCGGGACGAGGCCCGCGTCCACATCGGGGAGACCTGGGAGCCCGCCGACGCCTCGCTGACGATGTCCTTCATCGACGAGACGCTGGAGCGGGAGGGCACGCTCTTCGACGAGCGGGCCGCCGCCGGACGGGTGGTCGAGGGGCACGGCGACCTCCAGGCGCGGCACATCTACCTCCTCCCCGGCCCCGACGGTGGGGAGCCGCGCGTGCTCGCGGTGGACGGTATCGAGTTCAGCGAGGGATACCGCTTCCGCTACCTGGACGTCGGCTACGACCTTGCCTTCCCGGCGATGGACCTCGAAGCGCTCGGCCACGGGGCGCTCGGGGACGAGCTGGTGGGCCGCTACATCGCCGGCTCCGGGGACGAGGCGCTCGGCGTCCTGCAGCCGCTCCACCGCTGCCAGCGGGCGTTCGTCCGCGGGAAGGTGGAGTCGCTGGGAGCGCGCGCCCGGGAGATCCCCCCCGTCGCTCGCGAGCGCCTCCGCGCCTCGGCCGCTCGCTACTTTGCGCTGGCGGCGGAATACGCCCGGCGCCGCGCGCCCCCGGTACTCGTGCTGCTCTGCGGCCTGCCGGGGAGCGGCAAGTCGGTGCTCGGGGGAACCCTGGCCGGCCGCCTCGGCTGCGCCTACCTCTCATCGGATGCGACGCGCCGCGAGCTGGCGTCCCTCGCCGCCGGCCGGCGCGTGCCGGCCGGCTCCGGGCTCTACGGCCGGGAGATGACGGAGCGGACCTACGGGGAGCTGCGCCGCCGCGCGGCGGCGCACCTGCGCTCGGGCCGCCCGGTGGTCGTCGACGCGACCCACGCCTCGGCCGCGCACCGGGCGGCGGCGCGGCGGGTGGCGGAGGAGGAGGCGGCGCCCTTCCTCACCGTGGAGCTGCGCCTCTCCGAGCAGGCGGCGCTCGGCCGCATCGCCGCCCGGCGCTCGGATTCGCTGCGGGTCTCCGACGCCGACGAGGCCGTCTACCGGCTCCAGCGCGAGCGTTTCGAGCCCCCGGCCGCCGACGAGGGGCCGCGACTCCTCCTCGACGCCGGCGGCCCGCCGGGCGCGCTCGCTGCGGCGGTGGCGGAGGAGCTCACACGCCGGGGGAGGTGACGGCACGGGCGCGGCGGGCGCGGGGGGCCCGCCCGTGGCACGATGGCTGCATCGTGAAGAGGATGCGGCCGGTCGTTCCGCGTGTTCGAGCCGGCACTCGTCGTCGGCCCGGCCGCCGCGGCCGGCAGCGCCCGTGACCGCCGCCGGTCCCGGTCCGGCGCCGGCACTCGACCCCGCCGCCCCCCCCCTCGCCGCCGTGCGGCCCGCGGCCGCCGGCGGCCACCGGCTCGCCCGCACGACGTTCGCCTCGCTCAGCGAGCCCGTCTTCCGCTGGTTCTTCCTCGGACAGATGGGCCAGTCCGGCGCGATGCAGCTCCAGCAGCTGCTGCGCGGCTATCTCGTCTTCGACCTCACCGGCTCATTCGCCGCGCTGGGCGTGATGTCGCTCGCGCAGGCCGCGCCGATGCTGGCGCTCTCGCTCCCCGGCGGCATCCTCGCCGACCGGCTCCCGCGCAAGCACGTGGTGCAGGCCGGCCAGGTGGTGAACGTGGCGACCGCGGTCGTGCTCGCCGCGGTCGTGGCGGGCGGCTGGCTCCGTGTCGAGCACCTGATCGCGAGCGCCGTCGTGCAGGGCGTGGTGATGTCCCTGATGATGCCCGCCCGGCAGTCGATGATCCCCGACATCATCCCGCTCAGTCGGCTCACCAACGCGATCGCGCTCAACAGCGCCGGCATGCAGTCGATGCGGCTCTTCGCGCCGGGCGCCGGCGGAGCGCTGACGGCGTGGGCCGGCGCCGACTGGGGCTACGGCGTGACGGCCGCCCTCTACCTGGTGGCGATCCTGGGCATCGTGCCGATCCCGACCCGCCTGACCAGCCCCGCGCCGCGCGACGGCGCTTCCGGCGCCCGCTCCCCCACCGGGGACGCGCTCGATGCCGTGCGCTACATCACCGTCGACCCGACGATCCGCATGCTGCTCGCGGTCAACCTGGTGACCGTCGTGCTCGCGATGCCGTACATCATCATCCTTCCCGGCTTCGTCGAGACCGTCTTCGGCGGCGGCGCCGGCTCGCTCGGCTTCTTCCTCTCGATCACGGGCATCGGGTCGCTCGGGGGCTCGCTCGCCGTGGCCTCGCTCCCCGACCGGCGGCGCGGCCTGCTCCTGATGGCGAGCTCACTCCTCACCGGGATCGCGCTCTTCTTCTTCGCGGTCTCGAGCAGCTTCTGGCTCTCCTCCCTGATCCTGATCGTGGTGGGGGTGGGCACGGCCGGGAGGCTCTCGCTCTCGAACGTGCTGGTGCAGGCGTACGTGGAGGAGGGCTACCGCGGGCGCGTCCTCTCCGTCTACATGACGCAGTTCTCGCTCCTCTTCATCGGCGCCTTCTTCATCGGTGTCCTCGCGGAGTGGTTCGGCGTGCAGCGGGTGATGGCGGCGGTCGCGGTGGCCCTGGTTGTGACGTCGGCGGCCGTGATCGCCTTCGTGCCGAGGATGAGGGAGCTGGACTGAGGCCGATTCCGCGGCGCGTTGCGCCGAGGCGGCCTTGACCGCGCTCCGTCCTCTCTGCCACGCTCCCGGCGAATCAGGATGACCGCTGGGGGTGCCTGCGGGCTGAGAGGCGGCCGGGAGCCGTCAACCCCTTGAACCTGATCACGTTGATGCGTGCGTAGGGATGCGGTCGTCGGCCCCGGCCCCCTCTCACCGCAGAGCGGAGCGTCGAGCGCTGGCGTCGCGGGAAGCGTCGCGGCTCGCGTCGTTCCCCGCCTCCGGAGCCCCCTACCCCGGCGGTCGCGCGGAGGAGGGGGTGCTGATGTCCGGCTTCCACCGGCTGGTGCCTGTGTTCGCGGTCGTCGCCGGCTTGCTGCTGCTCGGCGCTGCGGCGTGCGGCGACGACGAGCCCAGGTCGCTCGCGGTCCTGACGCACGACTCGTTCGACATGGAGGAGGAGCTGCTCGCGCGCTTCGAGGAAGAGCACGACGTCACGGTCACGCTAATCGAGGGCGGCGACGCGAACGAGATCGTCGCGCGCGCCATCCTCAATGCCGGCAACCCCGAGGCGGATCTCCTCTTCGGCGTCGACAACTTCTCGTACCACCGCGCGCTGGAGGCCGGTGTCTTCGAGCCGTATGAGGCGCGGCGCCGGGGCGAGCTGCCGGCGGAGTTCCTGGAGGCGGTGGGCGGCACGCTCGAGCTGACGCCGATCGACTACGGCTTCGTCGACATCAACGTCGATCTCGAGGCCGGGCTCGCCGAGCTCCCGTCGCGCCTCGAGGACCTCGCGGACCCGCGCTGGCGGGGGGCGCTCGTGGTCCAGGATCCGGCGACCTCGTCTCCCGGCCTTCAGTTCCTGGCGCTGACGGTGGCGCTCCTGGGCGAAGGGGGCTGGCAGGAGTTCTGGGCGGCGCTGCGCGCGAACGGCGTCCGGGTGACGGACGGCTGGACGGCCGCCTACTACACCGAGTTCACCCGCAACGGCGGCGAGAGCCCGCTCGTGGTCTCCTATACCTCGAGCCCGGCCGCCGAGGTCTTCTTCGGCGAGCTCGACGAGCCGCCGACGAGGACGCTCGCTGCGTGGCCGCTCCTGCGCCAGGTGGAGGCGGCCGGGGTGCTCGCGGGAGCGGCGGAGCCCGAGCTGGCGGGAGCCTTCATCGACTTCATGCTCTCCGACGCCTTCCAGGCCCAGATTCCCGGGACGATGTTCGTCTACCCGGCGATCCCCGGCACCTCCACGCCCGACTGGTGGCGCTGGGCGGAGGTGGGGGCGGAGAGCGCCGCGCTCGACGCCAGCGCCGAGGAGATCGATCGCTGGGTCCGCGAGTGGACGGAGATCATGCGCCGGTGAAGCCCGGGCTGCGCGCCGGCGACGGCGTATGGCGCGTGGGGCTCCCGGCCGCGCTCGCGCTCGCGGTGCTGATCGCCTGGCCGCTCGCGGCGGTCCTGTGGCGGGGCGTCGCGCCGGACGGCGCCCCCTCCTGGGAGGCGGTTCTCGCCGTCGCCGGCGATCGCTTCTACTGGGAGCGGCTGGGCTTCACCACCGCGCAGGCGCTGGTCTCGACCGTGCTCGCCCTCGCCGTCGGCCTCCCCGGAGCGGCGCTCTTCGCCCTGGTGCGCTTCCCCGGCCGCGGGCTGGCGCTCGCTCTCGTCACCGTCCCGTTCGTGCTCCCGACGCTCGTCGTCGCGGTGGCGTTCCTGCAGCTCGCCGGTCCCCAGGGATGGCTCTCCGACGGGCTCGCCCTCGTCGGTCTTCCCAGGCTCGATCCGCGCGGCACGCTGTGGGCGATCTTGGCGGCGCACGTCTTCTTCAACGTGGCGATCGTGGTGCGGCTGGTGAGCGGCGTCTGGGCAAACCTCGACCCCCGTCCGGAGGAGGCGGCGCGGCTGCTCGGCGCCGGCTCGCTCGCCGTGGTGCGCCACGTCACGCTCCCGGCGCTCGGGCCGGCCGTCGCGGCCGCGGCGGCCCTGGTCTTCCTCTTCACGTTCACCTCGTTCGGCGTGGTGCTGGTGCTCGGGGGGCCCGGGCTCGACACGCTCGAAGTCACCATCTTCCGTCTCGCCGTCCGCCTGGTGGAGCTCCCCGAGGCAGCCATCCTCTCGCTGCTCCAGATCGGCGCGACGCTCGGCGCCCTCGGTGCCTACGCCTGGCTGCAGCGGCGCATTGCCGCGCACCGGACGCAGCGCCCCGATCGAGCGCTTCCCCTCGCCGCTCTCTCCTGGCGAGCGCGCTCGCTCGCGGCCGGCGGGGGCCTGCTGCTGGCGCTCTACCTGGGAGCCCCGCTCGCCGCGCTGGCGTGGGGGTCGCTCTCCGTCGGGGTCGACGGGCCGTCTCTTGTGCACTTCGAGCGGCTCTTCGCGGAGACGGGTCGCGTCTCCTTCATCGCGCCCGGAGACGCGGTGCGCTGGAGCCTCTCCTTCGCCGCCGCCGCCACCGCGCTCGCCGTCGTGCTGGGCGTGACGGCCGCGGCGGCGGTCGCGCGGACGCCGGGTCGGCGGGGCGTGCTCCTGGATGCACTGTTGATGCTGCCCCTCGCCGTCCCCGCGGTCGTGCTCGGCTTCGGGTACCTCACGACCTTCGATCGCGGCTGGTACGATCTGCGCGGATCCGCATGGCTCGTCCTCTTTGCGCACACACTCGTCGCCTACCCCTTCGTGCTGCGCGCGACGCTCGCCGTGCGACGCTCCCTGGATCCGCGTCTCCGGGAGGCGGCGCGCCTGCTCGGGGCCGGGCCGGCGCGCGCGTGGCGCTACGTCGAGCTGCCGCTGATGGCGCGGGGCGTCCTCGCCGGCTCCGTCTTCGCCTTCGCCATCTCGCTCGGCGAGTTCGGGGCGACGTCGGTCCTGCGCCGGCGCGAGTTCGCCACGCTTCCGATCGCCGTCTTCGATGCGCTCGGGCGCCCCGGCGGTCTCGGGCGGGCCCTGGCGCTCTCCACCATCCTGATGCTCGTCACGGCGGCGAGCGCACTCCTCATCTCGCGGCTGCGCTACCGCGAGATCGGCGAGTTCTGATGACCTCGCTCGCGGTGCGTGCGCTGGAGCGCTCCTACGAGACCGGCGCCGCCGGCTCCGGCGGCGCCTTCGCGCTCGGCAGCCTCGACTTCGAGGTGGGGGACGGCCGCGTCGCCGCGCTGCTCGGTCCCTCCGGCTGCGGGAAGACCACGCTCCTGCGCCTGATCGCGGGCCTCGACGCGCCGGATCGCGGCGACATCCGCCTCGGCGGCGAGTCGGTGCTCGCGCTGCCGCCCCACCGCCGGGGGGTCGGGCTGGTCTTCCAGGAGCTGGCGCTCTTTCCCCACCTCGACGCCGCGACGAACGTCGACTTCGGACTGCGCATGGCGCGCTGGCCGGAGGGGCGCCGCCGCGAGCGCGTCGGCGAGCTGCTGGGGCTCTTCGAGCTCGATGGGCTCGGCCGGCGCCGCATCGACGAGCTCTCCGGTGGCGAGCGACAGCGGGTGGCGCTCGCGCGCGCCGTCGCGCCCGAGCCGTCGGTGCTTCTCCTCGATGAGCCGCTGGGCTCGCTCGACGAGGGGCTCAAGGAGCAGCTGCGCCCGAAGCTGCGCGAGATGCTCGGCCGGCTGGGAACGACGTCGCTGCTGGTCTCGCACGATCTGCGCGACGCCGTCGAGGTGGCGGACGACCTGCTGGTGATGGGCGCGGGGAAGCTGCTGCAGGCCGGACCGCTCCCGTCGGTGCTGGCCGGTCCCGCCACGCTGCGCGTGGCGGAGATGCTCGGCTACGCGACGCTCGTCGCGGGGCCGCCGAGAGCGGCCGCGGACGGCGCGCTGGTGATCGTCGAGGACGGAGTCGGTGCGGTCGACGTTCCGGGGAATCTCCGCGGGGAGGCGGCCGCCGCGGGATCGCGGGAGGGCCGGGTCACGCTGCGACTTCTGGCGCCCCCCGCGAGCCTTATCGGCGTCCCCGTCGGTTCCGGCCTCGGCTGCGGGGTCGTCGGAGAGGTGCGCCGGGTGCTGCCGGAGGGTCCTCTCTTCCGTGTCGAGCTCGCACTCGGGGACCGATCCGCCCCGGCGAGGAGCGTCCGCGTGCGCTGGGAGGGGGGCGGCCGCCCGCCGCCGCCGGGCGAGAGCCTGGGGATCGCCGTCCGGCCCGAGGCGCTGCGCCTGGTGGGGCCGGCGGGTGCCGTAGCGGCTGCGGCTGCGGCGGGAGACGCCGGATGAGGAGCTTGCGGTTCCGGATGCCGGTCGGGCGGGATCCCGAGGCCCGGGCGCTGCGCGCCCTCGCCCGCGAGCTGCGGCGCCTGCCGCCGCGACCGGCGCCCGACGCCTCGCTCGACCTCGTCGCGGAGCTGGCCCGCGAGCTCACGCGCTCGCGCTACGGCGCACTCGCCGTCACCGACGCGGGCGAGCGCACGATCGGCTTTTTCGCCGCCGGCCTCCCGCCGGACGCGCTGCGTCGCCTCCGGGCACCGCCACAGGGCCACGGCTCCCTCAACTCCCTGCGCGCGGACGGGCGGGCGGTGCGTTTCGACGACGTCTCCGAGCATGCCCGCTCGTTCGGCTTCCCGCCCGGCCATCCCGCCATGCGCGCGCTGCTCGGCCTTCCGCTCTGGGCCGGGGGCGCCGTGCGAGGCGCGCTCTACGTGACCGACCGCGAGGACGGCCGTCCCTTCGATGACGACGACGAGCGGTTGCTGCGGCCGCTCGCCCACCACGCGGGCCGGGTCATCGAGCGAGACTGGTACTAGGGGGGTCTCCGCGCGGAGGCCCCGCGCGGCCGCCGTCGCGGGCGGCCGCGTCCGCGCGCCGCCGCCGCTATTCCGGCAGGGCGAGGCCGGGAGGGAGCAGCAGCAGCGCTCCCTCGCCGATGCCCCGCTCGCCGTACCAGCCCGACGGCGCCTCGACCGCGTAGCGGTAGATCCCCTCGGGGCGCACGATCTCCATGCTCTCCGCCTCCATCTCGCGCACGGCGATCACGCGATCGTCGAGTCCGACGAAGGCGATCGCGAGATCGATGTGCGTGTTCCGCATGTAGAAGCCGGCCCGGCCCCCCTGCGGGTAGTGGAAGAGCATCCCGCGCCCCTCGAGTTGGTAGCGGCCGGAGAGCCCGATCCCGTACTCGCTGCGCGGCGGGATCTCGACCGGGAGGGAGTACGTCTGGCCGTCTGCGCCCACGAACTCGGCGCGCGGAAGCTCGGCCGTCGGGATCGAGGCGGTGGAGGCAACCGGCTCCGCCGGCCGGGGCTGCTCCGTCGCCGCGGGCGCCGGACCGGAGGTCGGCGCCGGCTCCGGGGAGGGTCTCGGCGGCGGTGCGGGCGTCGCAACCGGGGCGGTCGGCGTCGGTGCCGGGGCGGGGGTGGCCGCGGGCGCCGAAGCGGCAGCGCGGGTCGCCGACGGGGCGGGGGCCGCGGCGGGCGTGGGCGTGGGCGTCCCCGCGGGCGCCGGTGCTCCGGCGGGGGGCGTCGCCGCGGGCGCCGGTGCGGCGGCGGGGGTTGTCGCAGGCGGGGGGGCGGACGTCGGCTCGGGCGCATCCGGCGGCGGGGACGGCGTGCTCTGTGCGCGGGGGGACGGTGCCGTCTCGGTCGTGCCCGGGGCGACGGCACGATCGGCCTCCGGACCGCCGCCGCAGGCGGCCAGGAGCCCGAGCAGCAGGACGAACAGGGGGACCAGCAGCGGGCGAGCGACCGGCCGGACGGCGCGGGATGGGGCGGACGCGCGACGGCCGGCGCCCGCCCGGGATCCGGGAGGCGCGCCGACGGCGCAGCCCGCGGCCAACGCCTCCCGCGCGCGTTGACAGCGGGCTGCGCCGGTCGGTAGCGTCCGCGACGTGGCCGGCGCGCCGATCATCGACCTCATCTTGCGGCTCTGGCCGCAAGCGCGCGACGAGGGGATGGTCGCCGACCCCTCCGATCTCGACCTGCTGCTCGCCACGCAGGGCGCTCCCGGCGCGCCGGGGAGCGCCTGCGGGCTGCGCCACACCTTCGCCTGCTTCGGTCCCGATCGAGAGGCCTCGTTCACCCTGCCGACCGGGGAGCGCACCTCGTCGGACGAGGAGGCCCGCTTCGTGGGGCACCTGCTGGTCACGAGGCTGCTGCTCGCCGCGGGCCTCTCCATCGACGAGCGGGTGACGGGCGCGATGTGCGACGCCTACGGACTTTCGTGGACCGCGTCGACGGGGGGGCGCTACGGGCAGACGCCGCTCGCCCTCGCCGTCTCGCTCTGGCTCGTCGCGCTCGATCCGCTCTCGATCACCGACCGGCCGCTCCCCATCGAGTGGGATGCCGACTGTTACCGCGACGCGGACCGCTGGGATCCCGACTACCGGCTCTTCTCGCACTACGACATCCGCGAGCGGTCGCTGGACTGGGCGACCTACGTGAGCGCCGACCCCGCCCGCCGCGGCGGCGTCTCGATCTGGACGATCGTGGAGCCGCTGCTGCGCCTGCGCGATGACAGCCGCTGCCGCCTGGCGCTCGCGCAGCTCGAGGATGCGGGGGACGCGGGTGCGCCGGCCGGCTCCGCCGCCGCGATGCTGGAGCGCAACCGCGTGGCGCAGCAGTTCCGCGGCGCCGGGGAGCCCGGCGCGCGCTGACCTGCGCCTCTCCGCATCGGCCGGTTCCTGCCGGGTCCTTCTCGCGCCGGAGATGAGCGCGATCCGGGCCGCCCCGCGCGCCGCCCGTGGCGTCGCCGCCCCCCCCGGCATCGGCCGCTCCCGCGGCAACGGGCCGCGGTCAGCTCCGGACGGTGGAGGGCCCGCCGTCGGAGGGGAGCAGCCGGGGGGACTCGCCGTCGGGCTCCCCGCGCGCCCGTGCCTCGATCGCCTCGGCGACGCGCAGCAGCTCCTCGTCGTCGGCGGGCGCGATATCGGGGATGTGGTAGCCGCCGAAGACCTCGACGACCGAGCGGTGGTCGTCGATCACGAAGTCCGGCTCCACGGTCACGCCGAGCTTCGGCAGCCGGGCCCGGTGGTCGTAGAGCGGCTTGATGAAGTAGTCGGTCACGTAGTGATCGAGCTTGTTCACCTCCATCTCCCAGCGCCGGATCCCGACCCCCGACCAGATGTAGATGAGGTGATCCTGGTCGAGGATCCGCTGGAAGACCTCGCGTGTGTGGTTGCGCAGCGAGCCGTCCCACATCAGGAGCGTGTTGTCGACGTCGAAGAACACGTTCAGCTTCCGCACGCCGTGCCTTTCGCCCCCGCCGCGACCCGCTGTTCGCGCAGCGCCCGGAGCCTCGTCCGCCGCTCCGGGCCGTGAGTGGCGCCCGCCGGGCGGGCGGCGCTCTTACTCTACGGAGGCGGCCCTATGGCGTCGAGCGCGCCGCCGCCGCGGGGCTCCCATCCCCGAGGCGTGCCTCCACCGCCTCCAGCCGGTCGCGAAGCGCGTCGTTGCGCTGCCTGAGCTGCTCCACCTCGTCGGTGAGCGCGCGCACCTGATCGCCCTTGTCGGAGCGCTCGGCGAGGTCGCGGGCCGCGATGCGGCAGGCGCGGCGGAACCGCCCGTCGAGCGCGCGCGTGGCCGCCCGGGTGAGGGCCGGCACGGCCCGCGCATCGCCGAGCTCGCTCAGGGCGGCGGCGGCCTGGAGGCGGATGCGCAGCGCGCCGTCATCGAGAAGCTCCGCCAGGCGCTCGCGCGCCCGCGTGCGCGGGCCCTCGTCGGCGAACGGCGCCAGCCGCCCGAGCGCCGTCGCCGCCGCGCGCCGGGCGTTCAGGTGGCGGCCCCGGGCGGTGTAGTCGAGGAGCGTGTCGAGCGCTTGCGGGTCGCGGAGTGCTCCCAGGCCCGCCAGCGCGCCGGCCGTGATGACGTCGTTGTGCGCCGGCCGGTCGAGCACGCGGTGGAGCGCCCGGTAGGCGGTCGGCTGGCGCGTCGCGCCGAGCGCGGCGGCGGCTGCCGCCTGCACGTAGTAGGAGCGGTCGCCGCGCCCGCGCAGCCGCCCCGCCAGCGCCCGGGCCGCCACCTCGTCGCGGCTCTCCCCGAGCGCGCTCGCCGCGGCGCGCCGCACGCGCGCCGGCGCCGAGTCGAGGGCGGCGACCAGCGCATCGCGCGCCGCGTCGCTCCGCACCCTGCCGAGCGCGCTCGCCACGGCGGCACGGACGAGGTCGGTCTCGCTCTCCGACGCGAGGGCCGAGGCGAGCGCCTCGACCGCCCCCGGCGAGCCGACGGCCGCCAGCCCCTCCGCCGCCTCGAGGCGCCCCACCGCCTCGAGATCCTCGGCCAGCCGGGCGCGGAGCTGCTCCTCTCCCGGCTCGAAGACGAGCTTCTTCAGGATGCGGTTCGCCGGGTCGATCGCGACCCAGCGCGGCTCGCCGTCGAGCGGGAAGACGAAGGCATGCGAGGGCTCGGAGAGCTCGACGCGACGGGTGCTGAGCCCCTGCTCCGTGCGGAAGGCGATGTCGAGCGGCATGCGGTAGATCGAGGTGAGCGGGTCGCCGGCCGTCTTCTGCCCCTGCACGACGCGCACCGTCGCGAGCCCGTGCTCGGCGTCCCAGGAGTACGCCGCCCGCAGCTCGGGGTGCCCGCCCTTCCAGACCCACTGGTCGAAGAACCAGTCGAGATTCCGGCCCGTCGCCTCCTCGATCGCGCGCTGGAGGTCGTGCGTGAGCACCTCCCCCTCGCGGTGGCGCGAGACGTAGTGGGCGATCGCTCGCCACCAGAGGTCGTCGCCCAGCACGTAGCGCAGCATGTCCAGCACCTGGGCGCCCCGCTCGTAGAGGTGCCGGTCGAAGATGTCGATGGGCTCGGCGAAGACGTTCTGCACCAGCGGACGGCGGTAGCTGCTGGCGTCCTCGCTGAAGTACGCCGCCGCCTTCTCCCGCAGGTCGTGGCGGAAGGCGTCCCAGCCCCGCGCGTGCTCCACCCACAGCGAGTCGAAGTAGGTCGCGAAGCTCTCGTTGAGCCAGCCGTGCGACCACTCGCGGCAGGTCAGGAGGTCGCCGAACCACTGGTGGGAGAGCTCGTGGGCCGTGATCGAGTCGCAGAGCTCGGCGAGGTCCTCGTGTGCCCTCGCGTCGTGGAGCAGCACGTCGGTCATCGTCGTCGCCGAGGTGTTCTCCATGCCGCCGAAGATGAAGTCCGAGACGGCGACGGTGTCGTACTTCGCCCACGGGTAGGGGGTGCCGATCCGTTCGGCGAAGAAGCGCACCATCTCCGGCGTGCGGCCGAAGGCGCGCCGCAGCGCCGGTCGGCTCCCCGCCGGGCCGTGGTAGGCGACCGGGACGTCGGCGCCGCCGGGACCGGCCCCCCGCGCGCTCTCCTCGACCGAGACCAGCTCGCCCGCGACCAGCGTCACCAGGTAGGCCGGGTGCGGGCGCTCCTGCCGCCAGTGGTAGGTGACCCGGCGGCGGCGCCGGTCCTCGCGCCGGGAGGCGAGGCGCCCGTTGGAGAGCACGAACCACCCGGCCGGCACCGTCGCCGTGACCTCGGAGGTGGCCCTCTCGCCGGGATAGTCGAAGCACGGGAAATAGTAGGCGGAGTCCTCCGCCTGCCCCTGCGTCCAGATCTGCCGCGGCCGCTCCGGGTCGTCGGGATCCGGCGCGTTGAAGTAGAGCCCCCGGCGCGGGCGCGCGCGGTAGCGCACGACCGTGGTGATGCGGCGGCGGGAGGATCGCGGCCGCCTCAGGTCGACGTGGAGCGAGCGCTCGCCGAGGCGGAAGGGAAGCTCCCTCCCCGAGCCGTCGGTCACCGACTCCACGACGAGCTCGCGGGCGTCGAAGACGGCCTCGCGCAGCCCGTCCGTGCGCGGACGGAAGGTGGTCGTCGCGACTCCGCTCAGCTCTCGGCGCGCGAGATCGAAGGAGAACTCGAGCGCGATGTGCTCGACCGCGAACGGGCGGTCCCGCCCCCACACCGGCCGGTCGCCGGGAAGGGCGAAGGGGTGCCGGTCCTCCGCGGCCGCCGCGCCTGCGTGCGCGGCGCCGAGCAGGCCGCCGCAGGAGACCTCCGGGAGCAGGATGCCCTCGCGCTCCGCCACGACTCCCCCCTCTCTCAGGACGATCCCGTCCCGCCCGGCGGCGGGGGGCCCCCGGCCGCCGCCCCGTCGAGGCAGACCAGCGCGAGCCGCAGCGCCGCCTCGGAGGCGGCCCACTGCCGCTCCTGGCGCTCGCCGCCGAAGAGGGCGCGCTCGGAGAGCTCGCAGCCGGGGCCGACGGCGGCCAGATAGTAGAGGCCGGCGGGCTTCGTCCCGCTCGCGCCGGGGCCGGCCACGCCCGTCTCGGCCAGGGCGAGCGCCGCTCCGAAGGCGTTTCGCGCCCCGCGCGCCATCGCCGCGGCGACCTCCGCGGAGACGGCACCCCGCTCGGCGAGCACGCTCGCCGCCACGCCGAGGAGCGACTCCTTCGCGCCGTCCGCGTAAGCGGTGATGCCGCCGGCGAGCACGGCGGAGGCGCCCGGCACCGCGGCGAGCCGGTGACCGATCAGGCCGCCGGTGCTCGACTCGGCGGTCGCGAGGCGCAGGCCGCGGGCGCGCGCCCGCGCCACGACCTCCGCCTCCACGCCCCGGCCGATCGCGGCCACGCCCTAGCCGCCGCGGCCGGTCACGCGCCGCGTGGCCGCCCGGAAGCGCTCCAGGTTGTCGGCGGATCCGCGCGTCATGCGGTCGGCATGCTCCTCGATCGCGCGCGCGTCGGCGCCGCTCGCGGTGGCGTCGACGACGCGCTTGAGCCAGCCGATCGTCTGCGCGGACGAGCGCGCGATGGCGCCGGTCAGCGCGGCCACCTCGTCGTCGAGCACGTCCCCGGCCACCAGGCGGTTCGCGAGCCCGATCCGAACCGCCTCCTCCGCCTCCACCACGCGCGAGCTGTAGAGCAGCTCCTTGGCGACGGCGGGCCCGACCAGCCGCGTCAGCGCGACCGGGGCGACGATCAGGCCGTTCTCGGCGCCGGGGAAGCGAAAGCGGCCGCGGTGGGTGATGAGCCGCACGTCGCAGGCGAGAGCCAGCACGGCGCCGCCCCCGTAGGCGGGGCCGTCGACCGCGGCGATCGTCGGCTTGGGGGAGTACTGGATGCGTCGGGCGGCGTCGCCGAGCGGGTTCGCGATCGCCGCCCCCGGCGAGTCGCCGTGCCCGGCGTAGCTCTCGAGCGCCTCGGTCATGTCGGCGCCGGCGGAGAAGATCCCCGGGGCGCCCGCGATCACGATGGCCGAGACCGTGGTGTCGGCGTCGGCGCGTGCGACCGCCTGCTGGAGATCCGAGGCGAGCGCGCGGTTGACGGCGTTTCGCTTGTCGGGGCGGTTCAGGCGGATGGTGGCGACGCCCCCGGCGACGCTCTCCACCACGAGCGGTCCGTCGCCCCCGGTCCCGTGAGCCCGCGACGCCGCGCCCGCCATAGCCCGCCCCGCCCGTTCCGCGGCGTGACGATAGCAGGCGCGCCGGCTGCGGACGATGCCGCGAGCGGGAGCGGCTGATAACCTGCCGCCCCGATGGTGAACCGCGGCGACGGGCCGGACGCGGGCGCAGCCGACTTCGTGGAGCGGCTGCTGGCGCCCGCCGTCGGCGCCCTGCGCCCGCCCACGGCGCTCTCCCCGCTTCCCTTCGATCTCAACGCCGGGGTCCCCGACGCGGCGACCCTTCCCGCCCGCGATCTGGCGGAGGCCGCGCGGCGCGCGCTCGAGCGCGATCCGGCCGGCGCGCTCACCTACGGCGGCGCGCTCGGGTACGAGCCGCTGCGGGCCTGGATCGCGGAGCGCCAGAGCGCCGAGACGGGCGTCGCGCTCACGGCCGCCAACGTCACGCTGACCTCGGGCTCGGCCCACGCCATCGACAACCTCGCGGCGACCTTCCTGGGGCCGGGGGACGTCGTGATCACGCCCGCACCGACCTATCCGGGCGCCGTCCGCGCGTTCCGGGCGCGAGGCGCCCGCGTCGCGCCGGTCCCGCAGGATTCCGACGGCATCGACCCCGGCGCTCTGGCCGAGGCGCTGCGCCGCCTGGAGGCGGCCGGCGCCCCGGCGAAGCTCGTCTACGTGGTCGCGAACTACGACAACCCCAGCGGCTCGACGCTGCCGTGGGAGCGGCGCACGGAGCTGGCGGCCCTCGCCCGCGGGCACGGCGCCCTGATCGTCGAGGACGACGCCTACGCGGGTATCGACCTCGACGGACCGCCTCCGCGTCCGCTCTTCGCCGCAGCCGGCGGGCGCGGCATCCTGCGGGTCGGCACGTTCTCGAAGACGATCGCGACCGGACTGCGGGTCGGCTGGATCACGGCCGCCCCGTCGATCGTCGAGCGGCTCTCCTTCATGCGCTTCGACAACGGCGCCTCGCCCTTCGCGCAGCGGACCGTGTACGAGTACCTCTCCGCCGGCGGCTACGACGCGCACGTCGCCGTCCTGCGGGATCTCTACCGGGAGCGGCGCGATGTCTCGGCCCGCGCCCTCTCCGAGCTCTGCGGCGCGCACGTCACCTTCCGCCGCCCGGCGGGCGGCTTTTTCCACTGGCTGCGCCTCTCCGGGGGGCTTCGCGCCCCCGCGGTGGTCGCGGCCGCCGCCCACGAGGGCGTGGCGGTGACGCCCGGAGCGAACTACTACCCGGATCCCGGCGCCCGGCCCCCGGGCGCGCCGCCTCCGGGGGAGCGTGGCGAGAGCGAGCTGCGCCTGGTCTACTCGGCCCACCCGCCCGCGACCCTGCGCGAGGCGATCGCGCGCTTCGCGGGCGCCCTCTCCCGGGTCGCGGCCGGCGCCCCGCCGCCGGCCCACCGGCCGCCGCCGGTGCTGTAGTATCGCCCCCCCGGATGCGCGGGGCCGGGGGCCTCTCCCCGCGCGGCTCCCCGCGACAGGGCGCAGGCCCGCGCCGGGCGGGGGAGGTGGCCGATGCCGCAGCGACGCGTGCCCCGGCAGTTCTCGCTCCCGTGGGGGACCGGGCTGATCCTGGAGGAGGCCGCCATTGAGGGCGGGCTTCACCAGCCGGCCCTTCAGCTGCTGCGCTACGAGCTCGGCGAGAAGAAGGGCCAGTACGCGATCCGCTTCTCCTCCTACAGCCCCGACGGCCGGTTCGAGCGGCAGCCCTTGATCGTGAACGAGCGCGAGATCCGGCGGCTCCAGCGTGAGGTCCAGCGCTCGCCGCGCCTGCGCAAGCTGCTGCTGCGCCTCGTCGGGGAGGATCCGCCCTCTCCGTCGCCCGAGGGGTCCTGAGCCGGGCCGCGGGTTCCGGCCGGCCGCCGCCCGCCTCCGCCGCCTACGGCCCCGCCTTGGCATACTGCCTTCCATGTACGACTCACTGGCGGGGCGACGCGCGGTGGTGCTGGGCGGGTCGCGCGGTATCGGCCGCGCCGTCGCGCTCCGGCTCGCGGAGGAGGGCGCCCACGTGCTCCTGACCTACGCCCGATCCCGGGAGGGCGCCGAGGCGACCGCCGCCGAGTGCCGGGAACGGGGCGTGGAGGCGGAGGCGCTGCGGGCCGACGCAGGCGTCCCCGAGGATCTGACGGCGCTCATCGGCCATGCGCGGCGCCGCGGCGGCCTCGACCTCCTCGTCAACAACGCCGCGCGCGGCCTGGAGCGTCCCCGCGCGGCCGTCGATCAGCGCCCCGGCCACCTGCGGCGGGCGATGGAGGTGAACCTCTTCGGTCCCTGGCGCGCCGCGCAGCTCGCGGCTCCCCTGCTCGAGGAGGGCCCGGGCGGATCGATCGTGAACCTGCTCTCGCCGGGCTCGCGCCACTACATGGCGGGGTACGCGGCGGTGGGGGTCAGCAAGGCCGCGCTGGAATCGCTCACGCTCTACCTCGCGGTCGAGCTCGCGCCGCGCGGGATCCGCGTCAACGGCGTCTCGGCGGGCTGGGTCGAGGGTTCGCAGGGGGAGCGCAGCGTGCGCGCCGAGGTCTCGGAGCGGGTTCGGCCCTACGTGCCGGCCGGCCGGAATGTGTCGCCCGCGGATGTGGCCGCGGCCGTGGCGTGGGTCTGCTCGGGGGAGGCCGCGATGCTGGTCGGCCACACGCTGCATCTCGACGGGGGCTTTGGCCCGGCGGCGTGGCGCGCCGTGCTCGACCCGCTCTCGCCCGCGGGCGACGGCGACCCCCCGGGCTCCCCGGCCGGGCCCGGTTAGCGCGTGACGGCGCCCTCCTCGGCGCCCGAGACCGAGCGCGCGTACTTCGCGAAGACCCCGCTCGCGTAGCGCGGCCGGGGCGGCGTCCATGAGGCCCGCCGACTCGCGAGCTCGCCCGCGGCGATCTCGACCTCGAGGCGGCGCCCCGGGATGTCGAAGTGAACCGGGTCTCCCTCGCGCACGAGCGCGATCGGGCCGCCGGTCGCGGCCTCGGGCGCGACGTGGCCCGCCATCAGCCCGCGCGTCGCCCCGGAGAAGCGGCCGTCGGTGAGGAGCGCGACCGAGTCATCGAGGCCTGCGCCCACGAGTGCGGCGGTGACGCCGAGCATCTCGCGCATGCCGGGCCCGCCGCGGGGGCCCTCGTTCCGGATGACGACCACGTCGCCGCGGACGATCCGCCCCGCGAGCACCGCCTGCATCGCGTCCTCCTCGCGCTCGAAGACGCGCGCCGGACCCCGGTGCGCCGTGCGCTCGTGGCCGGCGACCTTGATGACGCAGCCCTCGGGGGCCAGGTTGCCCCGGAGGATCACGAGGCCGCCCGTCTCCTTGAGCGGCTGGTCGAGGCCGCGGATGACCTCCTGTCCGGGCGTCTCCCCGGGCGCCGCGGCCGCCTCCTCGGCGAGACTTCGCCCGGTCACGGTCATGACGTCGCCGTGCAGCTTGCCGCCGGCGAGCAGGCGCCGGGCAAGCAGGGGCGTCCCGCCGGCGCGGTCCCAGTCGAGGGCGACGAAGCGGCCGCCCGGGCGCAGGTCGCCGATCAGGGGCGTCTCTTCGCTGATGCGGTCGAAGTCGTCGATGGCGAGCTCGATGCCGGCCTCGCGCGCGATCGCCAGCAGGTGCAGCACGACGTTCGTGGAGCCGCCGGTCGCGGCCGCGCAGGCGATGCCGTTCTCGAGGGCCGGCCTCGACAGCAGGTCGAGCGGCCGCACGCCTCTCCGCAGCAGGTCCATGACCAGCTCGCCGGCGCGCCGGCCGACCTCGTCCTTGCGGGGGTCGGTGGCGCCGACGGTGGCGCTGCCGAGGGGCGAGATGCCGAGGAACTCCAGCACCGTCGCCATCGTATTCGCGGTGTACTGCGCCCCGCAGGCTCCGGCTCCGGGGCAGGCCACGTCCTCCAGCGCCGTGAGCTCGTGCTCGGCGAGCGTCCCGGCGGCATGGCGGCCGACGGCCTCGAAGACGTCCTGGATCGTGACGTCCGAGCCCTCGTAGCGCCCCGGGTCGATGGACCCGGAGTAGAGGACGAGGCTGGGGATGTTGAGGCGGGCGGGGGCCATCGGCGCCGCCGGGATCGTCTTGTCGCACCCGACGATGACGACGGCCGCGTCGAAGGAGTAGCCGACGCCGCAGAGTTCGATCGAGTCGGCGATCAGCTCCCGGCTGATGAGCGAGGCCTTCATCCCCTCGGTTCCCATCGAGATGCCGTCGGAGATGGCGACGGTGTTGACCTCCATCGGCGTTCCGCCCGCCGCGCGCACGCCCTCCATCACCCGCTGCGCCAGCTCGCGCTGGCTGAAGTTGCAGGGCATCGTCCCGATCCAGCTGTGCGCCACCATCACGAGCGGGCGGCGCAGATCCTCGCTGGTCAGGCCGATCGACTTGAGGTAGGAGCGCGCCGGGGCGCGGTCGGGGCCGTCGACCAGCGTGCGGCTGCGGTGCCGGGGATCGAACGCCATCGACTGCCTCTCCTGCTGCGCGCGGCCGCGCGGGCCGCCCACCCTCCTCGTCGCCGGGGCCGGATCGTAGCAGGCGTCGCGCGCGCCGGCTGCGGGCGGCGAGGGGTGCCGGCCGGACGGGCCGGCGGGGTCGGCCGCCGACATCGCGCCCGGGGTAACGCCCGGGCCGGGGCGGCGTCGCGCCGCCGGCGAGCTCCGCGGCGGACTAGCTCCGGCCCGTGCCCTCGCCGGCCTCGGGAAGGCTCAGCTCCTCGGAGTGGCCGTTCGTTCGCGGGCAGAAGTGCGGGGCGTCGCTCCCCCCGAGCGGCTGCGCGCAGAGCGGGCAGCGCGGCCGGCCGGCGGCGACCACCTCGCGAATGCGGCGGATGACGGCGAGCGCCTGGTCGCGCGCGAGCTCGAGTCGCAGGCGCGGGCTCTCGCCGCGCTCCAGCGCCTCGCGGTCGTCGGCGAGCAGCACGACGTGCTCCTGCTCGGGCAGGAAGTCGATGCCGAGCCGGGCGACGTGCACCTCGATGTCGGGCGTCTCGGGCTGTTCTCCGAAGGGGGGCAGGTCCGGATCCGGCGCTCCGCGGTGGCGCGAGCGCTCGGCGAGGAGTTGCGAGAAGCCGCGGCCGAGCGCGGTGAGCTGCTCCTTCTCCATCCACAGCGTCGCGTGGCGGCCGGAGGAGCGCGCCAGCAGCCGGAAACGTCTCTCGCCGGGGGCGCCGACCGCATCGGCGTCGGCGGCATCGACGTGTCCGAAGTCGATCATCGCCGCCCTGCCCCCGCGTCCGCCGCGCCGGCGGCGAGCGTACAGGCTCCCCGCCGCCGCCGCGAGGAGCGCCGCCCGGCGTACCATCGCCCCATGGGAAGCGCCAGCGGGCGGGGTGCCGCATGACGGGGACGGCGAGCGGGCGCGTGCCCCCGCCTCCTCCGGATCTGGGGCTCCGCGCAGCAGAGCCGCTCGCGCGACACACCTACCTGCGCCTCGGCGGGCCGGCCGGCTACTACGCGGAGCCGGCGGACCGCGCGGCCCTCGAGCGGATGCTCTCGTGGGCGTCGGAGGCCGGCGTCGCGGTGCGCGTGATCGGCGGCGGCTCCAACCTGCTGGTCGCCGACGAGGGATGGCCCGGCCTCGTGCTCTCGCTCAGGCGCTGCTGCGGCGACCTGCGCTGGGGAGGCGCGCTCGGCCCGACCGGCGTGCGGGCCGGCGCGGCGGTGATGCTGCCGGCTCTCGCCCGCTCGGCCGCCGCCCGCGACCTCGGCGGCCTCGAGTTCGCGATCGGGATCCCCGGCTCGATCGGCGGCGCTCTCCAGAGCAACGCGGGCATCGGGGACGGGCGCTCGATCGGCCCGCTCGTCGGCGAGGTCGAGGTGTGGCGCGGCGGCGCCGCCGCCGCGGCCCCGCTCGACTACGGCTACCGCAGCACGAGCCTGCGGGGATCGGGGGCGCTGGTGCTCGGCGCGACGCTCCGGCTGACGCCGCGCCCGCGCGCCGAGATCGAGGCCGAGATGCGCCGGCTGCTGCAGGCGCGCCAGGCGACGCAGCCGACCGCCGAGCGGAACGCGGGTTCGATCTTCCGCAACCCGCCCGACGACGCAGCCGGCCGCCTGATCGAGGCGGCGGGACTCAAGGGGCTCACGGTCGGCGGCGCCCGCGTCTCGGGGCTGCACGCGAACTTCATCGTGCATGACGGGACGGCGAGCGCGGCTGACGTCGCGGCGCTGATGGCGGAGGTGCAGCGCCGCGTGTTCGCGCACGCCGGCGTGCGCCTCGTCCCCGAGATCGAGTGGTGGGGCCCGGGGCCCCGTCCCGAGGCGTTCGAGATCGCCGGGGCGGGGTGAGCCGGAGCGCCCGCGGTCCTGCTATGGTCGGCGGCGGCGAGGAGGCGGCACGTGAGAGGCGCCGACGTCTACGAGCGCGAGCGTGAGCTCCCCGCCGCGGCGGCCGCCGGTCACGTCGAGGACATCCGGCGCTTTATCTCGGACGCGTCGGCCCGCTGCGTCTACCTGGTCACCTTTCGGCGCGACGGACGGCCGGTGAGCCGCCCGGTGGCGGCCTTCGTCGACGGCTGGCGCATCCACACCATCACGCAGGCCGTGCACGTCAAGACCTCGCACGTCCGCCACCACCCGACCGCCGGCTATCTCTTCGTGGGGCTCGAGCCGTACCGGACGACCTCGCCGGCGCCGCACCTTCAGAACGTCTGGGTGGAGGGACACGCGGAGCTGGTCGAGGATCGGGCGGCGATCGACGCCTTCTACGAGCGGCGCCGCCAGGCGACCGGCCGGGGCGACCCGCACGCCGGCGACACGGGCTGGAGGCCGCTCCTGATCTCGGTCACGCCGCGCTACCTGAGAGCGGAGGGCTTCGCCGGGGGGCTGCACCCGGTCGTGCTGCGCGAGGGGGAGTTCGGCGCGCTGCGCTGAGGGTTCCCGGCGCGGGGGCCGGAGCGGGGCCGGGATCATCCCGGCGCGAGAGGAAAGGGGACCGGCGTGGGCGAGACCTACGACAGCGAACGCGAGGTGCCGGGCGCCGATGCCGATGCGCTCCGCGAGGAGATCCGCGCCTTCATCGCGAACTGGAGCCAGAACCGGGCCTTCCTGATGACGAGGCGCCGGGACGGCCGCGAGATCATGCGTCCGGTCGGGAGCTTCCTCGAGGGGTGGACCGCCAACACCATCACCCAGGACCTGCACCTGAAAACGGCGCACGTGCGCCGCGACCCCATCGTCGGCTACCTCTGGGTGGAGGTCGACGGCGAGCGCTACGGACGGCTCCAGTTCCCGCGCAACGTCTGGATGCAGGGGGCGGCGGAGCTGGTCGAGGATCCGGGGGAGGTGGCGGCCTTCTTCGAGCGGCGGGCGGCGGCCACCGGCCGCGCCGACGCGCATCCGGCCGACCAGAGCTACCGGCGCATCCTGATCCGCACGCGCCCGCAATACGTGCGCGCCGAGGGCTTCTACCCGGGCGAGCCGATGCGCGCCGTGATCCTGCGGGACTTCCCGGAGCCGGTGCCGGCGGCATAGGGCCCCGGA
Source organism: Chloroflexota bacterium (assembly GCA_026713865.1). Classification (GTDB taxonomy): domain Bacteria; phylum Chloroflexota; class Dehalococcoidia; order UBA2979; family UBA2979; genus VYDC01. Next base: position 7,292 of record JAPONQ010000063.1, on the reverse strand, counting down.
CGCAGCGTGCCCCGGGGCGGAGCGAAGGTGAGGAGCCGAGCATGACATCGCAGTTGCCGCGCCGCGTGTGGGACGGCGAGAAGGCGGTCGAGGCGGAGCACGGAGAGTCGCTCCGCGAGGAGATCCGTTCCTTCATCTCGCAGTACCACGCGGGAACGCTCTCCTTCCTGATGACGCTGCGCCGGAACGGGACGCCGGTGATGCGCCCCGTCTCCACCTTCGTCGAGGGCTGGACGATCGGGACCATCAGCCAGCATCACCAGGTCAAGGTGCAGCACGTCCGCAACAACCCCACCGTGGGCTATCTCTTCATCGACGCCGAGGGCCCCCCGTACATGTCGCTCGGCTACACCAAGAACGTCTGGGTGGCCGGCACCGCCGAGCTGATCGAGGACCAGGAGGAGGTCGCCGACTTCTTCCGTCGCCGCGAGGCGGCGACCGGCCAGGGCGATGCGCACCCGCACGACGAGAGCTACACGCGGCTGCTCTTCCGCACCACGCCGACCTACCTCCGCGCGGAGGGCTTCGCGGAGCACGCGCGACCGGTGATCCTCACGCGCTTCGACTAGCCCGGGGCGCCGCGGCGATGACCGATCCGCGCCCGCGCGAGCGCGGTGACATCTCGGGTGTCGCCGGGGTGATGCTCTGGACCGGCGACTTCCTGCCGATGCTGCGCTTCTACCGGGACGTCCTGGAGCTGACACCGCGCTCCGTGCGAGCGGGCTTCGTCAGTTTCGAGTGGGGGGAGCTCCGCCTCACCATCGCAGAGCACGATGCCGTGGAGGGACCGAGCCGCGAGCCGCTGCGCACGATGCTGAACCTGCGGGTCGCGGACATCGCCGCAGTCCACACCCGCCTGCTCGCGGCCGGCGTGCGCTTCTCGCGCCCGCCGGAGCGCGAGGCCTGGGGCGGGATCATCGCGACCTTCGCCGACCCGGACGGGAACGCGCTGCAGCTGATGCAGCTCCCCGGCTGAGGCCGGGGCCGCGGGCTCAGATCTCCCCGTAGGCGCGGTGGCGCGACTCCCGGTCGTGCCGCTCCTCGCAATCGGGACAGACGAGCTGGGCGCAGGCGAGACAGGCGCGGTCGGTGCGCGTCGGGCAGTGGGCGCACCGCTCGCCTCTCGCCGCCGCCAGCTCCGCTCGCCTGCCGAAGGGCATGTCGCCACGGTAGCAGGCGCCCGCCGCCGGCCGGCCTCCCGAGACGTGCGGTGGGCTCCTACGGCGACGCGGCGGTAGGATTCGGCTCGGTTCGCCCGGGGGGCGACCGGAGGCGGACGGGGAGACATGTACGACGACGCTCTCGCCTGGATCCTCTCGCTCGCGCTGCTCGGCGCGATCATGCTGCTGGCGTCGGTCGCGCTGCGGGCGGGCGAGTCCGCGGGCCACCAGCCCATCGAGCGCCCGGACGGGAGCTCTACCGGCGGCGGGGAGCCCGGCCGCAGCCGGCGCTTCTCCCTCCCGCTCGGCCGTCTCGCCGCACGCCTGCGCCGGCGTTCGCACTGACGCGCGCGTCGCCGCGGCGCCTCCTCAGATGCCGCGGCTCCGGCCGCCGTCGACGGTGATGCTGGCGCCCGTCACGTAGGCGGCCCGCTCCGAGCAGAGGAAGAGCACGAGATCCGAGAACTCCCCGGGCGTCCCCGGGCGCCCGGCGGGGATGGCTTCATCGGCTGCCCCCTCGCCGTCCGGCCCCGTGAACTCCCCGGGCGAGAGGGCGTTCACGGTCACGCCGTCGGGGGCCAGCTCGTCGGCGACCGCCTTGGTCAGGTTCAGGACCGCGATCGCCGCCGTGCTCTCCGGGAGGCGCCGCGGGTCCGGGTTGCGCCCGATGACGCCGGTCACGTTCAGCACGCGGCCGTGCCGTCGCGCGCGCATCCCCGGCGTCGCCGCCCGCATGAAGCGCAGGTAGCCGAGCACGTGCTCGGCCCCGGCCCGCTCCCAGTCGACATCGTCGATCTCGTGCAGCGGGGCCGGCGCGGTCACGACCGGCGCGGCGTTGATCAGGATGTCGATGCCGCCCAGGGCGCGCTCGCCCTCCCGCACCGCGCCGTCGATCGGGCCGCGGCGACCGGCCCCGGCGGGGACGGCGAGTGCTCCGATCTCCGGCGCGACGCGGTCGAGCGCGCGCTCGTCGGGGCCCACGAGCGCCACCGCGACTCCCTGCGAGGCGAGGGCGCGGGCGGCCACGAGGCCGAGCCCCTGCCCGCCGCCGTTGACGAGCGCACGCTTCGCCGCGAGCCCCAGGTCGAGCATCCGTCCCCCCCGCCGGCGCTAGAAGCTCCGGGAGCGCCCGCCGTCCACCAGCAGCTCCACCCCCGTCACGAAACCCGCGCGCTCCGAGCACAGATACGCGATCGCCTCGCCGGCCTCGCGCGGCGTCCCGTAGCGGCGCAGCGGGACGGCCGCGACGAAGCGATCGCGGGCCTCCGAGGAGCTGATCCCGGCCTCCCGGGCCTGCGCCTCGAGGATCACGCCGTGGTGCCCCGTATCGATGGGGCCGGGCGAGAGCGCGGTGACGAGCACGCCGTCGGGGCCGTACTCGTCGGCCATCCCCTTGGCGAGCGCGAGCAGGGCGGCGTGGACGGGCCCGCCGGCGAGATAGCGGCGGTTGGGACCGCGGCCGCCCATCCCCGAGACGTGGACGATCCGGCCCCACCCGCTCCGGCGCATGTGCGGGAGCACCGCCCGCGAGAAGCGCACGTAGCCGATGAACTTCGCCCGCCACGTCTCCAGCCATTCCTCGTCGTCCACCTCGTCGAGGACGGGTCCCCACATCGACGGCGAGTCGGTCGGGCTGGCGTTGTTGACGAGGATGTCGACGCCGCCGAAGCGATCGACCACCTCCGCGACGAAGCCCTCGATCGCGGCCGCGTCGCGCAGGTCGCAGCGCCCCGCGTGGACGCCGGCCCCCGGGGCGGCCCGTGCGGCGAGCCGCGAGCGGGCGGCGGCGAGCCGGCCCGGATCGAGCGCGCACACGGCGACGTGGCACCCCTCCTCGGCGAGCACCTCGGCCGCGGCGTAGCCGATGCCCCGGCTCCCGCCGCTGACGATCGCGACCCGTCCCGCGATGCCGAGATCCACGAGTCCCCGCCCCTCCGGCGCCGCTCCCGCGGCGCGTCGCCGAGGGTACCCCACCGCGCCGGCCGCTCGCCCGGCGGGGGCGGCGCCCGTACGCTGCGGTCGGCGGGAGCGGGAGGCGGGGATGGCGGCTGAGGACGCGGCGGCCGAGCTCGCGATCCGGGGCGGCACGGTGTGGTCGCCGGCCGGCTCGCGCCGGGCCGACGTCTACCTCGCCGCCGGCCGCGTGCTCGACGTGGGAGGCCCCTCCCGGCCGGCGGCGACGAGCATCGACGCGCGCGGGCTGTGGGTGATGCCCGGCGTCGTCGACGGCCACGTGCACATCCCGGACCCCGGCCGCTCCGACCGCGAGGACTTCCCGAGCGGGACCGCCGCCGCCGCCAGCAACGGGACGACCTTCCTGCTCGAGCACCACCACTCCGACCCGGTCCTCGACGCCGGCGCGCTGGAGCGGAAGTCCCGCTACCTCTCCGGGCGTCTCCATGTCGACGTCGGGCTCCTCGGCGCGGTGCATCCCGGCAACGTTGGGGGCCTGCGCGCGCTCTGGGAGGCCGGCGCCTACGCCTTCAAGCTCTTCACCTGCGCGCTCCACGGCGCCCCCGCGGTGACCGGGGACGTGCTCGCGCGGGCCCTGGCCGAGGTCGCCTCCTTCGACGGCCTGGTGCTGACGCACTGCGAGGACGAGGAGATCACGGCCGCCGCCGGGCGCGAGCTGCGTGAGGCCGGCGCGACGGGGGGAGAGGCGCTCCTCGCCTGGCGCACGCTCGAGGCGGAGCTCGCCGCAGCCGGTGCGATGGGCGAGGCCCTGCGCCTCTCGGGTGCCCGCGCGGTGATCGCGCACGCCTCGCACCCGGCGGTCGTCGACCGCCTGCGCGCGGCGCGCGGCGGGGGCGCCCGCCTGCTCATCGAGAGCTGCCCGCACTACCTCTGGCTGACCGAGGACGACGTGCGGGCGCGCGGCCCGTGGGCGAAGTGCACGCCCCCCGCGCGCTCGGAGCAGGCGCGGGCGGGGCTCTGGCGCCTGGTGGCCGCGCGCGAGATCGATCTGATATCCGCCGATCACGCTCCGACCACGATCGAGGAGAAGCGCGCCGGCGAGAGCGACATCTGGGAGTGCCCCTTCGGGCTGCCGGGCGTGGAGACGACGCTCTCGGCGATGCTCACCGGCGTCGCGCAGGGCCTGGTCGAGATGTCGACCGTGGTCGCGCTGATGTGCGAGGGCCCGGCCCGGGCCTACGGGATCTACCCGCGCAAGGGCGCGCTGCGGCCCGGCTCGGACGCCGACGTCGTGATCGTCGACCCCCGGCGCGAGCGCCTCGTGCGCCGCGGGGAGGTGCGCACGAAGGCGGGGTGGTCGGCCTTCGAGGGACGCCTGCTGACGGGGCGCGCGGTGCGTACGCTCGTGCGGGGCGTCACCGTCTACGAGGAGGGTGCCCTCCCGGCCGGTCCGGCCCACGGCCGCTACGTCCCGCGCCCCGGCGCGGCGGGCCGGCCCTAGGCCCGTCCCGGCCGGGCGCGGTCCCTACTCCTCGCGCGGCGGGAAGTCGCCGTAGCTGGTCCCGATCACCCCCTCCGCCGTGAGCCGGTCGATCTCGCCCGCGCCGTAGCCGATCTCCGCGAGCACCTCCCGGTTGTGCTCGCCGACGAGGCCGCAGGGGCGATCCCACGAGGGGGGGTCGGGCTCGACGCGCCAGAGGAAGCCGGGCTGCATGCGAGGCCCGGTGAAGGGATGATCCACGGTCTCGAGCCACTCGCGCGCCGCGAGCTGCGGCGAGAGCAGGTGGTCCTGCGGATCGGCGACGGGGGCGGCGATCGCGCCCCGCGACTGCACCGACTCGACGATCTCGTCGCGCGGATGGAGCCGTGCGAAGGCGGCGACCGCGCCCTCCACCGCCTCGCGCTCGCGGACCCGCCCCGGCACGGAGGCCCAGGGGTGAGCGTCCTCGGCCCACTCGGGGTGTCCGGCGGCGTCGGCGAGCCCGGCCCACTGCCGGTCGTCCTCGGCGATCAGCACGACCCACGAGTCCTCGCCGGCGGTCTGGTAGCAGCCGTGGGGGACGACGTGCGGGTCGCCGTCGCCGATGCGGGGCGGCTCGCGGCGGTTCAGCGCCCACTCCGCGTACACCCACGGGAGCTGGGAGGCGAGCTGCTCCACCTGCGAGAGGTCGACGAAGCTCCCCTCGCCGGTGCGCCCGCGCAGCCGCAGCGCAGCCACGGTCGCAAAGACGATGGAGAGCGGGACGGTCGCGTCGGAGTGCGTGGAGCCGGGGGTGTCCTCCTCCCGACGCCAGGGGTGGCCGCGCACGAAGCTGTGCCCGCTCACGCAGTCGAAGCCGACGCCGAAGCTGACGTAGCCGCGGTAGGGGCCCTCCACCCCCCAGCCGGGGAGGGAGATCGCGGTGAGCCGGGGGTTGAGCCGGTGGAGCGCCTCCCAGCCCAGGCCGAGCCGCTCCATGGTGCCGGCCGAGAAGGTGTCGATGACGACGTCGACCGTGCCGAGCAGGCGGCGCATCACCTCCGCCCCGCGGGGCGAGCGGATGTCGAGCGCCACGTTGCGCTTGTTGCGGTTCGCCTGGTGCTGCGCCCACGAGCGCTCGTACGGCGGCCCGTCGCCGGGCGAGACGCGCCAGTCGGGGACCTGCACCGGTCGCGTCGGCGGCGTGCGGGGGTAGGACTCGACCTTGATCACGTCGGCCCCGAGGTCGCCGAGCAGGCAGCCCCCGAAGGGGCCGGCCCACACCTCGGAGAGCTCGACGGCGCGCACCCCCGCCAGGGCCCGGGTGGTCACCCGGTCACTCCCGCCCGGAAGAGGGCGATCTGCTCGTCGCGGCTGTAGCCGAGCTCGTCGAGGATCTCCGCGTTGTGCTCCCCGAGCCGGGGGGCCGGGAGAGCGCGGAAGGCGTCGCCCTCGATGCCCCCGAGCCGGAACGGAGCGCCGGCGAGCAGCATCTCGCCGACGCCGGGCTGCTCGACGGTGACGAAGGAGCGCCGGGCCACCGCGACGGGCTCGGCCACCGCCTCCTCGACCGAGAGCACGGGCGTGCAGAGCACGCCGTGGCCCTGCATCTCGTGGAAGACCTCCTGCTTGGTGCGCTCGGCGAGCCAGGGGAGGAAGACCTCCATGTAGTCATCGTGGTAGTCGGGGCGGATCGCCGGATCCCGGAAGCGCGGATCCTCCGGCCACCCGGGGCGTCCGATCGCCGCGCAGGAGCGCTGGAAGAACGGTGGCTCGGCGGCCGTGAACTGCACGAACCCGTCGCGGCAGGGATAGGTGCCGACGGGGAAGACGCGCACGGAGCGGATCGCCGAGAGCGGCGCGATCCCCTGGTTGAGCGACCACGCGGTGAAGTTCGTGTCGACGTTGCCCGAGTGCGCCTCGACCGCCGCGATCTCGATGTCCCGCCGCTCGCCGCCCCGCTCGCGATCCCAGAGAGCCGCCGCGGCCGCCGCGGCCGCCGTGAAGCCGACCTGCATCGCGGCGGTGTGGGGCGCGTAGCGCAGCGGCGGTCCCTCGGGCGGCCGCTGCCGCGCCATGCGGTTGGTCCACGCGAAGATGGACATGTCGGCCTCGAGGCGATCGCGGTAGGGCCCGCTCAGCCCGTGCGGCGTGAGGGCGACGGTGCCGGGGGCCGGCCGCGCGCGCCGCGCCGCGTCGAGGACCCGCTCGCACTCGTCGGGCGGCAGCTCGACCAGGAGCAGGTCGGCGCCGCCGGCGAGCCGCGTGAGCACCTCGCGCCCCGACGGTGTCCGGACGTCGAGCGCGAGCGATCGCTTCCCGGTGTCGAGGGCGAGATGCATCCCCCCGCCGTCGACGTGAGGCCGGTCGCCGGCGAAGGGAGCGAGGCGTCGCACCTCGCCTCCCGCCGGCCGCTCCACCTTCACGACGCGCGCCCCGAAGTCGGAGAACTGCCCGGAGGCCGCCGCGACCGCCACGCCGTCCCCGACCTCCACGACGCGGGCACCGTGGAATGGCTGCTCCATGCTGCGCCCCCTCCCGGGCCCCGAAGCCGCGCGGTCGGCCGGGGCAGCCGATGATGCACGATCCGGCGCCCGCCCCGCACGCCGCCGGCGCGTCTAGCTGTCGCTCCCATAGAGGTTGTTTACAGGTAGGGGGCTCCGTCTACTGCCGTGTGAAGTCAAAGCACGAGCAGTAGAGAGGAACCCCCTATGGCACATCGTAACGCGCGTCTGACACCGGTCACGCGGCTGGAGCTG
>JAPONQ010000062.1 GCA_026713865.1 Chloroflexota bacterium | reverse complement strand
GCTCGAGCGCGGCGGTCTGCAGGACCAGCGTGTTGATGCCGCGGTAGGGGCGGCGGGAGCGGGCGTTGCGGTGCCCGCGCGCGTGCCAGGGGGTGCGCCACGGCACGGTGCCGCGCTCGAGAGCGCGGGTGATGCGGCCGGTGATCTCCCGGTAGGGGTCGGTGCGGCCGCGCTCTCCCCTACGCCGCACGGGAGCCGCCCCCGCGAGGGCGCAGTCCCGGGCGCTCGTAGAGCGTGAGGCGTATCGCCCGCCGTGGCGGGCGATCGGCGCGGACGGCCTGGATCAGGGGCGCCCGGAAGCCCGGAATCGGGGACTCGGGCAGCGGGATCCGGGCGACGTCGTAGCGTCCGTGGCGCGTCTTTACGACGCGGCTGATGGGGCGGACCATCTGCTATCAGGCCGCCCGCGGGCCGCTTCGGCGGTGGAGTCCGCGCGAGAGCGCATCGATGCAGGCGACGAGCGCCTGAGCGTCGAGCTCGGCGAGCGGGCGCCCGTAGCGCTGCTCGACCCAGGCGCGCGTGCGCGCCTCGTCGGCCCCGGCGCCGGCGGCGATCGCCAGCACCCGCCGGCGCAGCTCGTCGGCCTCCGCGGCCGACGGCGCGAGCGCCGGGCCGGCCTCCGCGGCCGAGAGCCCGTTCCCGAAGCGCGCCCCGAAGTGCCGGAGCGCGCGCTTGAGCGCATCGGTGACGGCGGCCTTGACGGCCACCGCGTGCGCCTCCGCCGAGTGGTCCTCGGCGACGGCCGTGCCGACGTCGCTGTGGGGCGGGCAGCCCCGGGCGGTGACGCGGACGGTCGCCGTGTAGAGGGCAGCCCGAGCGCCGTCCCCGCCGGGTTCCGGCAGCTCCAGGCAGGTCACCCCGCCGACGAGCTCGGCGCCCCAGCGGTCGTGTCCGAAGACGGCGTTGGCGAGCTCGATCGCGCGCCAGCCCTCGATGTAGCGGAGCACCTCGCCGTGCTCCGTCGTGCGCTCCGATACCAGCTGCGGGTCGAGCGGCTGCCGGAGGCGCCGCCTGGCGCCCCGGCTCAGGCGGCGCGGCCGCGCCGGCCCTCGTCCTGCTGTCTCATCCATGATTCCTGCTCTCGTGCGTGTGCCTGCTGGAGCGAATCCAGGAAGGCCCGGCGCCCATCCGGCCGGGATCCGAGTTCGCTGAGGTCGGGCGCGCCCCGAGGGAGCGGCACGACGACCGCCCGCGCCCCGAGCTCGGAGCGGAGGCGGGTTGAGGCGCGACGACCGGCGTCGTCGGCGTCGAGCGCGAGGTAGACGCGCCGGAAGGAGCGGAGCGCCTGAAGCGCCTCCCGCGAGACGTGCGTGCCGAGCAGCGCCGCGCCGTGCAGCTGCCAGGCGCAGAGGGTCAGCCAGTCGAACGGCCCCTCGGTCAGGACCAGGGCGCGCGCGCCCGCCGCGCGAGCCCCGGCGAGGCCGAGCACGGGCGACGGGAGGCGGAGGTTCAGGTAGCGCGGCTCCCGGCCGTCGAGCGAGCGCGCGGTCAGCCACGTGGCCCGTCCACCGGCGTCGAGGTCGGGGACGACGATGCGGCCCGAGAGCGCGTCGCGGTCCCCCGCGAGCAGGCCGACGCGGCGCGCCGGCTCGGGGCCCGGCGGCCGCGAGCGGAGGCGGCGGGCGAGCCCGCCTGCCGCCAAGCCGATGCGCAGCCGCGAGGCGGTCTCCTCGTCGATGCCGCGACCCTGCACGTACGAGCGGGCCTCCCGGCTCCGCGCGTACTGCTCCGCGTAGAGGGAGCAGGCCTCCTCGATGGCCGCCGCCGCCTCGTCGTCCGGCACGCGGGCCGGCCGCCGCGGCGGGGAACGCTCGGCCGGGGCGGGCACCGGCGCCGCGCCGGCGCTCGCCGCGAGCATGGCCGCGGTCTCCCGGAAGGCGGTGCCGTGCATGCGGCCGACGAAGTCGATGACGTCGCCGCCGACGTCGCAGGAGAAGCACATCCAGCGCGCCGATTCCGGGTAGACCACCAGGCTCGGCGTGCGGTCGTCGTGGAACGGGCAGAGGCCGACCAGATGGCGGCCGGAGCGCCGGAGTTCGACGCCGGCGCCCGCGACCGCCCTCGCGATCGGGTGTGCGGCCCGGATCGCCTCCGTGTCGAACACGTTCACGGGCTCCGGGCCGGCTCGAACGGGCGCGGCCTCCGGTCGGCCTCCCCGCGCGGGGCGGGCGGCGCCGGGGCCGCCGCGTGAGCGGACCCGCGTTGCTCCCCGGCCGGTCCGGGGGACCCCTGACGGCGCCGCGGGACAGCGGGCGGCGCCCCCCGGCAGCGACTCTTCGTCCTCACTTCCTCACCTTCCCTCCCTTACGTGGGCGCCCGTGCCGCCGGCCGCGGCCGGACGCCACGCAGCTCGCGGATAGAGGAAGGGACCGCCCTCGGGCGGTCCCTCACCTCGGTCGTCGCGGTGGCCGGTCGCGGTCAGCCGAGCGGGCGTGCTCCGCGCAGCGCCCGCGGTGAGAGCGTGCGTCCGCGCTCCCAGCGCGCGAGGCCGAGGGCCGAGACGACCTCCCAGCGCTCGTCCGCGGTGGGGATCAGCACGGCGCCGCGCCCGAAGCCGGCGCGGTAGTGGATGGCGGCGAGCAGCCCGAGCCGGCGGCAGGCGGTCAGCCAGCAGCCGTAGAGGTGACGCACCACCTCCTCGGGAAGGCCCGCGAGCTCGACCGCCTCGATGAGGTCGATGGCCCGCGCCGGCTCGCGCCGGTGCAGCCGGCGCGCCTCGCGCAGCGAGTCCTCCGCCGAGCGGAGATGGACCGCTCGCTCGCGCCGCCGCAGGCTCTCGTACCCCTCCCGGAGGTCCGGCTCGCTGCCGAGCCTCCCGTCGAGGGACGACAGTATCCGCCGTGCCTCGTCGTACCTGCCGCCGTCCAGGTGCCTCCCGGCGAGCGTCAGCTCCCCGCGCATCTCTACCTCCTTCCCCCGTCGCCTCTCCTCCGCCAGCAGCCGCGCGATGTCGTCGCGCCCGGCCAGCGCCCGGGCCTCGCGCTCAAGCGCCTCCGCGTGGGCCTCGGCCTGGTTGCGGAGCCGGCCGGTCGTCGCCGCGAGGCGCTCCGCCCGCCGGCGGGCGGAGCGCTCGAGGGCCGACTCCGCGAGCGCGGCGGCGCGCTGCGCGGCCTCGCCCAGCTCGCGCGCGGTCCGGCGCAGGCTCTCGGTCTCCGATGCGGCCTCGCGCACGCGGCCGGCGCCGCGTTCCGCTTCCGCGCGGCGCTCGCCGTCGCTCGCGAGCAGCTGATCGAGCTCGCTGACGGCCTGGCGCGCCGCCTCGGCGAGCGCTCCCCGCTCGGCAGCCCCGGTGCCGCCGATCACGGGCACGAGCGCCCGCCGGACGGGTATCGGGCCTCCGTCCGCGACGAGATCGCGGACTGCTTCCAGCTCACGGAGACTCGTCAGCACGATCCGGTGTGTCATGATCTCCTCCCTACCTCTCCGCCCGGGCCGGGAACCCGCCGTTGAGGCTTCCGAATGGCGCCGGGGTCGACGCCAGCTCCTCGAGCGGCGTCGGCTCCGGCGTCTCCGGTGGCGGCGGGGCGGGCGCGGACTCGGCCCGGACGGCTGCCGGTTCCGCCTGCGTGGCGACCGGCGCGCCGAGCTCCGCCGCGACGACCCGCTGCAGCTGCTGCCTGAGCGCCGCGACGACCTCGCCGTCTCCGAGCTTCCGGTCGCCCGTCGAGGCCGCGAGGAGGAGCACGTGGCGTCTCGCCCCGCTCTCTGCCTCGAACACCTGGAGCAGTGACGCGAGCGGGCGTCCCTCGAGGACGACCGTGCGCTGCACCACCACGAGCAGGTGCGCGGGCGGCGTCACGCGGAGCGCGCCGAGGTGGCGTCGCGCCGCGCGTGCGATCGCCCGGCGGAGGCTGCGTCCGCGCTTCCCCGCAACGTCGACCTCGACCTCGGGACGCCACGGCCGCAGCCGCGCGCCGGCCGCCCGGCCCAGGCTCGCCCACCGCCGGATTCCCCGGCTCCACACCGCAGCCCAGCGCCTAACGGCGCGCCCCCGGGATCGCTTCTTCCTGCCGGCCATCACACCCTCCTCACTCGTGCTTCGCCCCCGCCCGCTCGGGCGGGGCACTCCTCGCTCGTCCGCAGCCGGGTCGACCGCCTGCCGGCGCGTCGAGCCCGCGCGGCTCGCGGCCCCGTTGCTCATCGGTCCTCCCGTCGCCCGGCCGCTCTCTTCCCCAATGCAGAAGCCCCGCGCCGCCGGAGGCGTGCGGGGCAGTCAGGTCCGGCGCACCACTCCTCCGGGGCGTGCTGCCGCGGGGGGTCGTGATCGCCTCGTTCGTCACGAGCAAGCCCGCGAGCGGGCTCACCCCTCAGGTCGCTCCTGCTTGCCGCTACTCCTTTCGCCCGTCCACGGGTTCCGTCGATCGCCGCCTGGATTCCTGCTCGCGCACCTCCTCCGTCGTCTCATCACCGGCCGGTCCGTGCCCGCTCGATTCGGCGTCTGCTCCTGGCAGGCGTCGCGGATGAGCGGTCCGCGTCGGTTTCTCTGCTCCCCTGCGGAGCGGCGGTACCGACAAACGCACGTGTTGCGCCGGGGACGCTATCGCCCGGCGTGCTCAGAGATCGCTCAGGAATCAATCACGCGGACCTCGTCATCGAGTTCGGGGTGTTCGTGAAGCCCGGGCGTGTGGGTACGCTGCCCTGCCTCGGCTGCGGGCGTGTGGCTAGAGGTTGCCGTCGGCATCCATTGGTGAAGGAGGCAGAGCCGTGCCCGAGCCGGCGGGGGCGCTGCGGCTCTACCCGGGGGCGACGCCCGACGAACCGGTGGACGGCATGCTCAGCCTCTTCCCCGCAGCGCCGGCCGGAGGCGACGCCGGATTCGCGAGGCCGGTGCCCGATGTGCCGCAGGAAGAGCAGCCAGCCGTCGCCGATATGCCGAGCCCCGCGCCACGGCGGCCCTCGAACCCGAGTCGGTCGCGCTTCCCCGATGAACCACGCCTGCTGCCCGACTAGTCCGACTCGGCATAGGTGAGCAGCCACTCCCCGTCAAAGTGCTCGTAGATGAACGTCATGTTCACCGAGCCCCCGTCGAAGCGCGCCGTGTGCCTGACTTCCCACTTGCCGGGTTCGATCTGCCGGGGTGGGGACGTCTCCTCCGCCGCGAACGTCACCCCGCGGCTCTCAAAGGGCGCCATGTTGCGCTGGAGTTCCTCCTCTTCCTCCAGCCAGTAGCTCGCCTCATAGAAGGCGCTGAGTCCGTGCAGGTCGTACGTGTTGTAGGCGGCCCAGAGCTCCATGGTCCGTTCACTGAGGTAGGCGGCCGTCTCCGCGTCGCCGGCCGTGCGCGGCTGCGCCGGCGGGCGCGGTTCGGGCTCCCCGCCCCCGCATGCCGCCGAGGCGGCCAGGGCAAGCCCCAGCAGGACGCAGATTGCCGCGGCGTTCGTCAGCTGCCGGCCGCCGAAGCCGGCCCGGGCGTTGTCGTCCCGGTCGCCGATGGCGTGCAGCGTGCTCCGGATGTCGCTCACGCGGGAGACGCATCCTCCCTGCTGGAGCGCCCCTTCGCGGCAAGTCCGCCGAGGGGGGCGGCGACGCGCGGCAGGCGCTCCGCCTCGCCCGGCCGGCCCCCGCGCTCGGGGGCGGGTGAGCCGTTCTGCTGCCGGCGTCGTCCCTCCGGCACCGGCGCCGACGGGCCGGGGCCAGATGACGCTGGAGGAACCGCTCGACGGCAGGCCGTCGCAATCACGCGGCACCCCTCCGCGGCCGGACGCACACCCTCCCTGCCCGGGCCGTTGAGCGGCCGGCTCACGGTGAGTGCCGCCCCGTCCCCCCGGACGGCCGCCTGGCTGGCCCTCCCGCGCTCGCCGCCCGGCGTCCCCGGTGCCGCCGGTCCGGTTGTGCCGTCCCTTCCGCTCCCGGGCCGGTGTGGAGGAGTCTACCCGCACGGGTATTACTGTTACGTGACTTATTGCAGGGTTCGCTGTGAATTTGTGTGACTATCCGCGAGATGCGGCGCCATTTTCGCCTTGGACGCCGATCCCCTTCCCATCAGCGGGCCCATCGCGGTGACGAGCCGGAGCGCCCCGCAGCGCGCGCGGCCGGCCCCGAGGCCCGCGAGCCGCGGCGGCCGCAGCCGGTCCGCGTTCCCCCGGGCCGTCGACTGGGCTGGCCCCCGGGGCGCCTGCGCCCGGCACGAGTCCTGGCCGGCGGGGCCGGACCCATACCCCGGCGCCCGCCCGCTCTCAGCGCCCCTCCAGCAGACGCGAGACAAGCGCCCGCAGTTGCGGCGAGGGCTCGATGCCCAGCTCGCTCTTCAGGTGCTTCCGGAAGTCGAGGTAGGTGCTGGCCACCTGGGCCTGATTCCCCTGTTCGAAGAGGATCTCGATCAGCACGGCGACGGTGCTCTCCCGCAGCCGATCGCTGTGCAGCACGCGGTGCACCGTGGCCAGCGCGGCATCCCGGTCGCCGTGCACCGCCAGCGCCCGGGCCCCCTCGTCGAGCGCGTTGAGACCGCGGTCGCGGAACCGCGCCCGCTCGGGCACCAGCCAGTCGTCGTCCCAGTCGGGGAGCAGCTCCCGCGTGAGGAGCTCGGTGACCGCCTGATCGGGCAGGAGATCCGGCTGCCTCGCGACGCGTGCCACCAGCGCCTCGACCTCTTCGGCGTCGACCGTGACGTGCGGGGCGAGCCGCAGCGTGGTGCCGTCGTCTTCGACGAGCTCCGCGGGCGCCCGGTCGCGCAGCCGCCGCAGCTCCATGCGCAGGCTCCCGCGCGCGCTCTCGGGCTCGAGGTGCGGCGTGAGGTGGGCGGCGGCGCGCGCGCGAGAGAGGCCGCCCCGGTTCAGGGCCAGGAGCGTGACGATGCGGCGCGCCCCCTTCCCGAGGTGGCGCGGAACGCCGTCCTCCGTGAGCTCGAACTCCCCGAACAGGGTGACGTGGAGGGCGGGCCGGCGCCGATTCGCCGGGCCGTCGCCTCGTTCCGGGCGCGATGCGGGCATGTCCCGTCCCGCTTTCTAGCCGTCTCCGTCGCGCGGGCCTGGCCGGCGGAGTCGATGCCGGGGAGGCGGCCCGCGCGGGCCGTGACGTGGACCGGCGCGCTCGTCCGCGGGCCGTTATCGCCCCCGCGCCGCAACAGCTCCGCAACAACTCCGGGCCCCGCGCGCCGGGCCCGGCGGCTCGCGCGCGGGCCTCCGCGGCCGGCTCGCCCGGCCCGCCGGCGACCCGCCGAGCGCCGATCGATACCCGATCTGCGCGCCGCGTTGCGGCCGTGTTTCGGAGGCTGCGTAGCTTTTTTGGTCCGGCACCGGGGCGTGGGCCGTCCCCGCCGGAGGCCGCAGGGAACCCGCGTCCGCTCAGGCGCGGACGGGGACACACCGGGGGAGGCGCATGGCGGCGGAGAGCCCCGAACGGCGCCCGGGCAGGGTCGCGCTGCCGCGCGTGGACGTGCGGCTGCTCGCCGGCCTGGCGCTGGTGCTCGTCTCGGTGGTGGGCGGCCTCACGCTCTGGCGCCAGGCGCAGATCACGACTCCGGTCGTGGTCGCCGCGCGGGCGATCGACCCCGGGGACGTGATCCAGCCGGACGACCTGGCGGTCTCCCCGGCGCGTCTTACGGGGTCGCTCGCCTCGCTCTCCGTGCCCGGGACGGAGCTCCCGGCCGTCGCCGGCCGCACCGCGACCGGCCCCATCCACGCCGGCGAGCTCGTGGTGCGGCCCGACCTGGGCGACGGTCCCGCGATCGGGCCCGGAGAGCTGGCGGTGACGATCCCGGTGGACGACGACTCCGTCTACGGCCGGCTCCGGCGGGGCGACGCGGTGGCCGTGATGGCGACGACCGACGCCGGCCAGCCGGAGAGCAGGACGGTGCCGCTCCTCGAGCGGGCGACGGTCTACTCAGTCGCGCTCGAGGCGTCGCACGTCTCGCTCGGGGCGGGCGCCGGCGACGAGGAGCGGGGCCTCCACACGAGCGTGACGCTGGTGATCCCGCGGGAGCGCGCCGCCCGCGTCGCGCACGCCCTGGTCAACGCCGAGCTGACGCTGCTGCTCGTCGCCCCCGACCCGGTAGCCGGCCCCGGCGAGCGGCCCGCGGACGGGGCCGGCGGGGGAGGCGGCCGGTGAGCGAGCGCGGCGACGGCGCGGTGGGCGTGCTGCTCGCGGTCGGCGACCGCGAGCTCGAGGGCCGGCTCCGCAGGGAGCTGCCCGCGGCCGGGATCACGATCCGCGGGCGCTGCCTCGACGGCCCGAGCCTGCTCGAGCTCGCGGCGGAGCCGGGCGTCGACTCGGTGCTGGCCGCGGCGGATCTGCACCGCTTCTCCGAGGAGACGCTGCGCGCGCTCGCGGCGCGCGGGCTCCCGGTGGTGCTGCTCGCCTCGGCCGCGGACGACGCGCCGGGGCTCTCGC
>JAPONQ010000061.1 GCA_026713865.1 Chloroflexota bacterium | reverse complement strand
GGGCCCACGCCTTCGGCTCGATCGAGGACGCGCACTCGGCGGCCCGGCGGATGCTGCCCGACCGTGCTCAGGCGGTCGAGAACTGCGTTCACTGCATAGGCGTGGGGCCTAGCGGGTAGGCTCACTCCGGGCGCTGTTGGTAGTCTGGGCGCAGACACAGCACGGCCCCGCTTTGGGAGCGGGGCCGTGCTTCGGTCCTACGGTGGGAACCTCGCGGCCCCATCGTAGCCCGAGCAGCGGCGCGCTTGCTCCGCCGCAGTGCCCCCGGGGCACCCGGTGGGCGGCCTGCCCGATCTTGTCGCGCGGGACTTCCCCGCTCACCCCGCTCGTGGCGGACCGCAGACACGGCATCGACGTCGGCTCGCTGGGGACGCAGCGGCCGCTCGTTCGGCGGCGCTACCCGATGCTCGTGATCCGCGGCGATGCCGACGCCCGCATCCCGGTCGGTCGCGGCGAGCGGGTGGCGGCTGTGGCGCGAACGGCGTGGTCGAGGACGACCGGCGTGGATCACGTCCTCCAGGCCTGGAGGCGAAGGCCCCCACCGACTCTGCCCCGCCGCTGCACCCGGTCCGACGCGCGCGTGCTACTCGTCGGCGACGACCCTAAAGCGGAGGCTGTCGCTCCGCCCGAACACCTCCGGGAAGTAGGCCTCCTCGGCGCGCGCGGGGGCGACGAAGAAGTCGCCGGGGGTCGTGGCGCGCGCGTAGTAGACGTACTCGTGGACGCCCCGCGGGAGGCGGTCCGCGAGCAGGACCAGGCGGTCGTCGCGCAGGTCGACCTGGTCCCAGGGGCTGTAGTACCAGCCGTACCACGGCGCGTAGTCGGCAGGTGAGCCGGCGAGTCTCGCCTGCCTCTGGTCCTCGTCCAGCTGCTGGCGCACCCGTGCCGAGACGATGTCCAGCTCCGGGTCGATCGGCTCGAGGCCGGCCGGCAAGAAGTCCTCGACACGGGCGAACAGCCGATCGGCGGGCGCGACGACGGTCACGGTCACACGCACGATGTCGCCCGGCGAGGCGCTGGTGATGGCGCGCCCCGGGTCGTCCAGCGCCGTGTAGCGGTGCGAGACGGCGAAGCCGCGGTTCAGCGCCTCGATGTGCCGCGACGGGGTCACGTAGCGCAGGGTGAGGCCGTAGTACATCCGCCCCTCGCTGCCCGCCTCGCGCTCGAGCTGCACGCGGCTCACCTCGCCCGTCGGCAGCTCGCCCAGGCGGACCGTGACGACCTCCCGGTAGTCGCGCCCCGGCACGTCGAAGTGGCCGGCGAGCAGCCGCCGCGTGTTGAGCAGCACCCGGTAGTCGTAGACGCCGCGGGTCTCGCCCGTCAGCTCGGCGAAGGCGCCGAGCGAGGCCATGCTCTGCGCGCGCTCGACCGACGTCTCCCAGCGGCCGCCCGCGCGCGCGGTGACCAGCCAGCGGACCGTCTCCTCGATGAGCGGGTGGCGCGGGGCGACCTCGGCGAGGGCCTGCAGCACGAGGGCCGTGGCGCGCACGCTGCTGTTGTGCATGCTGCCCGCGGCGCGTTCGTCCTCCCAGTGGTTCCCGTTGGCGCTGGCGACAGCCGTCGCGCCGAGGTCGTTGAGCAGCACGCGCGCGGCCTGGTGGTCCGCCCCCTGGCCGCCGGCGAGCAGGCCGAGCAGCAGGTAGGCGCGCCCCCAGCTGGTGAGACCCGCGCGGTGCTCCTCGATGAGCTCGAGCAGCAGCGGGGCCTGCCTCCGCGCGAGCTCGCCGACCTCGCCGCCGTCGTTCGCGGCGCTGGCGAGGGCATAGAGGAGGAAGGCGTGCTGGTCGGGACTGCCCGGCCGCTCGATGTCGGTCTTCCGCTGCACGAAGGTGCCGATTAGCGCGCTCGCCTGGTCGTACGCGTATGGCGGAATCGCGTACCCGGCGTCGCGCGCCTCGCCGAGCGCGACCAGCACCCACCCGGTC
The DNA here is from genome assembly GCA_026713865.1 of Chloroflexota bacterium. Lineage (GTDB taxonomy): Bacteria > Chloroflexota > Dehalococcoidia > UBA2979 > UBA2979 > VYDC01. Next base: position 4,939 of record JAPONQ010000061.1, on the reverse strand, counting down.
ACCCACAGGTCGGTCCGCGTGCAGGGGTGGCACCACGCCCAGCCGCCATCGCGTTGCTGCCGCTCGACCAGGGCGCCGAGATCCTTCCGGAGCTGTGCCGCCCGCGCCTCGGTGAGGCCCCCGACGCTCGCGCGCTGCACCGCCACCGTCGCGACGACGCGGCTGGCGATGCGGACGTTCGACTCCCGCTCGCGCGGCGAGAAGTGGTGCAACTCGCCGTCGAGCGCGCCGAGGAGCGAGGCCTGCACCGATAGCTCGAGCGAGCCCTTCCCGGCGATCACATAGTCCGGAAGGTAGAGCGCCTCCACGGCCGGCGTGTCCTCGACGACGCCGCCCGTCGCGACCGTCTCCGCGGTCACGTCGAGGTGCACCGGGATGCGCAGCTCGACGGCGTCGACGTCGCCGCCGCTCGCGCTCGCGCCGAAGCGGACCGTGGCCGTCCCCTCATCGACGGCGCGCGCGGGCCACGCGAACACGGCGGAGCGCCACGGCTCCACCCGCCGCGTGAGCGCGGCGCCCGTGTCGAGGACGACCCCCTCGGCCTCGATCGTGACCGTCAGATCGCGCGCCTCGGCGCTGCGGTTGTGCACCAGGGTGCGCAGCGCCAGCTCGTCTCCCACGCGGAGGAAGCGGGGCAGCGCGGGCCGCACGAGCAGCGGTTGCGTGACGAGCAGTTCGCTCGCAGCCGCGGTGCTCGAAGCCGCCCCTCCCCAGGCGCTGAGCAGCCACCACCCCTCACCGGCTCCGACGGTTTCACGCAGCCGGGGCTCCAGGAGCTCGAAGCCGTCCTCGAGCGGGTCGCGGTCCCACACCATGACGCGCAGGTCGGCGCGGGCGCAGAGCAGCTTGTTGAAATCGGTCAGCACATCCCGTCTGCGGGGAACGAGTTCGCTGTCGAGGGCCAGCACCAGGCGCTCAAAGGGCGGCACCGGTCGGCTGTGTGGCGACGCCGTCCGCGACTGTCAGCGGGTTCCCTCGGCAGGCTCAGATGGCGACCGACGAGCGGACGCCTCGGCAACAGCGCACGCGGTCCTGCGATGTGCGACGCTGAATCGGCGATGGTCACTCGTAGCCAAGTCAGACGCGCGGGCGAGCGCCTGCGCAAGCACAAGACAGCGAGTGTGGCGGATCGCCAGATCTACAGCGACTACCGGGATACGTTTGCTGATCCCCTGCGCGAGGTTGCCGAGAAGATCGGGAGCTTCGCGGAGGATGCGCCGGTCCAGTCACGTCTGAAGCGCTTCGAGACCGTAGTCGAGAAGCTTCGGCGCTCGACGAGCGACCTGTCGCGCCTGGAGGACATCGCTGGATGTCGCGTAGTCCTGCCAACGATCACGGAGCAGCAGCGGGTGCTCGATTCCATCCGGAGAGCTTGGGAGCTCGTCCGCGAGCGCGACTACCAGACTAGTCCGCGCGACGGCTACCGCGCCCGCCATATCGTCGTTCGCGCGCAGGGGCGGCCGGTTGAGGTACAGGTTCGCACGCTGTGGGAAGACATGTGGGCGAATGCATCGGAGGCGCTCGCCAACAGTATCGATCCCGAGATCAAGTATGGAGGCGGACCGCCCGGGGCGCGCAGAGTTCTGGACGATGCGTCAGTGCTCTGCGCGGGGTTGGACGCCGCGGCCGTGAGCCGGCACACGGGTGGTCGCGACTCGCCGGACCTCGGACGTGCACTGACGGAGCTCCTGACGGCAGCAGCGGCGGCGATTCAACTACGCGCTCTCGCATCGATCCCTTCTGATACACTGCCCGCCGAGTTCGAATTGGCTCTCAGTGACGCCGAGGATCGGATTGTGCGCGACGCAGTCGACGCGGTCATGCGGAGCTTCACACGGGACGACGCATGAAGTACTTCCTGCTCGACTACGACCACGCCACCAGCGAGGTCAGCGTCACCCCTATCGAGGAAATCAGCGAGGCGCTTGCTGCGTACTCAGAGCGCGAGCGCGAGGTCCTGGGCAGCAGCCACGAGGTCGTGCTGTTCTACGGTGAGTCCGAGGACGACCTGCGCCGCACCCATGCTCGCTACTTCGTCGGCATCGCCGAGCTGGCCGACCGGGCGATGGCCCGTGCCACCGCGCACGCTCGCGCAACGAGACCCGAGGCCCGAGCGGCGACCTAGGCTGCTCCCGCCGGGGGTCGTACCCTCGCCTGACGGTGGTTCGCTCGGGCCGACACGCCATCGGGTCCGGCCGCCATCGCCGCTGCCGGGCCGCGCGACGCATCAAGCGAGAAGACGATGAGCCGTCTCCACTCTCGTCGCTGTGGGCGACGGCAATCGCCACACCTGCGCGCTGCTCGGCACGATCACTCACGAGTCTAGGTCATCGTTCGAACAGGTGCTGCGTCAGAAGGGGAAACCCCCGCGACTCTCTCGGGGCTCACGCCCGAGGCGGGGCAAACCTGGCTGCTCTCGCTCGACCGTCACGATGACCGGGGCATGGACTCGCATTCCATGCGCTGGCCGGTCCGGGCGAGGCCCGCCAACCCTGTCGGCGGGGGGTAGTGCATGGGTCTCCATGTGTTCTCCATCGCGCCCAGAATGCACCCGGCGACCGCGGGACCATGTCGCCCGAGAAGGCCCTACGGGAGAACGGGGGACGCGGCGTCAGGGGTTACAGCGCTGGCACTCGTGGACGTCGCGGCCGACCTCGCGGGCGACTCTCAGCGCCCCCTCCTTGCGTCGGAACGGGCCGTGCCACTGCCCGTCGCGCGCCCGCTTGCGCTGGGGGACTTGGCAGGGACCCCCCGCCTGGTGGACCGTCGCCGAGCGGGTCAGCCTGTCTTCGTTGATGTAGAAGGCGCTTATCGGTCGCTTGCCCGCCCGCACCCTCCGGTCCGGCCGCTCGGCTCGCCCCAGACGCTCCGACAGCCCGGCCGCCCCGACGGGAGACGCGGGTGGGACCGCCCCGCCCGCTCCTCAGACGCTGTCCTGGCCCCTTGTGTGATTTGGGATTTGGGAAGTGGAGAGTGGCCTCCGGGAGACCCTCCGGGGGTCTGCGGTCAGGGATGCGTGGCTGGCCCTCCGGGGGGCTGGAGTAGCGTGTTCCCGGGCGTGTGCGTGCAAGGGTGGCATTCTGCGTGGGGCCCTGGGGGCACGGGGGGTCCCCGGGTGTGCGGCGAGGCGAATCACCCGGGGAGAGGAGAGAGCCTCTGTGGGCGGGGGTTGTGTACCGCCGGGGAGCGCCGGCGGATCGGCCAACGAGGCGGCCCATGACTGGCACGGGGAGCGCCGGCGACGCGCCATGCAGCGCGAGTCGCTCCTCGAGCGGTGGGCCGACGCCCGGACGCTCGAGCGCCCCGCCCCCAGCGCCCGGCGCTGGGTGAGCCTGGTGCGGGCCGGTCCGGGACGCGGGTCGCCAGGCTGCGCCCCGTCATCACGGTCGCGCTCTTTCGGGGGCTGGGGGCGGATCCGGGTCCCCCCCGGGCACCGCTCCTGCTGGAAAAACGCGCTCTGGGTGCCCTCCGTGGCGCTGCGGGCGTTCTGATGGCTGGCCGGCGGGCCGATGGGAGCCGTGTGGAACAAACGCCGGCGCGGTGCATGTCGACGGCACGGCGGCACGGTCCCCCGGCGGCGGGCCGTCAGAACGCCGCGCGATCACGCCCTGCGCGCGAGACGCGCGTGGGGCCGCCCCCCCGCCCTTAGAGCTGTCCGGGCCCCTTGTGCGATGTGGGGATTTCAGGATTCTGCAGCTGGCGCGAGCTCGGAGTGGAGAGACTCCTTTCGGAGCCTGTGCGGGCGACAGTCGTGGGGGACGTTATGCCTACCCGGGGGCGGTGCGCCAGGGAGAGTGCGGCGGCCCGCCGACGCCCCATGCCAGGCGGCACCCCCCCGGTTCTTTGCGGCTCCGACACCTCGAGGCACCGCGGCGATCGCCCGCACGGGAGCGTTGCATTATCTGTGGGCAAATCCGACTGGCGAGCGCGGGGGGCAGGGCATAATGAAGCGCCCCCGGCGGAGACGCTTCCGCCGGGGGCGCTTGCTGTGTGGGGCGGGCGCGGGTGCGCCGGGGCGGGCTTCTCATCCAGGCCCGGAGGGTTCGAGTCCCTCCCGCTCCACCACGGAGCGTAGCACAGAGGGGCCGATAGGCCCCTGGGTCAGTCCCGCCGCCCGCGCCCCCGGTTCTCTCGCCACGGCATGTCTGCAGGAGATCGAGTCGGGCGGTCACACGGGGAATTGGACGGGGCGCCGACCAGGGAGACGGGGCGCTATGATCCGCTGCCTTACCGGGGGCGATGCGCCCTGGGAGCGCGGGGTGCGAGCTCGCGCCGGCGGCATCCCCCCGGTTCTCTTCGCCACGGCACACCTCGAGGCGGCCGAGGAATTGACGCCAGGGCGCGCCAGACGACGATTTTCGGGGGGTGGGGGCGGATCTGGACGCGGAACCGCGCCTACCGAAAAAACACGCTCTGCTTGCGTCAGCGCGCGCTGCTGGCGTTCTGGCGCCCGCGCGCCGGCCGAGCACGCGCTCTCGTTCGTTAGGATCTCGAGGTTGGGCCGGTCCAGAAGTGCGAAGACCGGGAGCACCTGCAGAGGGCTCCTAGGGAGGAAACATGCCATGCAGGTGTATTACGTTCGGTCATGTCCCCGCAAGTGGTGTTGCTGCGCACCATCCTTATCATTTCCTAGCCGGCAGCCTGCAGCAGCACCTCCTTGCCTGACGTGAGCTCGCTCCCCGGCGGGGAGAGCAGCGTCATCATCGTCATGTAGCGCCTCGCGACGGCCCATTCGTCGTGCTGCTCGGCGAGCACGGCACCGACGAGGCGCACGACCGCCGCGCGGTTCGGGAAGATCCCGACCACGTCGGTGCGCCGGCGGATCTCCCGATTGAGGCGCTCCTGCGGGTTGTTCGACCAGATCTGGCGCCAGTGGGCGACCGGGAAGGCCGTGAACGCCAGGACCTCCGGAGCCGCCTCGGCGAGCATCGCCGCGGCC
>JAPONQ010000060.1 GCA_026713865.1 Chloroflexota bacterium | reverse complement strand
GGTGGTTGTGTGTCGGCCGTGGCGGATGAGGGCGGCGTCGCGGGCGGGGCGGCCCGCCCCGACCCCGCCGGGGGCGCGGCGGCGGGGGGGGGCGGGGGCGCCGGAGCCACCACACCCCCCCACGGCGGACGGGGGGAGGGCCCGCGCCGCGGGGCGGGGGCGCGGGCGCGGGGCCCCCCACCCCCCCCCCCCCCCCCGCCCCCCCCCCTGCCAGTCCCGCTCGCCCTCGCCAAGGTGGACGTCGAGGGCGCCTACGTCTCCGTCACCGGCCCCCTCGCCGCCGAGTGGACCACGCTCTCCGAGGGCATCGACGGCGCGTACCACCTCGACGCGCGCGCGCTGCGCCGGATGCCGGAGGAGCGCGCGGAGCTCGACATCGTGCTCACGCGCATCCGCGACCTGGCTGCCGCGCTCAACGTGGAGGAGATCGCGCCGGCCGAGGTGCACGACTACTGGCTGGTCTCCCGCCTGCCACTCGATGAGCCGCGCGGCGCGACAGTGTTCGGCGCGTCCCCGCAGTTCGCCCCCGTCGACGGCGCCGTGGTGCGCCGGGAGCTGCGTCGCCAGCTCCGCCGCGCCGACGAGCAGCGCGAGGCGGCACGCGCGGCCGGCGAGGAGGTCGAGATGACGGTCGTGCTGATCGGCGCGCCCCTCGCCCACATCGGCGAGGAGATCGTGACGGCCGCGCTGCGTGGGATGAGCCCCACGGCCTACGGCGGCACGGACCTCATCGCCCTCGTCGCCGACGGCTCGGTGCGCCAGGTGCTCCAGCCCCGTTCGCTGTCCTGGGAGACCCAGCGCTAGCTCCGACTCCGATCCGGCCCCCTCGCCCGCGAAGCGGGAGAGAGGGTTGGGGTGAGGGTCCGGTTCCGGGGGCGTCGGGCGACAGCAGAGCCCGCCTCACCCTCTCTCCCCCCGCTGGGGGGCGAGGGGATCAGCATCCGGCCCCCCCGCCCGCGAAGCGGGAGAGGGTTGGGGTGAGGGTCCGATGGCTTCCTGAAGGGCGCTAACTTCCGAGCGCCTCCGCAAGCACTGCGACGACATCGCCGCCCGCATCGACGCCCACGACCACGACACCCCGAGGCTCCGACGCGGCGCGCAGTGCCTCGACGGCATCGGTGGGCGCCGGCAGCACCACCACCCCCCCGCCGCGCGCGGCCATGCGCTCGGCCGCAGCCGCGACGAGCGCGTCCGGCGGGTCGGCGGGTGGGAGGGGCGTCACGACGGCGTCGAGGGGCGCGAGGTCGGCCTCGAGGGCTTCGAGCGCGGAAGCCACCGCAGCTTCGTCGGTGAGGTCGAGGGTGAGTGCGCGGCCCTCGCCGCCGAACGTCCAGCACTCGTTGAGGATCGAGTTGGCCGTGACCTCCTCGGACAGTTCGGCGCGTCGCGTCGTGACGCTCACGGACGCCCCGGCCTCCGCGAGCGCGACGGCGAGCGCGCGCCCATCGGGCTCGCGCACGCCGGCGACGAGCACGTGACGGCCATCGAGAGCACTCACGGCGCGTCGGCCGCCGAGAACACGCGACCCGTCACGTCCTCTGCCGCGCTCGACGCCAGGTGCACCGCGAGTCGTGCGAGGGCGTCCGCCTCAGCCTCGTCGGCGTCGGCGATCGCGTTGGCGAGGTTGCCGGCGGTGGCGTCGAGGGCGACGGCGCCGCGCAGGAGCGTCGTGATCGCGACGCCCGGCTCGTCGTGCTCGGTCACCAGCGTTCGCGCAAGGCCGAGTGTCGCGGCGCACGCCAGCGCGTACACGCCCGCGCCCGCCGCGGGCTGGTCGCCGAGCGCGTGGGTGACGATGAGGAGGCTGCCGCGACCGCCGCGGCGGAACTCGCCGAAGGCGGCGCGCGCGACGTAGGCGTGCGAGTAGCAGTTCATCGTCATCGCCTGCGCGAGCTGCATCTCGGAGGTGTCGGCCATCGCCTGCGGCATCGGGTCGTCGGCCGCGCTGACGACGATGTCGAGGCCGCCGAGCTCCTTCGCGACCTGGCGTGTGGTGACGCGGGCGTTCTGGCCCAGCGTCACGTCCAGCGCGTAGGTCATCGCCGTGCGGCCGAGCTCGCGCAGCTCGCGCTGGAGCCGCCGCGCCGTCAGCACGCCCTCGTCGGCTCGCATGACGGCGAGCGCCACGTCCGCGCCCGCCGCGCCGAGCGCCGACGCGATTGCCGTGCCGGTGGTGGTCTCGACGCCGACGACGAGCGCCTTGCGCCCCGCGAGAGGGGCGTCGGCGGGCTGGGGGTCGGTGTTGGTCATCGTCGCTCCGTCACGGCCTCATCGTAGCCGCCCTGCCCGCGAGGGGGAGCCCGTCAGGAATGGAAGGCGCCTGCGGCTACGCCGGCGAGCACGACCGCGCCGAGCACGATCCGGTACCACACGAACACGCCCAGGCCGTGGCGGCGCAGGAACCCGAGCAGCCCGCGGATCACGAGCATGCTCGCGGCGAACGCCACGATCGCGCCGAACGCCATCGGCCCCCACTCGATCCCGGAGTGGTCCTCGACCGCGTCGCGGACGAGGAGCGCGAGCGAGCCGGCGGTGATGGGCGCCGAGAGCAGGAACGAGAACCGGGCAGCCGCGTGGCGGCTGAGGCCGAAGATCCGGCCGGCGGAGATCGTGATCCCCGACCGCGAGGTGCCCGGGACGACCGCCAGCGCCTGCGCCGCTCCGATGAACAGGGCTCCTCGCCCGTCTACGTCGCGAACTCGTCGATCGGTCCGCCCGCGCGTGTCGGCGAACCACATCAACCCTCCCACCGCGATCAGCATGATCCCCACGACCAACGGCTGCCGGAGACCGTCCCGCACGGTGAGCTGGAGCAGGCCACCCGCGACGAATCCCGGCACCGACCCCAGCGCGAGCAGCAGCGCGAGCTTGCCCCGCCCACGCCACCGGGTCAGCGCGAGCCCGTGCCGGCGCAGCTCGCGGCGGCCGGCCAGCCACATGACCGCCCAGTCGTCGCGGAAGTACGCGAGCACCGCGAGGAGCGTGCCGCCGTGCAGCGCGACGTCGTAGGACGCCTCGTTGGCGTGGTCGCCCGTCAGCTCGGCCGCGAGGACGAGGTGACCGGACGACGAGATCGGCAGGAACTCGGTCAGCGCCTGGATGACGCCGAACACCGCCGCGTAGACGTACTCCTCCACCGGCGACCTCGGCTCCAGCGCCGGGCGCGCGCTACAGGGCTTCCCAGCGGTATCCGCCCTCGACCTCGCGGACCTTGCCGAGGCTGAGGATCGGGAAGTGGCCGCCGCTCACGATCGCGTCGCGCTCCACGGCGAGGCGCGCCAGCTTTGTGCGCGACCGGCTCGTCTCCGCCTTGTCGAGGTCGACGCCCGGGACCCAGTCGTGGCGTTCGAGGTGGACCGGGTGGTGCGCCGCATCGCCGAGCAGCACGAGGTGCTCGCCCTGCGAAGCGACCATGACGCTGACGTGGCCCGGCGTGTGGCCCGGAGTCGGGATCAGCGTGACGTGGTCGCTCACGGCGTGCTCGCCGTCGGTCGTCTCGACCTGCCCGGCGGCGACGACGGGGTTGATGCGGTGGCGGGCGCCCTCGGCCATCGGATTGTCGTCGGAGGCGGGGCCGGTCCAGTATTCGAGCTCGGCGCGCGCGACGTAGAAGGTGGCGTTGGGGAATGTCAGTGCGTCGTTGCGGTCGTCGTCGATGTTCCAGCCGGTGTGGTCCATGTGCAGGTGCGTGTGGATGACGATGTCGATGTCGTCGGGCGAGACGCCGAGCTCGCGGATGCGGTCCGGCAGCTCGGCGCCGCCGGGAATGTCCATCTCCCGCGCGGGCGGGCCGTAGCCCGTGTCGACGAGCACGAGGTGGCCGTCGCCGCGGATCAGGAAGGAGCCGAAGTTGAACGGCACCGGATCCTCGGGCGAGGTGATGCCGACGGCCTGCGTCCACTCGTCGGGGTCGACCTCGTGGAAGAAGCCGCTGAGCTCTCGGTCAGGTGCGCCGTCGCTCAGTGCCGCGATGTCGAGACCGCCGATGGTGAAGCTCTCGCTGAGTCGTGACATGTGACTCCCTCGCCTGTCGTGACCCGTCCCGCGAGGCAGCATACCCGCAGCGAGGGCTGTACCGGGCGGAGGTGGCCGGTTGCCGCCTCGATCGGGCGAGCCTTAACATCGGAACGGTGCCGGCCCTGCCGGGGAACGGATGACGTACGTGGCGACACCGATGGCGTTCCTGCGCGGCGAGTTCGTGCCGCTTGCCGATGCCCGCATCAACGTGATGACCCATGCCTTCAACTACGGCACCGCCGTATTCGAGGGCGTCCGTGGCAACTGGAACGACGACGAGCGCGAGCTCTACCTCTTCCGCGTGCGCGAGCACGTCGAGCGTCTGCGCCTGAGCGCCAAGATCATGCGCATGGAGATGCACTACTCCGACGACGACGTCGTCACGATCGTCGAGCAGCTCACCGAACGCTCCGGCTACCAGGAAGACGTCTACATCCGACCCATCGTCTACAAGGCCTCCGAGGTGATCGGCGTGCGGCTCCACGACCTCGAGGACGACCTCCTGCTCTACATCGCCCCGTTCGGCGCCTACCTCGACCCCGACGCCGGTGCGCGCTGCGTGACCTCGTCCTGGCGGCGAGTCGACGACACGTCGATCCCGGCCCGCGCCAAGGTCACGGGGCTGTACGTCAACAACGCCATGGCGAAGACGGAGGCGCAGCTCTCGGGGTTCGACGAGGCGATCCTGCTCAACCAGGACGGCCACGTCTCCGAGGGCTCCGGCGAGAACATCGTCATCATCCGCAACGGCAAGCTGATCACACCGCCCCCGCAGGACAACATCCTCGAAGGCATCACGCTCGACACCGTGCTGCAGATGGCCACCGAGGACCTCGGCCTCGAGGTCGAGGCGCGCACCATCGACCGCACCGAGCTCTACATCGCCAGCGAGGTGTTCATGACGGGCACCGCCGCACACGTCACCCCGGTCACCGAGGTCGACCGCGTGCCGATCGGCGACGGGCAGCCGGGGCCAATCACGAAGCAGTTGCAGGCGCGCTACTTCAACGCCATCACCGGCCGCATGCCGCAGTACATGGACTGGCTCACGCCCGTGTACTCGAAGGCGCCGGTCGGGGCCTGATGCCCGCGGCTCAGCCGCGGCCCGCTCCCGCATGAACGCGCCGTAGGCCGATGCTGTACAGACCATCGCGCGCGCTCGGGCTCCTCGTCGGGAGCGTGCTCACGCTGTGGGCGGCGAGCGTGGCGGTGCTGCTCCTCAACTTCGGCGTGCAGTCCGGGATCGGGCCCGCGGGGTTCCTCGCCTATGCGGCCGCGGCGGCCGCCGCGGCGCTCGCGATGCTCTTCGCGTACTGGAGCTACGCCCTCGCCGCGCTCGCGTACGAACTCGACCGCAACGCGCTCGTCGTGTCGTGGGGCCTGACGCAACAGGTCATCCCCCTCGGCGCGATCGAGCGGCTCGTGCCCGGCACGGAGGTCGAGGCCTCGCCGGTGCGAGGGGTCACGTGGTGGGGCTGCTACGTGGGCCGCGCGCGCACCGACGCGTTCGGGCCCGTGCTCTACTACTCGACCACGCACGTCCCCGAGCAGGTGCTGTACGTGGGCACCCCGGAGCGCACGTACGCGCTCGCCGTCGATGATCCCGCCGATTTCGCACAGCAGGTGGCCATCCGGCAGGAGCTCGGGCCGACCGCCGAGGTGTCCCACCACGTGCGCCACGCCGACTTCGGCCTGTTCAGCATCATCGGCGACCGCATGGCGGGCGGCCTCGCGGCGCTGGCCGTCGCCGCCGGAACTGCCGTGTGGCTGCAAGTGGCGCTGCGCTACGGATCGCTGCCGGAGACGTTCCAGGCGCACTCCCCCCCCGGCGCGGCGGCGCCCGTGGGGGAGTTCGCGGGCCCCGCGAGCATCCTCGCGCTCCCACAGACCGCGACGGCGATCCTCGTCGTCGGCCTCATCGCCGGGGTGGCGCTGCACCAGTGGGAGCGGGTCGCATCCCGGCTCGTGCTTGCTGCGGCGGCGGTGTTGCAGGCCGTCTTCATCGCCGCGACGGCGATCGCGATCGCTTGAGCGCGTCGCTTGTAGCCTGACCGCAAGCGCCGCCACGCCTACCATCCGCATCGGGGGAGACGCCCGTGGAGACCGAGGTCGTCATCGTCGGGGCCGGCCCGGCCGGCAGCACCGCCGCGCGCGAACTCGCCTCGCGCGGCGTCGACGTGCTGATGCTGGAGCGCGCGAAGTTCCCGCGCGACAAGCCCTGCGGCGGCGGCGTCACCATCCGCTGCGACAACCTGCTGCCGTTCTCGCTCGACCCGGTGATCGAGGACGTCGTGAGCGGCGCGGTGATCCAGCTGCGCGACGGCAAGGCCGTCACGCGCGACGCCGACGCGCCCCTCACCTACATGACCCAGCGCCGCCACCTCGATCGCTTCCTGGTCGAGCAGTCACAGGCCGCGGGCGCGGATTTCCAGGACGGCCGCCGCGTCGACCACATCGAGCAGACCCCCGATGGCTTCGAGGTGCGGGTCGCCAGCGGCGCGCCGAACGGCGACCGCAGCAGCGGCGACGTGATCCAGGCGCGCGCCGTGCTCGGCGCGGACGGCGCCAACGGCGTCGTGCGCACGTTCCTCGGCTACGAGCACTTCGAGGAGAGCGGTGTCGCCCTCGAGGCGAACGTGCCGTTCCCGGATGGCGTCCCCGCCTGGCTTCGAGGCCGCGTCGTGCTACGGCTCGCCGCGATGCGGGGCGGGTACGGCTGGATCTTCCCCAAGGGCGACCACATCAACGTCGGTGTCGGCGGCTGGAAGGCCGCCGCGGGCGCCGACCTGCGCCCGCAGCTCGAGTCGCTGTGCCGCGGCTACGACATCGCCCCCGCCAGCCTCGAGGGCACACGCGGCCACCACCTCCCGATGCTGCGCCACGGCGCAGACCTCGCCGCGCGTGGGTCGGCGCTGCTCGGCGACGCCGCGGGGCTCCTCGACCCGCTGTCCGGCGAGGGCATCTACGGCGCGATCGCCTCGGGCGTCGCCGTCGCCCCGGTCGCCGAGGACTACGTGCGTGGCCGCGTCGACACGCTCGCGGGCTACCAGCGCGTGCTGGAGCGCGAGCTGCTCCCGGAGCTCGCCGTCTCGCACGGCCTGATGGAGGTGTTCTACCTCTGGCCCACCCCGTTCGTGCGCTGGCTCCAGCGCTCGAACCGAGTGTGGAAGCACTGCATGCGCCTCGAACGCGGCGAGGAGACCTACCTCGACGTCGTCGCGACAGTCGGCCCCGCGCGCCACATGATCCACCCCGTCGGCCGCATCGCCCAGGCGATCACGTCGCGGCGGTTGGGGCGGCCGAAGGCGTGAGGCGCGCAAGCGGGAGGTGACTATGTCGACACTCACGGAGCGGCTGGAACAGCTTCCCGCGGAGCGGCGCAGGCGCGTGGAGGAACGCGCGCGCGCCCTGATCGCCGAGGAGATGTCGCGGCGGGATTCGATGGGGCTGGCGAACTCACCTGCGCCCACTCCCCACGGACGGGATGAGGGTTCCGATTCCGGCCCCCTCTCCTGAGGAGACCTTTGCGTAAGCGCGTGGTGGGCGTGGGAGAGCGCTCCGCAGGTGGTTTGGAGGGCGGGGGAAGGGGGAGTGCGCTGATCCGGCACTGTTCCTGGGGGTGTGCGCGAACCGGAGCGCCGCGCAGGGCGCACTACACCGGGGCAGAGGCGAGGAGGCTGACGGCGCGGCGCAGGTTGTAGGCCGTGCACTTCAGCCAGAGCTCGGTGGCGTTGCGCCTCAGGCCCAGGTACCGCACCCGGCGGTAGCCGTAGCCGCGCTTGAGCGTCCCGAAGACCTGTTCCACCGGCGCCCGCAGTGGGGCTATCAGTGCGTTGCGCCGCCGCTGCCAGTGCGGCAGTGCCCGCTGATTCTTGTGCGAGCGGTGCATGATCCGGTCCTTCACCCCCCGCGAGCGCAGCCGCGCGCGCCGCGCCTTCGACTCGTACGCCTTGTCCGCGTAGAGCGCCGCCTCGTCCCCGCTCAGCAGGCGATCCGCCACCTCCGACTCGTTCACGTTGGCAGGCGTCAGCAGCGCCTTGCGGATCAGCCCCGAACCCCCGTCCATCCCGATGTGCGCCTTGTAGCCGAAGTACGCCTCACGGCCCCTGCGCGTCCACGCCGCGTCGGGGTCGGTCTCGCTGCGCGCGCCGGGGCCGCGCCGCTGCGGCGGACGCCGCACCGCTGCCTCGACGATGGTCGCGTCGGC
>JAPONQ010000059.1 GCA_026713865.1 Chloroflexota bacterium | reverse complement strand
GGTCGCCTCCAACGCCCCCTTCTCGGAGTGGGGACAGACCTTCGCCGACCCCCGGCTCGCCGCCGCCGTCGTCGACCGGCTCACCTTCCGCGCGCACATCATCGAGACCGGCAGCGAGTCCTACCGCCTGCGGGTCACCTCCGCCGCGAAGGGGGGTGCATCGACTACTTGATCATGGCCCCGGGGGTGGGGCCACTTCGGAGGATCAAGGTGGGGCCAAATAGAGTTGTCATTCCCATGTGAGGTGCGGAAGCCGTTTCTGACGCCCGGAGGAGTGCTCGGCGCTGTCCGGGACGCATCGCCAGCAGGGGAGGACGGCGGAGGAGGCGATCACAGGCAGGCGAGCGCGCGGCCTTGGGCCGCGGGCGGGTGAGGGCGCAGCGTCAGGTCGGGAGTGGGAGCGCGCGCAGGCGGGCGAGGGCATCGGTGAAGTGATCGGCCCATGGCCAGCGCGCCGGCAGATGCAGCGTGAAGCGGCGGGCGGAGCGGGTCAGCCGCCCGACAAGAGCGAAGAGCCGCCGCCGCAGCGTCCGGGTGGTGACGATGCGCTCGCCAAGCCCGAGCCGCGCCGTCCAGCGAGCGAGGTTGTGGGCGATCACCTGGACCGCGAGCCAGGCGCCGTTGGCGGCGAAGCGCCCGGACGGCAGGTGATTGAGCCCCACGCCGTACTTCAGGTCGCGGATCGCGTTCTCGACCTCGGCGTGGCGGCGATGGTCGGCCTCCAGCTCGAGCGTCTCCCCGTCGCGGTCGGTGATGAAGGCGTGATAGCTGTACGTCGCGAAGAGAGCGAGCTGGGAACCGGGCGTCGGCCGCCCGCGCCGGACGATGAGCCGCACCGGGACGGCGTCCGGCACGTGTGCGAACGGCGTGTAGGTCGTCTCTGAGACATCGGCGCCGCCCTCCAGCCAGTACGGAATCTCCGTCCACTCCTGCTCGGGGATCGCCTCGATGAGCCTCCGCAGCTTCGGATGCTGGCGCACGGTGACCGAGAAGCGGACATCCCTCTCGCGGCAGGCAGCGACCACCGCGTGGGAGTAGAAGCCGCTGTCGGCGCGCACCGTGAGCTGCCCGCTCGCTCCGGCATCGCGGACCCGACCCACCGTCTCCTGCAGGAAGTGGGCGGCGCCCCGGCCGCTGTACGCACGACCCGAGCGCAGCCGGGCCATCAGCACGTCGCCCGTCCCGGCCGCCACCGCGAGCAGCGGGTGATAGCCGCGCGCACCGGTGTAGCCGGGGTGCTGCGCCCCCTCTTTGGCGAGCCCGTAGGTCTCGCACACCGTCGAATCGAGGTCGATGGTGAACGGCGCCGCGCCCGGTCCGGCCCCGGCGGCCCAGGCGCGGGCGAGCAGCTCGCGACTCACGCGGTCGAGCTGGCGGACGTGACCCCAGCGGAAGCTGCGGAGGAAGGTGCCGAGCGTGGACGGCGCCTTGACGGTGCACCCGAGAACGCGCTCCGTGCCGCCGGCCCGCAACGCATCGGCGTCGTCGATGCAGTCACCGCCCGCGAGCGCCGAGGAGACGAGTGTCGCCATCTTGTCTCCCGTGTTCGCCCTGCCTGGTGCGTCGCCGAGGTCGAGGTGACGGTCGACGAGCTCCCGCAGGCCGAGACGTTCGGCGAGCGTGGCCGGCAGCAGCAGGCCCGCGTGGGCCACCAGGCGGTCGTCGTCGAAGGCGATGGAGAGCCGCGTGGGGCTGCTCGGTGATAGCATCGAATGGGTGCTCCCTGTTTCCGGTGAATGATTGCCTTCACACCATTCTCCCAGACTCAGCGGAGCACCCAATTCCCTCTTCTCGTGTCTGCTCCCACGCTCTCCTTCGGTGTATCCGGGTTAACGGGCAGGAGCGACGTGTGAGCCATTGCCGCGTCGTGATGCCGCAAGGCGACGATTCCGCCGCTAGGTCCCTTCCTGTCGGGATGGGCATGATGTCCGACCGTGTCGACGCGCAGGGGACTCCCACGCCTCGCACCCGCGAGGACCGAGGCCGGATCTGTTCGACCGGATGCGGCGTCCGTCGTGGCGCCGCGCACAGGGGGCGCCGTGGCTTCGGGTGAGGCAGCGGTCGTGTGCGCCGTCGTGGGAGTCCTGGTGAGAGACGGCTCGATGCTGCTCGTGCGCCGGGCCCCGTGGCTGCGCGTCTTCCCCGGTGCATGGGGCCCCTTCGGGGGGCACGCCGACAGCGGTGAGACCGTCGAGGAGGCACTCCGGCGGGAGGCTCGCGAGGAGCTCGGAATCGAGGTCAGCGCCCTCCGGCATCTCGGGCAGGTCTACGTCCCGGTCGGGCCGGCGCTGGTCCATGTCTTCGCGGTCCTCGCGTGGCGCGGGGAACCCGCGAACGCGGCACCTGACGAGCACACGGACGTGCGCTGGTTCAAAATCGCCGAGCTGCCCGAATCAGAGGCGCTCGATCCGTACCGCACGCTCATCACGGCGCCTCTCGACGCCTGACATCGCAGATGTCAGCAGGCGCCCACGATGATGCCGGCCAAGTCTGGAGTTCCTCGCGGGCCCCGACCCCTGGGGTGCCTAACCCTGCCCGGTCCGCTTCCACACGAGCGAGCGCGGGGTCTCCCACGAGGAGCGAATCTTGATGCCGCTCTCGCGGGCCGCCTCCTGGAGACGCCGCTTGACGACTGCCTGCTTCTCGCCGTGCTCGAGCTCGATGCGCCCGGCGGCGCCCGCCTTCAGGGCCTGAACGTAGGGCGCGCGTGCGGCAACGGCCGCCCGGCTGCGCCCGACGGCCACATCCTTCGGGTCCAGCCTCACGAATTTCGGCACGGGGATGCTCCTCGCTCGGCGCGATGACAGGCCGCAGGATACCGCACGCACCGACGGCGGGCGGTGCTGGGGCGATCCGAACCGGCGCAGAAACAACTGCCTTCCCACGATCGCGCTGCTCATGCGAGCAGGCGTTGCAGCGTGACGCAGGCGACGGCCGCGTGCTGGAGCAGGAGACTCGCACCAGCGACCCGGGACGCGACGGGCGGGGCGGGTCAAGGCACGTAGAGCACCGCGGCGCGACCTCACACACGCACTCACGCATGCACATGGAAGAAAACATCCGCTCCCAATTCGTTCACAGGAGTGTCCCGCCGTAGGCCCACGTGGGCGGGTGGAGCGCTTGGCTCGGGCTGCTCGCCGGGATCCCGTTCTCCGCCGACCCGAGCAGGGCGTCCGGGAGTCCACCGCCGATTGGGAACGCGTGGACTTCACCCGTGAACTCCCTGTGAACGCCGTGTGAGGGCCCACTCCTAGCCTCATCCCCGAAGGCAGTGCGTGTCGCCGGCGGCGCCGCTCGGAACGAGCAGAAGAGCCGGCACGGAACCGCTCTTCCGGGATACCGGCACGGATCACCCTCCGCGGGAGGAAACGAGCAGCGCTCTCCACGCCGGACATCGAAGAGGGCACGCGGGCAGAGGACGAGCAGCGGAGGGAGGTGCACCGGGACGACCGCAACCCAGGGATCAAGTGACGGCAGGCCGGAGCCAACCGGGAAGGGAGCATATGCAGGCGATCTGACGGAATCGAGGTCGGCGGGAAGCCGGCGCAGCCACACGGCACGGCGGGCCACGAACCCCGCACGGCGCCCCGCACGGCGCACGCCGAGGAGGGCGGACGGCCAACCGACGACGCACCCCGAGGCCCGGAAGCCGCGGGGCTTCCGTCGTGGAGGTGCGGCGAGGGGAGGAGTACAGCGAGGAAGGAGGCCGGAGCGCGGACGCGCCCCACCGGGCACTCCCGGCGCGCCGACAGAAGCAGGATGACTCCGCCCCCACGAAGGGGGAGGAGCAGCAGGAGAGGAGCCTGAGATGGCGAGCAGGAAGACACGCCGGGAGCGGAGCGGAGCATCGCCTCCGGCCCGCGTCCGGCAGTGGTGCGGGCGGAGGATGGCCGGGCTCAGGCGCTCGGCCGCCTCGCGGCTGCGGGCGTGGCGGCCGGCGGTCGAGGCCGACATCGTCGGGAAGCGCGGGCGTCGGCTCCGCCGAATGATCGTAAGAGCCACACGGAGCCACCTGCGGGCGCTCGGCGTCACGCCGCCCGGGCACCTGCTGGTAGTGGTGCAGCGTACGGTGACGATGGAGGGACGCCCGCTCCAGTCGCTGCTGCAGATCTTCGAGGGCGCGGCGGGACAGACCCGGCACGTGCTCTACATCGCGCTCACGGCGGGGGGGGGCCGGGGCCCGGGCGGGGGGGGCGGGGGGGGGCCCCGGCCGCCGCCCCCCCCCCCCCCCGCCCCCCCGCGAACCCCGCCCGGACAACGACAAGAACACGAGGCAGCCAGACTGGGACAGCGCGTCGCTCCGCGCCTGGCTCGTGC
>JAPONQ010000058.1 GCA_026713865.1 Chloroflexota bacterium | reverse complement strand
CTCCGCCACCAGCTCCTCCTGCGAGTAGCGCTCGGAGCCGAAGCGCGCCGCCGTGCGGTAGCCCTCGCGGGCGAGGCGGCGCGGGTGGCCGGTGGAGTGGGCGAGCTCGTGGAAGAGCGTCGCGTAGTAGCCGTGCGCGTCCGCGAAGGCCTCGCGCGGCGGGACGTGCACCTCGTCCCGCTCGGGGACGTAGTAGGCGCCCTCGGCGTCGTGGTGGACGCTCGGTCCGTCCCGGTAGCCTGAGATCACCGCCTCGGCCCGCTCGAGCGGGTCGAAGCAATCCCGGGCCTCGCCGCGAGGGAGCCGGACTCCCTCGCACTGGGCGATGTTGAAGACGGAGTAGAGGCGGATGAGCGGGAAGCGCTGCACCTGCTCGGGATCCTCCGGGTCGCGCTTCTCGATCCACTTCCAGAGCACGACGCGGGTGCCGTGCTCGCCGCGCAGGACGTGCCCGCCCGATGCCTCGGCCTGGCGGTAGGTGAGCCAGCGCGGGTCGCTCCAGCCGCGCTCGAGCGCGGCGGTCTGCAGCACCAGCGTGTTGATGCCGCGGTAGGGACGGCGGGAGCGGGCGTTGCGGTGCCCGCGGGCGTGCCAGGGCGTGCGCCACGGCACGGTGCCGCGCTCGAGAGCGCGGGTGATGCGGCCGGTGATCTCCTGGTAGGGGTCGCTCCGGCCGCCCTGTCGGCTACGCCGCACGGTGATCATCCCCGCGAGAGGGAAGTCCCGGGCGCTCGTAGAGCGTGAGGCGTATCGCCCGCGTGGGCGGGCGATCGGAGCGGACGGCCTGGATCAACGACGCCCGGAAGCCCGGTAGCGGGCATTCGGGCAGCGGGATCCGGGCGACGTCGTAGCGGCCGTGGCGCGTCTCCACGACGCGGCTGATGGGGCGTGCCATCGTGCTTCAGGCCGTCCGCGTACCGTTGCGGCGGTGGAGTCCGCGCGAGAGCGCGTCGACCGCGGCCGCGAGGGAGGGCGCGTCGAGCTCCGCGAGCGGGCGCCCGTAGCGCCGCTCGACCCAGCTCTCGGTGCGCGCCTCATCCGAGCCCGCGCTCTGCGCGATCTCGATCACGCGCCGCCGGAGCTCCTCCGGCCGCGTGCCGGCGGCGCCGGCGGTCCCGGCGGCGGGCTCGCTCCCGAGCCCGTTGCCGAAGCGCGCCCCGAAGTGCCGGAGCGCGCGCTTGAGGGCGTCGGTGGCGGCGGCCTTGACGGCCGTCGCGTGCGCCTCCGCCGTGTGGTCCCCGGCGATGGCGGTGCCGACGTCGCTGTGCGGGAGGCAGCCCCAGGCGGTGACCCGCACGGTCGCCGTGTAGACGACCGCGCCGCGTGCGTCCGTCCCCGGCTGCGGGTGGGACGTGATCTCGCCGACGAGCTCGGCGCCCCAGCGATCGGGCCCGAAGGTCGCGTTCGCCTCCTCGATGGCGCGCCACCCCTCCAGGTAGCGGATCACCTCGCCGTCCTCGGTCGTGCGCTCGGAGACGAGCTCCGGCGGGAGCGGCTGCTGGAGCCGCCTCCGGGCGGCCGGCGTCAGGCGGCGCGTGCGCGCCGGTCGTGATGCGTGGATGTCGGACATGGTTCCTGTTCCTCTCGGTGTGCCTGCTGGAGCGAACGGAGGAAGCGCGCCCGTCCGTCCGGGCGCGTTCCGAGCTCGCCGAGGTCGTGCACGCCCCCCGGGAGCGGCACGAGGTGGGCCCGCGCCCCGAGCCCTGCGCGGATGCGGGCGGAGGCGCGGCGGCCGGGGCCGTCGGCGTCGAGCGCGACGTAGACGCGCCGGAAGGAGCGGAGCGCTGAGAGCGCGTCGCGCGACAGGTGCGTCCCGAGCAGCGCGACGCCGCGCAGCCCCCACTCCCCGGCGGTGAGCCAGTCGAAGGGGCCCTCGGTCAGCACGCAGGCCGCGGCTCGCTGGGAGCGCGCCTGCTCAAAGCCGAGCAGCGGCGAGGGAAGGCGCAGGTTGAGGTAGCGGGGCTCCCCGTCGCCCAGCACCCGCGCGGTGAGCCAGGTCGCCCGCCCCCGGGCGTCCAGGTCGGGGATCACCACGCGTCCCGCCAGCGTGTCGCTCTCCCCGCTCAGGAGGCCCAGCCTCCTCGCGGCGTCCAGCCACCCGTTCCGTCCGCGGAGACGGCGGGCGAGACCGCCCGCCGCGAAGCCGACGCGGAGCCGCACAGCGGTCTCCTCGCCGATCCCCCGTCCGCGCAGGTAGGAGCGCGCCCGACGGCTCCTGCGGAGCTGACCCGCGTAGAGAGAGACGGCGGCCTCGATGACCGCCGCCTCATGACCGTCCGGCGTGCGCACCGCCGGGGGCGGCGCGCGTCTCCCGCTCCCCGCGGGCAGCGGGCGGAACCCACCCGTGCCGGCGAGGAGCTCCGCGGTCTCCCGGAAGCCGGTGCCGCGGATGCGGCCGACGAAGTCGATGACATCGCCGCCGGCATCGCAGGAGAAACAGAACCAAGAGCTGGTCTGCGGGTAGACGAGCAGGCTCGGCCTGCGGTCGTCGTGGAACGGGCAGAGCCCGACCAGGCGCGGTCCCGAGCGTCGGAGGCTCACCCCGGCGTTCTCGACGGCGTCCGCTATCGGATGCGCGGCCCGGATCGCCTCGGTGTCGAACACGATCAAGGGCTTTCGCGTGCGGCGGCGTGTCGCGCCGCCACCAAGGAATGCAGTGGGTCCATCGCTCACGTCCTTTCTGTGGCTGCGCCGCGCGTGGATGACCCGGACGGCGGCGTGGTGTCGAGGCACCAACGAGAAGGGACCGCCCGAAGGCGGTCCCCTGTCGTCGTATGCCCGGCGGTACGAGGCGTCAGGCGAGCGGGCGTGCTCCCCGCAGCGCCCGCGGCGCGAAGCGGCGTCCGCGCTCCCAGCGGCGCAGCCCCAGCGCCGAGACGACCTCCCAGCGGCCGTCCGGCGCCGGCATCAGCACCGCCCCGCGGCAAGGGCCGGCGCGGTAGTGGATCGCCGCCAGCAGGCCGAGGCGGCGGCAGGCGGCGAGCCAGCACCCGTAGAGGTGCCGCGCGAGCTCCTCCGGCACGCCCTCGAGCGGCGCTTCCTCGATCACCTCGATCGCTCGCGCCGGCTCGCGCCGGTGGAGACGCCTGGCCTCCGCGAGCGCCGCCTCTGCGGCGCGCATCTTGACGGTGCTCTCGCGCCGCCGTAGCGTTTCGAACGCTTCGGTGAGGTCCGGCACGCTGCTGATGTTCTGCTCCACGGAATCCAGCAGCCGCCGGGCCTCTTCGTATCTGCCGCCGTCCAGGTAGCTCCCGGCCAGCGCCAGCTCCTCCTTCATCCTCGTGTCCTCCTCTCTGCTCCTCTGCTCCCCGAGCAGCCGCGCGATGTCGGCTCGCGCCGCGAGTGTCCGCGCCTCGGTATCCATCACCGCGGCGTGCGCTTCGGCGCGGGTGGCGAGCCGCCCGGCCTTGGCGGCGCTTTGCTCCGCGCGCTGGCGCGTCGGCTCATCGAGTGCCGAGCCCGCGAGTCCTGCGGCACGCCTCGCCGCCTCGCGCATCTCGCTGGCGGTGTTCCGCAGCCGCGCCGCCTCCTCCGAGGCCTCCCGGACGCGCTCGAGAGCGCGCGCCGCCTCCCGGCGTCGGGTGCCGTCGCTCTCGACCAGGCGCCCGAGCTCCTCCAGCGTCGCCCGCGCCTCGGCGGCGAGCGCCTCGCGATCGGGAGGACCGGAGCCCCGGATCAGGGGCACGAGCGCCTTCTCCCTCGGGATCGGCCCCTCTTCCACGAAGAGGTCCCGCACCGTCACGAGCTCGCCGAGGCTTGTCAGCACGACTCCTGGTCTCATGACTCTTCCCTCGCCATGGCGGCCGGGAGGGAGCCGTTGCGATTCGCCGCGGCCCTGCCCGGCAGCATCAGGTCGTCGAACAGCGACGACTCCGGGGCGGAGTCGATGCTCCCGGCCGCGGGCGGGGCGGCCGGCGCCTCCAGCGGGACGAGGCGCGCCGTGCCGAGCTCGGCGGCGACGACGTGCTGGAGCTGCTGCCGGAGCGTCGCCACGACGTCCTCGTCCGAGCTCCGGCGTCCGCCCGCCGTGAGCGCGATGTAGAGCACGT
>JAPONQ010000057.1 GCA_026713865.1 Chloroflexota bacterium | reverse complement strand
TCGGACGACTTCCTGGTGGAGTGGTGGCGGCGCGAGTTCAAGGGCTGGCGCAACGAGTACCGCGCCGACGCCCTCGCGCCCGTGCAGACGCGGCTCTCCTACTACGCCTCCTCGCAGCGGGCGCGCGCCATCCTCGGCCAGTCCCGCTCCACGTTCGACCTGCGCAGGACGATCCTCGACGGCGGCGTGCTGCTCGTCTCCACCGCGCAGGGCGCGGCGGGGCGGGACGTGGCCGCGCTCATCGGGTCGTCGGTCCTCAACCTCGTCGACGCCGTCATCCGCGAGCAGGGCGCGCTGCCGCCCGAGCAGCGCCGCGGCGCGCTCGTGGTCGTGGACGAGATGCAGTCGATGCCGGGCGTGGACTACGAGTCGATGCTGAGCGAGCTGGGCAAGTTCGGGGCGTCGCTCGTGCTCGCCACGCAGAGCCTGGCCAAGCTCGACGACCTCTCGCCCACGATGCGCGACACGCTGCTCGCCAACATCGGCTGCCTCGCCGTCTTCCAGGTGGCGGGCTCGGACGCGCGCCAGCTCGTCTGGGAGCTGGACCGCGACCGCGTCTCCGAGGAGGACGTCGTCTCCCTGCCGGCGCACCAGGCCTACGTGCGCGCCACGGTGGGCACGGAGCGCATGCCCGCCTTCTCCATGGAGGTGCTCAAGCCCGAGGGCGGGAGCCCCGAGACGGCCGCGCACATCCGCGACGAGGCGTCGGCCTACCTGCTCAGCGAGGAGGAGATCGCGGCCCAGCGCGCCGAGGGGCGCAGGCGCGTCGATCTGTGGCTTGAGCAGATGGCGGAGGAAGACGGCAAGCAGGCCGGGGCATCCGGGGAAGGGGAGCGCGATCAGCCGGACGATGGCTCGAAGCGCAACCGGCGCCGCGGACGCCGTCGCGGCGAGGGCGGCACGACCGGGGAGGACGGCGCGTGAGGTCCGCCGTCAGCGAGGCGCACCTGCTCCGGCAGCTGGCGGAAACGCCGCTCTGCGACCGGCTGGACCTGGTCTCCCTCTCCGGCTGGTCGCGGGGCGCGGTTTACCCCGCCGTCGCCGCACTGGAACGGGAAGGGATGGTGGCGGCCATCCCCCACGCATCCACGCGTACCGCCCCCACCCGGCGCTACCTCCTCACCGCCGAGGGCGTGCGCCGCCTCGCCCGCGCGGAAGGGACATCCGTGGAACGGCTGCTCCACTCGCGGCCCGTCTCGGCGCGCTGGCGGCGCCTCCTTCTGGAGCGGCTCGACGGCGTGGCCGCAACCTACCGGCTCGCCTCGGCGATCGCCGGGGCGGCCTCCCCGATTCGCCTGCGCTGGTACCGGGCCTCGCCCATGGACGCGGCCATCGCCCTCCCGGACGGGCGCACCCTCGCCGTCGTCCGCCAGGGCCGCGCGACCGAACTCACCGCCTTCGCCAAGCGGCTCTGGCGGCTGCGCGAGGGGCCTCGCTTCGGGGCCTTCCTGCTGCTCGTCCCGGACCCCGTGCGGCTGCGCCACCTCGCCCGCCTGATGAGCGGCGCGCGCACGATTACCTTCCTCGCCCTCGAACGCGACGCAGCAACGGCGGGAGCCTCGGCACGCATCTGGCGCACGGCCTCCGGGTCGCCCCCGCTGTCGCTCACCGAGGTCCTCACCTACACGGCGAGCGGCGCGGCCTGGCCCGGCGAGCGACCGCTCGCGCACGTCACGCCTCCGCCCGCGCTGCCGGACCCCGGGGGCGGAGGCATCCCGCTCTGGATGTTGCCCTCCCTGCTGACGCCCTCGGAAAAGCGCGCCCTCGACCTGCTCGCCGACTGGCCCTGGATCACGCGCGAGCGCATCGCCGCGCTCCTGGGCGTGGGGCGCACGCGGCTGTCGGGCGTGCTGACGCAGCTGGAAGGCTACGGTCTCGTCCGCGCCGGGGGCGGCGACGGCCGGTTCCTGCTCTCCGACGACGGGCTCGCGCTGCTCGCGCGCCGCGACCGCGCCGCGGCAAGCGATGCGCGGCGGCGCTGGAGCGCCGCGCCGCTCGACCCGGACGCACCGCTCGACTGGCGCAACGTCACCGGCAGGCGCAGCCGCCAGCTGCTGCGCACGATCGACCACACCGCCGCCGTGCACGGCTTCATCGCGGCTCTGGCCGGGCAGGCCCGCGACGCGGGCTGGGACGTCGAGCAGCTCGACCCGCCCCACCGGGCGTCGCGCTACTTCCGCCACCACGACCTCCTGCACTCCGTCCACCCGGACGCCTTCGGCCTCCTGCGCCGCGAGGGGACGCGCTGGGCCTTCTTCCTCGAGTGGGAGCGCCGCGCCGTCAGGCCCTCGACGATGGCCGCCCGGCTCGCGCCCTACCTGCGCTACTACGCCTCGCAGCGCCCCACCGACGACCACGGGCTCCGCCCGGACGTGCTCGTCGTCTTCGAGGACGAACTCGCGGCGGACCACTTCCTGGGCGTGGCGCGCGCGGAGATGAAGCGCGCCCGCGTCGACCTGCCTCTGCGGGTCTCGCACCGGGCACTGCTTGAGCGCGAGGGACCGCTAGGAAGCGCTTGGCGGAGCCCTGCGGCGGCGGCGGTCAGCCCGCTAGAGCAACCAACGACCCGGCAGTAGCATTGTCGCACCCAGAGGCTGGCGGCAGATCACCGGCCACGATCCGTGCCCGGGGAGACAGCCGGCGGCGGCGGAACGGAGAAGAACACTGTGCCGGACCTCATCGCCGCGACGGCGACACCTACAAGCTTCACGTCAGCGTGCTCGAAGCACCCGGCCCGGTCTGCATCTGGCTGCAGGCCTCCAGGAACACCCACGGATACAGCTCCGACCACGCGCTGACCTGGGACGAGTGGGATCGACTCAAGGCCTGGGTGGAGCTCCAACGCGCCGAGGCGAACCTACCGCGTCCTGTAGACGACTAGCGGACTGGACCTGCTGAGCATCACGCTCAAACTTGCGAAACCATTTGGCGGTCTGAGCGAAGCAGTGGGCCAGGCGATCATCGAGGAACTCCTCCCGACCGAGGACGAGCGCGTCGAGGCTCGCGCCGTGCGGCAGTTGGTCCCTGATTCGCTTCTCAATGCTCGAAACCATAGTCCCAGCCTACCACGATCCCCAAACCTTGAGGCCGACGCGCGTGGTGCCCCGCACCGTCACGGAAGGAGATCACCCGCGCCCTCTCCGAGCTGCCCGTCGGCGCGTCCCGCACCGCACCCTGCACGAGCGCGAGGGAGACGCGGTCCTACCTGCGCGGGCCAATCACGTAGACTCGCTGGCATGCCCTCCGCGCAGCATGAGCAGTGGAAAGACGCCCTCCTAGACCTGCTCCGCCGGAAGCTGACGCGCTGCGTCTACTGCTCGTTCGGGCTTCGCGACAACCATCCCCCCGCGCACCTCCACGAAGAGCGCTCGATCGCCTCCCAGTTCATCACGTGGACGTGCCGTTCCGCCGGAGACGACCACCTCTTCGACCTGCTCGCCGGCGCCGCCGACGCCGTTGCCGAGCGGCGCCTGCCCCTCGCGGACGGGAGCTACTGCATACCCGACATCACCATCCTCGACGCGCGCGGCGAGCCCACGGCGCTGCTCGAAGTCCAGCACACACACGCGCCGGAGGGCTCGCTCATCGCCGCCCGCGAGCGCGACATCCCCCTCTTCGTGGCGCTCGCGCCGGCGGACTGGATGATCGAGCCCGCGTTCCCCCCGCCAGAAGCCGGGGGTCACACGGATGTGGATCGCGCCCTGCGCGAGTTGACGGACGCGTTCTACCGCTCGCCGGGAAGCGATCTCGACCGCCGCTCCGCCTACTCCACCGTCGTGGACGATGACGGCCGCCTCGCGTCCGGTCGCTTCGTCGGCTCGGCGCCCGGCGCCGGGGACCGGCCCCCGTTGCACGGCCACGCGATCCAGGCCCTGAGCTGCACCTGGTCGTGTGATCGCGCCCACGACGCCCTGAGGAGACAGTGGGCCGCGCGCTGAGCGCGCGAGCGCCCGGCGCTGCGCGGCATCGCCACCGGGTTCCCGTGCAGGCGACGTGCAACCGCAGCGGACGTTCCCCCTGTCAGCGGGCCGATACATGCCGCGAAACGGGAGTTCTATGCTGGTACCAGGCTGGAACGCCGAGGAGCACGGCTGTGAGCGACGGCTATCGCTGGAAGGCGCTCGGAGCGCGCATCCGCGAGGCCCGCGTCCGCGCCGGCCTCACCCAGAAGCGCCTCGCCGAGCTCGTCGGCGTGCGCGCCCACACCGCCTGGTGCTGGGAGGCGGGGCGCATGCGGCCGCAGCGCGAGAACCTGGTCGCGATCGCCCACCACACCGGCACGAGCCCAGAGCAGATCGAGGGACGCGACGCCAGCGAGGCGGAAGTGCTCAGGGAGGCGGAGCGCGCCTTCCGCGACGCCATCGAGGGCCTGCCCACGGAGGACATCGCCTCGATCCGCAACTACATCCGCTTCCTCAAGGCCGAGCGCCGCAGGCGCGAACGCGGCCTGCGCTGACCGCGCACCCTCGAAGCCCCCTCACGAGCCTCCTCCCCGTGCCAACGCGCCTGCCCCGTCGTCGCTGCGGGCCGGCTCCGCTGCGTCCGGCAGCAGGCAGTGCAGCAGCCCGCGCCCCGCCGCGAAACGGAACAGCCGGTAGAGGTGACCGGGGCCGGGCTGAGTGCCGCTGCGCCAGCGCCGCAGCGTGCGCGCCTCGACGCGCAGCGCCCGCGCCATGGCCCGTCGGCTCAGTCCCGTCTCCCGCCGCAGCCGCTCGAGGCGCTCGGGGAAGTCGGGCGGGAAGCGCGAAGGCTCGACGTGGTAGACGTGGCGCTGCAAGCGTCCCACTCAGCGCCTCCGCTCCGGGCGCACGACGATCAGCTCCTCGCCGAGCAACTCGCTGAGACCCTCCGGCACCCGCGTCGCAAAGCGCACCAGCGAGAGCATCGCCCCGCCGCCGGGGGAGACACCCTGCCGCCAGCGCCAGAGCTGGCGCGGGTCCACGCCCATCGAGACGGCCATCCGCTCCCAGGGCAACCCCGTCCGCTCCTTGACCGCCACCAGCCGCTCCGCGAAGTCCTCGGGCAGGAGCGCCACGCCGGGCGGGAAGTTCGTCTCCGGGACGATGAGCCGCCCCCTACTCATCGGCGTGCACCACGTAGAAGAGATCGTCGAACGAGGCCTGGAGCACGCGCAGCATCCGAGCGCGCAGC
>JAPONQ010000056.1 GCA_026713865.1 Chloroflexota bacterium | reverse complement strand
GCCGCGGACGAGGCGGCGGTCATCGAGGCCGCCGTCTCCCACTACGCCGGGCAGTACGGGCGCAGCCGCGAGGCGCGCTCGTACGTCCGCGGCCGCGGCCTGGGCGACGGCGTGGCCGCCGGGCTGCGCGTCGGCTTCGCGGGCGGCGGCCTCGCGCGTCACCTGGGGAAGTCGGGGCTCGGGCTCGACACCGCCCGGGAGCTCGGTCTCCTGACCGGCGAGCGCGACACGCTCTCAGGCCGCATCGTCGTCCCGGATCTCGACCACCGCGGCCTGGCGACCTGGCTCACCGCGCGGTCGCTCGACGGCCGCGAGCCGCGCTACCTGAACCTGCGCCTGCCCTCACCCCTGCTCGGACTCAGGCAGGTGCGCCGGGCCGGGACCTCGGCCGCGGTCGTGACCGAGGGTCCCTTCGACTGGCTGACGCTCTGCGGGTGGCGCCTCCCCGGTGTTGCGCTGCTCGGCACGCACGTCTCGCGGGAGGCGCTCGCCGCCTTCCGCTCCCTCGGGCGCGTCTACCTCGCGCTCGACTCAGACGGCCCCGGCCTGGGCGCCGCGGCCCGCCTCCGCTCCGAGCTCGGAGCGCGGGCGACCGTCGTGTCGCTCCCCGGCGGGGTGCACGACCTCAGCGAGCTGGGACGCCGCCGCGACGGGCGCGCGGCATTCCTGCGCTCGCTCCACCAAGCACGCACACGAGAGGAGGAGTCATGCCGGACAGCAACGGAACACGAGCGGCCAGGAGGCGTCGCCTGACGCCGGCCGCCCGGAGGCGGCTCCAGCAGCCGCTTCCCCCGGAGCTCGTCTCCGAGCGCACGACCGAGGACGGCGAGGTGCTCCGCTACCTGGAGGGGTGGCGGGCCATCGACGAGGCGAACGCCATCTTCGGGCCCGACCGCTGGGGCGCCGAGCTGGTCGGGGAGATCAGCTCGCGTCCGCACCCGGGGACGGACGCAGGCCGCGCCGTCGTCTACACGGCGACCGTCCGCGTCACCGCCTGGGGCTGCCTGCCCCACAGCGACGTCGGCACCGCCGTCGCCGAGGAGAACTCGGCGGAGGCGCACGCGGTGGCCGTCAAGGCCGCCGCCACCGACGCCCTCAAGCGCGCGCTCCGGCACTTCGGGGCACGCTTCGGGAACGGGCTCGGGAACGAGCCCGCGTCCGTCACCGCCGGCGCCGCGGGCACACGGCCGGAGGAGCTCCGGCGCCGCGTGCTCGAGATCGCGGCGAGCGCAGGCTCGGATGAGGCGCGCACCGAGAGCTGGGTCGAGCGGCGCTACGGGCGCCCGCTCGCGGAGCTCGACGCGCCCTCCCTCGCGGCCGCAGTCGACGCGCTCTCGCGCGGACTCCACCGCCGCAACGGCCAGCGGGCGGCCTGACCACGATGGCCCGCCCCATCAGCCGCGTCGTGGAGACGCGCCACGGCCGCTACGACGTCGCCCGGATTCCGCTGCCCGAGTCCCCGATACCGGGGTTCCGGGCGTCGCTGATCCAGGCCGTCCGCGCCGATCGCCCGCCTACGCGGGCGATACGCCTCACGCTCTACGAGCGCCCGGGACTTCCCCCTCGCGGGGGCGGCTCCCGTGCGGCGTAGGCAGCAGGGCGGCCGGACCGACCCCTACCAGGAGATCACCGGCCGCATCACCCGCGCCCTCGAGCGCGGCACCGTGCCCTGGCGCACGCCCTGGCACGCACGCGGGCACCGCAACGCCCGCTCCCGCCGCCCCTACCGCGGCATAAACACGCTGGTGCTGCAGACCGCGGCGCTCGAGCGCGGCTGGAGCGACCCGCGCTGGCTCACCTACCGCCAGGCGGAAGCATCGGGCGGGCACGTCCTGCGCGGCGAGCACGGCACCCGCGTCGTGCTCTGGAAGTGGATCGAGAAGCGCGACCCGGAGGATCCCGAGCAGGTCGAGCGCTTCCCGCTCATCCGCCTCTACTCCGTCTTCAACGTCGCTCAGTGCGAGGGAGTCCGGCTCCCCCGCGGCGAGGCCCGGGAGTGCTTCGACCCGCTCGAGCGGGCGGAGGCGGTGATCTCCGGCTACCGCGACGGACCGACCGTCCACCACGACGCAGAGGGCGCCTACTACGTCCCCGAGCGGGACGAGGTGCACCTGCCCGCGCGCGAGGCTTTCGCAGACGCGCACGGCTACTACGCGACGCTCTTCCACGAGCTCGCCCACTCCACCGGCCACCCGCGCCGCCTCGCCCGCGAGGGCTACCGCACGGCGGCGCGCTTCGGCTCCGAGCGCTACTCGCAGGAGGAGCTGGTGGCGGAG
>JAPONQ010000055.1 GCA_026713865.1 Chloroflexota bacterium | reverse complement strand
GCGCAGCAGCACGAACGCCCACTCATCGAGCGGGCGCCCCTGAGGCCGCCAGAAGACGAGCGCCAGCGTCGCCGCCACCACGAGCGCGCCCGCGCAGAGGCGGACGGCGAGCGGCAGCGGCAGGTCGCCGGCCGCGGCGTGGGCCAGCGCCAGGCCGCAGGCGGCGGAGAGCAGCTGCCGCATCGTCAGGCCGAGGACCGCTTTGTCGGCGACGCCGAGATGGGTCGGGATCTCGTGGCGCCCCGTCACGCCAGCGCCCCCTGCACCATGCCGGCGATGGCGCGCGCCAGCAGCACGATCACGAGCCCCGTGAGCGCGTTGAGGATCGCCGTCTTGCCCGCCTCCATCTGGCGCGGCGATCCGGCCGCCGACATGTAGAGGAAGGCCCCCCACATCACGAAGAACGCCGAGACCGCCACCGCCACGCCGGTGCCGATGGCGAGCAGGTTCCCGAACAGCGTGTTGATCTCTTCCACCGCTAGCTCCCTTCTCGGCCGGGGCCCCGTGCGCCGGCCGGCTCCTCCCCCAGCAGCACGACCTCCGTCACCAGCCAGCGCCCGCCCTCGCGGACGAGCTGCAGGCGGACCTGCTGCGTGACCTCTTCGGAGGCGGCGCGCCCGGTCGTCGGGTCCATCCGGCTCCGCACCTGCAGGGAGCGGACCGTCGCCTCCGCGGCGGCGCCGGGGAGCGCTTCGACCGCGACCCAGCGGACGTCCGCGCGACTTCGGAGCTGCCCTGAAGCGGCCGCCGGGTCGATCGCCGCGCGCGCGATCGCATCCCGCAGTTCGCCCGAGCTGAGCGCGGCGAGGCGCGCGGTGTAGCCGTCCGGATCGCGGTAGTCGAAGCCGCCGTAGGCGGAGACGAACGCGGACGCGGCGGCTGATGCGGCGGCCGCATCGGCCGCCGCGCGCACGGCTGCGTCCTCGCCGGGAGCGGCGAGGCGCGAGGCCCCGCTCCAGGCGGAGGCGACCGCCGCCGCGGCCAGCAGCGCGGCGAGCCCGAAGAGCGCGTAGCCCGCTCCGCGCCCGGCCGTCACGACGAGCGTCCGTTCAGCGCTGCCGTGAACATGTGCTACCTCCCCGCCGCGCCGGCGGCGGCGGAACCGCGGCCGGCCACGGCGCCCCAGGCGCGGCTGCCGGCGACGAGCGCGACGGCCGCTCCCGTGCCCGAGTGCTGCACCTGGCCGTGCAGGAGCGAGGGCACCCGGAGCGTCAGGGCGGCGACGGCGATGCCGAGCAGCAACGTCAGCAGCGCGTCCGCGACGCTGCCGGGCGCCAGCTCGACCATCAGCGCCTGGCCGAGGCGCAGCACCACGAGCTGGACCGCCTGCTGGAAGACCGTGAGAGGGAAGAGGTGCGCCCACCAGCGCGTCCAGCCCTGCGTCTGCGGCAGCACCCAGCAGAGCACCATCAGCGGCGAGAGCACGATCAGGACGTCGAGGAGCGCGAGCCGCATCAGCATCTGGAAGACCAGCAGCAGCGCCATCACGGCGTAGGCCAGCGCGACGACGACGAGCGCCATCCCCTCCTGAGCGGCGTTGGCCTGCTCGTAGCCGGGCAGGCCGACCTGGCCGATGGCCGCGGCGAAGGCGTTGTTGACCTCGATCAGAAGGCCCGCGAACTCGAGCGTGAGGTTTGAGGCGAGGGCGGCGAGGATCACGCGCGGCAGCAGCTCCATCGCCCCGTGGTACGGGCTCCCGATGTGCCGGCGGACCAGGACGTTGAAGCCGCCCCACATCACCACCAGCGCGAGACCGGCGTTGGCGATCGCGCGCGAGAAGTCCCAGAGCGAGCGCACGGTCGGGCTCTCGTACGAGCCCTGGGCCGGCGTGCGCGTGACGAAGTTGAGCGAGGAGCCACCGGTGCCGAGCGCCCAGTCGATGAAGCCGCGCAGCGCCCCCAGCAGCTCGCGCCCGAGGACGCTCACGGCGCCGTCGAGAAACGCGGCCGCCCACTCGCGCGGGTCGAGTCCGCCCAGCAGGTCGGAGGGGCTCGGGAGCCCGGGAATGCCGATCGCGGGGGCGGCTCCGGGCTGTCCCGCGGGCGGGGCCGCCGCGAAGGCAGCAGGCGGTCTCGCCGGCAGGGCGGGTCCGCCGGACGTGGGCGTCGCCGCGGCGACCAGGGGAGCGCCGGCCCGGGCGAGGGCGGCGAGCGGACCCGGCCCCTGCTCCGCGTGCGCCGGTGACGCCAGCAGCAGCCAGCAGAGAAGCGCAGCGGCGACGGCGAGCAGCGGACCACGCACGGC
>JAPONQ010000054.1 GCA_026713865.1 Chloroflexota bacterium | reverse complement strand
GCGGGGGGTTGGGCGCAAGCCGCTGCCCGATGATGAGATTTTCGGACAGCGGCAGGGTGGGAGGCACGCGGATCAAAGCTTTTGGAGGGGATGTGAGCCGATCCAACTGTACCTACCATCGAGCGTACCGCGCTGCCCCGCCCGTTGGCCAGAGGGCACAGAAAGAAAGAGGGCCGCCGGCTGAGGATCACCCTGGGAGGAAGAATCAATCCGGCGGCCCGAGGAGTATCCGCGCGTGAGCTGCGGATATTGCGGTCAGTAAGCCACGTGCGCGGCGTTCACTTCAACCAGCGTCGGGCGCGGGCTCCGTAGCCGCCGCAATCGGCGGGGGATCTTCCTCCAGCAGCAGCTTCGGCGCGGTGTAGGGCAGCGGCAGCAGCGCGGCGGTTTTCCGCTTCGCGTCCTCTGGCCTGCGGTCGTAACGGGCCGTGGTCGAGGCGGCAGCGTGGCCGGCGAGCCGCTGCACGGAGCTGAGATCGGCACCGTTACTGAGCAACTCTCCGACGAACGTGCGGCGCAGGTCGTGAGGAGTGAATTGCCTGACGTTCGCGTGCTTCGCGAGAAACCGCAGCCGCATCAGCACCGCCTGCGCGGTCATCGCCCGCTGCTCGACGTGGCCGCCCTTTACCAGCGGAGACAGCAGCGCGCCGGGCCACCGGCCGCGGCGCGCGATCCAGGCGTCGACGGCTTGCTGGCCGGCGGGCTGGCAGTACACGACTCGCTCCTTGTTGCCCTTGCCGTACCGGATGATGATCGAGCCCTCGTCGGCGTCGTAGTCGGCGAGCTGCACGGAGACCGCCTCGCTGCGGCGCAATCCGCAACCGTAGAGGATCGCGAGCATGGCGGCGTCGCGCGCGCCGACCGGCGTATCGCCGCAGATGTCGAACAGGCGGATGATCTCGCCAGGGCTGAGGTGGCGCCCGGCCGGTACGGTGCTGGCCTTGACGTTCCTGACGTCGGTGATGCGAGCAAGGGTCTCGGCGTCGATCAGGCCGAGGCGCCAAGCTTCGCGCATCGTGCCACGCACGGCGGCGAGCGTGTGATTGATCGTGGCGACCTTCACGTCCTGCTCCAGGAGCGCGGCGCGCAGCGCGGCGACGTGCTGGTAGTGTACTTCGGGCCAGTTGACCACGAGGCCGCTGGTTGCGAGCCCGCCGGTCAGTATCTCGGCAGCACGGTTCAGCGAGCGCACCAGGCCGCGGCGACCGGCGGCCGATGGCTTGGCGGCCAGGTAGACGGCGGCCGGGTTGGTATCGACCGGGCCGGGCACGGTGACGATGGGTACCGGCGCGGCAGAGGGCGCAGCAGGCTCAGCGACCGTCGGCGCGGCGGCGGCGGGATCGACGGGCACGAGCGCTCGGTCCTCCGCGCTCGTGACGTGGGTGTTGTTCATGGTTTCCTCCTGCTCGCCCCTTCGCGGGAACGAGGTAGGGCGGCGTGAGGACTCGAACCTCGGTACCCCGAAAATCGGGGCGCGCACCCGGTGTGCGCATCGCCGCTGGAGCCCGCTACCGGCGCAGGAACAGCAGCCACAGCACGCACCGGGCCGTTCCCCACACCAGCAGCGCGGCCGCCACCAGGGCGACCGCGCCGATCAGTACCTCCACCTACTTGGCATCCGGGGGCGGGGTGCCCCAGG
>JAPONQ010000053.1 GCA_026713865.1 Chloroflexota bacterium | reverse complement strand
ATCGGGCGTACTGCCGCCATGTTCATGAGCGGCGAGTCATGACGGCTCCCGGTCACTGGTGGGCGGGCACCTCTACCTCGCGCGAGGTCGCTCACGAGGCGGCCCGATGTCACATGGGAGTCGAGACTGTCGAGGACTGTGTGCACTGCATAGTGAGTTGAGACCCGTGTACGAGGATCGCCAGCAGCGGAGCTTACTCTGCGGGGTGCTGGTTGTGATGTGGGCGTCCCCGTACTGCGCCATCGCTCAACGAAGGCCGGGGCCCGAACCCCGGCGACACGCCGGCACCGTGAAATCCCACTCGGCATTCCAGCTGCGCTCAACGAAGGCCGGGGCCCGAACCCCGGCGACACCATCGGCGGGTGGATCGTCCAGCGCCTGCCGCACCTGCGCTCAACGAAGGCCGGGGCCCGAACCCCGGCGACACGAGCCCGATCGCCGCGGCGTCCATCACATGCCCCCGCTCGCTCAACGAAGGCCGGGGCCCGAACCCCGGCGACACGGTCACGTGGTGGTCGGCCGAGCCGCCCCCGAGGACCGCTCAACGAAGGCCGGGGCCCGAACCCCGGCGACACACGCCCGCGGGCACCAATCAGAACGAGCAGCCATGGCGCTCAACGAAGGCCGGGGCCCGAACCCCGGCGACACCGAGGAGCGCGCCCACCTGGAGGAAGGCGGCGGCCACGCTCAACGAAGGCCGGGGCCCGAACCCCGGCGACACACCTTCTCCCCGACCGCCATCGCGCCCCCCCATTCCGCTCAACGAAGGCCGGGGCCCGAACCCCGGCGACACTTGGGGAACCAGCAGCCGCGCGTCCGGTCGGTGACCTCGCTCAACGAAGGCCGGGGCCCGAACCCCGGCGACACCCTGCCGTCACGACCGCGTGGATCGGCATCCCCACGAGCGCTCAACGAAGGCCGGGGCCCGAACCCCGGCGACACTGTCCCACGTCCGCCACCGGATGAACATGTCGTTCACGCTCAACGAAGGCCGGGGCCCGAACCCCGGCGACACGGTCAAGGCGCACGACCACCACACGGACACGATGCGCGCTCAACGAAGGCCGGGGCCCGAACCCCGGCGACACCCGCGATGATGATCGCGGCCGTGCCCCGCGGCATCACCGCTCAACGAAGGCCGGGGCCCGAACCCCGGCGACACGTGGACTCGCTCGTGCTCCCTGCCGACTACGCGACCGCTCAACGAAGGCCGGGGCCCGAACCCCGGCGACACCCCACACCCGGAGGATCTGGTTGACCCATCCCGGCTTCGCTCAACGAAGGCCGGGGCCCGAACCCCGGCGACACGCGAGGTTAGCTCAGCAGCCCCTCTGAACGTGAGCTCCGCTCAACGAAGGCCGGGGCCCGAACCCCGGCGACACGCGCCGCCCGTAGGCGTGCACGATCGCCTCGAGCACCGCTCAACGAAGGCCGGGGCCCGAACCCCGGCGACACCGCGCTGCGTGACCCCGCCCCGCTTCACCCCGGTCGCTCAACGAAGGCCGGGGCCCGAACCCCGGCGACACTCGCCCGAGTCGATCGAGCCCGTGTTGGTGAACCACGCTCAACGAAGGCCGGGGCCCGAACCCCGGCGACACCTGACCCGGACGCCGAGCGGCAGATCACGATGGACCTCGCTCAACGAAGGCCGGGGCCCGAACCCCGGCGACACCGCCGGGCCACCCCGGCTCCTGTTCGCCTACCTCGCCGCTCAACGAAGGCCGGGGCCCGAACCCCGGCGACACACCGGCCGGGCGCGCCGCCCCATCCCGACATCGCCCGCTCAACGAAGGCCGGGGCCCGAACCCCGGCGACACGGGCGCCGCTTTAGCCCATTGACGAGTAGCGGGCGCGCTCAACGAAGGCCGGGGCCCGAACCCCGGCGACACGGACGGGCAGCATGACCCAGCGCCCCTTCGCGCGGAACGCTCAACGAAGGCCGGGGCCCGAACCCCGGCGACACCTCCGCCTGGGCGATCTCCGCCAGTTCCTCCGTGACCGCTCAACGAAGGCCGGGGCCCGAACCCCGGCGACACTCTCGACTCGGAGCACGGACTCAAGGCCGCTTGACACGCTCAACGAAGGCCGGGGCCCGAACCCCGGCGACACTGAAACGCGAGCGCCGAGGCGATGGAGCCGGCGCGCGCGCTCAACGAAGGCCGGGGCCCGAACCCCGGCGACACGCGCCCCGTTCCCATCGCCCCCACGGCTATCACTCGCCGCTCAACGAAGGCCGGGGCCCGAACCCCGGCGACACCCGCTGCTCGTCGCCGGATGCCGCCTCGGCCTTGCGCGCTCAACGAAGGCCGGGGCCCGAACCCCGGCGACACCCGAGCGCGCCGCGCACACGCGAGCGGGAGGGCGACGCGCTCAACGAAGGCCGGGGCCCGAACCCCGGCGACACGCGATCGCGGTGGCGCTCACCGACCCGCGGCTGCGGCCCGCTCAACGAAGGCCGGGGCCCGAACCCCGGCGACACCCGGTGGCGCCGACCACCAGCGCGCGCTCGGCCGGCTCGCTCAACGAAGGCCGGGGCCCGAACCCCGGCGACACCGGGATGCCCGGTGGCGGCCGGCGGCGCGCTCCACTTCGCTCAACGAAGGCCGGGGCCCGAACCCCGGCGACACCCAGCCGTCGCGCCGCGTCGCGACGTAGCCCCGCTGACGCTCAACGAAGGCCGGGGCCCGAACCCCGGCGACACCGGCTCCACGACGGCGAGCATAGCGGGCGGCTTCGCTCGCTCAACGAAGGCCGGGGCCCGAACCCCGGCGACACACCGCGGACGCCGGCGCCGACGCCCGTCACGTCGTACGCTCAACGAAGGCCGGGGCCCGAACCCCGGCGACACTGGCGGCCGGGCGGGCAGCGGGTTCTCGATGCTCGGGCGCTCAACGAAGGCCGGGGCCCGAACCCCGGCGACACGTGAAGAGGACCGCCGCTTCCTTGCCCACCGGGCCCGCTCAACGAAGGCCGGGGCCCGAACCCCGGCGACACCGGACTCCCTGGGGGCCGATCACCTGCGCGATCTCGGTCGCTCAACGAAGGCCGGGGCCCGAACCCCGGCGACACGGGGGGCGCTCGGGCGCCCGGATTTGCGCTCGGCCAGCGCTCAACGAAGGCCGGGGCCCGAACCCCGGCGACACCCCCATGCTGCCTGGCGAGCGCGGCGACCGCGTCATACGCTCAACGAAGGCCGGGGCCCGAACCCCGGCGACACCCGCGCGAGGGGCTGCATCGGCGAGGTGCCGATCTGCGCTCAACGAAGGCCGGGGCCCGAACCCCGGCGACACTTGGAGGTGATCGCCACCAGCAGGTCGGCCGGCGACGCTCAACGAAGGCCGGGGCCCGAACCCCGGCGACACTGCTAACCCACTTTCTGCGCCCCACACGGCGGCTCCGCCGGTCGTCCGTCGGTGCCGCAGCACCCTGCGACGCGAACTCTTGCACTATTCGGTGCCCCGCAGGCCGGTCCCCGGCGTCCTTCCGTCCAGAATGCAGGAATCACCGGAGGTTCGCACGCCGCGTCAGAGTACCCACGGCTGTCCCAGCTTCCGTTCGTGGTCTCGCCCGAGACGGAGCGTCGAGTGTTCGATCGCCCCGTCGAAGCGATAGACGATCACCGAGTCGCGGGCACGGTCGATGACGTCCTCGATCTCCCCGATCATTCGCGTCAGCCGGGTCGGGGAGAGGCGGCACTCGAAGACCGAGAACTGCACACGTTGACCGTACTTGGAGCAAACGTCCGCGACGTGCTTGAGGCGCCTCGCGCCGGCGCCCTCCGTGTCCGCGATGTCGTAGGTGACGAGAACATCCACCGGCTCAGGGCACCACGAACGGGGGGTAGGCCGGCAGGTCGCCTCGCAGGTGGCGCGCGAGCAAAGTCGCCTGGACCGAGGGGAGAGCCCACCGTTCGACTTGCCGGCCGAGAAGCAGGTGGCGTATCGGCGTCTCCTTGTGCGCTTCCCAGGCCTCGATCACGCGCGTCCGTCCCCCGTCGCTGAGATAGACGCCGCCTCCGGGCGTGTGCTCGAAGTCGCCGGGACCCACCTGGCGCCGCCGTACGAGCGCCACCACGAAGCGATCGGTGATCGAGCGAAACTCCTCCGCGAGGTCGAGTGCGAGCGACGGCCGGCCGGATCGCGGGCGGTGAAAGAACCCCACCTGATAATCCAGTCCGACGCTCTCCGCGGCGCCGATGCATTCCGTCACGAGCATGCCGTAGCAGAAGCCGAGCAGGGCGTTGACGGGATCGCGGGGCGGGCGGCGCGTCCGTCGCGTGAACTCGAGAGCGCTGGAGGCAAGCGCCTGCTCGAGAGCGCGGAAGTAGATGCGGGCCGCATCGCCCTCGATCCCCCGAAGCTGGTCGCCGCTTCCGGCCTCCCCCAGCCGTTCGATGCGATCCCGGATCTGGTCGCTGCGGGTCGCCATCCGCTCCGCTGCCTGCGGGTCCGCCTCGTCCCGCGACCATCGGCCGACGACCCGACTGCTGTTCTGCAGCTTCGCCGCCACGATCGCCCTCGCCACCGGCAGCGAGCGTGCATCGTCCGCCATCGCCTCGAACTGGGCAGTCCGCAGGTGCACGTTGCCGCCGGTCGGTGCGTTGACGACGAAGCGGACGGCGCCGCTCATCCGGAGCGCGGCGACGCGGACCCCGCGGCGGACGCAGGCGTCGAGTGCCTGGGTGGTGATCTGAGCACCGCCGAGCACCACGAGGGCGTCGACCGCCTCGAGCGGGACGCGGCG
This sequence comes from Chloroflexota bacterium, assembly GCA_026713865.1. GTDB lineage: Bacteria > Chloroflexota > Dehalococcoidia > UBA2979 > UBA2979 > VYDC01. Next base: position 8,690 of record JAPONQ010000053.1, on the reverse strand, counting down.
GCTCCCCTCGGGCGACGCTACCAGCAGCGAGCCTCGCCGGTGCCGGATGCGCGCCCGGTGATCCCGGACGTAGACCGTGCTCAGGTAGCGCATCGGAAGACGACGTCCTCCAGGTACCGGGTCACGCGATGAGGATCGCTGGAGAGCTCCGGCAGGCAGTGATGCCGCAGCTGGCACTCACTGCAGCGAGCGTCGTTCGGGGCCGGCGGTAGCGCGGACGCCAGGAGCTGCGCCCGGATCTGACCGACGACATCGCGCAGCTCGCGGCGGAGCTCCTCGCCGAGTTCGACGCGGAGGCGACGGCGCGGCCCTCCGTACCAGACGTACCCGTGGGGGATCGTGACGTCCAGCATCTCCTCCAGGCAGAGCGCCTGCGCGCAGAGCTGCAGGTCCGCGGCGGCGCCGTGCCGCGTTCCCCCCTTGTACTCCACGGGCCACACCTCGCCGCCCGCCATCTCCACGGCATCGGCACGGCCCGAGATCCCCAGCTCCTCCGACCAGAGCGGGACCGCGCGCAGCACCTGGCGCCCGCGCTCGTGGCGATGCTGCCCGCTGTCGACCCGCCGGTGCGCCCTGGTGCCGCGGACGGTGTGAGCGTTGTCGCTCCAGACGCCGTCGCAGTGGATGAGCGCGCACTGCCGGGGGCAATACACCCAGTGCTCGATCGCGGAGATCGGGACCACCGGTTCTGCGCTCACAGCCGCTCGGACCCGAAGGTGCGCGTCGTGTCGGAGTCGCCACGCCGGATGTACGGGACGGTGCGCCAGCCGGTGTGGACCCCGAGCCGGTCCCACGCGCGCGGGCGCGCGGGGTTCCATTGGTCGAGCAGGGCGTCGATGGCGTCGGCGTCGAGCGCCTGCCGCCAGGCGGGCCAGTGGAAGGCCCGCGGTTCGCCCCGGACGGCTGCCGGCAGCGATCCGCGCTGCCGCACGCGCGCATCGGCCGTCCCGCGCAGCCGCACCACTCCGTCCCCCCGCGCGGGGAGGAGGGCCAGTCCGAAGAAGGCGAGCACCTCGACGACCGGATCGACCCACGGGTCTGTCCTGTCTCCGAGAGAGCCGAGACGCGTGTGGTCGAATCCCAGACCGTTGCCCTGCACGCGGTCAGTTTCGCCGGCCATTGATTCCCGGATGCGCTCCCCCGGCGACGCCACGCGGCCGTGAACGGCGACGAGCCGGTCGTGAAGCGTGAGTCCCCGTGGCACCGGCGGGGCGAAGGGGGCATGGCCGACCTTGCCCTCCCGATCGACCTCCAAGTCGGTCATCGTCGAGGAGAGCGCCCAGGCGTATCGGTGGCCTCGCGCCGAGCCGGCGCGCGCCACGAAGGCCTCGACGGGCACGCCCCGGGGCAGGGGCGGGGTGTCGCGCCAGCTCCTGGCGATCGGCAGGTCGCCCATGGACCGGGCGTCCGGCCACGCAGCGGCCAGGGCGGCGACCGGATCGATCCCGTCGGAGGCGAGCACGGCCGTGGGCTCCGCCTCGGCGGTCCAGCGCAGCCGCAGCCTCCCGTCCAGGACGGTCGCACCGACCGCCGCGAGCCAGGCGTTGACCCAGGAGGCGCGCCAGCCCGGGCACGCGACCTCCGTCACGGCGAGGCATCCCCTCCCGCGTCGACCCCCGCCGACGCGGCGTGATCCGCCAGCCGGACGATGGCCTCCAGGAGCGCCAGTCCCCAGGGCCCGTAGCGGTCGTTGAGGCGCCGGAAGCGGGCGGGCTGATCCCAGTCGGCGCTGGCGAGCTGCGCCGGTGCGTCCACCGCCGCGCCCGCCACGATCGCCTCGCCCCGGGCCGCCGTGTCGTCGTCGACCGGCGGCACCAGGGGCCGCCCGTGGCCGTGGTGGCTGAGGATCAGGTGGAGCAGCAGGTCCTCTTCGTCGGGCGTCTCCAGGGGCGACGCGGCATCGAGCCACGCCCGCGCCAGGCGGCCCGAGAGAGCCTCGTGGCGGCCGCCCCGGGGCCACCCCGCCCCGGCGCGCGTCGCCGCCCACCGGTGGCGCGGCGTATCGGACTTCGCGAGAAGCGCGCGCCGCAGGCGCCGGGGGTCGAGCCACCGCTGGAAGCGCTCGTCGGCCTTCCCGATGTCGTGAAGCTCCCCGGCCCGCTCGACGGCGGAGAGCAGATCGGCGCGTAGCCCCAGCTGCTCGCCGATGCGGCTCGCGAGTCTCCCCACCGCCAGCCCGTGCTCCGCCAGTCCTGCCGCGGCGGCCCCGAGCGACATCTCGTCGAAGCCGCTCGCCAGATCGCTGTGGGCGCGCCGGCGCTGCGGCGCTCGCAGGGGGATCCGGGGCACCTCGTCGCGTGGCTCCTCGATGGAGTCGCCGAGCGACCCGATGAGGCCCGACCACTCCGCGTCCTCCCAGCCCGGCGGCGTGGCGGCCGTCCGCAGTGCTTCGAGGATCGCCGAGACGGCCCGCTCGCGATCGTCGGGCTCGGTGTCGTCGTCCTCGCCGCCGAGCGCAGTCGTGATCTGCCCTCCGAGCCGCAGACCGCAGAGGCGCCGGAGCGCGCCGTCATCAAGCGGCACTCCCTGGCCGGCGAGCGAGACGTCGACCACGGGCTTCCGGGCCTCCCCGTTCCAGCCGAACTCGTCCAGCAGCCCGCGATCGACCGGGAGGATGATCTCGTCGCCCGGGCGGAGCTCCGGTCCCCGAGCGCTCTCCACCGTCACCCCGTCGGGGCGGAGGCGTGCAACCTCCTCGCCGTCCTCCAGCGCCTCGCGTACCGCGCGGAGAGGCACCTCGACGGCTTCGTGTCCCCGTGCGCGGGGCCAGAGTCGCTCGTCCTCCTCCGGAACATGGACGCGCCAGATGATGGACGCGCTGTAGTCAGCGCCTCTGATCCCGGCGAAGTACGGCTCCACGGGAGCCGCGTCGCGGGGCGGGTGGGTCGTCTTCGTCCACTCCCGCAGGATCGCCGGCAGCACCTCGGGTGCGCGGCCCGGGTCGTCCTCAGGCGAGCCGAGCACGCCCGACACCCGAGCGGGCGGGAGCTCGACGATGCGCTCCGCGCTGCCGGCGCACGCACGCTCGAGCCGCTCCAGGACCCGCTCCGGTTCCTCACCGTAGACGGGCCAGCCGGTGGCTTGCCCCCGGGGGCCGGGAGGGAGATGCACATAGATGCCCCGCGCGTGGGGATGGCGCCCGAGGCGGTTCAGGCGGCCCAGCCGCTGCGTGAGCGCCCGGACGCCGCATGCCTCCGTGACGAGGAGCTCGGCATCGATGTCGGCGCCGACCTCGAGCGTCTGTGTCGCGACCACGACGAGATTGCGCTCGCGCGTGTGTTCGGTACTCCGGGTCGCGGGCATCCCGGTCGCGGGATCCAGGATCCGCGACCGGACCCGCTCCGCCTCCCGCTCACGCGAGAGTCCGGTGAGGAGCAGGGTCTCGGTGTCGTCCTCCGACAGGATCTGCTGCAGGCGGGCGAAGGTGTCACGCGCGGTCGCCGGCTGGTTCGCGAAGACGAGGCAGGACGTCGGGCGTGCCGCGCCGTCCAGGAGTTCCGCCGCGGCATCTGCCAGCTGCGCGGCGATGTCGCCGCGCGCGGGGGTCCGCACCTCGACCGGCTTGCGGGCGTGTAGCCGCTGCCGGATGACAGGGTGCGCCTCGTCGTCGCCGTCCAGGTCGAAGCGTCGCGCCGGCGCGCTCCCGGTCGCCGTGAGCGCCGTGATCCGCGACCGGGAGCGCGCCTCGCCCAGGATCGCCTCGGCGTGCGGGTGACAGCCGGCGAGCCCCTCCATCAACCGCGCCAGGTGCGGAGCGAGGTGGGCTTCGTCGAGCAGGACGAGGCTATCGGTCCCGGCCATCGCGGCATCGATCGACCGCATGCCAGACGCGGAACGGTAGCCCCGGAAGAGCAGCCGCGACCCGTACATCGGCAGCGTGCAGAGCAGGACCGTCGGGCGTGACGGGTCGGCCGGGCTGCGCGAGTCGACGCCCCCGCGCAGGCGGATCACGTCGAGAGGCAGACGTGCCGGGACGGCGGCGAGGCGGCGCAGGCGCTCTCCCACCCGGGAGAGGGTGTCCGCCGCCGTCCCCGCGAGTCCGGCGCCGGCCGGATCGTCGAGCGCGGCCTGGAGACGCCGCGCATGCTCCCATGTCGAGTCCACCAGCAGCCGGCGATTCACGACCCACCAGATACGTGTCGGGGCCGTCCGCTGCCCGGGCTCCAGGTCGGCCTGTGCCTGGAGCCACCACACCGCGATCTCCAGGCACGCGGTCTTCCCCAGCCCGGTCTGGACGCCGATCTCCCGGGGCCACTGCCCGGCGCTCTCGACGTGCCGCGCCAGCCGCTCCTGCCAGGGGAAGGGCGGGCGCCCGTTGAACGCGCGGTAGAAGTCGGCGAAGGAGGGCACGTCCCCGGCGGCACCGCCCCCGCCCGCCATCGCTGCGTCAGCCCTTCCCGTCGAGCGGGACGCAGAGGCCGAAGCCCCGCTGCCGCCCGGAGCCGATCACGACCGGCCCCTCGACCGCATCCTCGAACCGGATCGCGACGTGGGAGTACGGGCGGCCGGGTCGCCCCGGCCGGTTCACTTCGGCCGGCGCGAGATCGAGCCCACCGGGGATCAGCGGCGTGCGCTCCGACCGGAACGAGAGCGGCTCCGGGAGCCCGGCATGCTCGCACCAGCGGGCGATCTCCGCCAGGTCGAGGCGCCCCCGGCGCTCGTGGATCGCGGGGATCGCCGTCGCCCAGTCGCGCGACGGTCCCCGCCAGCGGTCGGGGTGGCTGGCGCGCGGCCGCGACTCCCCGTCGCGGGGGCTCACCTCGACATCGAATCCCGGGCCCGAGAGCCGGGGGATGGAGCGGGCCGCGTCGCCCGCCTTCCGGCGCAGGTCGCCGTCGCACCCCGGGGGTAGCCACAGCGCCAGGCCGTGGATGCGCCCCCGCGACCGCGGGTAGCCGGCGTCGGGGAGCGCGAGGTAGCGGGCGATCTCGTAGCCGGCCCCGCTGATCCCGTGCCCGTGCAGCACGGGCGGGGGATCGCCGTGGATCCGCTGGTGCTGGCTCAGCACGGCGTCCTTGAAGCGGGCCGTCACCGCCGCGACGCGGCGGCCGGAGATCGCCGGCGCCAGCCGCAGCCATGCCGCGACCTCACCCCGATCCGGCCCCTTCCCGGCCGCCGGCGAGCGGTAGCGGCGCGGGTGGGCGAGCGCGGGGAACTGCGATCGGCCCACCGAGGCGCCCCGCTCCTGCCACCGCTCGTGGAGGTGATCCCACCTGCCGACATCGCCCGGCCGGGCGACGTTGATGGAGAGGTCGCCCTCGTCGTCGGGTGCGAAGGCGGAGGCCAGGCCCACGGCCGGGAGCGGACCGGTCGTCACGCGAAGGCGCACCGGCGAGTCGGAGGCGCCCAGGTATCCCACCCGCGCCGCCCGCCGCCGCAGCGCGCCGAGGATGGCATCCTCCGGCTCGTCTTCCGGCCACCAGTAGACGACGCGCGGGATCCGGGGTGCCACGCGGACGCCGGCCCTGCTGAGCGTGCCCGTGCGACCGACGTACTCCTGATGAGCACCCCCCGCGGCGTCCCGCCGCTGCTCGACCACGTAGCGGGGCTCCAGCACCTGGTGCGGGGGGCTGGCGTCGGCGTAGATCACAGGCGGCGGCAACCGCTCGAGCCAGTCGAGCTCCGTGCCGTCGGTGACGCGGGAGGCATCACCCGTGCCGTCGGCCGCGATCAGCGCGGCGAAGAGGCGTGCGGGCGACGGCGGCCACTCTCCCCGGCTCAGCCTGCCGGTGCTGGCGGTTCCGTCGGGATCGCCGCGGAAGATCCCGTGCAGGAGCTGGACCGAGATCGCCAGCATCAGCCCTCCTGTGCCGGCCAGGTGGAGGCGATCGCCTTCGCGAGTGCCTGCCCGGGCTCCAGCACCAGCGGAGACTGCGTCCACCCGTCGAGGGGCACGCCCTGCGATGCCGCGTGATCGCGAGCGGCCATGAGCAGCGCTCGCGTGGCGTCGGCGTCGCCGATGGCACACGGCTCGTCGCCGGAGGCACCCAGCCACGTCACCGAGGTGGCGGCGGGCCTGAGGTCGGCGCCGGAACGGAGTGCGAAGGCGCGTCCGAAGGCGAGCTGGTGCGCGTGGAGGCCGAGCGTGACCAGGAGCGCGCGCGCCGCCGCATCCGCTTCCCGGGAGGAATCCCGGTCGAGGCTCACGTGGCGGAGCTGCGCCAGGGAGAGGGTGGCGCGCTGGCTCACCCGCTGGAAGGAGACGGCCGCCGGGGCCGCGTCGTCGCCGGTGAACGGCACCTGGCCGTGGCCGATCTCGGAGAGCCTGTCGTTCTTCCCTCCAGACACTTTTTTGCCGCCGATGTCCCAGAGGGTCCGGTCGTCCGGGTTCGACGTCACCCTCTCATCGGTGTTGAGGTTGAGGGGATCGCCCTTGAGCCCCATCGTCCTGGTCTCCGTGGCCGCCGGCTGCCATCCGATGATCTCCGACACCCAGGCGCGGGCATGCTTGGTGTTGTGACTCTTGGTCCCGAGGTGGGACTGCCAGAACCCGTAGAGGAGCGCCTGCGGGAACCACGAGATCAGGGGGCCGCACGCTCCCGCCGTCGCCCCGAAGACGGCCCGTCCCAGCGGCGTCCGGGTGAAGGGCGTCTCCCCCAGCCGGGCGTCCCGGAGGTAGGCGTCCGCGTTGCGGTGCGGGAACTGGAGGCTCGAGAGCGAGCGCGGCAGGTGGGCGGGCAGGTCACCGAGGCCCGACAGGTCGAGCACGAGCTCCGGGATGCCGCTCGCCTCGCGGTCCCGCCAGAGGGCGTGCTCCAGGCGGTTGGCCTGGGACGGGACGTTGTCGATCACGATGACGGGCGTGGGTGCGTCGTCGCCGGGCGCTGCCCAGCGTCGGTCCTGCTGGTAGCGGCCTCCCGGGTACACCGCCGGCTTGACCGGCCCGCCCGCCCCCGCCAGCGGCTCGAGCTCCGTGTCGATCCGGATGCCGTCGTCGAACGCGTCGTCCGCGCAGGCGTCTAGCAGGGAATCGAGAACGAGCTTCATACCACCCCACACTTCCCGACGCGGCGCCGCGCGCCCGCCACCGTCACGTTGTTGCCTCAGCGAGAGCCCTGGTACGCCATCCCGTCGTACCCCCGCTGCCCGGTACGCACGCGCGAGGCACCGAGCCGCCATCAGGTGGGAGTATGCCGGATCTTGCGTGTTATGGGAGTGATTATCAATTGCGGTGAGGATGGGGTTACACTCCCTCCAGCGAGGGCGGTCGTTGAAGGCGAGGCGCTCGGGGGTCGCGATCCATGAGCAAGGGGGAATGTGCGGGGACACCCGACGGTTGTGGGTTCGGGGGCGAACCGCACGCCAGCGACAGCCCGATGACAACCATCGCAGCGAGCGTGACAGCTCGAGTCCCCGCGGGTTGCGCCGGTGACCGCCGGTGAGCGGCCACGGAACCGGACGTGGCGCCGTCGTGATACTGCGCCGGCTCCCGTTCTCCCCCGTCCATGGTCGCCGCACCTGCCCGGTGCGTCTCGTCGCTTCGGAGCCGTGGCTGCTCGGGCGGTGGCCGATCGCGCCGGGCGGCCCGGACCGCTTTCTGCCGACCGACGTGACGCCGGACCGGGACGGTGACGCCTGCAACGGCAGCGTGCGCCTCGGCCCGGTGAGCCTGCGCGCGGCGAACAGGGAGACGCCAGTGCACGAGCCGGGCCACGCCCGGGTGCACGGGCGCCACTCCTGCGCCGAGCTCCCGCGGTACCCGGACGGAGTGCAGGAGGGCGTCGCCGGGTCTCCCGCCCCGCACGGCAACGCCGTGGACTGCATGTCCGCCCGGTCGTTGGCGGCGAAGCGGGGCCGGCATCAAGACACGCCCTCGACGCCCGCGGTGAACCGCCACGCGGCCGGGTGGATCGATCCGGCGGAGGTGGCGCTGCACCTGACCCGGTGCCGGGAGGTACACGCTGCAACCGGCTCGCGATCGGGGCTACCGGTTCCTCGTGATCTCCCCGGGCGCGCGCCCGCGTTCACGGACGTTGCGGTGCTGGACCAGCGCCATCCCGTCCGGGAGCGGCGCAGCTCCGGGGAACCCCCACCGGACGCTCTCGGTGCGCGCAGCTCGCGCGACGAGCCGAGCGAGGACCGCGGACCGCGAGAGCCGCGCGCCCAGATGCGTGTCGCCGGGGTTCGACCCCGGCCTTCGACACCGGCCGTCATCGCGCGTGGACGGACCGGCGCGCCGCCGGTGATACTGTGCCGCCGGTTTCGAACCCCGGCCTTCGTTGAGCGTTCCACCAGGTGCAGGGCCTGCCCGAGATCTTCACGTGTCGCCGGGGTTCGAACGCCACCCTTCGCTGCGCTGCGGAGAGATCCGCGGTCATCACCCCCGGCCGCCGGGTGTCGCCGGCCTCCCGAACCGCCCGGCCTGAAGCCCGGGGACCGACCCCCGGCCCGGGGCCCCTGCAGGGACCGTCTTCCGGCCCGTGACAACACGTCCGGGGGACGAGACGTCCCCCGGCGACTGGATCGGGGAGCCACTCCCGCGGGCGCGGCGCTCTCCCCTCCGTGCCCGCCCTGGCACGACACGCCATGAGCAGGGTGCTCGCCCGGTGGAGCCGGCTGGTCACGGCCCGTCCGTACGTCACTTTGCTCGCGCTCGTCGTCGTCACCGTCGTGCTGGCGGCGGGGGCGGGCCGGCGGGCCCCCGTCGTGGAGGGCGCAGCCCTCGCCTTCCTGCCCCCCGATCACGCCGT
>JAPONQ010000052.1 GCA_026713865.1 Chloroflexota bacterium | reverse complement strand
TAGCATGTCAAGCCCTGGTAAGGTTCTTCGCGTAGCTTCGAATTAAACCGCACGCTCCGCTGCTTGTGCGGGCCCCCGTCAATTCCTTTGAGTTTTAGCCTTGCGGCCGTAGTCCCCAGGCGGAGTACTTAACGCGTTAGCTGCGCTACCGAAGGAGTCGACACCCCCGACAGCTAGTACTCATCGTTTACGGCGTGGACTACCCGGGTATCTAATCCGGTTCGCTCCCCACGCTTTCGCGCCTCAGCGTCAGGACATCCCCAGAGAGTCGCTTTCGCCACTGGTGTTCCTCCCGATATCTACGCATTCCACCACTACACCGGGAATTCCACTCTCCTCTGAATGCCTCTAGACTGACAGTATCCCGGGGCTGCCCACGGTTGAGCCGTGGAATTTAACCCGGGACTTATCAGCCCGCCTGCGCGCGCTTTACGCCCAGTGAATCCGGACAACGCTTGCCACCTACGTATTACCGCGGCTGCTGGCACGTAGTTAGCCGTGGCTTATTCGCGAGGTACCGTCAGATCTTCTTCCCTCGCAAAAGGGGTTTACAACTCGAAAGCCTTCTTCCCCCACGCGGCGTTGCTCCGTCAGGCTTGCGCCCATTGCGGAAAATTCCTTGCTGCTGCCTCCCGTAGGAGTCTGGGCCGTATCTCAGTCCCAGTGTGGCTGACCGTCCTCTCAGACCAGCTACGGATCGTCGCCTTGGTAGGCCGTTACCCCACCAACCAGCTAATCCGCCGCAGGCCCCTCCGGAAGCGCCCGAGGGCTTTGGTCCGTGGACCGTATGCGGTATTAGCCCCGGTTTCCCGGGGTTGTCCCCCACTTCCGGGCAGGTTCCTACGTGTTACTCACCCGTCCGCCGCTTTCCACCGGCCGAAGCCGGTTTCGACGCGCGACTTGCATGCATTAGGCACGCCGCCAGCGTTTATCCTGAGCCAGGATCAAACTCTCCAACAAAAAAGCCGCCCCACAGGGACGGCCTCACAGTGCTGATCACCGCCCCGCACGCCGCCAGCCGGCTCCCGGCCTACGGCCGGTCACCGACGAACGCGACGAAACTGAGCGGGTCAACGGAGACCCTGCTTTCAGATTCTGCTCGCTATCCAGTTGTAAATGTGCGCGCCATGGCCCCACTGGGACCGGCCCGACGATGCGAAGGGAGATGGTATCGGCGTCCCGGGGAGGGGTCAAGCGCCGGCTGCGCCGCCGCCCCGCCCGGCTCGACCGTTATGTCCCCGACTCGCCGGCCGGACGCCGCGACGAGCGCTCGATGGTGAGCATCGTCTCGCCCGACAGGGCGCGGCCGCCCGCCAGATCCACCGCCACACCCCTCCGGCGCGCCGCGCGGGCGAGCGCGTCGAGCTGGCCCGCGTTCGCGGCGAGCCCGAGCTCGCCCGCCGCCCGCCGGAGGACGCGGGCGGCGAGCGCCGGCGGCAGCGAGCGCAGGCCGCGCCGCTCAAGCTCCACCACGCCCCGACCGACGATCCCGATGCGGGCGAACTCGGCGCCGGCCATGCCCTCGAGTGCCTCGTCGTCCAGACGAGCGCGCGCCGCGAACTGCGCGAGCGCAGCGGCGGCGCCGGCGTGGACCCGCTCGAGCTCGGGGAGGACGCGCCGCCGCACCCGGTTCCGGGCGTAATCGAGCCGGTCGTTGCTCGGATCGTGGCGGGCCCGCAGGCCGAGCGCGCGCAGGTAGCCCTCGACCTCGGCGCGGCCGATGCCGAGCAGGGGCCGCGCCAGCACCAGCCCGGCGGCGCCGTCGACACCACCGAGCGGCCACGGGGCGCGGCGCGCCATCCCCGCAACGCCGGCGAGCCCGCTCCCGCGCGCGAGGCGCAGCAGCACCGTCTCGGCCTGGTCGTCGATGGTGTGAGCGGTGACGCAGTAGCCGGCGGCGGCCTCGGCGCAGGCGGCGGCGAGCCAGCGGTAGCGCGCCTCGCGGCTTCGCGCCTCCGAGGCGCCGGGCGCCGCGCCCCCGGCGCCGCCGGTGAGGACGGGCACGCCGAGCCGGGCGCCGAGCCGGGCGACCATCGACCGGTCCCCGTCCGCCTCCTCCGCGGGGCGGACGCCGTGGTCGAAGTGCGCCGCGGAGACCTTCCAGTCCCCGCGGGCAATCGCCACCAGCGCCGCACTCGAGTCCGGGCCGCCGGAGCAGGCGACCACGACAGACGCGCCGGGCGGCGCGACCTGCGCGAGCTCGCGCCCCACCCGGCGCTCGAAAGCGCCCGTGGCGCGGCTGCGCGGAAGAGGGTCGCCGCTCACCGCCGGGGGCGCCGGCCGGGCTTCGGGACGGGGCGGGACATTCCGTACCTCCGGTCGGCGGCCAGCCTGCCGCCTGGGAGCATGCCTGCCAGGGATCCGGTCGCGGACGCTCCCTGCCCGGACGGCGGGCCTCGGTGCCGTCCGGCACCCCGGGTCGCGCCCGGGGTCTCTAGCGGCCGAACTGCTCCTCCCACCAGCGCTCGCCCGGGCCGCGCCCCCCGCCCTCGGGGTCGGGAGCGTCGACGAGCACCGAGATCTCCCCCTCGCGGGCGAGGCCGAACTGCTGCCTGGCGACCCCCTCCACATACTCGTCGGAGCGCAGGTACTCGGCGAGCCCCTCGAGCTCGACGCGCTGCCGGCGGAGATCCCATAGCTCGAGCTCGAGCCGGTACTGCTCCTCGGCGAGGCCGTGGCTGCGGGCGGCGCTCTGAACGGCGGCGTAGGCGAAGAGCGAGACGAGGAGCATCGCCACGGCCAGCACCATGTGCGTCGGACCGAAGCGGACGCGGGGAAGCGGCAGCGGCATCGCAGCTCCGGACCCCACCACCGACAGTCAACGTAACAGAGGTCTCCGGCATCGCTCAACGCCTGCCGGCGAGCTCGCTGCCCCTGTTCAGCGCGACCACCGCCCACGGCTGGCCCGGGCGCAGCTCCACGATGGTGAGCGAGCAGAGGTCGATGCGCAGCCGTCGGGCCGCCGTGAGCGGTGCGCCCAGCGCCTCGCACGCGAGCGTTCGCAGCGCGAGGTTGTGCGAGACGACGACGGCGCTCCCGCCGCCGTGGCGGTCGCCGATCTCCGTCGCCGCGGCGACCATCCGTAGGTGCGCCTGCTCCATCGACTCGCCGCCGGGAAGGACGAGCGAGGGGCCGCCCGGCCCCCGCCATTGCTCGAGCAGCTCCGGGTATCGCGCGCGCAGCTCGTCCCCCGTCAGCCCGTCGAGCTCGCCGTGATCGAGCTCGGCGAGGCGCGGATCGACCCGCACCTCGAGGCCGCAGGCGGAGGCGACCGCCGCCGCCGTGTCGCGCGCCCGCGAGGCATCCGAGCTGTAGACGGCGACCGGTGCCAGCGGCGCGATCGCCTCCGCCGCCTCCGCCGCCTGCCGGCGGCCGCGCTCGTTGAGCGGAGGGTCGTCGCGGCCCTGCGAGCGCCCCTCCGCGTTGCGATCCGTCTCGCCGTGGCGCAGCAGGAGCAGCAGGGTCCTGCGCGTCACCGGAACCTCCGGCGTGGGCGGCGGAGCCGGCGGCGCAGCGGGTTCACTCCTCGTAGCGCCCGCGCGTCCGCCAGGCGCCGAGGGCGATGCGGGGACGCTCGAACTCGAGCTCGGTGCGAAGCAGCGAGACGGGCTCGGCGCCCACCGCGAGCGCGTCGAGCACCGAGAGGGCGCGCACGCCGCGCCCCTCCTCCAGCGACAGCCGCAGCTCGAGGACGACGCTCCCCTCCCCGCCTGCGCCGGAGGGCTCCGGCAGGTCCGTGCGGAGCGTCGCCTCCAGCACGCCCGCCCGCACGTCGACGGTGCGTGTCTTCTCGCCGCGGCGCTCCTCCCACGAGAGGCTCTCGAGCGCGAGGAAGTCGGCGAGCCGGGCCGCGAGCGCGGCCGCATCCAGCTCTCTCCCGTCGAAGCCGATGCGGTAGCGCGCCGCCCGCAGCTGCGACTGCAGCGAGGGGAGGCGCTCCGCCACCTCCTCGACCTCGACCACGTCGAGTCCGGGCGGAAGCCGGCGCTCGATCTGCGCTCTCACGATGCCCGGCTCGAGCGCGGGGTCGAGCCAGATATCCATCAGCTCCCGCTCGCCCTCGAAGCCGACCGGCAGCGGCGCCGCCAGCGCGATGCGCGGGTGCGGCGAGAAGCCCTGGGTGTAGGCGAGCGGGAGGCCCGCGCGCCGCAGCGTCCGCTCCCACGTCCGCATCGTGTCGAGGTGGGAGACCCACTGCAGCACGCCGCGCTTGCCGAAGACGATGCGCACGCGCTGAGGCATGGCTCCAAGTCTACGGGCGATCCGCCGTCGCCGCCCCTAGTCTTCCGCGGGGTCGCCCGCGGCCGTCGCCGCGATCCCGGCGAGCAGCGCCTCCGCCGCCGAGCGCGGATCGCGGCGGCGGGCGACGACCTCGTCGATGAGGCTCCCGAGGGCTCCCGATCGCCGCGCCTCGGCGAGTGCCCGGCGAGAGAGCGCCGCCGTCACGAGCGTCACGAGCTGCGCCTCGACCAGCGTCCGGCGCTCGGCGTCCGCGTGCCGGGCGTCACGCACGTGGCGCTGGTGCTCGTCGATGCGGTCGGCGAGCTCCTCAACGCCCTCGCCCGAGCGGGCGACGGCCTTCACAACCGGGGGATCCCAGGCGCGCGGTGCCGCGATCGCGAGCAGAGCGAGCAGCTGCTGCACCGCCGTGTCGGCACCCGCCAGGTCGGCCTTGTTCACCACGAGCAGCTGGGCGACCTCCATCAGCCCGGCCTTCATCGACTGGATCTCATCCCCCGCCGCGGGACTCGTGACCAGGACCGTCGTCTGCGTGGCGGAGGCGACCTCCACCTCGTCCTGTCCGGCCCCGACCGTCTCCACGAGCACCACGTCGTAGCCCGCCGCGTCGAGCACGTCGACGACCCCCGACGCCGACTCGGCCAGCCCGCCGAGATGACCGCGGCTCGCCATCGACCGCAGGAAGACGCCGGGATCCGAGGTCAGCTCCTGCATGCGGATGCGGTCGCCAAGGAGGGCGCCGTGGGAGAAGGGCGAGGAGGGATCGACGGCCACGATCCCGACGCTGCGGCCGCGGCGGCGCTGCTCCGCCGCCAGGCGGGCGACCAGCGTCGACTTCCCGACACCGGCCGATCCGGTCACGCCGACGCTCTGGGCCCGCCCGGTGCGGGGGTAGAGCGCGGCGAGCACGGCGCGTCCGGTCGCATCGTCCCGCTCGACGTGGGTGATGGCCCGCGCCAGCGCGCGCCGGTCGCCGCGCGCGATGCCGTCGGCGAGGTCGCCGCCCGCCGCCAGGGCCGAGCTCGCCGTCACCGCAGCCGCCCCCTCACCGCGGCCGCGCTAGAGGGCGCGCGCGGGGAGCGTCGGCAGCTGCTCGCGGATGAAGGAGGCGATCTCCCGCGTGTCGGTGCCGGGGCCGAAGACGCCGCGGAAGCCGAGTTCCCGCACCGCCTCCCAGTCCACCCGCGGGATGATGCCCCCGCAGAAGAGCAGGACGTCGTCGGAGCCGATCCCGCGCTCGCTCAGGGCATCGACGACGCGGGGGAAGAGCTCGAGGTGAGCGCCGGAGAGGATCGAGAGCCCGATGACGTCGACATCCTCCTGCAGCGCGGCCTCGGCGATCATCTGCGGCGTCTGGCGGATGCCGGTGTAGATCACCTCCATGCCGGCGTCGCGCAGCGAGGCGGCGACGACCTTGGCGCCGCGGTCGTGGCCGTCGAGACCCGGCTTCGCGATCAGAACGCGGATGCGCCGCTCCTGCTCCGCTCCCGCCGTCATTCGGCCCTCCCTCCCGGACCCGGCCGATCGTACGCCGTCAGCCGGACGGCGACACCGAAGGCCCGCTCCGCCGGGATCGTCGCGCTGCGCGCGGCCGGGGTCGTCACCGCCGGGGCGGCGTCGAGCTCCACCCCCGCGGCGCGGAGGCGGGCGGTCTCGCGGTCGAGATCGCCGGCCTCGAGTGCGATGGCGGGCACCGCCCCCTCCCCGAGGCGCTCGAGCTCGCGGGCGAACGGCGCGTCGGGACGCGCCGGCGCGATCAGGTCTATGCGGCAGCGGCCGACCGGCATCTGCGCCACCATCGCCCCGGCCTCCTCGAGTTCGACGCGCCCGTCGACCTCGAGCCCGAGCACGTCCCGCCAGAGGAGCGCCGCCTGCTCCAGATCCCGGGTGCGGACCGAGAGGTGATCGAAGCCCTTCTCCGCGCGCTCGTGAGCGCCGGGGGGCGGCTCGGCGAGCTCGACCAGCACGCCTCCCATCGCCCGCGGGTGCAGGAAGGCGACCCGACCCGCGAGCCCCTCGCGCGGCTCGCGGTCGACGAGTTCCACCCCGGCCGCAGCGAGGCGGGCGAGCTCGCCGGCGATGTCGTCGGTCCGGAAGCAGAGGTGGTGCAGCGTCTCCCCGCGGCTCTCCAGGAAGCGTGCGACGCCGGTGTCGTCCCTCGTCGGCGAGAGGATCTCCAGCTCGTTCTCACCGACCGCGAGCAGGATCGCGCGGACGCCCTGGTCGTCGAGGACGGAGTCGGCGACGACGGGGAGCCCGATGACGTCCCGGTAGAAGGAGAGCGCCCGATCGGCGTCGGTCACGACGACGCCGACGTGGTGCAGGAGATCGATCATCGGAGGTCGCCGCGCCGCCGGCGAAGCGGGTGGATCACAACCCCTGCTCCCGGCGCCACGTAAGGACCGGCTCGAGGTGGCCCTGGTCGTGCCCCCCCGGCATCGCCGCCAGCCGGTAGGCGGTCCGGCCCTCCTGGTAGCGCTCCGGCTCGACGGCCGCGGGGAGCGCGCGGACGGCCGCCTCGTGGCGCTCGCGCGCCGCATGGAGGAGCGCCATCACCTGCTCCCAGCTGTCGTGCCGGTGCTCGGCGGCGCGGGCGGCGTTGAAGGCCTCGCCGCCCGCCGCCTCATCGAAGCCGGGGATGCGCGGCGGCTCCCCGCGCGCGAGCGACTCGAGCGCGACGGCGCAGCCCTCCTGCCACGCGGCGAGGTGGGCGACGATGTCGCGGAGCGACCACTCCCCGTACCAGAGCTCGGTCCGCCGGGCGGCCGGCACGGCATCGAGTGCCGCGAGCAGCTCGGAGCGCGCGCGCGCGTTCTCCCGAAGGAGCGCATCGAGGGGGTTCGCGCGCGGCGGGTCGTCCGGGACGGGCGGGGTCGTCATCGGTCGCGGGCCATCAGATCGTGAGCGTCTCGCGGTGCTCGGACCACTCCTCGCGGAGCACGCCGCAGACCTCGCCCAGGGTGACGTATTCCTCGAAGGCGGCAACGAGCACGGGCAGCATGTTCTCGCTGCCCGAGGCGGCCGCGCGAACGGCCTCGAGAGCGGCGGAGCTCGCGGCGTGGTTGCGCCCGGTGCGGAGCTCGGCGAGCTCGCGCGCGCGACGGCGGCCGACCTCGGGATCGACGCGCAGCAGCGGGGGCTCGACCTCCTCCTCCTGCTGGAAGCGGTTCACCCCCACGACGGTGCGATCGCCGCTCTCCAGCATGCGCTGCAGCCGGTAGGCGCTCTCCTGGATTTCCCGCTGCTGGAAGCCCTGCTCGATCGCGGTCAGCGCACCGCCCATGTCCTCGATGCGGTCGATGTAGGCCTGGGCCTCCTCTTCCACCCGATCGGTGAGGGCCTCGACGTAGTAGGAGCCGGCGAGCGGATCGATGACGTCGGAGACGCCGGTCTCGTGGGCGAGGACCTGCTGCGTCCTGAGCGCGAGCTGCGCCGATTCCTCGGTCGGCAGCGCCAGCGCCTCGTCCCGCGAGTTGGTGTGCAGCGACTGGGTGCCGCCGAGCACGGCGGAGAGCGCCTGGTAGGCGGTGCGCACGACGTTGTTGTCGGGCTGCTGCGCGGTGAGCGTGGCGCCCCCGGTCTGCGTGTGGAAGCGCAGCATCTGCGATCGCGGGTTCGTCGAGCCGTAGCGCTCGCGCACGATGCGCGCCCACATCCGCCGGCCCGCCCGGAACTTCGCCGCCTCCTCGAAGAAGTTCGAGTGGCAGGCCCAGAAGAACGCGAGGCGGGGCGCGAAGCGATCGAGCTCGAGTCCCTTCTCGAGCGCGGCGTCGACGTACTCGATGGCGTTCGCGAGCGTGAACCCCACCTCCTGCGCCGCAGTGCATCCCGCTTCGCGCATGTGGTAGCCCGAGATCGAGATCGTGTTGAACTTCGGCGTCTCCTGGGCGCACCAGGCGAACTGGTCGGTGATCAGCCGCAGCGAGGGGCGCGGCGGGAAGATGTACGTCCCGCGGGCGATGTACTCCTTCAGGATGTCGTTCTGGATCGTGCCCCCGATGGCGGAGAGCGCGGCCCCCTGCTTCTTGGCGGCGGCGGCGTAGAGCGCCAGCAGCATGGCGCCGGTCGCGTTGATCGTCATCGAGGTGGTGACGCGATCAAGGGGAATGCCCTCCGTCAGCGCCTCCATGTCGGCCAGCGAGGAGATCGCGACGCCGACCTTGCCGACCTCGCCTGCGGCCTCGGGGGCGTCGGAGTCGTAGCCGATCTGCGTCGGGAGGTCGAAGGCGACGGAGAGGCCCGTCTGGCCCTGCTCCAGCAGGAACTTGTAGCGCCTGTTGGACTCGGCCGCGTCGCCGAAGCCCGCGTACTGCCTCATGGTCCAGTAGCGGCCGCGGTACATCGTCGGCTGCACGCCGCGCGTGTAGGGATACTCGCCCGGGTACCCGAGCTTCTCCTGATAGCTCCAGTCGGCCAGGTCCTCGGGCCCGTAGAGCGGCTCGACCGGCGCTCCCGACGAGGACTCGAAGAGCGCCTCGCGCTCGCCTGCGCGCTCGACCGCCGGACGGTAGGTCGACTCCAGCCAGTCGTGCCCGCTCGTGCTTCCCACGCTCCCCCTCGGGATCACGCGCACCGACCGGCGCGGGGGTGAGTGTACCAGCGCACCGGCCGAAGGGGCCCCGCGGCGGTCGAGCGCCTCCCCCGCAGCGGGCGCGACGAGCGAGGCGCCCACATCCCGCGGATCGTTGGCGCCTTCGGCCGGAAGCGTCGAGACTATCGGCGCAGTCGTGGGGAGGCCGCGTGACGGAGCCGAACGCGCCACTGCCCGTGATCGTGCAGGGACTGGGGCCGATGGGCCTGCGGATCGCCGAGGCCGCCCTGGCGGACCCCTTCGTGGAGCTCGTCGGCGCGGTCGAGATCCGGCCCGAGGTGGCCGGGCGGCCGCTCTCGGACCTCGTCGGCGGCGCGCCGGCGATCGCGATCCGGGGCTCCGTCGCCGAGGCCCGGGCCGACTCGGGCGCGAGCGCGGGCATCCTGCTTCACTGCACGGGCTCCCACCTCGATCGGGTCTTCCCGCAGCTGGAGGAGGCGCTTCGGCAGCAGCTGCACGTCGTCTCGACCTGCGAGGAGCTGACCTTCGCGGAGGGGCGACACCCGGAGATCGCCGCCGACCTCGACCGGCTCGCCACGGGGGCGGAGCGCACGGTCGTGGCCGCGGGCGTCAACCCCGGCTTCCTGATGGACGCGCTTCCTGCCTCGCTCGCCTCGATCTCGCACAGCATCCGCTCGGTCTCGGTTCGCCGCGTGCAGGATCCGTCGCGGCGCCGGATCCCGTTCCAGCAGAAGGTCGGGATGGGCCTCTCCTCCGCCGAGTGGGAGGAGCGGCGCTCTGCGGGCGGCTTCGGCCACGTCGGCCTCCAGGAGTCGGCGTGGCTGCTCGCCTCCGCGCTCGGCTGGGAGCTCGTCGACTGGCAGCACGAGATGGTGCCCTGCCGCGGGGAGCGCGGGGAGCCGGTCACCGGCACCCTGGAGACGCTCCGGGGCTCGACCTCCGACGGCCGCTCGATCCGCCTCCACTTCGAGGCGAACGCCGCCGTCGACGAGGAGCACGACGAGATCGTGGTCGACGGCACGCCGCTGCTGCGGCTGCGATTCGAGGGCGGGGTCTTCGGCGACGACGCGACGGCGGCGGCGGTGCTGCGCGCGGCGCGGGTGATCCCGAATGCCCGCCGCGGCCTTCTGACCGTGCTCGATCTGCCCCTGCGCTGAGCCCGCTCGGAGGCGCCGCGCGGGCCCGGGGGTCAGGAGGGACTCCGTGGCGCGGTCGGTCCTCGTCCTCGGCGCGAGCGGGTACATCGGAACGCACCTGGTGCCGCGGCTCGCGGCGCGCGGCTACCGCGTCCGTGCCGCCTCGCGCCGCCGGGAGGCGCTCGAGGCGCGCGGCTGGGAGGACGTCGAGGTCGTCCGGGCGGATGCGCTCGACGAGGAGTCGCTCTCGCGGGCGCTCGACGGCGTCGAGATCGCCTGGTACCTCGTCCACTCGATGGCGGCCGGGGCGGACTTCGCGGCGCGCGACCGCCGGGCCGCCGGGCTCTTTGCCGCCGCCGCCGAGCGGGCGGGACTCAGGCGGATCATCTACGTCGGCGGCCTCCAGCCCCCGCAGGCGGCGTCGCCCCACCTCAGCTCCCGCCGCGAGACGGGGGAGCGGCTGCGCGCCGGCTCCGTGCCCGTCACCGAGATCCGCGCCGGCATCGTCGTCGGCCCCGGCTCCGCCGCCTTCGAGGTGATCCGCGACCTCGTCTACCACCTGCCGGTGATGGTCACGCCGCGCTGGGTGCGCTCGCGGAGCCAGCCCATCGCCCTCGACGACCTGGTCGAGATCCTCGTCCGTCTGCCCGAGCACGAGGGGAGCGCGGGGAGGATCTACGACGCCGCGGGGCCGGAGACGCTGACCTACGAGGAGCTGTTGCGGCAGTTCGCGGGGGTCGTGGGGAGGCCGCTCCGCATCGTCCCCGTGCCGATCCTGAGCCCGCGCCTCTCCTCGTGGTGGCTCGACCTCGTCACCTCCGTCCCGGCGCGGATCGCGAGGCCGCTCATCGATGGCCTCAAGCACGACCTCCTCTCCGAGCGCGGGAACGAGATCGAAGGGCTTCTCCCCTCGCCGCCGGCGAGCTACCGGCAGGCGGTCCGCGCCGCGCTTCACGCCGAGGAGGCGGCGGCGGTGCCGATCCGCTGGACGGAGGGCGCGTTCCGCCTCCGCCAGCAGCGGCACGACATCTCCTACTACGGCAAGTCGGTGCGCTACGAGGCTCGCTGCGAGGCCCCGCCGGCGCGGGCGTGGGCGCCGCTCGCCGCGATCGGGGGAGAGCGCGGCTGGTACTACGCGAACGTGCTCTGGCGGCTGCGGGGCCTGCTCGACCGCCTGCTGGGAGGAGCGGGGATGCGCCGCGGGCGCCGACACCCGGCCGAGCTCCGTGCCGGCGACCCGCTCGACTTCTGGCGCGTGGCGGCCGTCGAGCCGGGACGGCGGCTGACGCTCGTCGCGGAGATGCGCCTCCCGGGCTCGGCGATCCTGGAACTCGCCGTCGAGCCCCGGGGCGGGCAATCGGCCGTCGTACTCGAGGCGCACTTCCACCCCGCGGGAGCGCCCGGGCTGCTCTACTGGTACGCGCTCTGGCCCGTCCACCGCCGCATCTTCGAGCGGTTGCCGCGCGCGATCGCCGAGCGGGCCGAGCGCGGCGGCGTGTAGACGAGGCGCGGACGCCCCGCCTCCGGGCGGCGCTGCGGAAGGGAACGGGTATGGAGATCGACGTCCGGAGGCAGCTCGACGCCGTCGGGCGCGTCGTCTCGGCGGGGGAGCGCGACGGGGAGCCGGTTCACACCGTCGCGCTGTCGCGGAGCTACGACACCACGCTCGACGACCTCTGGGATGCCGTGACCAGGAGCGGGCGCATCGAGCGCTGGTTCCTGCCGGTCGACGGCGAGCTCACGGCCGGCGGCCGCTACCGCATCGAGGGCAACGCGAGCGGCACGATCACGGAGTGCGAGCCGGGGTCGCGCTTCGCGCTGACCTGGGAGTTCGGAGAGAGCGTCAGCTGGGTGGGGGTGCGTCTCTCCGCGGAGGGCGACGGCCGCACGCGGCTGGCGCTCGAACACACCGAACCTCTCTCGGAGCACTGGGCCGAATACGGACCGGGCGCGGTCGGCGTCGGGTGGGAGCTGGCGCTCTTGGGACTCGCCCTCCACCTCGAGCAGCCGGCGGGGCCGAGGCTGGACGAGGCCGCGTTCGGGATCTCGCCGAAGGGCACGGCCCTCATCGCCGGGAGCAGCGGGGCGTGGGCCCAGGCAGCGATCGCGGCCGGAACGGAGCCCGAACAGGCGCGGGCGGCGGCCGCGCGGACGACGGCCTTCTACACCGGCGACGCGGCCGCCGGCTGATGGCGGCCGTGCCGCCGGCGATGGAGGGAGCGGCGCGGGGAGGAGCCCCCGCGACCGCGCGCCCGCGCGGCCCGGCTCCTCAGAAGCCGTCCCACCCGGGCAGGGCGGCGGCCTGCCGGAACCACGCCGCCATCTGCTCCTCGTCGAACTCACCCTCGTAGATGTCGACCCAGCGCGCGTCCGGGTCCTTGCCGGAGCCGGGGGGGAGCGGATCGAGCAGCCGGCCGGCGAGGAAGGTCACCTTCACGTAGCGGGTGAAGACGTGGCAGCTCGCGAACCAGCCCTGCCCCTCGACGCCGTACCAGGGCGAGTTCCACCGCACGGCCTTGCGTACCCCGGGAACGGTACGCACGACGAGATCGTCGAGGCAGCGCCCGATGTCGCGCTTCCAGCCGGGCATCGCCTCGATGTAGGACTGAACCGGGGCGTCGCCGTCGCCCTTCGGGATCTGCGGGTTGCCTCCCGAGAGGAGAACCGGCTTCGTGCCGCCGCTCCCGGAGGCGGCCTCCCCGGGCGCCGCCCGCGACCGTCCGCGCGCGCGCCCGGTCGCCCGGTCACGCCGCGACGTACCGGAGTTCCCTGCGCTCATCACACTCGCCACTCCCCGCGCGGCCGCAGCGGCATGCGCCTCTCGAACGGGCGGTGGAGTGGCGACCCGGATCGCCGCCCCACGCCGTCGCGACCTCGGCGGTGGCCCCCCATCCGGTCGACGCGGGAGAGGCATGCAGCCGCCAGCGCGGAACCGGTGTCGGCACCGCGAAAGCGGCGGGCCCGCACCTGACGGAACGGGCCCGCTGCTTCCGGTTGGTCTCGCTGCGGCCGAAGCCGGCTAGACGGCCGCTTCCTCGCCCACGAACTCCCGGCGCCCCTGCATGATTCCCACGCCGATGACCAGGATGCAGAGCGAGCCGAAGAACAGCACGAGATTGCTGAAGATGGCCACACCGTGCAGGTCGACGGCCGGAAGGTGCTCGGCAATCATCAGCACGACGAAGCTGAGAATGCCCGTCAGCGACAGCCCCATCGCGGCGAGCTTGAAGATGTTCGTCTCACCGCACCGGCGCGCCAGGCCGGCACCGAATATGGCCGAGCCGATGGCCGTGACGTAGAGGAAGGCGAAGTGGAGGCCGACGGCCGCCGCAAAGAGCGTCGTCCCCATGGCCCGCTCCTCCGCGGCACCGCCCCCGACGCCGTGCTCGAGCACGTGGATCAGAACGTGCCTCACGGCCAGCTCGGCGATGAGGAACGCGTACCCCACCAGGAAGATGTTCAGCGCGAAGCGGGAGATGCCGTCGATCAGCGACGGTCCGCTGAAGGCCCGGTTCAGGCTGTGCAGCCCGAACCAGTAGAGCACCACCGCGACGACGAACAGGAACGTCGCGAACTGGGCGATCTGACCGTTGTCGCCCAGGACGGCCGCCGCATCCCCGAAGCTCGCCGAGTCGACAGGATCGATCAGCAGTCCACCTGGCGTGAGCAGCGACGCCACCAGGCCAATGACCACAGCAGCGACAAGTGACCAACCAGCCACCGAGTTCTCTGTCATCGTTCCCCTCCACCCATCCCTGTTTCGGGCGGATGCTAGCACAGGGACTTCGGTGATCGGCGGTCGCTGAGCCCGCTCCAGGCTCCCCCGCTGGCGCGGCCAGCGGGGCCCCGTCCCGCGGGCGCCCCGGGGGGAGGTCAGGCTTCGCCGGGCTCCTCGCCGTGGCGCCGGTGGATCTCCCCGATCGCCTCGTCGAGCTCGTCCCAGGTGCGCTGCACCATCGAGCGCAGCCGCATGTTCCGGTAGGCGCCCCAGACGGTCATCGCGGGCGGTACCAGCAGGACGGCGACGATCAGCGAGTACGCGATCGTGATCGCCGCCGTGATGCCGAACTGCTGCAGGGCGACGAGCGGCGAGGCCGCGAGCACCCCGATCCCGAGCGCCGTCGTCATCGCCGAGCCCAGCAGCGCCGAGCCGGTAGCCGAGAGCGTCCGGACGGCCGCCCGCTCCGGGTCCCGCTCGCGGGTGAATTCCTCGCGGTAGCGGTGGATCATGTGGATCGTGTAGTCGACCCCGATCCCGATCGAGAGCGCGGTGATGATCGACGTGACGATGGTGTAGGGGATGCCGAGCAGCGCCATCGTGCCGAGTACCGAGACCAGTACCAGCGCGGTCGGCACCACCGCGATAAGCGCCAGCGCCGGCTGGCGCACCGTGATCCAGAAGAAGAGGGCGAGGACTCCCAGCGCCACGGCGACCGTGGTGCCCACCGACTCCGTCTGCCCGTCGCGGATCGCATCGGTCACCGCGAAGGAGATGATGGTTTCCGATGTCGTCGTGATCGCGGAGTCGTCGCCCCGCCACAGGGCGTCGACGTCGCCCTGGAGCCTCCTGGATGCCGCCGGATCGCCCGTGTAGGCGGGGAACTGGACCAGTATCGAGTCGACGCCGTCCGGGTTGTTGACCAGGTTGTGGGCGACGGCCGGATCGTTGGCGGCGAGCCGGTCGAGGAACGCCTGCATCAGCTCCGGGTCGAGCTCCACCTCCGTCGAGGCTTCCGCGAGAAGCGCTGCGAGCTTCGGATCGTAGTTGTCGCCGGGCTGCCCGCTCTTGGTGGTCCAGTCATGGATGAGCAGCTCGTACGAGGTCTGGATCGGGCCCGCCGCCGCCGCCGGGCGGGTCGCTTCATCCTGGAAGGCGATCCGCAGGTCCTGCAGGTTGAGGAGCGTGCGGGTCTCGGTGGCCTCCGCCCTCACGAGCACTCCGGCCACCTCGGTCGAGCCGCCGACGGCCGCGTCCAGCGTGCTCAGATCCGTCAGCACGCTCCCCCCGCTGGGCAGGAGGTCGCGGATGCTGTATTCGGACTTGAGATCGGTGGCCGCGAACCCGAGCCCGATCGTCGCCGCGACCACCACCGCGATGTAGGGCGCGGGCCGGCGGGTGAGCTTCCTCCCCAGCAGCTCCGCCAGCCGCTCGACGCCGGGCAGCGCATTCGAGATCAGGCGGGGCGGCGGCAACGTTCCGCGCGCCTCGCGCCGCCGGTCGATGATGGTCCGCCCGGCGGGAATCAGCGTCAGCATCACGATCAGGCTCAGGCCCACGCCCAGTCCCGCGATGACGCCGAAGTCGCCGACGACCCCGAGCGGTGAGAACAGGCTGACCAGCAGGCTCACGATCGTCGTCACGCCGGCCAGCACCAGCGGGACGGTGACGTTCCGCAGCCCCAACCGCGCCGAGGCCGCGACGGGCTGGCCCGAGAGGCGCTGCTCGCGGTAGTGGGAGACCGTCTGGATCGCGTAGTCCACCGTGAGGCCGATCATGATGATCGGCACCATCGCCGTGAGCGAGTTCGGCGGGCCGGTCAGGCCCAGCCCCATCGGACCGAGCCACCCCTCCGCGCCGTTGATCCAGATCAGCGCGACGACCAGCCCGCTGAACGCGAGCAGCACGTCGGAGGGGGAGCGCGTGAAGAGCAGCAGCAACCCCATGATCAGCAGCAGCGCCAGCATGATCAGGGGCAGCATGGTCGTCTCCGTGGCCACCCGGATCTCGTCCTCGATGACGGCAAAGGAGACGCTGCTCGCGCGCAGCGGGCCCTCATCCCCGGCTGCGAGCTTGTCGATCCGGCGTTCGGCGTCCGCGACGCGCTCGTCGCCCGTGTCGCGCAGGCGGATGCTGGCGACGGCGACCGGCGTCCCGTCCGTGTCGCTCCCGGTCATCAGCGCGAGCAGCTCCCCGACCCCCGGAGTGGTGCGGGCGGCGTCGATCTGCGCCTGCGTGAGCGACTCGAGGTTCTCCAGCTGCAGCGCGGCGCCGATCAACGACGCGGGCGAGAACACGGGGTTGGTGCGCGCCAGCAGCTCCTCGACTCCCGGGGCGGCGGCGATCTCATCGACGAGGGAGTCCATCTGGGCGAGCCCGCCGGGCGTCAGCGCGTCCCCCCGGAAGAGGAGCGTCACCACCCGGACATCGCCGGACTCCCCGAAGAGCTCGTCGATCTCGGCCAGGGCCCGGGCGACCTCGCTCTCCCGGGGAAGCGTCGACTCCGTGTCCGGCGGCGGAGCGCGGCGCGCTCCGCCGGAGGCGAGCACGACGGTGACGAGGAGCAGCACCGCGAGCGTGACCCACGGCCGGGCCGTGACGAGCCGGCTCAGCCCGCCGAGCACGTCGTTCATCGCTCACCCTGTCCGCCCGGCGTCACCGCCCCGTCGTTTCCGGAGTCCGGTGGGCCTGCACGTCCTTCTATGAGGGTTGAGAATAGCTGCAAGACCGACGTGGCGGTTGTTCTGCGTTCCGTCCCGTCGGCGCCCCCCGTCCCCTGCCTTCTCGTCGCCGACGATGCGAGCAATGCCGTCGTGGCCCTCCTCCGGGAAGTGATGCTGGCCGTCCGTGCGGTAGGGATAGCGGTGACCCGGCAGCCCCCGAGCAGATCACGTGCCTGTGAGGGCATACGGCTTCGACCGTGAGTGCGTGCACGAAGCGGCCCGCGGGCCACGGGTCGCGCTTGCCGAGCGATCGGCCGTGTGTTAGAAGGCGCCGGGGTCAACGCTCAAGTCGCTCCAACGAGGTAGCTGTGCAATACGTCAGGTTCCTGTCGGCATTCGTTGTGTACGCGGTCATCGATGTCGGATGGAACATCTCACCGATCGCTCTGGGCATGTACGAGCGTCTGTACGACGCAAGCGGCAACGATGTACTCCTCGATGAATTCGGCCGGGAGATGGATACCTGGGGTGGGCCGCAAATGCTCGCCCTGCTCGCCTTCCTGGCGCTCATCGCACTCGCCAACACGTACCTGGCGATCGAGCCGGCGCTGAAGGACAACAACCTCCTCAAGGCGATGAAGAACAGCTTTGTACTGGGCTGCGCTGCGTACGCCACCTACATCGTGCCGATCTACCTGATCTTCTCGACGTGGCCGGGCATCCTGGTGCCCATCGACATCCTGATCGGCGGTCTGCTCAGCCTTATCACCTCGACCGTCGTCGCCTACGTGACGCTTCGCCGTCGGAGCGCCTGACCTCGAGCCCGCACCGCCGGCCGCGCAGCTCGGAGGCATCCGATCGGTCATAGCGGCGAAGGTCGACGATCGGAGGTGGTGGGCCTAACTTGACGGTAGGCAGTACCACCTTCGAGGTGCTGTTCAGCCTGTAGCCGTTCGTAGCCCATGCGGGATTGGGACAATTCATGGAAGGGATCGCCCCTCGGCAGGTCGTCGAACACGCCGCCGGCAAGC
>JAPONQ010000051.1 GCA_026713865.1 Chloroflexota bacterium | reverse complement strand
CGGCGGCCCGCCGCGCCTCGTCGCTCGCCCGCCGCGCGGCCTCCTCGACGTGCGGCCGTGCGGCCCCGGCGACCCGCCGCGCCTCGTCGCTCGCCCGCCGCGCGGCCTCCTCGACGTGCGGCCGCGCCGCCTGGGAGGCGGCCTGCGACGCCTCCTGCGCGGCCTGGGCGAGCTGGCGAAGTACGTCGCCGAGCGATCCTCGCCCGGCGGCAGCGCCCGCGTCGTCCTGGATCGAGCCCTGCTCCTCGCCGCCCGACGGCGGGCCGTCCGCGCGCGCGCTCATCCCTGCGCTCCCCTCTCGCCCGGGGCGTCGTCCTCGCCATGCGCGACGGTCTCGCGACCCTCGAGGCGGTAGCGGAAGTCGCAGTGCGAGGCGCCTTGCATGATCGTCTGCGTGCGCTCCAGGCGGAGCCGCTCGGAGTAGCCCGTCGAGAGCGTGAAGTCGCGTGCGCAGGAGAGGAGAAATCCGAGATCGGACGCGCCGAGCTGCCTGTACATCTCGGCGAAGCGGCAGCCGGTGACGTTGAAGTGAAGCGCATCCCCGTCGTCGCGCAGTGTCTCGATGGTGAGGTCGCCCCCCGCGCCGCCCCACGAGTCCCTGACCTCCCGGAAGCCAACGAGGTCGTCGCGGCCGACGGCGCCCGCGACGGCCGCCCCCTGCTCGCGCGCGATCTTCTCGATCGTCTCGCGCGCGAGCAGGTGCGCCCTCTCCCGTCCGAGCTCCTGCTCCAGTCGACGGATAAGGGGGATCAGCACCTCGGCCTCGATGCCGCGGCGTTGCAGCAGGCTCAACGTCTGCTCTGGCATCGTGCTCCCCTCGCCGGCCCCGCCTCCGCGGGGCGGATCTCGGTCGCGGCTCCCTCCCTATGGTGCCAGATGATCGCGCGCCCGACGCGCGTGCGGCTCCCGCTCACCCTACGGGCAGCGAGATCCCGCGGCCGCTGCGCCACGCCCCGACGATCGCCGGATCGTGCGGAAACGCGAGATCGGGGATCGCATCGGGCTCGAACCACCGCGCCTCGGAGACCTCGTCCCCGGCGCGCGCCTCGCCGGCGGGAGCCTCGCCGGCGTAGGCGACGAACACGACCTGTTCGCCGGCGCTGCTGTAGACGCCGAGCAGGCGCGTGAGCCGCACGTCGAGCCCGGTCTCCTCCTGCACCTCGCGCGCCGCTGCGGCCTCGATCACCTCGCCGGCGTCGACGTAGCCCGAGGGG
Source organism: Chloroflexota bacterium (assembly GCA_026713865.1). Lineage (GTDB taxonomy): Bacteria > Chloroflexota > Dehalococcoidia > UBA2979 > UBA2979 > VYDC01. The sequence goes on along the minus strand of JAPONQ010000051.1, from coordinate 170,407 downwards.
AACGACCAGCGACCGAGCGCCGGCTCGTGGTTGCGCCGGACCAGCAGCAGCCGGCCCGCCCGCTCGACCAGCACGCCGGCCGCGATCTTCGGATCGACGTAGGAGACGTGGCCGCACCGCAGGCAGCGCGGCGGCGCCCGGCCCGAGCCCGGGGCGAGCGCGGCGCCGCACCGCCCGCAGTAGCGCGCGGCCGGCTGAAGCGGGCTCACCGAATCAGAACCACAGGCGCACCCGACGGAAGCGCTCGACGTAGCGCCCGTCCTCCTCGCTCCATCGCTCCCGCAGCAGTGCGAGGAACTCGTCGTCCACCGAGAACTGGCTCCCGTGCGCGGCCAGGGCGGCGATCTTCGTCTCGAGAACCGTCGAGATGTCGACGGACTGGTTGGGGGCGTGTGTCCCAAAGAGGTAGAGCTCGCGGACCTTGTGCGTCTCGAGGCCGTCGGCGATCTGCTCGGGGAAGTTGAGGTGATCGCGGGCCGCGGGATAGACGGCGTCGACGGTGGCGAGGCCGGTCGCGCGGTGATCGGCGTGATTGATGAAGGAGTTCTCGAGGATCACGGGTTCGGGGTCGTGCGTATAGACGGAGAAGGGGCGGAACGAGCGGATCTCGCGGGTGATCTCGCCCACGAGCGCGCGACCGGCTTCGAGTTCACCGTCGGCGAAGCCGAGGAAGCCGACGGAGTGGACGCCGAGCAGCGCCGCAGCCCGTTCTTGCTCGTCGCGGCGCATCTCGACGAGCTGCCCGGGTGTGAGAGTCCGATCCTCGGAGCCCTTCGAGCCGTTGGTCACGACCACGTAGCGCACGGACCAGCCGGCCCCTGCGAGCAGTGCGACGGTCCCTGCCGCGCCGAAGTCGGCGTCGTCGGGATGCGCCGCGATCACGAGGGCGCGGCGCGCGTCGCCCGTCGGCTCGTCCGTACCTCCCGGCGGCTCGCCGCCGAAGAGGTCTTCCAGGCTCGCCGCCACCGCTCCCCCTTAGCGCGCGTGCCGCCCCGCCGGCGGCCCTCCCGATCCTACGCGCCCTGCCGCCGATTGACCGCGAGGCGGTTGTACTCCTACAGTTCGGAACATATGTACCGACCTTCGCCCGCGAGTCCGCCAGGACGGGGCGCGGGCGCGGGCGCGGGCGGGGTCGGCGAGTGCCGGTGCGACTGGAGGAAATCGATGTCTGAGGATCTCTCCATGAGGCAGCAGAGCATTCTGCAGTTCCTCCAGGACTTCATCGACGAGAAGAACTACCCGCCCTCGATCCGGGACATCCAGCAGGGATGCGACATCTCCTCGACCTCCGTGGTCGACTACAACCTGAAAAAGCTCGAGGAGAAGGGGCGCATTCGCCGCGACCGTGAGGTCTCGCGGGCCATCGAGTTACTCGGGGCGTCGGGAGAGCGGCGGCCCACCACCGTCTCGGTGCCGCTTCTCGGCGCGATCGCGGCCGGGCGGCCGATACCCACGCCGCCCGACAGCGTCAGCCCCGGTGCGTACGAGACCCGGATCGAGGTCACCGCGGAGCAGGTCGACGGACGCAGCAACGTCTTCGCGCTGCGCGTCGAGGGCGACTCGATGGTCGACGCCCTGATACAGGACGGCGACATCGTCATCCTCGAGGCGACCCGCTCGGCCGACGACGGCGAGATGGTAGCCGTCTGGCTTCGCGACGAGAACGAGACCACGCTCAAGCGCTTCTACCACGAGGGTGCGCGCGTCCGGCTGCAGCCGATGAACCGCGAGATGGAACCGATCTACGCGGCGGCGGACAACGTCGAGGTGCACGGACGCGTCGTGACGGCTATCCGCCGGAGCTTCTGAGGGGGCGCCGACCTCCGCGGCCCCCGCGGGCCCCGGCGGCGACCTCAAGCAGCAGCAGCTCGAGCGATAGCGCCTCGGGTATACGCCCGCTCTTCACTGCGTGGTCGGCGCGCTCCACGGCGCGCAGGCCGCGCTCCGCGACCTCGCGCCGGACGCCCCGCGCCTGACGGACGAGCTTGGTGCGCGCGTAGCCCTGCGCCCCGGTTGCCTCACCGATCTCCTGCTCGCTCGCGCCCGCCTCCGCGCGCTCGGCCGCGCGCACGAGCTGGCCGAGGTGCCGCCCCAGCTGGTACTGCACGCGCCCGGGCGTCTCGGAGCCCTCGGTGAGCATGCGGTCGAGGAGGGTGATCGCGACCGAGCCGCGCCCCTCGATCGCCGCGTCGACGAGTGCGAACAGGCTCTGCTCGCGCGCCTCGGGAGTAAGCAACCGCACATCGGCCTCGGTGATCGCCCGCTCGCGTGCGTAGTGCGCGAGCTTCGCGAGCTCGCGGTCGAGCGTCCGCAGGTTGGCGCCGACGAGATCGACCAGCGCCGAGATGGCGCGCGGCTCGATAGCGACCTCCGCCGCTTCGGCGCGCGTCCGCAGCCAGCGCCCGACCTCGCTCTCGCCGCCGCGGCCGTAAACGGAGAGCGGCCGGAACTCCTCGACGGCGACCGAGTCGAGGGCGGTGAGCTCCCGCGCCAGGGGCCAGGAGGCGAGGGAGTCGCGCCGCCCCCCGCGCCGCGTCGCCGGCGGCTCGCGGAGCACCAGGGTGGTGGACGGCGGCAGCGTCGGGAGGGCCTCTATCAGAGGTCGCCAGCGGTCGACGGCGGCCCGCCCGCGCCCGGCCGCGGTGACCAGTCCCTCGACGAGCACGAGGCGGGCCGCGCCGAGGAAGGGGAGGGCGCCGGCGTGCTGCAGGACTTCGGTCGGCGTGACACGCCGCCCGTCGAGGACCGTGCTGTTGGTTGCCAGCATTCCGTCGCTGTCGAGGGCGTCCCGCAGCGCGCGCAGCGCCTCCTCGACGCGGAACTCGTCGTCGCCGTAGAAGAGATGCAGCATCGCCCCCCCGGTGTGCCCTCAGTCGATCTCGAGCTGCCAGCCGAGGAAGGCGGCGAGCGTTGCCAGCGCCACGATCGCGGGACCGGGCCAGAACAGGGTGCCGACGAAGGCGGAGCCGGCTGCGCCCTCCGCTCCCACCGCCTGCCAGGCGCCCCACGCGAGGGCGAGAGCCACGCCGGGAAGCGGCAGCCACCACGGGAAGCGCGGGTCTTCGTCATTCACGAGCGCCGAGCGCACGAGGTCGCGTGCGCGCGTGCGGCGCGGCGAGTCCCGCCCGGGAGCCGCCTCGCAGTTGGAGGGGTGCTGGCTGCCGTCCGGGTTCCCCGCCGCCATCGTTCCCCTCCGGGGCCGATGCTACGCCTCCTGCTCGGGCGATGGCGAGGGCGTCGCGCCCCCCTCCTCGGGCGGCCACGTCGGCGCGAGGCGGAGTTCACGACCCGCTCTCCACAGCGCGTAGCCCGTGGCCAGCACCACCGAGAGTGCGGCCGCCGCGGCGAGCAGGGCGGTGCCCATTCCACGCCCGTCGACGAGCAGCCCCACCGCCGGCGTCGCGATCACGGTCGCGAGCTGCGAGGCCATCGAGTTGAGCGAGAGCACAGTCGCGCGCTCGCGGTCCGGGGCGCGCCGCGCCAGGTAGTCGGCGACCAGCGGATGCAGGACGTTCCAGGCGAGCGGGGAGAGCAGAATCAGCGGGAAGAGCACGTGCATCCCGGCGGCTCCGGCAAGGAGCGCCACCATTGCCCCGATCCCGGCGACGGCGAGCGTCCTCGGGAGGCCGAATTGCCGCTCCGTGGCGGCGGCCATCCAGCCGCCGAAGGCGGAGGAGAGCGTCATCGCCGCCGCGATCACGCCGAGCGACCAGACGGGCGCCCCGAGCCGGGTCGCGAGCGGCTGGAAGACGGTGAAGACGAGCGCCGCGGAGACGAGCACGGCGGCGAAGAAGAGGATGATGGTCCACATCTCGCGCTGCCCGAGCACGCGTCGCGCGGCGCGGGCCCCGATGCGCAGGAAGGGCACCGGCTCGCCGCGCGCGGGAGGTTCGGTGAAGCGCAGCGCGAGGAAGGCGGCGAGGATCCCGAACACGCCCGAGATCGCGATCGGGAGCGAGAGCGAGGTGACCTGCGCCAGCCCGGCGCCGACCATTGCCGTCGCCGCGTTCACGCCCCACGCCATCGCGTTGAGGCGTCCGGCGCGCCGGGCGAACTCGCCTCCACGACCGAGCGGGGCGAGCGAGTCGAAGAGCATCGCGTCGTCGGCCCCCGACATCAGCGAGAGGCCGGTGCCGAAGAGCGCGAAGGCGAGCAGCAGCAACTCGAAGCTCTCGGCGAGCCCGAACACGGTGAGACCGAGCGCCGTCAGCAGGCCCGAGGCGACCAGCGAGGGGCGGCGTCCCCAGCGATCGGCGACCATCCCGGTCGGGACCTCGGCGGCGACGGTGATGCCGGCGAAGACCGACTCGAAGAGCAGTACCTGCCCGAGCGTGACCCCCCGCTCGTCCATCAGGTAGAGCACCCAGATGCCTTCTCCGAGCCAGAGCCAGCGCGCCACCCACCACCACGGAAGCATCCGGAGATTGCGCTCGAGGCCGGCGCGCTGCTGTGTCGTCACGGGGCCCGCCGGGCGCTGAGCTCCCGGGGCGGGAGCCGCATCAGGGGAAGAGGTCGAGCTCGGGGTCGCGGACGATCTCCGCGGACGCGCCGTCGGCGGGCTCGAAGCGGTAGCCGCGCACGATCACGGCGGGGATGCCGTCGAGCTTGTTCATCACCAGCTCGGCGGCGCCGGCGAGTTCGTCGGCGATGCAGATCTCGGTGACGCGCAGCTCGACGCCGTCCATATCGGGAAGCCCGACGTAGTTGCGCAGCGGGGCGATGCCCGAGACGCCGATGGCGATGTTGGTCTGTCCGTTTCGCCACGGCCGTCCGAAGGTGTCGGTCATGATGACCGCGACCCGCTCACCGGCGAGATCGTGCAGTCGACGGCACAGCGACCGGCAGGAGGCGTCGGGGTCGACCGGGAGCAGCGACAGCCACTCCTCGCCTCCCACGTTGGAGCAGTCGACCCCGGAGTTGGCGCAGATGAGGCCGTGGCGGGTCTCGGTGATCAGGACGCCACGCAGCTGTCTCACCACCCGCACGGATTCCGAGAGGACGGCCTCCGTGACGTGCGGGTCCTTCTCCCATCTCTCCGACCAGGCGCGCGCATAGGGGCTGGGCTCGAAGTGTGCGCGGGGGAGGATCCGGCCCTCCGATGCGGAGACGATGCGCTGCGTGAGGACCAGGATGTCGCCCTGCTGCAGCGGCGTCTCCTGCGCCCGCGCCGCCTCCACGATGAGCGCGCCGAGATCGTCGCCCTCCTCGATGCGGGGCAGTCCGGCGATCCCGATCAGGCGGATCTCTGGTGGTGCCATCGCGCCGATCATCGCACGCCGCCCGCGCAAGCGGTGCGCCTCCCCGCGGGAGATGCCGCCCGCCCGCGGTGCGGGTGCCTATTCCCCCTGATGCAGGCCCGCGATCCGGATCCCGGTATGCGCACGGTGCCTGCCGTTGATGCCGATCAGCAGGATGGTGAGCCCCTCCACGAAGCGCGAGTAGCGCAGCGGGCCGGCGTCGACGGCGCGCACGCCGGCGATCTGCTCGGCGAGGGCGGCCGTTCGTTGCTTTCCCTCGGCGCTGCCGGTGATCAGGACGTCGGCGTCCAGCGAGGCGTCGGGATCGAGCAGGGTCTCGGCGTCGAGGTTGTGGAAGGCGCCGACCACGGTCGAAGCGGGGAGAAGCGAGGCCGCCTCCTCCGTCGCGGATCCGGCGGCGACGTCGACGGGGCGAGGCCCGCGCTCGAAGCGGACCGGCACCACGGCGTCGATCACCAGCTTGTCGGAGAGCGGTTCGCGCAGCGCCTCCAGCGTGCCGGCATGGGCGGCGTAGGGAACGGTCACGATGGCGAGGGTCGCCTCCGCGCAGGCCCCGGCGTTGCCGCCACCCCGCAGGTCGCCGGCACCGTCCCGCGCGGGGAGGGAGGCCTTGAGGTCGGCTGCGATCTTCGCGCCGCGCTCCGCGTCGCGGCTGCCGATGATCACGGTGTGCCCGGCCAGCGCCAGCCGCGTCGCCAGGCCGCGGCCCTCCGGACCCGTCCCGCCGATGATCGCGATCGTCTCCGACACTACTCGCCTCCCCCGGTCGTCCCTCCCCGGCGCGTCTTCCCGGCGGGAGCACCATACAATGGCCGTCGCGTGTCCTCGCGGCCGGCCGGGCCGGGCCGAGTGCGGCGGCCGGGGCAGGGGGAGGGCGATGGCGGCGCCAGCCACCGAGCCCGGCGCGCGCGCCGCGGGCGCGCCGACGCCGGCGCTGCTCGTACGCTCTCTCTCCCATCACTACCGTTCGACTGCCGGCGACGTCCGCGCGCTCGACGGGGCCGCTCTCGATGTCGAGGCCGGCGAGTTCGTGTCCCTGGTTGGCCCCTCCGGTTGCGGCAAGACGACGCTGCTCCGCATCGCTGCCGGCCTCCTCGCCCCGTGTCAGGATGCGGGCGGCGCCGCGTCCACGGTGGAGGTCTTCGGCGCCTCGCCCGACGACGCGCGTCGCGGGCGATGGCTGGGGCTGGTGCAGCAGGAGCCGGGGCTCCTCCCCTGGCTCTCCGTGGAGCGCAACGTGGGCCTCGTCGCCGAGATCGCGGGCGTGGCGGCGGATGTCCCCGCGCTGCTCAAGCGCGTCGGCATCGCCGACTTCGCCCGCCATCATCCACACGAGCTCTCGGGCGGCATGAGACAGCGCGTGGCGCTCGCGCGTGCCCTCTCGCACGCGCCGCGCCTACTGCTGATGGACGAGCCGCTCGGTGCCCTCGACGAGCTCTCCCGGGAGACGCTGAGGCTCGAGCTGCTCGCGCTCTGGGAGCGCGACCGCGTCTCGGTGCTGTTCGTGACTCACTCCATCCGGGAGGCGGTGCTGCTCTCCGACCGCATCTTCGTGATGGGCGAGCGGCCCGGCCGTGTCCTCGCCGAGTTCGTGGTGGGGCTCCCCCGCCCGCGCGGGGAGGAACTCGTGTCGATGCCCGCCTTCGTGGAGCTCGAGGCCGGCGTGCGGGCGGCGCTCGGCGGCGGGCGGGCCCCGGCGTGAGCGGGAAGGCGCCCTTCGCCGGTCCCCCCGCGGGGAGGGGTCGCCGCCTCGCCGGCGCGACGGTGCTGGCGCGTGCTGCGGGCGCACCGCTGCTCGCGCTGGCCGTGCTGATCGCCGTGTGGGAGGCGTGGGTGCGGCTCCGCGAGGTGCGCGAGTACCTGCTTCCGGCGCCGTCGGCCGTCGGTAGGGCGCTCGTCGACGACCCGGGGCGCTACGCATCCGCCGCGGCCGAGACGGCGGCGGCGGCGGCGGGCGGCCTGGTGATCGCGACGGCGGGCGCCATGGTCCTGGCCGTTGCGATGGCGCACTCGCGCGCGGTGGAGCGCGCCCTCTACCCGCTGGCGCTCCTGCTCAAGCTCACGCCGATCGTCGCCGTCTACCCGCTGTTCACGATCTGGTTCGGCTTCGGGCTCTGGCCGAAGATGCTGGTGGCGGCGCTCATCACGTTCTTCCCCACGCTCGTCAATGCGGTCGTCGGGCTCCGCTCGGTCGACCCGGCGGCGCTCGACCTGCTGCGGTCCCTCGACGCCTCGCCCCGGCAGGTGCTGGTGAGGCTCAGGCTTCCTTCCGCGCTCCCCTATCTCTTCGCGGCGCTGCGCATCTCCGTCCCGCTCGCCCTGATCGGGGCGGTCGTGGCGGAGTTCCTCTCGGGCGACGGGGGGATGGGGCAGTTGATCCTGATCGCGAACGGAGATCTGGATACGCCGACGCTCTTCGCGGCCGTGTTCGTGCTGGTGGCGCTCGGCGTGCTCCTCACCGCGGTGCTCGCGTATAGTGAGCGCCGCGTGCTCTTCTGGCACGCCTCTACCGGCGACGTGTAGCGCCGGCGGGCACACCGCCGATGCACGTCGCCTCCGCGGTCGGCGCGCAGCGCCGGCGCGCGACGGTTGGTACACGGCGTGCAGCGCCCGCGGCCGCGTCGCGGATGCGCGTCACGGATCACCGGGACCGGTTCATCATGCCCAGAGTCTCGATCGGTGCGACGGCGGCGCTGGCTGCGCTTGCCCTGCTTGCGACTGCGTGCAACGGAGGAGGCGGGGAGGGGGAGCTCAGGGAGGTCACCTTCATGGCGGGCTTCCGCCCCCAGGCGAATCTTCCCTTCGTCGCGGTCTACGTGGCGGATGCCAACGGCTACTTCGAGGAGGAGGGGCTCGACGTCACCATTCGCCACTCCGCGGGCGCTGACGAGCACATCAAGCTCTTGCTCGAGGGAGAGGTCGCGTTCACCACGGGGACGGCGGCGCAGTCGCTCAGGCAATACGCGGAGGGCCTCCCTCTCCGTGCGGTCGCCCTCTTCGGGCAGCGCGGTGACCAGGGCTTCGTGACCCGCGCCGGCTCCGGGATCCGGTCGCCCGCCGACTTCCGGGACCGCAGCGTCGGCTTCAAGGCGGGGGTCGTGCCGGCGGAGCTCCACGCGCTGCTCGCGACGGCCGGACTTTCCGTGGACGATGTCAATCTGCAGGCCGTGGGCTTCGATCCTCGCGTCTTCATCGAGGGTCAGGTCGACGTCTACCCCGTCTTCCTCAACAACGAGCCGGACACGATCCGCCGCGCCGGCGTCGAGATCAACGTGATCGATCCGCACGAGTACGGAGTCCCGACCCTCGGTGTCGTCTACCTCGCGCGCGAGGAGACGGTGGCCGACGACCCGGACCTCGTGGAGCGCTTCCTGCGCGCGGCGCTGCGGGGAGCGGCGTGGGGCCGAGATCATGTGGAGGAAGCGGTGGAGATCACGCTCACCTTCGCCGACGGCGCTTCCGCCGATCACCAGCGCTTCCTGCTCGAGACCGACCTTGCCAGCGCGCACCGGGACGACGGCATGGGGCGATCCACCCCCGATCAGTGGGAGGCTCTCGCCGGGGTACTCCTGCGCCACGGCGTGCTCGAGAGCCCGCTCGACGCGACCGCCGCGTTCCACGGGGGGGCCGTCGAGCGCATCTACGCCGACGGGCTCGAGTGAGAGGCGGGCTCCGGCGGGAGCCCTAGGGCTCGTCGCTCCCCTCCTCTGCCGGGGAGAGCGGCTCACCGACCGAGAGAGCGACATCACCTGATCCGGCCCACTCCCCGTCGAAGTAGACCTCGATCTCCCAGAGGCCTGCACCCAGCGGCGTCTCGGCATAGTGGGCCACCCACCAGCTCCCGCTGTCGCCCCCTCTCCAGAGCGAGGGCGGCGATGCCTGGACGAGGTCGCCGTCGCGGAAGACGACCCAGTTCAGCCAGAGCACGCCTCCGGCCCCCTCGTACTCGAAGAAGCCGTACAGCCTCGTTGCGCCGGGGTCGGGCGGCAATCCGGGTGCCTCGCCGGGAGCGAGCGTCGAGGCGAGGCTGAGATCGCTGACGGTTGCCCGCGGCGGCTCGATCCCGACGTAGGCGAGCCCCTCGGCGGCGGGCGAGCCGTCGACCCACACCTCGAGCCGCCACCGGCCGGCCGGGACCCCGTTGGGGTTCGGCGCGATCAGGCGGTCGGTCACGACGGCGAAGTCGCCTTCGGTCCAGGTGTACGTCGAGGAGAGGGCGTCCTGCAGCACGTCGTCCAGGAACCACCGCTCCTCGACCTGGGCACCGGCGGGGATCCCCTGGGCGGCGAACTCGTAGTAGAGCGCGGGAAGGCCGGCGACGGGGAACCGCGTGTAGTCGAAGAGCACGGTTCGTCCCCCGTCGTCGAATGCGTTCTCGGCGAAGGAGGGTCCGCGAATCACGATGTCCGGGACGGCGGGGTCGGGTGAGTCCACGGCGAGCGGCGAGCGCTGGACGGCGGGGCGGTAGCGGGCGCCCGGCTCGGCCGAGCGGGCCTTCTCGATCAAGGGGACGGCGAGCGCGGCCGGGCGCGCGGTGCCGAGCGTCGCGGCCTCGTCGTGGCGGGGTTGGACCAGGACGCCGACGAAGCCCCCGGCCGCCGAGAAGACGCCGCCTCCGTCCATGCTGGCCGGAAGCCGGGCGTTCAGGTCGAGCCAGGCGCGGCCGCCCACGCCGAACTCGGATCGTGTCCCGTCGAGCTCGGCGCGCGCGACGGATGCGGTGGCGAAATCGCCCCGGATGCCGTAGCCGAAGAGGCGCAGCTCCTCCTGCGCCTGGATGGCGGCGGAGTTGCCGAAACGCACCGCCGGCGCGGAGAACTCGGCCGCTTCGAGCGGCTCCCCGCGGTAGGCGCTCACCGCGCGGAGCACGGCGAGGTCGTGGTCCGGCTCGGCGGCCACGATCTCCGCCTCGTAGAGCAGTACGACGGGATCGCCCGGCTCCGCGCTGTGCCCGACCGCGAGCACCGAGTATGCCGGAGTGCCGTCGGGACGGTAGGGGTCGACGAGCGGATAGCTGGTGAGGATGAGCGAGCGCTCGCCGTCGACGACCACCCCGGAGCCGCGCCTGACCGACCGCTGGCCGTCGTCATCCTCGTCGAGGGCGACGATCTGCACGATGGAGGCGGCGAAGGCGGCATCGGGGATCACGTCCACGGCGGGTCGGTCACCCGCGACGCCGATTCCGTCGGGGGGCACGATCGGGGTCGGCACGACGATCGGCGTCGGCGTCGGCGTCGGCGAGGGCGTCGCCGTGGCCGTCGAGGTGGCGGTGGCGGTGCCGGGGATCAGCTCGGCCGTCCGATCGCAAGCGCTCCCGACGATCGCGGCGCAGGCGAGAGCCAGGGAGAGTGTGAGGCGTCTCATCGCTCGCTTCGCATCCGGATGCAGCCGCTCCAGCAGGCCGCCGGTGCCATGCTGCTCGCGGCGGCCCGACTCGTCGAGACCGATCATCGACGCTCGCTGCGGTGAAGGACCAGAGGGGTGCTGCGACCGCCCCCGCGGTGCGCGCCCAGCCCCCGGCAGCGGCACGGCGGGAGGCGCCCTACGGGGCGCCGGCGGGCGGCAGCTCGAGGGCACGCCCGGCGACGAGCAGCCACGCGCGGTCGGCGGTGCCGGCGACGCGCTGGTTCAGGGTCCCCATCGCGTCGCGGAAGAGCCGTCCCAGCGCGGTGGGCGGGACGACGCCACCCCCCACCTCGTTGCTCACGACGATCGTCGGTCCGGCATGCCGCGCGATGGTCGCGAGCAGGGCGCCGATCTCCGCGTCGAGGCGCGACTCCAGGTGTCCGCGAGCGCGCGGCCCGATCGACTCCGCCGGCGCGCCGCCGTCGGACGGCGGCTCGGCCTCGAGCGCTGCGAGCAGCAAGTTTGAGAGCCAGAGCGAGAGACAGTCGATGAGCACGCAGGCATCCCCGGGTGCACCGGCGAGCGCCGGCACGGGCGAGAGCGGCGCCTCGACGGTGCGCCACCCCTTAGGTCTCTCGGCGCGGTGCCGCGCCACGCGCGCCGTCAGCTCGTCGTCGAGCGCCTCCATCGTCGCCACGAAGACGACCGTGCGCCCGCGCTGTGCCTCGGCCTCGGCGAGCCGCACGGCAAAGCGGCTCTTGCCCGAGCGGGCGCCGCCGGTGACGAAAAAGAGGACCCCCATCACGCGGCCCCGCCCGCCGTGCCGGGCGAGGGACGGCCTGCGGTACCGGCGGCGCTCACGGGAGCTCCGCCGCGACGAGCCAGCCGCCGTCGGCGCCGGCGAGGATCGCGAGCCACACGGCGGCCTGCGTCACCTCGACCACCGCTCCGTGCGTGTCGCCGGTGATGCCGCCGAGCGTCCGTGTCGCCGCTCCCGCCGTCGCCAGCGCGGTGACGGCGGCGAGGGCGAGAAGCACCAGTCCCTGCGCGCCGAAGAGCACGACGGCGGCGGCCGCCGCCGTCGCGGTCGCGAGCGGGGCGGCGAACGGCCAGAGCGCCGCGCCGGCGGCGTGTCCGAGGCCCGACGAGCGGGCCGGGCGGCAGGCGGCGGCCGCCGGCAGCACCGCCCAGCGCGCGAGCGACGGCGCGAGCAGGAGCGCCGCCGGCCGCGCCGCTCCCTCCAGGGAGGCGAGTGCCGACCACTGCGCCAGCAGGAGGAGAACGAGCGCCATCACGCCCGCGGGTCCCGTGGTGCCCTCGCGCATCAGCCGCAGCCGCGCCTCGCGGCTGCGCTGCGCCGCGAGGCCGTCTGCGGTGTCGGCGACTCCGTCGAGGTGCAGTCCCCCCGTGGCGAGTGCGAGTGCTGCGAGCAGGAGCGCCGCGACCGCCGCTGCGGGGAGAAGCCCGGTGAGGGCCCGGTCGAGCCCCCACAGGGCGGCGCCGAGCAGCACGCCGACTGCCGGGAACCACGCCAGCGCCGCCCCGAAGCGCGCGTCGCTCCAGCGGCGGACGCGGCGCACGCGGAGCATCGTCAGGAACTCCAGTGCGATGAGCGGGTCATGCCACGCGGGGCTCCCGGCCGCCACGTCAGGACTCGTGCCGGGAGCCGCCCGGCGCCTCGCTGATGCCCGCCTCCGCGAATGTCGCCATCTCGTCCAGCAGGCGGCAGGCCGCGACGCACAGCGTGATCCCGAGGGCGGCTCCCGTCCCCTCCCCCAGCCGGAGGCCGAGGTCGAGAAGCGGGTCGAGGCCGAGGTGATCCAGGGCGACGCCGTGCCCGGGCTCCACCGAGCGATGCGCCGCCACCATGTAGGGACGGCAGTCCGGGGCGATCTTGACGGCGACGAGCGCCGCGGCGGTGGCGATCAGGCCGTCGACGACCGAAGGGATGCGCCCGGCCGCGGCTCCGATGTAGACGCCGGCGAGCACGCCGATCTCGAAGCCGCCGAGCGAGGCCAGGAGCCCCACGCCGTCGTCGCCGGCCACGCGCGCCGCCGCATGCCGGGTGAGCGCCCGATCCACGGCATCGAGCTTCCGCTGGTAGCCGGCGTCGTCGACGCCGCTGCCACGCCCGGTCACGGCGGCGGCGGGATGTCCGGTGGCGGCGGCGACGAGAGCGGCCGCGGCCGTGGAGTTGCCGATCCCCATCTCACCGCAGCCGACGATGTCGACGCCGTCGCGGGACCGTTCTTCCTCCATGAGCGTGATGCCGGCGGCGACGGCCCGCTCGGCGAGGGCCCGTTCCATGGCAGGGCGCTCGGAGATGTCGGCGGTCGCTTCGCCGAGGCGCAGCCTGAGCAGGGCCGGGTGGTCCGGTGTCTCCCCCCGAACGCCGGCGTCGACGACGCGGACGCGCGCGCCGGCGTGCCGGGCGAGCACGTTGATCGCTGCGCCCCCCGCAAGGAAGTTGGCGACCATCTGGGCCGTGACCTCCCGGGGGTAGGCGGAGACGCCGCGGGCGGCGACGCCGTGATCGCCGGCCGCCACGACGATCAGGCGCCGATCGAGGCGCGGCCGGGGGCGGCCGGTGGCGGAGGCGATTCGCTCGGCGAGCTCCTCCAGCCGCCCCAGGGCGCCGGGCGGCTTGGTGAGTCGGCGCTGACGCTCGCTCGCCGAGAGGGCGGCACCCGCATCCGGGGGCGCGATCGTGCGGGCCGTGGAGCGAATGCGCGCGGCCTTCTCCATGTCGACGGTTCGCTCCCCGCGGGCTCTCAGTAGTCGATCCCCGGTTGCGCCTTGATGCCGCCCTGGTAGGGGTGCTTGATCTCGGTCATCTCCGTCACCAGGTCGGCGAACTCGACGAGTTCGGGCGATGCGCCGCGACCGGTAAGGATGAGGTGCACGTTCGGCGGGCGCGCCGCGAGTGCGGGGATCACCTCCTCGATGTCGAGCCAGCCGTAGCTGATCGGGTAGGTGATCTCGTCGAGGACGACGAGGTCGTAGCGCCCGGAGTCTATCTTCGCCCTCGCGCGCGCCCAGCACTCCCTGGCGAGTGCCTTGTCCTTCTCGATGTCATCGGAGAGCCAGGTGAAGCCGTCGCCGAGTGGGAGCATCTCAATCCCCATCGCCGCCGCGGCGCGGCTCTCTCCGAAGTGCGACGTGGTCGACTTGATGAACTGCAGCCAGCAGATCGACCACCCGCGCCCCCAGGCGCGCATCGTCACGCCGAGGGCCGAGCTCGTCTTGCCCTTGCCGTCGCCGGTGTAGAGAAGCACGAGCGGGTGCCGCTTCCGGAAGAGACCGGTCCACTGCTTCGGCGGCTGCGCAACGTGCCCCGGAGGGGCCTGCTCCCCGGCTCCGCGGGCATCGGGCTCGTTTCCGGGCTCTGACACGGGCCACTCCCTTCGCCGTACGGTACACCGGGAAGGGCGCGCGGCGAGCGCCGGTGCGACTCGCAGCCCCCCCCCGCCGGCGCTACCCTCGGGTGCCTGAAGGCGCAGGGTGAGGGGAGCGAAACGGCGTGCAGCACGGCAGCGGCGTGCTCGACGATGCCTCGGCCGGTGTCGCGGTGCGGGATGCGCGGCGGGAGGATCTGCCGCAGTTGCTGGCGATCTACAACCACTGGGTCCTCACGAGCCCCGCCACCTTTGATCTCGAGCCGCTCGCCAGCGAGGCCTGGGAGCGCTGGTTCGAGTCCCACCGGGATCCCGGGCGCCCCGTGCTCGTCGCCGACGGGCGGGGGAGCGGCGACGCAGGGGGCGGGTTGCTGGGCGGGGCGTGGCTCTCCGCATGGCGCGTGCGTCCCGGCTTCGCCCACACGGCCGAGTCCTCGATCTACCTCCATCCTGACGCGCGCGAGCAGGGTGTCGGGCGGATGCTGTACGCGGCGCTGATCGAGCGCGCTCGCTCGCTCGCGCTCCACACGCTGATCGCCGTCATCACGCCGCCCAACCCGGGGTCGACCGCCCTGCACCGGGGCCTGGGCTACGAGCGTGTCGGCCTGACGCGCGAGGTCGGCTGGAAGTTCGAACGCTGGCACGACAGCGAGATCTGGCAACTCATCCTCGACCGCGAGCCGCGTCCCGGGGAACGGGAGGCGGGGCGTTGACAAACGCTCCCGCACCTGTATGCTATTTTTGTCACAATCACGTACGAGGGTGTGCGTGAGGCGACGACGCCCTTCACGGGCGCTGCCAAATCCTCCCTGTTTGGGGGGACCGGGGGAACCATCTCTGGGGTGAACCCTCTTCGGAGGGCGGGTGAGTCTGCTCCATCCGAACCCGTCAGCTTACCCCGGCGGCAGAGGAGCAGGCCCCGGCCGGTGGGATGCCGGCACGGACCCTCCCACGGGAGGTTCGCGTCACCGGGTGACGCGAGGAGGCCTGGCTACCGTGATTCACTCTCCACCACCGCGTAACTGCCCGCGCTGCCGGGGCCTGATCATCGTCGAGGACGACTGGTACGGCTCGTTCGGCACCTGCGTGACCTGTGGCTACGTCCACGAGACGCAGCGTGCCGATCCCGCGGACCTGCTCGCCGAGGAGCAGCTCGCTGCCGGCAAGCAGCGCCGGCGGCAGCCCTCGCACGGCAAGCTCCGCCTCTAGCCCCGGGTCCCTCGCGGGCTGTCGCAGCCGCCGCGTCGTGACGGACGCGGCGGACGCGCTGCGCGCGGTCACCGCCTGAGGACCCGGGCGCCGGTCGCCTCCGGCTCAGTCCCGGGGCGCCGCCCTGTCCGCTCTCTGCGGTTCACGCCCGTGGTGAAAGAGCCAGTGCTCGTACGCGTCCTGCAGCGCCATCCAGGACGCCTCGATCACATCGGTCGACGCTCCGACGGTTCGCCAGAGCGAGAGACCGTCCGACGACTCGATGAGGACGCGCACAGCCGCATCGGCGCCGCCGCTCGGGTTGATGATGCGCACCTTGTAGTCGAGCAGATGGACGCGCTTGAGGTCGGGGTAGGACTCGAGCAGCGCGCGGCGGACGGCGAGGTCGAGGGCGGAGACGGGACCGTTGCCGTCGGCGGCGGTCTGGGAGAGCCTCTCTCCGACCCGCACCTTGACCATCGCCTCGGCCTGCATCTCGCTCTCGTCGTCGTCCCGCCCGTGGCGGCGGCGCTCCACGATCAGGAAGTCCTCGAGATCGAAGGGAGCCCGGTAGCCGCCGAGCGATCGGCGGACGAGCAGCTCGAATGATGCCTCGGACGACTCGTACTGGAAGCCGCGGGCCTCCTGCTCCTTCACCTGCGCGAGCACGGCACGCGCCTGCGTCTCGGTCAGCTCGAGTTCGACGCCCTGCTCGCGCAGCTTCTCCACGATGTTGCGGCGCCCGGAGAGCTCGGAGACGAGCACGCGCTCGGTGTTTCCCACGCGCTCGGGGTCGACGTGTGTGTAGGAGCCGGCCGACTTCGTGATCGCGGCGACGTGGAGCCCTGCCTTGTGCGCGAAGGCGCTCTGCCCGACGTAGGGCTGGCTCCGGTTCGGGATCATGTTGGCGAGCTCGTCGGCGAAGCGGGCCGTCTCGGTGAGGCGGGCGAGCTGCTCGTCGCTGACGACCTCGATCCCGAGCTTGAGCTTCAGGTTCGCCACCACCGAGATCATGTTCGCGTTCCCGGTCCGCTCCCCCCACCCGTTCACGCATGCCTGGACCTGCGTCGCCCCGGCCTGCACGGCGAGCAGCGTGTTCGCTACGGCGATGTCGGCGTCGTTGTGCACGTGAATCCCGATCTCGCACGCGACGGCGGACCGGGCGGAGCGCACGCCGATCACGATCTCGTCCGGGAGCGATCCGCCGTTGGTGTCGCACAGGGTCACGGTGCGCGCACCTGCCTTCTCGGCCGCACGCAGTGTCGCCAGGGCGTACTCGGGGTCGTCCCGGAACCCGTCGAAGTAGTGCTCGGCGTCGAAGACGACCTCACGGCCCCGGGCGACGAGATGTCGCACCGAGTCCGCGATCATCGAGAGGTTCTCCTCCTCGCTGGTCTCGAGCACGTCGACGACCTGCCTGGCGGAGGACTTCCCGACGATGGTGATCACCGGCGTCTTCGCGTCGAGGACGGCCGCGATGGCCGGGTCGGTGGCGGCGTCGCCGCCGGCGCGACGCGTGGAGCCAAAGGCGACGAGCTGCGCGTGGCGCAGGCCCAGTTCGTGTGCCCGGCGGAAGAAGTCCGCGTCCTTGGGATTCGAACCGGGGTAGCCGCCCTCGATGTAGTGCACGCCCATCTCGTCGAGCTTGCGCGCGAGCACGAGCTTGTCTTCGAGCGAGAGGGAGATGCCCTCCATGCCGAGGCCGTCGCGGAGCGTGGTGTCGTAGAGGCGGATCGGAAACCGCGGCCGCTCCGGTGCGGTCTCATCCCTCTCGCCGACGGCGGTGCGAATCGGATCGTCTGTCGTCATCAGGCCTGCTCGCTGGACTAGGCGCCGCCTTGCGCGTGCAGGGGGCGATGGGGGGGTTTCGCGGGCACGGGTCGCTCGCCGGCTCATCGGCGGAGCGCCGCGGGACGGGGCTAGGCGATGGCAACCGCCGCCGGCCACCAGGGCCGGGCGGCGCGCGTCACCTCCACCACGTCGAGCGTTCGTCGCATGTGACGATTCTAGGAGACGGGGCCACGACGGTCGATGGCCCCGCCCCCTTCGTGTGACGAGCGACCGCTTGAGGCCCCGGATCCGTCCGCCGAAGGTCGCTACTCGGGGCCCAGGGAGCCGATCACGGCGTCTGCCATCTCCCGGGTGCCGAGTGCGTCGTCCCCGGGTCCGGCGATGTCGGCGGTACGGCGCCCGGAGGCGAGCGCGTTCGCGACGGCGGCCTCGACCGCGTCGGCCTCGCGATCGAGCCCGAGCGAATGGCGGAGCAGCATCCCGACGCAGAGGAACATGGCGAGCGGGTTCGCAACGCCCTCGCCCGCGATGTCGGGCGCCGATCCGTGGATCGGCTCGTACATCCCGAGCCCCGTGCCGTCGCTCGAGCGCTCCCCGAGGCTCGCCGACGGGAGCATCCCGAGGGAGCCGGCGAGCATCGACGCCTCGTCGGTGAGGATGTCGCCGAAGAGGTTGGAGGCGATCACAACGTCGAAGTCGGACGGGCGGCGTATCAGGTGCATGGCCGCCGCGTCGACGAGCATGTCCGAGTACTCGACGTCGGGGTAGCCGACGCGCACCTCGTGCACGACCTCCCGCCAGAGGCGCGAGGACTCGAGCACGTTGGCCTTGTCGATGGAGTGGAGCCTCCCGCGGCGGCCGCGCGCCAGCTCGAAGCCCAGGCGCGCGACGCGGCCCACCTCCTCCTCGTTGTAGTAGATGGTGTCGACGGCCTCGCGGCGGCCGTCGGCGATGCGTCGCTCCTGCGGCCGGCCGAAGTAGGCGCCCGACGTCAGCTCGCGCACGACGAGCAGGTCGACATCCTCCAGCAGCTCCGCGCGCAGCGGCGAGGAGGCGGCGAGCGCCGGGTCGACCACGACCGGCCTGAGGTTCGCCCACAGGCCGAGCTCGCGCCGGATGCGGAGCAGGCCCTGCTCGGGGCGCACCGGCGCTGTGGGATCGTCCCACCTCGGACCACCGACGGCGCCCCACAGCACGGCGTCGGAGGCGCGCGCCCTCTCGATCGTCTCGTCGCGGATCGCCGTTCCGTGGGCGTCGATCGCGGCGCCCCCGACGAGGTCTTCGCCGATGCGGAAGGTGTGCTCGAAGCGCTCCCCGACCGCGGCCAGCAGGCGCACGCCCTCGGCGGTGACCTCCGGGCCGATCCCGTCACCCGGAAGGACCAGGATCTCGTAGTCCGCCACGCCACCCCCCTTGCCTCGGTTGCCCCGGACTCCGAGGCTACTCCGAGAGCGGCCGACGCGCTTCCCGGGAGGCCCGGGCTGCTCTCGCGGCGGCCCGGCGCCGACCGGTCGCGACCTGCTCCTCGCCGGCCGCACCTCCGAGCATCCAGCCATAGCGCACCTGGTAGAGGGGCTCAAGTGCGCCGTAGAAGGCGATGCGGCGTCCGAGCCCGTGGTCGCGGGCGAGGAGGGCCGCCGCCGCGCCTCCCCGCGCGTAGCTCGCGATCACGCGCTGAAGGAACCGTCTCCGGAAACCCCGCAGCGGGCCGGAGCCGGAGAGCAGCCCCGCCAGATCGAAGGCGGGATCGGCGATCATCGCGTCGCCCCAGTCGATCACTCCGCTCAGGGCGCCGTCGCGCGAGGCGAGCAGGTGCGCCATCGAGATGTCGCCGTGCACGAGGGCGCGCGGCGCCCGCGCGGATCCACCATCGCCCAGGAAGCGGTCGAGGATCTCCCGCACCCACGCTCGCGTCCTCGGTCCCAGTTCCGGGAGCGACTCCTCGACCAGCGGCGTGTAGACGTCCCGTCCGAGATCGACCGTGGGGATCCCCAGCATCTGCGCCCCGCCGTCTGGCGTCTGATGGAGGGCCGCGAGGAAGCGCCCGACCTCCACGGCGAGCCTGCTCAGCGCGCGAACGCCGAGCGCCGATCCGCCGGGCCCGGCGCTCCGCGCCGGCCCGCCCGCGACATGGCGGTGGAGCGTCGCCAGCGGCTCTCCGCCGTCTCCGCGCAGGAGTCGCGCCTCGCGGGGGACCGCGAGCCCGCGCGCCGCCAGCAGCGCGAGCAGCTGCGGCTCGCGCTCGTAGCCGGAGACGGTTGCCCGGGGGATGCCCGGGCGCAGAACTCGAAGCACGCGGTCACCCGCCCGGTAGGCGACGGCCCCGTATCCCGAGCCGATCTCGCGGGGACGGGCCGCCACGCCGGCCGCCCGGAGCAGCTCCGTCGGCGAGCGCCGCGGGGGCTCCGTGCCTAGGTGTGCGTCCGTGGGTAGGCCTCGTCGTCGCGCTCCTCCTCGAACGCCGTGACATCGCGCTCGTAGGCGAGCGTCATCCCGATGTCGTCGAGCCCGCGGAGCAGGCGGTACTTCCGGAACGGATCGATCTCGAAGCGGCGGCTCCACGACCCGTCCGCGGTGGAGACGCTCTGCGACTCGAGGTCGATGACCAGCTCCGATTCCGGGAGCTCCTCGGCGCGCGCCATCAGGTAGTCGATGTCCTCGTCGGCCAGCTCGATCGTGAGCACGCCGCCCTGGAAGCAGTTGCCCTTGAAGATGTCGGCGAAGGAGGTCGCGATCAGCGCGTCGATGCCGAGCCCCTGGATCGCCCACACGGCATGCTCACGGCTCGATCCGGAGCCGAAGTTCTGCCGGCTGATGAGGATGCGGGCGCCGTCGTAGACCGGGTTGTTGAGCACGAAGTCCGGCTGGGCCCGCCAGGCCTCGAACGCGAAGGGCCCGTACCCGCTGCGCTCGATGCGCTTGAGGTGCTTCGCCGGGATGATCTGGTCGGTGTCGACGTTCGGGCGATCGAGGGGGATCGCCTTCCCGCGCACCGTCCTCACCGGCTCCATGACATCACCTCCCGGACGTCGACGAAATGACCGGCGACGGCGGCAGCCGCCGCCATCTCGGGCGAGACGAGATGTGTGCGTCCTCCCGGACCCTGGCGCCCCTCGAAGTTGCGGTTCGACGTCGAGGCGCTGCGCTCCCCCGGGAGCAGTATGTCGGGGTTCATCCCCAGACACATCGAGCACCCGGCGTCGCGCCACTCGAAGCCGGCTCGCGTGAAGACGGCGTCGAGTCCCTCCCGCTCCGCCTGCTGCTTCACGAGGCCCGAGCCCGGCACGACCATCGCCCGGACGCCCTCGGCGACGTGCTTGCCGGAGACGACCCGGGCGGCGGAACGCAGGTCCTCGATCCGCCCGTTGGTGCAGGAGCCGAGGAAGACGCGGTCGATGCGGATCTCCCGGATCGGGGTGCCGGCCGCGAGATCCATGTACTCGAGCGCCCGGCGGGTCGCCTCGCGCTCGGTCTCGGTCGGCATGCCCTGGGGGTCGGGCACGCGGTCGGTGACCCGCACGCTCTGCGAGGGGTTGGTGCCCCACGTGACGTAGGGGACGATCTGCGACCCGTCGACGGTGACCTCGGTGTCGAAGGCGGCTCCGTCATCGGTGGCGAGCCGCGACCAGCGATCGAGTGCCCGCTCCCACCGCTCGCCCGCCGGGACCTGCGGGCGGTCCTCCATGTAGGCGAAGGTCGTCTCGTCGGGTGCTATCAGCCCGGCGCGCGCCCCCGCCTCGATGGACATGTTGCAGACCGTCATCCGCCCCTCCATGGAGAGCGCCTGGATGACCGGCCCGCGGTACTCGATGATGTGGCCGATCCCGCCGTGCACGCCGATCTCGTGGATGATCGCGAGGATCACGTCCTTCGCCGTCACGCCGGGTCCGAGCTCGCCGGTGACCTCCACCGACATCATCTTCGGCCGTACCTGCCGGAGGGTCTGCGTGGCGAGCACGTGCTCCACCTCGGACGTGCCGATCCCGAAGGCGAGGGATCCGAAGGCGCCGTGCGTGGAGGTGTGGCTGTCGCCGCAGACGATAGTCATGCCGGGCTGGGTATAGCCCTGCTCCGGACCGATGATGTGCACGATCCCCTGGCGGATATCGAAGATGTCGAAGAGCGGGACGCCGAACTCCTTCGCGTTCTGCTGGAGCGTCGCGATCTGCGTCGCCGACACCGGGTCGGGGTTCGGCTGGTCTCGGCCGATGGTCGGGACGTTGTGGTCGACCGTCGCGAGCGTGAGATCCGGCCGCCGCACGCTCCGTCCTGCCATCCGCAGTCCCTCGAAGGCCTGCGCGGAGGTCACCTCGTGTACGAGGTGCAGGTCGATGTAGAGGAGGTCGGGCCGCTCGCCCTGCGCCGCCCCGCGTTCGCCGCCCAGCGCCGCGATCCGCGCCTCCTCCTGCAGCGGGCTGGGGACGGCGTGCTGATCCCAGACCTTGCCGGCCAGCGTTCGTGGTTCGCTCACGTTTCCCCCTCGTCGTCGCGACGACGGCCGCCCCCGCGGGAAGGGGCGGCCGTGCTCATCACCTGCTGGCTGCGGTATGGCGGTTCAGCGCATAGACGTAGGCGCGCGCGGAGGCGACCAGAATGTCGGTGTCGGAGGCGCGCCCGACGTAGCTGGTCCCGTCCGCCTCGATGCGGATCGTGACCTCCCCCTGCGCGTCGATACCCTCCGTCACGGCCTTCACGCTGAACTCGGTGAGCTGGTTGGTCACGCCCGTCACGCGGTTGATGGCGCGGTAGATGGCGTCGACGGGTCCGTCGCCGATGGCGGCGTCCTCCCGCGCCTCACCGTCGGGGTCGATGAGGCGCACCGTCGCCGTCGGCCGGCCCCGATCCCCGGTCGATACCTGCAGCAGATCGAGGCTCCAGCTCGCCTCCACCTGCTGCTGGGTCTGCTCCGAGAGGATTGCCTCGAGGTCGCGGTCGTCGACCTCGCTCTTGCGGTCGGCGACCTCCTTGAAGGCGGCGAAGACGCGCTCGAACTCGTCGGCGTCGAGCGTGACGCCGAGCGCCTCGAGGCGCGCGCGCAGACCGTGGCGGCCGGAGACCTTGGTCAGGACGATCGAGTCCCCGGACGGGATGCCGATGGCAGACGGATCCATGATCTCGTAGGTCTCGCGCATCTTTAGCACGCCGTCCTGGTGGATCCCGGATGAGTGGCGGAAGGCATTGCGCCCGACGATGGCCTTGTGGGGCTGAACCACCATGCCGGAGAGCCGCTCGACCAGCTTGCTCGCCGCGTAGATCTCGCGGGCGTTCACGTCGGTGTGCACGTGCATCAGATCGCGACGGGTCTGAATGGCGAGGATGACCTCTTCCAGCGAGGCGTTACCGGCGCGCTCGCCGATGCCGTTGATGGTGCCCTCGACCTGCCGGGCGCCCGCGAGCACGCCGGCGAGCGAATTGGCCGTTGCGAGTCCGAGATCGTTCTGGCAGTGGACGGAGAGCCGTGCCCGGTGGATGTTGGGAACGCGCTCTTGCAGCTCGGTCAGGAACGCGCTGAACTCCTCCGGTATCGCGTAGCCGACGGTGTCGGGGATGTTGATGGTGGTCGCGCCCTCGGCGATCGCCGCCTCGACGAGCTCGTAGACGAACTGCGGGTCGGAGCGCGTCGCGTCCATCGGTGAGAATTCGACCTCGTGGCAGTAGCCGGCGGCCCGCGCCACCGAGGCCCGCGCCATCTCGAGGACGTCCTCCTTGTTCTTGTGCAGCTGCTGCGCCATGTGGATGGCGCTCGAGGAAATGAAGACGTGAATGCGCGGCGTCTCGGCGTGCTGCACGGCCTCCCAGACGGCATCGATGTCCGACGCGTTGGCACGCGCGAGCCCGCAGATGATCGGCCCGCGCACGCGCCGCGCGATCGCGGCCACGGCCTCGAGGTCGCCGGGCGAGGAGGCGGGGAATCCCGCCTCGATGATGTCGACGCCGAGCCGCTCCAGCTGCCGGGCGATCTGGAGCTTGTCGTCGATCGTGAAGCCGATGCCCGCCGACTGCTCCCCGTCGCGCAGGGTCGTGTCGAAGATGTAGACTTTCTCGCCGGCGCCGCGGCCGGCCTCCTGGCTAGTGCTCATCGTGTCGTCCGTTCTCACCCGCCGGTCGGGGTGCCGCTCTCTCCCTCGCCACGCCGTGGCCTCAGTCCCGTCGGCCCTCCGCGCCGGGGGCGGCGGAGGGCCCGGTCAGGAGGAGGCCGGGCGAGTCCCGCTGGGTGCGGGAGGGTGGCCCGGAGGATCGCGGATGCATCGGGACGATCACCCCTCGCGCTCGCGGAGCCATGACATCATCGCGCGGATCTCGCGCCCGACGTCCGCGATCGGGTGCTCGGCGCTCTGGCGGCGCAATGCGTTGAAGCGGGGCCGTCCCGCCTGGTTCTCGAGGATCCACTCGCGGGCGAACTCGCCCGACTGGATCTCGTCCAGGATGGTTCGCATCTCACGCTTCGTCTCGGCCGTGATCACGCGCGGCCCTCGCGTGTAGTCCCCGTACTCCGCCGTGTCCGAGACGGAGTAGCGCATGTACTCCATTCCCCCCTCGTACAGAAGGTCGACGATGAGCTTGAGCTCGTGGAGCGTCTCGAAGTAGGCGGACTCGGGCTGGTAACCTGCTTCGACCAGCGTCTCGTAGGCGGCGGTGATGAGCGCCGTCACGCCCCCACAGAGGATGGTCTGCTCGCCGAAGAGGTCCGTCTCGGTCTCCTCGCGGAAGGTGGTTTCGAGAATCCCGGCCCGGGTCGCGCCGATCCCCTGGCCGTACGCGAGCGCGGTCGCAAGCGCCGACTCGGTCGCGTCCTGCTCGATGGCGAGCAGCGCCGGGACGCCCCCGCCCTCGGTGTAGACGCGCCGGACGAGGTGTCCCGGGCCCTTCGGCGCGATCATCGACACGTCGACGCCGTCCGGCGCAGCGATCTGGCTGAAGTGCACGTTGAAGCCGTGTGCGAACATCAGCGTCTTGCCGGCGGAGAGGTGCGGCGCCACATGGTCCTCGTAGACCGCCCGCTGCACCTGGTCGGGGACGAGCATCATGATCACGTCGGAGGCGCGCGCGACGTCGTCCACCGGGCCGACGCGGAGACCCTCCGCCTGCGCCCTCTGCCACGAGGGCGAGCCGGGATAGAGCCCGACGGCGACCTCGACGCCGGAGTCGCGCAGGTTCAGGGCGTGGGCGTGACCCTGCGAGCCGTAACCGATGACGCCCACCGTCCGGCCCGCGAGCACACCGGGATCCGCATCCGAGTCGTAGTAGATCTTCGCCACCGGCACCCGCCCTCTCGTTCTCCGTGGTCTCAGTCGCTGACGTAGGGTAGCTCGCCCTCCGGCAAGCGCCCCGATTCGTGGTGGAAGCGGTGCATCTCCTCGCTCTCGCCGTTCTGGTCGCCGTAGGCGGTGACCTCCGTGCCGCGGCGCATCGACACGCGGCCCGTGCGCATCAGCTCCATGACGCCGTACGGGCGGAGGTTGTCGAGCAGCCCGTTCACGCGGTCCCGCTGCGCCACCGCCTGCAGGATCACGCTCTCGGGCGAGAGATCGACGGCCTGCGCGCGGAAGACCGTGGCGATCTCCAGCACCTCGCGGCGGTTGGCGGCGGTACAGCGCACCTTGATCAGCGCCAGCTCGCGGTTGACCGCCTCCGTCTGGGTCAGGTCCTCCACCTTGATCACGTCGACCAGCTTCATGAGCTGCTTCTCGACCTGGTCCACGATCCCCTCGTGGCCGTCGACGATGATCGTCATCCGCGAGATGCCGTCCTCGTGCGTCGTACCGACCGCAAGCGACTCGATGTTGAACCCCCGGCGCCGGAAGAGGCTCGCGACCCGGTTCAGGACGCCGGGACGATCCTCCACCAGCGCGACGACCGTGTGCAGCATCGCCTCACGCCACCTCGTCGGCGCTCTCGACCGTCTCGGAGAGCGCGGCGCCGGCCGGCACCATCGGCCACACGTTGTCGTCGGCGGTCACCCGGAAGTCGAGCAAGACCGGGCCCGGATGCGCATCGGCCTCGCGTATCGCCTCGTCGACCTGGCCGGGTTCATCGACACGAATGCCCTTGATGCCGTACGCCTCGGCGATCTTGATGAAGTCGGGCTGCGACATCGAGACGGCGACGTAGTTGTCCTTGTAGAAGAGCTCCTGCCACTGTCTGACCATCCCCAGGTAGCCGTTGTTCATGATCGCAAGCTTCACGGGCGTCTGCTCGTCGACCATGGTGGCGATCTCCTGGAACGTCATCTGGAAGCCGCCGTCGCCGCAGATCGACCAGACGCTCGCCCCCGGCCGCGCCACCTGCGCTCCGAGGGCTGCCGGCACCTCGAAGCCCATCGTGCCGAGCCCGCCCGAGGTGATCAGCTGTCGCGGGCGCGAGATGTTCATGTGCTGCGCCGCCCACATCTGGTGCTGGCCGACACCGGTCACGATGATCGCATCCTCGTCGTCGTCGGCGTGCGCGCGCGCGATCTGCTGCACCACGAACTGCACCGTGAGCTCCGGTCCCTCCGGGACGCTGAGCGAGGCCGCGTGGGCACGCGCCAGGTCGTCGATCCAGCGAACCCACTCGGGGTGGCTCGCGCGCCTCACCGCCGCCGTCAGCTGCGGCAGCGTTTCCTTGACGTCGCCCACGATCGGGAAGGCGGTGTGGATGTTCTTGTTGTGCTCCGCCGGATCGATGTCGACGTGGATCACCGTCGCATCGGGATTCAGGTCGGCGAACCGCCCGAGCGCGCGGTCGTCCATGCGCATGCCGAGCCCGATGATCACGTCCGCGTTCGAGGCGGCCATGTTCGCGTGGTAGGAGCCGTGCATCCCCATCATCCCGTAGGAGAGGGCGTGCCGCTGGTCGAGGCCGCCGAGGCCGAGCAGCGTCGTCAGCACCGGGATGCCGGCGCGCTCCGCGAAGGCCTGCAGCTCCTCGCTCGCGCGGGAGATCACGATCCCGTGCCCGGCAAGGATGATCGGCCGCTCGGCCGCGTCGATCGCCTCGGCGGCGGCCCGGATCTCGTCCTCGTCGGCGGCCCCGGGAACCTGGTAGCCCCGCACGTGCACGCGTTCCGGCCAGCGGAACTCGGCCTCCTCCAGGAAGACGTCCTTCGGGATGTCGATGTGCACGGGACCGGGGCGCCCCGTCGTCGCGAGATAGATGGCCTCGGCGAAGGTCGGCGCCAGATCCTGCGCCCGCATGACGAGGTAGTTGTGCTTGACGGCCGGCATCAGGATCCCGGTCGCGTCGGCCTCCTGGAATCCATCGCGCCCGATCAGGTTGCGGGCGACGTTGCCCGTGAGGAAGAGCACGGGAACGGAGTCCATCATTGCGTTCTGCACGGCCGTGACGAGGTTCGTTGCGCCCGGCCCCGACGTGGCCAGCGCAACTCCCAGTTCGCCGGTGGCTCGCGCGTACGCGTCCGCCGCGTGGCCGCCCCCCTGCTCGTGGCGCACGAGAATGTGCCGCACCTCCGGGTGCGCGGGCAGCCGGTCGTAGAGCGGAAGCACCACGCCGCCGGGGTAGCCGAAGACGGTGGTCGCACGGGCGTGCTTCAGGCATTCGAGGAGGATGTCGGCGCCCGAGAGCACCCGCCCCTGCGCCTCAGGCGGGGCTCCCTCGTGCGCGTGCTGGTGACTGCGTGCGGGCGGCCTCTGGGTGGTGGTCATCTCGCTCTCCTCGTGTCGGGCCCCGGGGATCCTCTGGCCGGCACCGGGGCGGCGGACCGGAACGCCTCGTCCGAACATCTCTCACTCGGTGGATGGAGGTCGCCCGGCACGCGGGCGGAGGGCGGTGGCCGCACGGGGCCCAGCCGCCCTAGGACAGTACGAGTACGCAGCGAAGCGCGCCCGAGCGGGCGGCCGGGATCGAGGCGCCTGAGGTCTCGCGATGCGCCATGGTTCACGCAGTATCGGCGGGGCCGCGATCGAGCGTCAAGCCGCGGCCGGCGTCCCGGCTCGATTCGGTCAGCCGCCGGCGATCTCGCTCTCGGGCACCGCCGCCGCCCACGCAAACCAGTATGCCGTGCGCGTGGGGACGCTCGGAAGGCGTGTGCCGTCGAGCGTCGAGACGAGTCCCTCCTCGGAGACGAACCAGCGTTGCTCCTCGGAGTCGACGGCGAGGAGCCCCAGCTCCTCGGTCAGCACGAGCCGCTCGATCGGGTCGGCGGGCGCGCGGTAGGCGGCCACGCCGGATCCGGCTCCGCGCGAGAGCAGGACGAGCGCGGAGCCCCCCACGGTCACGGTCGTGATGCCGGAGGCCTCGACGCGGGCGAGGGGGAGGGCACGTGCGGCGCGGCCCCCTCCGTCCGCGAGCTCGATGCCGACCACGCGCTCCTTCGGCGAGAGGCGGCCGTCGAGCGGCTCGGCCGGGTACAGCGGTCCCTCCGCGGCGCCGTCCGCAGCAAGCGCGGCCCCCGGGTCGTAGTCGCGCAGGAAGCCGGTCTCAAGCGCCAGCACCCGCGTCGAGGGGTGGATCTCCGACCATTCCGCCCACGTCGCCCGGCGCAGCGGGAGAGGAGTGAGCCGCTCACCGGCCTCGAAGGCCGGGCCGGAGAGGGCGCGGCCGCTCACCGGATCCCAGAGCGAACCGCTCCCCTCGTCGACGAACAGCATCCGCGAGCGGTAGACGAGTCCCGAGGCGACGAGGCGCAGCTCGCGACCGGCGACCTCGGCCTCGAAGGCCGCCCCCGAGCCGCACGGGAGGCAGTGCAGGATCACGAGGCGACGCCCGCCGACCTCGTCGTGCACCGCACCGTGCCAGGCGATGATGCGCTCCGGGTAGGCGCGGGGCTCGCCGTCCATCTGGAGGCCGAGGATCACGTCGTCGTCCCGGAGGTAACGCTCCTCCACGCGGTGTACCGTGGCCGGTACCTCCAGCGGCGGAAGGCCACCCAGCCGCACGCTCGTCCACAGCAGTTCATCGATCCGCGGCTCGTGGGCGCGGCCCTGCGCGAGCACGGTGGTGAAGCGCGCATCGACGATGGAGAGCAGGCGGCCCTTCCACTCCTGGTAGACATCGGGGAGCGGCGGCGCAGCGCCGGCGACCCAGACCGACCAGCTCCGGGCGTCCGGAAGCCGCCGCCCGGTGATCGCCTCCAGCGCGTCCTCTACCCAGCGCGCCCACCCCACCTCCATCCAGAGCATGTCGACGAGGGGAGCGATGAAGCGCGGATCGCCGGAGCGACCGAGGTCGGCGATCGCCCGTGCGGATCCCTCCGTCGGCGGCACGCAGTTTGCCGCGCGCCCCGGGTCGTCGTACCAGCAGATGGCGCGGCGGAGGAGCTCGGCGACGCCCTCCTCGTCGAGCGGACGCGGGGGCGAGGGGGAGATCGCTGCGGGCGTTGCGGCCACCGGCGTGGCGGACGCCGCGGGTTCGGGCGCGGCGGTCGCGGCCGGCGAAGGCTGTACGGCGGGCGGGACCGGCCGCACGGTCTCCGGCGAGCGGCGCTCGGAGGCGATGCACGCGGTTGCCGCCAGCGTCAGCGCGGCGGCGGCGATGAGCAGGCGGCCGCCGGCGGGGCCGCCCGCTCGAGCGCTCACCGGCTCGCGCGCAACCGGGCGTCGAGCGCGCGCGCGAGGCCGGCCGCGAGGCGCAGCAGGGGCGGTCCCCAGGGCCCGCGGGAGCGCACCAGGTCGTCGTAACCGGCCTCCTCGCACACGATCTCGCAGAGGTGGCGCCAAAAGCGGTCCGAGCGTCGCATCAGCGAGACGGCCGGCGAGGGCAGCACGTGGAAGACCTCCATCAGCTGCCGCGAGGTGACCAGCTCCGGGACGAGTTCCCGGGCGAGCGTCAGGCCGTACCCGTCGAGGTCGGAGACGGCGCCGGAGACATAGTCGTCGACGCAGGGGGCGAGCGCGGCCCCGGACAGGATCGCCGCGTGGATGCCCTCGCCGGAGAGCGGGTCGAGCAGGCTGGCGGAGTCCCCGACGAGCGCGGCGCCTTCCAAGGCGACCGGCGCTCCGGGTCGCTGCATCGGCAGGCGGTGACCGCGCACCCCGGTCATCGCCTGCGGCTCGAGTCCGTAGGCGCGGCAGAGTGCATCGAGCGCCTGCCGCAGTCGTCGTCCCGCTACCTGCGTGCGTCCGCCGACGCCGACGTTGATGTGCCCGGCCTTCGGGAAGACCCAGCCGTAGCCGCCGGGCAGCACTGAGAGCGCGAGCGCCACGCGACCCTCGATCCAGGAGGGGATGCCCTCGGGGCAGCGGATGTCCGCCTCGATCGCCACCGCCGTCTCCATCGGCGGCTCGAAGCCGAGCGAGCCCGCGACGACGCCATTCGCGCCGTCGGCTCCCACGACCACGCGGCAGCGATGCGCGCCGCGGTCGGTGCGGACCACGTAGCTCCCGTCCGCGTGCCTCGTGACGTCCCTCACCCGCTCGCCGTCCCGGAACTCGACGCCGGCCTCCTGCGCCTTCTCGACGAGGAAGGCGTCGAGCCGGCTCCGCTGCGTCATGTAGGTGAGCGGCCGCCCGGCATCGCGCACGAAGTCGGAGCCGCCCCCGAGGCGGACCATCGCGCCGTCGACGACCTGCTCCACGACCGGCGTGAGATCGAAGGGGAGGAGGGCGGCGGCGCGAACCGTCACCCCGCCGCCGCAGGGTTTGTCCCGCGGGAAGCGATGGCGCTCGAGCAGCAGCACCTCGTGGCCGCGCGCGGCGATCTCGCGCGCGGCGGTGCTGCCCGCCGGGCCCCCGCCCACGACCACGACCGTTCGCTCGCTGGCCAGCATCGAGGCGATCCTATGTCAGGTCCACGCTGGAGCAACGGCGCGGGCGGACCCGGCGTGAGCGACGTGCCCTCGGCAGGTGATGGCGGGCGCCGGGTCCGCCCGCGGGCGACCGACGGCCCGGCCCGGGAGATCGGCCTCGCCGCCCCGTCCCGATCAATCCGCCCGGGGGTCCACACGTCACGGCCCGACCCGGCGGAGCGGGTCGCTCCTAGGCGACGGCGACCGCAAAGGCCGCAAGCAGCGCCAGCTGGGCTCCGGCGGCGGCGAGGAAGAGCACATGCGAGGCAGCCCGGCTCCGGCCGTGAGCGAGGGCGCCGATCGCCAGGTTGATGACCAGCAACGCCGTGGCGACCCGGGGAAGCTCGAGGAGCGCGCTCCTCTCCACCAGCGTGAGGTGACCGGGGTCGGCGCCCGGCGGGAAGATGATGTCGAGCGCCGCGGGTAGGTCGGGGTACCGGATCGCCACCTGCGCCCACATCGCCAGCGCGCAGGCGAGCGCCACCGCGAGCAGCACCAGCGCCCGGCGGTCGTGCCAGAGCGACTGCGCCGGGATGCCCCAGCGCTCCGCGCGGTGCGTGACGACGGCTGTGGGGCCGAGCCGCTGCCTTCTCTGGATCTCCTCTGCGAAGCGGGTGGGATCCTCGACCGAGAGAGCGTAGGTTCGCGCGCTCGTCATCACGTAGAGCAGCTGCTCCGGCGACTGGTGCGCGGAGTAGACGAGCACCTCCCCGATGCGGTCGAGGTCGGCGCGGCCGATGTGACAGCCGGGCCAGGAGATGCCGCGGACCCGCGGCACGGCGCCCAGCGATCGCTCGGGCACGAGCCGCTCGATCGCATCGAGCGGGATGACCTGCCGCGTCGTGCCGAACTCGATCACCAGCCCGTTGCGGTCCACGCGGTAGGCGAGAGTCGCGAGTCCGTAGCACCAGTAGCAGAAGAGCAGGGCGAGCGTCGCCGCCAGGGCGCCGCCGCCGTACGCGGCGAGCTGGGCCAGGCCGGTCCCGGCGGTGAGCCCCGCGTTGACGAGGAGCACCCCGATGGCGGCCGACCACGATGCGAGCACCGCGCCGACCAGCAATCCGAGCGTGCGGCGCGGCTGGTAGTACACCGTCAGCGGGGCAGGAACATCCGCGGCTAGCCCTGGGCGCCGACCGCGGCGCCGGAGTAGATGGGCGTGAGCCAGTCGCGGTAGTGCGCGAGCTCGCCGGTGATCGCGGCGAAGTAGCGGCGCTGCAACTCCACCGAGATCGTGCCGGGCCGCCCGTCGCCGATCGGCAAGCGGTCCACCTCCGTGACGGGAGTGACGTGCGCCGCGGTCCCGGTCATGAAAATCTCGTCGGCGATGTAGAGCTCGGAGCGGTCGACCGTACGCCGCTCGACCTCGAGTCCGAACTCCTCGCGCGCGAGCTGGAGGGCCGTGTCGAGGGTGATCCCCTCAAGGATGTTGTCCTGGGGCGGTGGGCTCACGAGGCGTCCGTCACGCAACAGCACGATGTTCTCGCCGGATCCCTCCGAGACGTGTCCGTCGGCGTTGAGGAGGATCGCCTCGTCGAAGCCGGAGAGCTGCGCCTCCGTCTTGGCGAGCGCGTTGTTCACATAGAGCCCCGTGACCTTGGCGCGCGCCGGGATCATCGTGTCGTCGATGCGGCGCCAGCTCGACGTCATGCAGCGGACGCCCGCGTCGGGGTCCAGGTAGGCGCCGAAGGGGGCGACATACACGAGGAAGTCGTCGTCCAGGTTGTGGACGCGGAGGCCGATCTGCTGGGAGGACTTGTAGATGATCGGGCGGACGTAGACATCCTCCCGGTACTCATTCCGCCTCACGAGGTCGGTGATCACCTCCACCATCTCGTCCTCGTCGAGGGCGATCCCGAGTCGCATGATCTTGGCGCTCTGCCGGATGCGCCGGACGTGCTCCCGGAGCTTGAAGAGGTAGAGCTCCCCGTGCGCCTCGCTCCAGTTCCCGCGCACCCCCTCGAAGACGGCCGTCCCGTAGTTGAAGGCGTGCGTCATGACGCCCAACTTGGCCTCCGAGAGCGGGACGAAGCGCTTCTCGAAGTAGGCGGTCGGTGTTGACATGTTGCTCCCCGTGCCGTCCGCCGGATGCGCGGCCGGCGCTCGTCGTCCGGCGGCGGAGGTGTGACGGCGATGATAGGTCTCGGCGCGAAAGGGCGGCAAGCAGGCGCGTGAGGCTCGCCCGAGCGGATATGCTCCCATGCGCGGCGGTCGGGCGAGGGGGGATGAGATGGCGAGTCTCGTGGGGAGCTTTCGCGTGGGTGCACTGGAGGTCACGCAGATCTCGGACGGCTCCTTCCGCCGTCCGCTCGGGGGCTTCTTCGACGGCGTGGACCCCTCCGAGTGGATGCCGGTCGCGGGCGTCACCTCGCCGGAGGAGGGGGTGCCGTTCAATTTCTCCGCGATGCTCGTGCGCGGCGACGGCCACACGACCCTGATCGACACGGCGAACGGCACGCGCGGCGTTGAGGACGCGTGGGAGGGCGGAGCGGAGTTGCTCGTGCGACTCGCCGAGGTCGGCGTCGACCCGCAGCAGGTCGATACCGTCGTCCACTCCCACCTGCACCCCGACCACATCGGGTGGAACCTCACGTCCGAGGGCCGTCCCGTCTTCCCCAACGCCACGTTCTACGTCTCGGAGCCCGAGCTCGACTGGTGGCTCCACTACGACGGGAACGAGCATCCGATGCGCGACTATGCGCGCGAGAAGGTGGGCCCCCTGGTCGAGGCCGGGCAGGTCGAGAGTTTCGTCGGCGACCGGCAGGTCACGCCGTCGCTCACGATGGTGTACGCGCCGGGCCACACGCCCGGGCACTGCGTGCAGCTGTTGGAGTCGGAGGGAGAGGCTGCCCTGATCGTCGGCGACTCGGCCCATCATCCCGCCCACCTCACCCAGCAGGGCTGGCATTCGACCTTCGACTGGAATCGCGACCAGGCGCGCGCCGCCCGGCGCAAGCTCTCCGAGATCGCGCTGCTGAAGGAGGCGGTCGTGACCGGCGTGCACTTCCCGATCGTGACGCTGGGACGGATCGAGCGGGACGGTGCGGGAGGCTACCGCTACGTCGTCGGCGCGGCGCCGGGAGGCGCCGCGTAGCGGGAGCCCCGGCCGCCCCGCCCGCTCGCGGAGCCACCTCGTTCGCGACGCCGCGCGCCTCGCTGGCCGTCCCGCGGCGCGGAGCGGCGCGGGACGCTTTCACGGGTCGAGGTGTTGCGCTGGCTCAGGCGCTGCCGGGCGGCGAACCCCGCACACGGCCGTACCCGGGCCCTTGCTGCGGGGCGTACGCCCGCCGGATCTCCTCCAACTCCTCCTCGGAACGGACGTGGAAGAGAACGAGACGCGTGCTCTGCTCGCTCTCCGAGCGGGCGCCGCTCGCCTCGACGAGCTGGTATCGGGCGCGAAGCTGCATCGGATGGACACGCACCTCTAGGTACCAGCCCGGAGGCTCGCCGAGGGTGACCACGGCGCTGTCGCCTATCGCGATCGGCGCGTCGTGGCTGCCGGTGACCTCGATCACGGGCGGGTCGTCGCCGCCGAAGTCATTCTCCGCGTCGTAGCCCGGGACCAGTCTCATCGTCCAGGACACCGCCCCGAGCGCCCGCCCGCCCGTGTTCACGAGCGCCCCCCGGAGCTCCCCGCCGAGCACCCAGAGGTCGAGCAACTCGACGCTCGCGTCGCCCACGGCGGCGAAGGCGCCCGCCGCGGGCGGCGCGCCAGCGATCGGCGGGGGCTCCTCGCCGCCGGATTCGCTCCCGCTCTCGGAGGGCGGAGCGGTCGGCGGCATGCGCTCGCGCAGGAGCCAGGCGACGAGGGCGACGGCCCCGGCGATGATGCCCGCGGCCGTGATCGCGCTCCTCCACCCGCCGCCGGAGCCGCGCGACTCCGGCCTCCATGCACCGCCTGCGGGCTCCCCGGACATGCGCGAAGACTACACGGGCGTCGACTAGCGGCGGGAGCCCCGGGGCGGCCGGGGGTGCGCGGGCGAGCTGCCCGGCTCACCGTCTGGCGAAGCTGCTTCCACTCCGCGTAGCCTCGACGGGATGACCGAGCTCGTACGCGCCGTTGTCCTCGGAGCCCTGCAGGCGCTCACCGAGTTCCTCCCGATCTCGTCGTCCGGGCACCTCATCCTCGCCTCCCGAACGCTGGGAGGCTCGGTCGACACGCTGACGTTCGACGTGGGATTGCACGTCGGCACGGCCGTGGCCGTGCTCGCCTACTTCTGGCGCGACTGGCGTGACATCGTCCGCTCCGCGCTCGCCGGCATCCGCGACTGCGGGCTCCGCGTCGCGCGTTGGGAGGGCCGGGCGCAGATGGGCGTCTGGATTCTCCTCGGAACGGTGCCGGCGGTGCTGGCGGGCCTCATCTTCACCGAATGGATCGAGCAGGATCTGCGGGATCCGGCGGTCGTCGGCGTCACGCTGGTGGCCGGCGGGATCCTGCTCGGCGCTGCCGATCGGTGGGGCGGCACGCTACGCGGCCTCTCCGAGATGCGCGGCGGCCCGGCGCTTCTCGTCGGCGTGGCCCAGGCGAGCGCGCTCATCCCGGGCGTCTCGCGCTCCGGCATCACCATCGCCGCCGCTCGCAGCCTCGGCTTCGAGCGCCACGCGGCGACGCGCTTCTCGTTCATGCTCTCGATGCCCATCGTCGTCGCGGCGGGCCTCTACCGCCTTGCCTCGGCGCTTCGCGGCGAGGAACAGGTGGAGTGGGGCCCGCTCGCGCTCGGCGCGTGTGCCGCCTTCGTGGTCGGCGCCGCCGTGATCCGCTTCCTGCTCGGATTCGTGCAGGGGCATTCGCTGCTCCCGTTCGTCCTCTACCGCCTCGCGCTCGGGATGGTGGTCCTGGGCCTGGTCGCCCGGGGTGCGCTCTGAGCTCTCCGGCGCCGACCGGGCCGGACTGCCGGGTATAGGATCGGAGCCGGCCGTTGCGCCTCGAGGGGGGGCCATGACCGACCGCGGAGCACACGGACTCGGCCCGCGCCCTCCGGCTGCTGCCGCCTCGCTCCCGGGTCGCCGTGCGGCGGTCGTGGGCGTGGAGAGTGCCGTCGGGGCCGCAATCGCGCGCGCGCTCGGCTCGGCCGGCGCCGACGTCGCGCTCTGCGCGCTGCGGGCCGATGAGGGCGTTCTGGTTGCGCGCGGCGTCCAGCGCGAGCTCACCCGCGCCGGCCGGCGCGCGGCGACCTACGTGATGGACGTGACGCTCGGTCGCAACGTTCAGGTCACCACCCGCCAGATCGCCAAGGAGTTCGGCGGCCTCGACCTCGTCGTCTCGGCGTCCGGCCTTCCCCGCAGCGGTCCGCTCTCGAAACTCACCGAGGTGGAGCTGGCGCAGCTCATCGCACTCAACTTCACGGCGCACCTCTTCCTCGTGCGCTCGGCCTCGCCGGAGCTCGCTCGTGCGGGCGGCGGGACGCTTCTCCTGCTGACCCACGAGGCAGGCGCCCGCGGCGATCCCGCAGCGGCGGCCTTCGCCGCCGCGCAGGCGGCGACTCGGAGCCTGGTCGCCTCGCTCGCAGGGGGGCTGGCGGAGGAGGGCGTGGCGCTCGCGGCCATCTCGCTCCTCGGCGATCCCGGCGCCGGGATCGCCGAGCAGATGCGTGAGGACGAGGCGGCGTCCGCCGCTGCGCGCGCCGTGGAGCTGGCGGCCATGGGCACGGCGGCCGCCGGGCGCATCGCCCCGGCGGTTACCGCGTCCGCAGCCGCGGTACCGGGGGAGGGGTCGGCGTGAACCTGGAGGCCTTCGATCTCTCCGGCCGCGTGGCGATCGTGACGGGCGCGGGCGGCGGCCTCGGTCGGGAGATCGCGCTGTCGCTTGCGCGGGTCGGCTGCGACATCATCGCCGCCGGGCGCCGCGAGGCGCCGCTCCAGCGCGCGGCCGCCGGCGTCCGGGAGCTGGGTCGCCGCGCCCTGGTGCTCCCGACCGACGTCACCGACTCGGGGCAGGTGAACGCTCTGGCCGCGCGGGCGATGGCGGAGTGGGGACGCATCGACGTGCTGGTCAACAACGCCGGGTCCTACGACGGCATCGCCGCGGGGTCGCTCGCCACGCTCACCGATGAGGAGTGGAGGGCCGGCCTCGATGCGAACCTCACGGGAGCCCTCTACTGCGCGCGCTCCGTCCTGCCGCACATGATCGCGTGCCACGGCGGCCGCATCGTCTCCATCGCCTCGGGACTCGGCCTCCGTGCCCGGCGCGACGACTACGTCTACTCGGTGGCGAAGGCCGGCGTGATCCAGCTGACGCGGGCGCTGGCGGCATCCCACGGTCGCCACGGGATCTGTGCGACCGCGGTGGCGCCCGGTCTCTTCCCGCTCGACGCCGACGGCGAGGAGCGCGCGCGGCTCGGCGAGCGCCAGGTGGCGGGTCGCGTCGGGCGGCCGGAGGAGGTCGGCCCGCTGGTCGCCTTCCTGGCGTCCGACGGATCGGCCTATCTGAACGGAACGACGCTGTCGCTGGACGGCGGAGCGGCCGCCGGCGGGCTCGTTCCGGCCGGGATCGCCGCCGCGCGGCCGGCGCCGGCGGGACCGTGACGTCCTGGCCCCCAGCGGAGCTGGCCGGCCGCTCAGCGCTGGTCACGGCGGCGGTGGGCCCCCTGGGTCGAGTGCTCGCCGTCGGGCTCGCCGAGGCCGGGCTCCATGTCTCGGTGACGACGCTCACCGGTGCCCGCGAGGAGGAGTTCCAGGCGAACTCGATTCTCAACGAGTGCTGGTCGCTCGGCCGCCGCGGGGGTGCGCACGCGCTCGATCTCGCCGATCCCGGCGCCGTCGAGTCGATGCTCGACGCGGTCGAGGCCGAGGCGGGCCCCCTCTCCGTGCTCGTGAACGGCGCCTTCGCCGTTCCGACCGTCGCCGCCGTGGACGCCGACGTGCCGGACTGGGAGCGGGCCCTCCGGCTCGGCGCCACCGCCGCCTACGTCCCGACTCTCGCCGCAGGGAGACGGATGCTGGCGCGTGGTCAGGGGCGCATCGTGAGCGTCGTCTCCGTGCTTCACGACCGCGGCGCGCCGGG
The DNA here is from genome assembly GCA_026713865.1 of Chloroflexota bacterium. GTDB lineage: Bacteria > Chloroflexota > Dehalococcoidia > UBA2979 > UBA2979 > VYDC01. Next base: position 133,705 of record JAPONQ010000051.1, on the reverse strand, counting down.
CGGATCGCTTATCGGGGCGGCGTCGGGCGCAGTCGCCGCCCTGACGCGATCGCTGGGCGTGGAGTGGGCGCGCTCGGGAGTGACGGTGAACGCGCTCGCCGCCGGCCTGATCGAGGGACTTCCGGGGCCGCACGCCGACGCGCAGGCGCGCGCCGCGATCGAGCGCTACATTCCCTCGCGCCGCATTGGCCGGCCCGAGGACCTCGTCGGCGCGCTGATCTACCTGGTCTCGGATGCGGCAGCCTATGTGAACGCGGAGGTGCTGGCGGTCGACGGAGGGCTGGCGGTGCACGCATGAGCTCCCCCGTCGGGGACCGTCCGCCGGGTGCCGGGCCGCGGCGCGCCCGGGCGCGCGCGCCGCTCGGCCGGCCTGGCCCCTCGTGGGACGGGAGCGGCCTGCTCGGCCGCCCGGCGACGGGCTCCGGGGCCGATGCAGCCGGGTCGGGGGCCGCGCGGGCCGGGCCCGGTCCGCAGCCGGCCGCCACGGGCCTCGATCTCAGGCGCGACGGATCCGTGGCGGGCGTGGGGCGGCGCGCCCTGGGCTTCGTCGCCGACGAGTGTACGCACCGGCTCCTGCTCTTCCTGATGCTCGTCTTCACCGGCGCCGACGTCGATTCCCCCGGCTTCTTCGCGATCGCGATCGTGATCCCCGTCGCCTACCACTGGACCTTTGACTCACTCGGCTGGTCGCCGGGGAAGCGCGCTGCGGGATTGCGGCTGATCAACGACCGCGGAGAGCCGCCGGGACCCCTCGCCGGCGGCGTGCGCGCGGTGATCGTGCTGCTGGTCCCGTTCTATCTGAGCTACGTGTGGGCGATCTGGGATTCGCGCGTCCAGACCCTCCACGACAAGGCCGCCCGCACCTACGTGGTGCCGCTCTCCGCGCTGCCGGAAGCGGACGCCGAGAGGCCCTAGCGCCCCGCCCGGCCGGCGGGGCTCACCAGGGCAGCGATCGCGGCTGGAGCACCTGGCGCACGTGCCCGTCGCCGATCAACGCGATGAGCCCGAGCGAGCTGTAGGCCTGCGGGCGCATTCCGCGCAGGGCGGCCGTGACGAGCTCTTCCTCGATGTGGCCGATCGCCGTGATCACCAGGAGCACCGACAGGTCGACCTCGCGCCCGGCAGCCTGGGAAGCGGCACGCGCCACGGCGCGGCGGAAGAGGCGGCGTGTGAGCGCACCGTCGAGCGGCGAGAAACGGGGAGGCGCGGCCACGAGCGTCACGCCGGCCGGCTCGGTCCCGGGGAGCCGGGAGAGGAGCCAGTAGTCGTGCAAGGGGACGGTGCTGACCTCACCGACCTCCAGCAACTGGGCGCGGTCGCGCACGCGTGAGATGAGGATCGCCTGCTCCGCCTCCTGCTCCGGTAGGCGGAGCAGCGACCGGGAGTCGAGGTGGAAGGCGCCCGATACGCCCTCGGAGAGCTGCGTCCAGAGCGGAGACATGCCGCCCGCGACCGAGACGTAGGCCCCCTGCTTGTCGACCTTCGCGAGCTGCAGCGACACCGGCACGCGTACCTCGCGGCGCTCGCCGGGGGCGAGCCCGGCGAAGCCGCGCGCGAGCAGGAGGCGCAGCTGGGAGAGGGCGGGCTCACCGTCGGGGAGTTCGGCGCCCGGCGGCGCCCAGACGACGTAGGCGGCACCCTCTTCCCCGTACGCGCTGGCCGAGACATCGGAGCTGAGCAGGGTCTGCATCGCTTCGGCGGCGGGCGAGAGCCCGGGAGGCTCCCAGAGCGCGGCGACCGAGACGCCGATCTGCCGCTCCCGCTGCCGGAGCATGGCGTCGAACGGTGCCGGGCCCTCGCTCCCCGGCCGGAACGTGCGGAAGTAGCGCTCGCTCATCCAGGCGGCGAGCATCTCCACTCCCGCGCGGTCGACGCGGGAGTGCTCGCTGCCGTCGGGGGCACCCGGGGATGCACTCACGCCGGGATCCGTCCTGCCAGGCTCGCGGGCCGGCGGAGAAATCAGCCTCCGGCCTCCGGCTCGGCGGCGGCCTGCCGCCGCTCGTCGCGGCGGTCGAGCCACGGCATCACCGCGTTCGCCAGCACCTCCCAGGCCACGGCGAGGTTGAGGAGAAGGAAACTCACCACACCGACCCACTTGAAGGCGGTCGCGAGCGCGCTCGTGCCATCACCGGTGCGATGCAGCCAGTTGACGGCGACCACCATCAGCACGATCAGGGCGAGCAGCCCGAGCACGGCATCCCAGCGACGGATGAAGCGGCTGAAGAAGGCGATCACCGCCGCGCCGATGGCGATGTTCTGCGCGAGCCCCGCCAGAAGGACGGTGTGCCGGTGGTCCCAGAGCTCGTAGGAGGCGAGGAAGAGCAGCAGGAGGAGGGGCCCGCCGAGCGTGGCGATGGCGATGCCCACCAGATCACGTCGTGTGAACCGCATCCGTGCCCCCTGCCTGCCTCGTTCCTCTGACGGGGCGCCGTTCCGCCGGCGCGTCCGCCGGGGCGATGGTAGCGCGATTCGCCGGAAGGGGAACACACCGCGCGACCCGGTGCGGTCGCCGGCCGCTAGATGTTCGAGCGCGACTGTCCCCCGTCGACGTTGAGCGCCGCTCCCATCACCCAGGACGCCCGTGGTGAGGCGAGGAAGACGGTGGCCCGCGCCACCTCCTCCGGGCGCCCGAAACGCCCCGCGGGGATCTCCCTCGCAACGAACTCGCGCATCGCCTCGGGCTCGTTCCGCAGCCGTTCACCCCAGGAGCCGCCCTCGAAGGCGATGGACCCCGGCGCCACGACGTTGACGCGGATGCCTGCGGGGGCCCAGGCGAGCGCGTAGGCCTTGCTCGCGGCGATGAGCGCGGACTTCGTCGCGTTGTACGCCGCGGAGCCGCCCGCCTCGCGGCCGTAGATCGAGGCCACGTTCACGACCGCGGCGCCGCCCGGGCGCCCGGAGGCGCTTCGAGCGAGGTGGGGGTGACAGAGCTCCATCAGTCGCACCGGCGCGAGCAGGTTCGTCTCGTAGGAGCGTCCCCACCGCTCCGCAAGCCCGCCGTCGCGGAAGGACCCGCCGGCGTTGTTGATGAGGGCGTCGAGGCCGCCGAGCCGGGCGACGGCCGTCGCCACCAGCCGCCCGCAGTCGGACGGATCCGTGACGTCGGCGGCGATCGGGATCGCCGCGGCTGCGCCGGCCTCCCGCACGCGCTCAGCAGCGGCATCGAGCGCCGGGACGTCGCGCGCGCAGAGGGCGACGCTGGCGCCCTCCTCGCCGAGCAGCTCCGCGACGGCCAGGCCGATCCCCCGGCTGGCACCGGTCACGATCGCGGCCCGTCCCGTGAGTCCGAGATCCATGGCTCGCCTCCTCATCTTCCGCCGCACGCCGACCGCGCGGGCGGCGTGATCGTGGCGGCGGGCGTGGGCGGCGTCCAACACCCCGCCGCCGGTGCGGTGCTACGGTTTTCGGGAGGGGGCGCACATGAGCGACGGGACCACGCCTCGGGTCGTGCGGCTCTCGCTCGAGGGTCACGTTGCAACGATGGCGCTCGACCCGCCGGGCGGGCGCTTCGGCCGGGCGACCCTCGAGGCGATCGATCGCGCCTGCGCCTCGCTCGCGGACGACCGCGATGACGTTCACGTCGTCGTCGTCGAGCCGGCGGGGGCCGATCTGGGTCTCGGCTGGGACGGGGAGCTCCCGGCCGGCCGGGAGGGCGTCGGGGCCTTTCAGGCGCTGGCGGCGCTGCCCCAGCCGATTGTCTGCGCCGTTCGAGGCCGCGCGCTCTCCGCCGGGCTCGAGCTCGCGCTCGCCTGCGACGTCCGCGTCGCCGAGCGGGGAGCCGTGCTCGCTCTGCCCGACGTCGCCGAGGGCCGCGTTCCGAGCGGCGGGGGGACGCAGCGCCTGCCGCGCGCGGTCGGGGTCTCTCAGGCCCTCCGCCTGCTCCTGACCGCCGAGGCGGTCGACGCCGACGAGGCGCTGCGTATCGGTCTCGTCTCGGAGGTTGCGCCGGCGGGTGGCGCGGCCGAGGCCGCGCAGTCCGTCGCGCGCCGCATCGCCGCGCGGGGGCCGGTAGCCATCCGCTTCGCGAAGGAGGCGGTATCCCGGGGGATCGAGTTGCCGCTCTCTCACGGGCTGCGTCTGGAGCACGATCTCACCGTGCTACTGCAGGCGACGGCGGATCGCGAGGAGGGCGTCCGAGCCTTCCTCGAGCGCCGGCCGCCACGCTTCGAGGGTCGCTAGCGTGAGGGCGCACGGGAGCGCGTCGTGGCGCGTCCGGGCCGGGCACTGTTCCCGGCGGGCGGGGGGCAGACGGCGTGGCTAGCGGGCTCGTGCTGGAGCGCCGGGGCGAGTCGCTGTGGCTCCGTCTTGACCGGCCGGAGAAGCTGAACGCGATCAACGTCGAGCTGCGAGACGCGCTGTGGGAGGCGCTCACGCTCGTGCGCGACGACCGGACGCTGCGCGTGGTCGTCTTCGAGGGCGCGGGCGAGCGGGCCTTCAGCGCCGGCGCCGACATCTCCGAGTTCGGTACCGCCCCCTCGCTGCTCGCCGCGCGCGATGCGCGTCTGCGACGCGACCTGTGGGGCCTGCTCGGAGCGCTCGATCTCCCGCTGGTCGCCGCTCTGCGCGGGATCGTCTTCGGCGCAGGGCTTGAGCTCGCGCTCGCCTGCGATCTGCGCGTCGCGACGGCGGACGCCCTGCTCGCGCTCCCCGAGGTCGGCCTCGGCTACATTCCCTCGGCGGGCGGCACGCAGCTCCTGCCGCGCCGACTGCCGGCGGGTGAGGCGGCGCGCATGATCCTGACCGGCGATCCGATGGACGCGGCGCGCGCGCACGAGCTCGGCCTGGTGCATGCGGTCGTGTCTGCGGCCGAGCTCGAGGAGGTCGCCGGCGCGTGGGCGGCGCGCCTGGCCGCGTTCGATCCGCTCGTTCTGGGTCTGACGAAGCGTGCGGTGCACCGGGGCGGCGAGCTCCCGCTGAGCGAGGGAATGGCGCTCGAGCGCCGGCTCGCCGCGGTGGCACAGGCGACGGCGCGGTCGGGGGGCGCGTGAGGGCTGTCGTGCCGGAACGGCTCCGCCGGATCGCATGGGGCCCCCTGGCGCTGCTTCTGGTCTCCGCGATCGCGGTCGCAACGGTGATCGTCGGCAATCTCCGCGGCCCGGGCATCACCGTGCGCTACGCCGATGCCGGGCCGCTCTCCGACTACGAGGTGTCCAGCGTGGTCTTCCTGCCGGAGGAGGGGATCTATGTGGTCGGGCTCGCCGACGGCCGGCTGCGTGCGGTCGACGGAGAGGTGGAGAGCTCGCGCTGCGCGGTGCGCCATCTTCCGGACGATGAGCGCGGTCGCGAGCGCAACCCGCTCGGGGTCGCCGGCGTCTTCGAGGATCCCTGCACCGGCGCGCTCTGGGCGGTGACCGGGGATGCGCTCGACGAGGGACCGGAGCCGCTGCGCACCCGCTTCGTCTGGATCACGACGACTGAGGACGGCGTGCAGCACGTCTTCGTCGAAGTCGCCGACGTGGCGTCGCGATAGTGGATCGAGCGCGGCCGGGATGCCCCCCGCGACGCATCACCACGCCGCGCCTCCGCCCTCCGCGAGCCCTCTCGTCGCGACCCGCCGCCTCGCGTATAGTTGCGCGGCTCCGTGGTCGGGGCGCAATCCGACCGGCGGGGAACGGCGGGGGGGAAGGCTGGCGACGCCGCACGAGCAGCCAACTGGCGTCAAGCCCGGCTGTCTCGTCGCGGGGGGCCTGTTCCTTGCCGGCGCGCTGGGAGCGATCGTCGTCGTCGCGCTGCTTCCGCTTCTCGACGACGGCCGGATCGATCTCGGGCGCGTCGACGACTACCCGCCGGGCTCGGTGGTGTACCGCGCCACCGACGGCTTCTACGTGGTGCGCGCCGCGGACGGGGAGCTGGTGGCTCTGTCGGATCTCGACCCACACAACGCTCCGGCGTGGCGAGGCTGCCGGGTGACGTTTCGCCCCGATCTCGCGCCGGCGGCGGCCACCGGCGGCGTCCCGGGAATGGGCGTCTTCTTTGATGCCTGCACCGGATCGATGTATGACATCCTCGGGCGCGGGCTGTCGGGCGACGGGCTCGACCTGAGACGGATCCGGATCGAACGCTCGGGCGACTCCCTGTCGGTGTCGCCGGACGCCGTGGAGGAGTAGCCTCGCCGCGCCTCTCAGAGGCGAAGGGGGACGATGAACACCGCGGACTTCCTGACCATCACCGCGGGGAGCGTGCCGGATCGGGTCGCCATCAGCGACCCCAGTGAGAGCGTGACCTATCCCGAGTTTCTCGAGCGGGCGCAGCGCCTCGCGCACGCTCTGGCCGAGCTGGGCGTCGGCAAGGGCCACAACGTCGGCGTGATGTCGGTGAACAGCGCAGCCTTCCCGGAGATCTACTACGCGACGGCGATGGTCGGAGCGACGTTCGTGCCGCTTAACTTCCGGGCTCGGAGCGACGAGCTCGAGTACATGCTCCTGGCGGCGAACGTGAACGTCCTGTTCGTCGCGGAGCGCTACGTCCCGCTGCTCGATCCGGTGCGAGCCTCGCTCCCCGCCCTCGAGCACGTCTACGGCCTCGACTTCGTTCCCGAGGGAGGGGAGACGCTCGCCGACCTGCGCAGTCGCGGGGCGTCGGACCCGTTCTACCGCGAGGTGGACGACTCCGATCCGGTCCTCATCATCTATACCTCGGGGACGACCGCTCAGCCGAAGGGCGTCGTGCTCACGCACAAGACCCTCACCGCCTACGTGGTCAACACGCAGGCGCCGGCCGACCCCTCGGCCCCACAGGAGGTCACGCTTGTCTCCGTCCCCTTCTTCCACATCGCCGGGGCGACGACGATGCTGGGGTCGGTGTGGTCGGGGCGGCGGCTCGCGATCCTGCCGCAGTTCCGGCCCGAGGATTGGCTGGAGACCGTCGAGCGCGAGCGCGTCACCCACGCCTTCGTGGTCCCGACCATGCTGAAGCGCCTGATGGAGGTCGAGGACCTTGACCGCTACGATCTCTCCTCGCTCCAGCTCATCACTTACGGCGCCGCCCCGATGCCGTTCGAGGTCGTGCGCCGCGCCTGCGACATCTTCGACTGCGGGTTGATGAACGCCTACGGGCAGACCGAGTCGACGTCGACGCTCACGTATCTCTCGCCGGACGATCACCGGCTCGACGGTACGCCGGAGGAGATCGAGCGCAAGGTGGAGCGGCTCCGATCCGTCGGGCGCGCGATGCCCGATCTCGACATCGCCGTGCTCGCGCCCGACGGGCGCCGCCTCGCGCCCGGCGAGGAGGGGGAGATCTGCGTCCGCGGGGACCGCGTCATGCGCGAGTACCAGGGCCGTGGCGAAGAGACGGCTCTGGCGCTCGCCGCGGGCTGGCTGCACACGGGCGATGTCGGCCGCTTCGATGAGGAGGGGTATCTCTTCATCACCGGCCGGGTGAAGGACATGATCATCCGCGGCGGCGAGAACATCGCGCCGGCGGAGATCGAGCAGGTGCTTGAGGATCCCCCCGCCGTCGCCGAAGCCGCGGTGATCGGCGTCCCCGACGTGGAGTGGGGCGAGATCGTGAAGGCTGTGCTCGTGCCGGTCGCCGGCGCGGAGGCGGGGGACGACGAGCTCACCGCCTACGTCAAGAGCCGCCTCGCCTCCTACAAGGCGCCGGCGCTCTACGAGCGGGTATCGGAGCTGCCGCGCAACCACCTCGGCAAGATCCTGAAGAACGAGCTGCGGGGGGAATCCGCAACGGCCTAGCCGATCGTCCGCACGCCCGGCTCGGGCGGGGTCGACCGGGAGAGAGAGGGAGCGCGAGATGCAGGACGCCTCCGCGGCGATTCCGGGCGGCGAGCTCTCGGCCGACGGGCGCAGCGGGCAGCCGGCGACGGCGGCTCGTCACAGCGTCGATCGCCTGTGGGGCCCGGCCGCAGCGGTCGCGGGTGCGGGGGTGATCGCTGCGGCGGCGCTGGCGGCGGCCTTCGCCACCGACGCGCCGCGTGCCGAGCGGGAGATCTTCTTCAACGTCAGCCAGGCGTGGGCGGTCTACGTCTTCCTCGCCGCGCTGACGGGGCTACTGGCCTACGGCTTCGCGCGCCATGCGACGCTGTGGGCGCTCGGGCAGCCGGTGCCAGGTGTCCTCGAGGGGATCGACAGGCGCCTGTGGAACGCCGTTCGCCTCGGCCTGGCGCAGGATCGCCTGCGCCGCGATCGCTTCGCCGGGATCGCGCACTGGGCGATCTTCTCCTCGATCGTCGTCCTCACCGCCGTCACGGCGCAGGTCGCGCTGCAGGACGACACGCCCCTCGACTTCTTGCGGGGCGACTACTATCTCTTCTTCTCCTTCTACGGCGATCTCTTCGGTCTGATCGGGCTCATCGGCGTGGGGATGATGCTCTACCGCCGCTACTTTGACGACTACGCCCGTGTCCGGTGGGACGAGCGCCTCGAGGATCACCTGATCCTGGCAGGGCTTGCGCTCGTGCTTGCAACCGGGTTCGTGGTCGAGGCCCTGCGCATCACCGCCGACGAACTCGCCGCACACCCGGACTGGGCCCGCTGGTCCTTTGTCTCGTGGGGGTTCGCCGAGCTCCTCCACCTCTTCGAGTTCCGGGAGGACCACCTGCTCACGGCGCATCGTTTGAGCTGGTGGACTCACGTCGCGCTCGCCTTCGGCTGGCTCGGGCTGGTCGTCTTCACCAAGCTCGATCACATCGTCTTCGCTCCCGTCAACGCGTATCTGCTGCGCCGCGACTCCCCCGGTCGCCTGACGACGATCGAGAACATCGAGGAGCGCGAGGTCTTTGGCGTCGGCCAGATCCAGGACTTCACCTGGAAGCAGCTCTTTGAGCTCGACGCCTGCGTGCGCTGCGGCCGCTGTACCGCCGTCTGCCCGGCCAATCTCGCGGGTCAGCCTCTCTCGCCGATGCATCTGATCCAGGATCTCAAGGGCCATCTCGCTGAGGTGGGGCCCGCGCTGCAACGTGCCGGCCACGAGGGCGGCGACGTCCGCTCCGTGTCGCAGGTGGAGATGGTCGGCGAGGTGATTCGCGACGAGACACTCTGGGCCTGCCGCACCTGCGGCGCGTGCGTGCAGGAGTGCCCGGTTCTGATCGAGCACGTCCCGACGATCGTCGACATGCGGCGCTACCTGGTGATGGACGAGGCGCGCGTCCCGCCAACGGCGCAGGCGGCTCTCGAGAACATGGAGATGCGCGGCCACCCCTGGCGCGGCACGGCGCTCGAGCGCACGACGTGGATGGAGGGACTCGGCGACGTGCCGATCTTTGACGGCTCGCAGGAGTACCTCTACTGGGTCGGCTGTTCCGGTGCGCTGGTGGAGCGCAACCTCCCGATCACGCAGTCGGTCTTCCGTTTGCTGCGCGAAGCCGGCTCCTCGTTCGGTGTGTTGGGACAGGAGGAGACCTGCAACGGGGATCCGGCGCGGCGACTGGGCAACGAGTACCTCTACCAGATCCTGGCGCAGCAGCTCGCGGAGACCTTCCAGCAAAAAAACGTGCAGAAGGTGATCACCAACTGCCCGCACTGCTTCAACACCTTCAAGAACGAGTATCCGCAGTGGGGTGCCCACTTCGAGGTGCTTCACCACACCGAGTTCCTGGCGCGGGCGCTCGGCGAGGGCGCGCTCGTCCCGAAGCACGAGGTGGAGACGAGCGTCACCTACCACGACTCCTGCTACCTCGGCCGCCTGAACGGCGTCTATGAGGCACCGCGCGAGATCCTGGCCGTGATCCCCGGCGCGTCGGTGACCGAGATGGAGCGCTCGCGCAGCCGCGGGCTCTGCTGCGGTGCGGGCGGCGGCAACATGTGGCAGGAGGAGATCGGGGAGAGGCGCGTCAATCACGTCCGCTCCGAGGAGGCCGCGGCCACCGGCGCCGGCGAGGTGATCTCCAACTGCCCGTTCTGCATCCAGATGTTCGAGGACGGCGTCCCCGCCGTGGAGCCGGAGGAGGCGGGGCGCATTCGCCCGTTCGACATCGCCGAGTTGCTCGAGCGCTCCGTGCTTGGCACGGACGCCGGGGAGGCGAGCGGAGACGGGTCGCACGAGTAGCCGCGGGTGGTGCGCCGCCGCACCCGGACCGCGCCGGCTAGGAACAGGGGCGGCTTCGCCGCCCGGGCACGGACCCGGGAGGGTCCACGACAAGGAGCGTGCTCATGCACTTTGTGGTCTGCGCGAAGCAGATTCCGGACCCGGAAACGCCGCCGTCGGCGTTCAGGATCGATGCGTCGACGAACGCCGTGGTGCCGGCGCCCGGCATCGCGCCGGTGCTCTCCCAGTTCGATGCGATCGCCGCTGAGGCGGCGCTGCGCATCAAGGAGGCGTCGGAGGACGTGAAGATCACCGTCGTCTCGATGGGCCAGGAGAGCGCCCAGGCGGCGATCAAGCAGGTGCTGGCGATGGGAGCCGACGAGGGACTGCTGCTGGATGATCCGGCCTTTCTCGGCGGCGACTCCTACACGACCGCGCGTGTGCTCTCAACGGCGGTTCAGAAGCTCGGCGACGTGGACGCCGTCTTCTGCGGGCGGCAGGCCGCCGATTGGGACATGGGACAGGTGGGGCTCGGCATCGCGACGCTGCTCGGCTGGCCGGCGGCGATCATCGCCAAGGATGTGCAGGTCACGGACGGCCGGATGTCGGCGACGCGCGTGATGGCGGACGGCTTCGAGTCGGTCGACATGCCGCTTCCGGCCGTTGTCACCGTCTCCAACGAACTCGGCGACCCGCGCTACCCGAAGCTGCAGCAGATCATGCGGGCGGCGCGCAAGACGGTCACGAGCTGGAGCGCGGCCGATCTCGACCTTGACCCGTCGACGGTGGGCGAGGCCGGATCGCGGCTCAAGCTCGAGCGCCTCTTCATCCCCGAAGTCGGAGGAGAGGTCGAGTTGATCGACGGCGATACCGCACAGGAGAAGGCAGAGGGTCTCGTCGCGAAGCTGCGCGAGGCGAAAATCCTCTAGGGCGGGCGCCGCCCGGGGGTGCTCAGAAAGGACGGCCTGATGGCACGCAACGTGCTGGTGGTGGGAGAGCTCGAGGCAGGGGGGATCGACTCAACGACCGCCGAGCTGCTGGGGGCGGCGAGCCGCCTCGCCGACGGCGGTGATGTCGCCGTGACGCTGCTCGGCGCCCGCTCCGCCGAGGCGGCTGCGGGCGCCTTCGAGGCGGGAGCGGCGCGGGCCTTCGTCTCCTCGGACGCCGGCTACGACGAGTTCCGGCCCGACCAGTGGGCCGAGGCCGTGCGCGAGGCCGTGGGGCAGTCCTCCGCGGATGTCGTGCTGATGGCGCAGTCCAGCGCCGGCCGCGATCTCGGACCCCGGCTCGCCTTCGGGCTCGACACGGCCGTCGGGATGGACTGCATCGCGCTGGAGGACGACGCGGGGACGCTCAAGGTGACGCGCCCCTGCTACGGCGGGAACGCGAACGCGACGTACAGCTTCGCGACGGCGCCGGCCATCGCCACCGTCCGCGCGAAGTCGCAGGATCCGCTGCCCCCCCGCGAGGGGGCTTCGGGCGAGCTCGTGGAGCTCCCGGCGGCCGGCGACAGCCGAACGCAGATCACGGGGCGTGAACTGGCGGTCGCCGAGGGGCTGCAACTGCAGGACGCGCCGATCGTCGTCTCCGGCGGACGCGGGCTCGGCGGTCCTGAGGGCTTCGGGGTCGTGGAGGAGCTGGCGGCGACGATTGGCACCGACAAGGCGGCCGTCGGCGCCTCCCGCGCCGCCTGCGACCTCGGCTGGTACCCGGTCTCGCAGCAGGTGGGGCTCACTGGCAAGGTCGTGACGCCCGACCTCTATGTGGCGATCGCGATCTCGGGCGCGAGCCAGCACATGGCCGGCTGCAGCGGCTCCAAGACCATCGTCGCCGTCAACCGCGATCCGGATGCGAACATCTTCAAGGCGTCGCGCTGGGGGATCGTCGGAGACTACAAGGAGGTCGTCCCGGCCCTGATCGAGGCGCTCAAGGAGTAGGCCTGCCGCGGGCGGGGAACCCCCTCCGGGCCCCGCCCGCCGGTGCCGTTGTGTCTGGCGGCGCCTCGTAGCGTCGTCTACAATCGCATAACACCCTCGTCCGCTGCCTTCGTCGGTGGTTGCGGGCGTCCTCACCCGGGAGCAATCGATGACCACGATCGGACTGACCGGTGGGATCGCGTCCGGGAAGTCGGCGGTCGCCGAGCACCTGAAGTCGCTCGGTGCGGTCGTGATTGATGCGGATCGTCTCGGTCACCGCGTCTACGAGCCCGGATCGCCCGGCTTCCAGAAGGTTGTGAATGCCTTCGGGCACGACGTCGTCGCCGAGGACGGGACCATCAATCGTCGCGTGCTGGGTGGCAAGGTCTTCGGTGATCCCGAGCAGATGGAGCGGCTCACCGACATCAGCTGGCCCGAGATCCAGCGGCTGGCCGAGGAGGAGATCGCCGCCTACCGTGAGCGGGACCCCGGGGGGGTCATCGTGCTCGAGGCGGCCGTCCTGATCGAGGCGGAGTGGACGGGTCTGGTCGACGAGGTGTGGGTCGTCAGCACCACGATCGGTCGCGCCGTCGATCGGCTGCGCAAGCGCAACGGAATGTCCGAGCAGGCGGCGCGCGCCCGCATCAACTCGCAGATCTCGACCAAGGAGCGTCTCGAGCGCGCCGACGTGCACGTCAGAAACTCGGATACGCCGAAGCAGCTCGAGTCGCGCGTCCTCTATCACTGGCGGCGGCTCCAGAGGCGAATGGAAGAGCGGCGCGCCGTCGTGGCCCAGCAGGCGGCTCGCTAGCGTCACCCCCCGGCGGGGCGTAGCCTTCCCTCGCGGCGTGGCGCACGCCGTCCGGGCGCGTGCGGCGGCAGTCGATAGGGGTGGTTTCGGCGTGACGATCACACACGAGGGGCCCTCGCACACGGCGATCGGTGACGGCTTCCGGCGGCTGCCCGTCGAGGAGTTCCGCCTCACCTCCGAGCCCTACTACCTCCCCATCCGGAACGAGGTCGTGCTCTTCGAGCACGCCTACCGGGAGAACATCCCCGTGCTGCTCAAGGGCCCCACCGGCTCGGGCAAGACTCGGTTCGTCGAGTACATGTCGTGGCGGCTCCACGACCGCACGCCGGAGGGGTCGGTGGAGGAGGGCGTGCCCCTGATCACGGTCGCCTGCCACGAAGATCTCACCGCCTCGGATCTCGTCGGACGCTACCTGATCGAGGGCAGCGAGACACGCTGGATCGACGGCCCGATCACGCGCGCCGTGCGCGTCGGGGCGATCTGCTACCTCGATGAGATCGTGGAGGCTCGCAAGGACACGACCGTCCTCATTCACCCGCTCACCGACTACCGGCGGCTGCTTCCCGTGGAGAAGCGGGGGGAGCTGCTTGCGGCGGCCGACGGCTTTCTGCTCGTGCTCTCGTACAACCCCGGCTATCAGTCGGCGCTGAAGGATCTCAAGCACTCGACGCGGCAGCGTTTTATCGCGATCGAGTTCGACTACCCGTCGCGGGACCAGGAGACGGAGATCGTGCGGGTGGAGGCGGGATGCTCCGACGCGATCGCCGCAGAGCTCGCGAAGCTCGGCGAGAAGGTGCGCAACCTCAAGGAGCACGGCCTCGCGGAGGGAGTCTCGACGAGACTCCTCGTCTACGCGGGGAAGCTGATCGCCCGCGGGATATCACCGCGCTCGGCCTGCCAGACGGCGGTGGTGTGGGCACTGACCGATGACGTCGAGATACAGCGGTCGATCGAAGAGGTCGTCTCGTCGATCTTTCCGGAGTAGGCGGTGTCCAGGACGAGGGCACGGCCGTGAGCAACGCCGCCGACATCGTCGCGCAACACGAGCCGGAGCTCCGCAAGTTCGGGCAGACGCTGCCCGAGGATCTGCAGGTCGCCGCCACCGCGCTTGAGGGGCGGCTCTCCGCCGACGATCTCGAGCGCTGGGCGGAGGCCGGCGTCCGGCTCGCCCGCCGCTCGCTGCGCTCGTGGGAGGCGGCCGCCGAGTACTTCCGCGCCGCGCCCTCCGTCGCGGAGAGGCTCTCGGCTTCGGAACTCCTGGACTGGGGAGAGTCCGCTGCTGCGCTCGCCGACCGCTCCTCGCTGGTCGCGTCCGCCTACCTGCGCGCCACCCCCGGGGTACTGCGATCGCTGCCTCCCGCCCAGGTGGAGCCGTGGGCGCGCCTCGGCGATCGTCTCTGCCGGGGGAGCTGGAAGTCGATCGCGCTCGCCACCTCCTTCTATCAGGAGAGCCCGGAGCTTCTCGAGTCGTTGACGCTCCACCAGCTCGGGCGCCTGGTCGACATCATCGAGGCGCTCGCCGAGCGCTCGTACGAGATGGCCACGCGCTGCTTTGAGACGGCGGCGCCGGTCCTGGCGCCGCTGTCGCCGGCCGATCGCGAGCCGTTCATCGAGTTCGCGTGGGTGCTGACCCGCGCCTCGTGGGCCGACACGCGGATCTACTTCGAGCGGGCGCCGGCCCTGCTCGCCCCGATCGATCCTCCCGAGCGCGCGGGCCTGCTCGAGCTCGCCGCGCAGGTCACGGCGAGCGTCGGCCGCTCGGGCTTTCCGCTCTTCGCCGCCGCGGCCGACGCGCTCCGCAGCATCGGACGGGGCGAGCATCCGCGGCTGCTCGGCTTCGCGCACCGGCTTGCACAGACCTCGCCGATGGCCGCGATGGAGTACCTCAAGTCGGCACCGGTCGTTCACGAGCGCCTCACGGCCGAACAGATGGCGCGCTGGAGCGATGCCGGGCTCGAGATCCTGGTCGATCAGGGCAACGTGGAAGGTGCGGAGGCCTTCTTCCGCCTTGAGTCCGCGCGCGCCGAGAGGCTCCTCACGCAGCTCTCGGCGCGTGTCGAGCTGACCGCGGTCAGCCCCATCCTGCGTCTCTACGCGAAGGCGCTGACGGCGCAGACGGTCGCGGTGCACCCGGTGGAGGACCTGGCCGAGAAGGGGATCGGTTGGGTTGCCGGTCAGGCGACGACGGAGGGGACGGCGATCTACCTGCCGTCCGCGGTGTCGACGTTCCCCGAGCAGCGCGACAATGTCCAGGTCTACAAGGTCTTCGCCACGCACCAGACGGGTCGCATCGAGTTCGGATCCTTCGGCTACCGCCACGGGGCGCCGGGGGCGCACACGCCGCTCCCCGGACTGCCCGCAGCGGTCCCGGACCCGGGGCCCGCCGTCGAGGAACGCCCCGCGGAAGAGCGTACCGGGCCGCTGACGGAGATGCAGCGCCTCTACGACGGCTTCCCCGACCGCTCTCTGATCTCGGCGCTCTTCACCGTCGTCGAGGACACCCGTGTCGATGCCTGCACGGCGCGCGAGTACGTCGGGATCCGCCGCTGGCTCCGGCGGGTGCAGGAGCAGGCGGTCGCCGAGCGGCCCGATGCGCGGTCGATGCCGCTCCGGAGCGCCTACGTCGAGGCGCTCCTGCGCGCCTCGCTCGGGCGCCCGGACGGGATCGAGTGGCCGCTGCGCCACCGGGGGGTCCTCCGGCAGGGCCTGGCGGCGTTGCGCGTCGCGGAACAGCCGGGTGCCACCGTGCAGGACTCGGCGTCCGTCGCCGCGGCGCTCTACCGGCTCGCCGCCTCGCTTCCCAACGAGCGACTCGGGGGCGACGGGCAGTGGGTTGCTCCCGATGAGGAGACGCTCGCGGTCGCGCCGGCGATGCCCGGCGGGGAGACCGCCGACGGCGCGCCGCAGCCGTCGGCGGACGCCGAGGCCTTCGAGAGCCCGCCCCAGCCCGAGTTCCGCGGCGACTTCAAGCCGGAGCTCGTTCAGCTCCTGATGCGCCTCCGCGAGGGAGCCGGCGAGGGGGACGGGGACGGCCGGGGTACGCCGCTCACCGCCGAGCAGCTGCAGGAGCTGCTCGAGAATTCGACCGAGATCCTGATCTCGGAGATGGCCGAGGGCGACCTTGCCTCCACCGTGAGCCTCTTCCTCACCAACCTCGAGCGCGAGACGAGCCTTCCCTCCGGCGGAGAGGGGGCGCCGGTACGCGAGCGGGCGGGCGACGACGCCGGCGAGGAGGAGGAGCCGCCGGAGGACCAGCCGACCGTCCCGGAGGTCGAGTACTTCCAGTACGACGAGTGGGACTTCCGGGCCGGCGACTATCGCCCGCGCTGGTGCACCGTCGGCCAGCGCCCCTACGAGGAGGGGGAGATCGACTTCTACGAGCAGACGCTGGTCCGCTACCACGGTCTGGTCGCGGAGACGCGCCGGCAGTTCGAGCTGATGCGGCCCGAGGCCTTCCGCAAGATCAAGCGGCTCGAGGACGGCGAGGAGATCGACCTTGACCAGGCGACGGAGTTCTTCGTCGACAAGCGCGCCGGCGCGGCTCCTCTCGCCCGCTTCTACTACCGGCGCAACAAGGTGGAGCGGGACGTGGCGGTCTCGTTCCTGCTCGACATGTCGGCGTCGACGGACGAGGAGATCGACAAGCAGCGCAAGAAGTACGACGAGGACGACGACTTCGACGGCGACCCGGCGAAGTACTTCCAGTGGCTGGCGCAACGCCGATCGCTGCGAGCCGCCGACCCGCCGAAGCGGATCGTGGATCTCGAGAAGGAGTCAGCGGTGCTGCTGGTGGAGGCGCTGGAGGCGATCGGCGATGCCTACGGCATCTACGGCTTCTCCGGCTACGGGCGGGAGAACGTCGAGTTCTACGTCGTGAAGGATCTCGACGAGCCGTTCGGCGACAGGGTGCGTCGCCGCATCGCGAAGATCGAGCCCGTCCGCTCCACGCGGATGGGTCCGGCGATTCGCCACGCCACCCACAAACTCATTCTCCATGAGGCCAAGGTGCGCATCCTGGTGCTCGTCTCGGACGGGCGGCCGCAGGATCACGGCTACGGCCGCGACCGCACCGAGAAGGACTACGCCGTCCACGACACCAAGCAGGCGCTGATCGAGGCGCGCCGCGCCGGCGTCACACCCTTCCTGATCACGGTCGACAAGGACGGGCACGACTATCTGAAGCAGATGTGCGACGACATCGGCTACGAGGTCGTCGCCGACATCGAGCAGCTCCCGCGCCGCCTGACGACGCTCTACCGGGTCCTCGCCGGCGACTGAGCCGGCCTGCGCGGCGCCTCGCGCCCCGCGGTCCCGGCCGTTCTCGTCACCCGGCCTCGATGCCGCCGGCGGGCGCATAGCGCCAGAGCCCGCCGGCGGCATCCTCGCGCCGGGCGGTGCCCTCCTGCAGGCCGACGTCGAGGTGGCCGATCACCTCCGTCATCGCCTGGCCGACGCGCCTCTCAGGGAGGCGGGGGAAGATCCTGCGCGCGAGTTCGTAAGCGGTGGCCGGTCCCTCGGCCAGGGCAACCCGCACCTGCCGGCCGCGGCGGCGGTAGTGGGCGAGGAAGCGGCGGGCCTCGGTGGCGGGGTCCGCCGGGTGGTCGCCTTCCCCGGCGCGGTGGCCGGGGAGGAGCCTCGTCAGGGGGAGACTCCCGATCCACTCGACCGAGCGAACGTACGGGGGAAGCGACGGCCAGCGCGGCGTTCCGGTGCTCGAGTGGAAGTGCAGTCCGGCGGACGGGATGCGTCCCGGGAGCAGCGTATCGCCCCCGTAGAACTCTCCCGTCTCCTCCACCAGGGCGCCGAGGTTGCCCGGGGTGTGGCCGGGAGCGGCGACGATGCGCAGCGAGCTCTCGCCTCCCGGCCCCTCGATCGCGAAGACGTGATCGCCGACTGCCGGCGCGACCGAGCCCCACGGTGCGCCCTTCCAGCGAAGGAATGAGGAGCGTTCCCGCCGGATCTCGTCGATAAGCTTGACGGTCTCGCGCGGGCAGCCGTGGCGGCCCATCTCCTCCCGACCGCGGCGTGCCTGGTGTTCGCGCCAGCCATCGCCCGCGGTCAGGGCCGTCATGTCCGGAGCGAGAGCGAAGATGCGCGCGCCCGCTTCCGCCCAGCGGTAGGCGAGTCCTGCGTGGTCGGCGTGCCCATGGGTGACGATCACGGCCCGGACGCGCTCCGGAGGGAAGCCAAGCGCGTACCCCTGCCCGACGGCCTCATCCCAGGCGCCCTCGTAGTCGGGACCGGCGTCGAGCAGCAGGCGGCCCCCGCCCGAGCGCTCGGCGATGCGGAAAGCGTAAATCCGGTTCGAGCGCAGCGAGATCACGTCCGCCGTCATCGGGCCCGACATCGTTCGCTCCTCGCCTGCGAGCCGCCGAGCGTGCGACGATCCCACCTCGGCGGTGGTAGCCGCGCCCGCTCCGCCGGCTACGCCCGCCGCTCGCCGCTGACCCGTGAGTCGATTGTGGTTCCCAGGCCCAGCAAGTGGCGTCGCAGCATCGAGAGCACGTGCTGCTGCACACGCCGCTTCGTCGCCACGCGGCCCTGGTAGTAGCGCCAGTGCGCGTACTCGATCTCGCCGTCCCGTGAGAGCGCGATGTGCATCGTGCCCGGCGGCTGGCCCTCGACGGCGCTCTCGCCGGCGACGCCCGTGATGCCCACGCCGATGTCGGCCCGCAGCGCGAGGCGAGCCGCTCCGGCCATCGCCTCGGCGGTCTCGCGTGAGATCACTCCGTGTCGCTCGACGATCTCGGGTGACACGCCCATCTGGAGCTTCACCGCCGTCGCGTACGTGACGAGCCCACCCACGAAGTAGTCGGAGGAGCCGGCGACATCGGTGATTGCATCCGACACGGCCCCGCCCGTCGCCGACTCCATCACCGCGAGGGTGAGGCCACGCTCGCGAAGCAGGCGTCCGACCGCCGCCGCGAGCGACTCGTCGTCGACGCCCCACAGATTGGACCCGAGCAACCGCCTCGCCTCGGCCTCCACCGGGGCAATCAGGGCCTTCGCCTCCTCGCGCGTCGGCGCCTTCGCGGCGAGGCGCGCGTGCACACCGTCGGGCCGGTGGTAGATGCCGATCGACGGGTTCCGCGATCCGAGGAGCGGGGAGAGCAACTCGTCGACCGCGGACTCGCCGAGCTCGGTCGTCTTGAGCGTCCGGCTGACGAGAACGGCGCGCGCCCGCCGCTCGAGCTCGGGCGCGACCTCGTGCTCCCACATGCGCGTCATCTCGGCCGGGGGCCCGGGCATCACCACCATGGCGCGGCCGTCGCGCTCGACCCACCATCCCGGCGCCGTTCCACGGGGGTTGGGAATCGCGCGCGCGGAGGGAATCAACTGCGCCTGCTTCAGGTTGCGCCGGGGCATCGGCCGGTCGCGGCCGCGCCAGAACGAGCGAAGGATGCGCTCCTGTCCGGGGTCCTCATGGAGCACCTCTCCCAGGACGAGGGCAACCGTCTCCCGGGTGATGTCATCCTCCGTGGGGCCGAGCCCGCCCGTCGTGAAGACGACTTCGGAACGCTCCCACGCGCGCGCCAGCACCTCCCGAAGACGCCCCCCGTTGTCGCCAACCTGCGTGACGTAGTGCAGGTCGATGCCGAGGGCAGGGAGGCGGCCGGCGATAAACGCGGCGTTCGTGTCCGTGATCTCTCCGAGCAGGATCTCGGTTCCGATCGAGACGATCTCGGCGCGCACGAAACCCCCATCGGTCCAGTTGCCGCGGCCCGACCCCGGGGCAGCCCTGCAGCGGCCATTATGCGGGGCGTGCCTGCCCTCCGGTGCGCCGAACTGCCTGGCCGGGGGGGAGCGCCTGTCGCAGCGCGCCGAGGGCGGCTCGCTCACGCTCGGCTCGATCGGCGAGCAGGTCGCCGACGCTCCGAGCCCCGTCTCCCTCCGCCTCTATCGGATGGTCCAGGAGGGCCGCGTGGTCTGCGAGCGCGTTCTCCGCCTCCGCATGTGTCTGCTGCAGCAGCCGCGCGAGGGCGTCGCGCTGCAGCATGTGCGCCTCGTACATGACCTCGCCGCGTAGCCGCCGGAACCGGAAGCGCCCCGGTGCCCCGGATTCCGCTGCGAGCGAGCCGAGCACGTGGGCGAGCACCCTGTCGGAGGCCGCGACTGCGGCGAGCGCGTGTCGGATCGTCCATCCCTCGCGGTCGGTCGCACGGTTCAGCCGCGTCTCCGTGATCTCCGCGAGCGTCGAGAGCAGCTCGTCGTGAACGGTCGCCTCCGTGGCCCGCTCCCGGGCTCGCCCCGTCATGGGTGCGACGCTAGCCGCCGCTCCACCGCCCGGCAAGCGCCGGAGGGGTGAGACCACACGCCCGACGGCGGTGCGCTATCCTCCAGCGGGCCCCGTGCCGCGGGAGCCAGTGCCGTGAGGGTGCCGTGCAGGAGTCAGCCGCCGGTCGCTTCGGAGCCACACCGACCGCCGCGGGAGCCGCCGGCGCGGATGGCGCCGCCGCGGCCTCCGCGATCGCCCGGGCTGGCGGCATCGTGCGCCAGAACGTTGAGCGCGTCGTTGTCGGTGCGGAGGAGACCATCTCCCTCGTGCTGGTGGCTCTGCTGACGGGTGGCCACGTCCTGATCGAGGACGTGCCGGGGACCGGTAAGACGACGCTCGCGCATGCGGTCGCTCGCTCGCTCGGGGCGAGTTTCAGTCGCATCCAGTTCACGCCCGACCTGATGCCCTCCGACATCGTCGGCATCAACTACTACTCGCAGAAGAGCGGCGAGTTCGAGTACCGCCCCGGACCGCTGCACGCGAACGTCGTTCTCGCCGACGAGATCAACCGTGCGACGCCCCGGACGCAGTCGGCCCTGCTCGAGGCGATGCAGGAGCACACCGTCACGGTCGACGGCGACACCCGCGCCCTGCCCCAGCCGTTCGTGGTGATGGCCACGCAGAATCCGGTCGAGCTCGAGGGAACCTTCCCCCTGCCGGAGGCTCAACTCGATCGCTTCCTGCTTCGCCTGAGCATCGGCTACCCGGACGAGGACGGGGAGCTCGAGATCCTCCGCCGCTTCCGCGAGCGGTCGCCGCTCGACACGCTCGTCTCCGTGCTGGACGCGGCGGAGCTGCGGGCGCTTGCGCAGCAGCTGCCCCTGATCCACGTCGAGGACGACGTCGCGAGCTACGTCGCGCGCATCTGTCGCGCCACGCGCGAGCACGAGTCGTTCGAACTCGGCGCGAGCCCCCGCGCCTCGCTCGCGCTCTTCGAATCCGCGCGTGCCTCCGCTGCCCTGGAGGGGCGCGACTTCGTCCGACCGGACGACGTGAAGAGGCTGGCTCACCCCGTCCTCGCTCACCGCCTCCTGCTCTCCTCGCAGACACGACTCCGGGGCGGATCGGTCGATGATGTCCTCGACGACATCCTCCGGGACCTGCCCGTCCCCGTTGCGGACGTGGGCACGGGCCGGGGCTAGAGCCCGTGCGTGCCCTCGTCACCGAGGCGTGGTTGGTCGCCTCGGGCGGGCTCGTCCTGATCGGACTCCTGTCGCAGGCCGATGCCATCGTCGTGCTCGGCGTCCTGCTGCTCGCGTCGAGCGGGGTCTCGCGCCTGTGGTCGCGCCTCGCGCTGGAGGAGCTGCACTACGAGAGGCGGCTCGAGCACACGCGCATCTTCGTGGGCGAGAGCACACAGCTGCGCCTCTCGATCGCCAACCGCAAGCGGCTGCCCGTCCCGTGGCTGGAGGTGCAGGAGCGCTTCGCGACGCCGATGGAGATTCCGGACGCCGCCGTGCACCCCTCCGGTGTCCCGCGGACAGTCGTTCTCTACCGCAACACATCCCTCGCACCGAGCGAGCAGCTCTCGTGGCCTCTCACCCTGCGCGCGGTCGAGCGCGGCTACTACCGGATCGGCACCACCCGGCTGCGTTCCGGCGATCTGTTCGGCTTCTTCGAGAGCCAGCGCGAGGTCGGCGGGCGGAGCGCGCTCGTGGTCTACCCGCAGACGATTCCGCTGCCGCAACTCAACGTCGTCCATGCCCGCCCGTTCGGGGATCAACGAGGGGGCCACCCGGTCTTCCAGGACCCCGAGCGGGTCGTCGGCCTGCGTGACTACCTCCCCGGTGATCCGATGAAGCGGGTGGACTGGAAGGCGACGGCGCGCGCCGCGCGGCTCGTCTCCCGCGTCTACGAGCCCTCGCGTACACGGGCCGTCGTGATCGCGCTCAACATCACCACGCTCCCCGAGAACACCTTCGGGACCAACGTCCAGCTGCTTGAGCGCGGCGTCGCGGTCGCGGCATCTGCGGCGGTCGCCGCCTTCGACGAGCGCTCGGCGCTGGGCCTCATCGCCAACGGCTCCTTCCCGGACGCCGACCGGCCGATCCGGATCGGAGCCGGCCGTGCTCCCGAGCAGCTCAACCGCGTACTCGAGGCGCTGGCCATGATCTCGGGTTTCACGACGTCGAGGCTCGCCGACGAGCTGACGGGTCGCGCGCGCGCGCTCCCGGCCGGCGCCACCGTCGTCGTCGTCACCGCCGTGCTCGACGAGTCCCTCGCCGCGGCGCTCAGGCGGCTGCGGTCGGAGGGCCACGACGTGCTCGTCCTCAAGGTGGGACCGGGCGACTGGGAGCATGGTGCGGAGCTCGGGCCGATCCCCGTCATCTCCCTCGACGCTCACCTCCAGGAGCTGGAGGACAGCGGCGTCATGCGCCTCCCGGAGGTCTCGGCGAACGCCCTGCCGCTGCCCCCGCCGCCTCGCGGCCGGGGGGACACCCTCCCGGATCCGCGCCCTGCGGCGAGTCCTCGGCCGGATCCGGTCAGCACCGTGCGCGGTCGGGGTGAGAGACCGTGAGCGGGGAGCGAGGCGCACTCGGCCGCGCCGCACAGGTGAGTGCGGCGGTCGCCTCGTGGGGCACGCCCCGCTGGCAGCGGATCGGCGCGACGGCGCTGTTCCTGGTGACCGAGGCGCTTGCGTGGTTCATCGTGCTGCGCGTCTTCGCCACGGCGGTGGAGCGTGCCGGCTACACCGGGCTGGCGGCGAGCCTCGAGCTCGCGATCCTGCGCGGTGCTCCCCTCGACCGCGCCGCCGCCCTGGGTGCGGCGGAACGCCTGCGCGAGGCGGCTGCGGACGTCGCCGCCGGTCCCCCGTGGTGGATCCTCGTGGCCGGGGCCGTCGCCGCGTTCCTGCTCGCCCACTACGTCACTCGCATCGGACTGCCGGGTGGACTGGCCGCCGTGGTCGGCGTGCTCGCCTCCGTCCTCGGCGTCAACGCGCTGGTGCACGTCTCGATCGCGGGGGACCTGCAGGTGTGGAGCGGAGGGACGATCTCGCAGTTTCCCTTCGAGGGCGCCCCGGGAGCGGAGGACTATCTCGCCGACGAGAACCCCGCCCGGGCGGCCGGATCGGCACGCACGATGACGGTGATCGGCGTGATGCTGCTGTGGCTGAGGTTCCTCTGGCTGGGCCGCTCGCCGGTCTCCTTTGAGAAGGTGATCTGGTCGTTCACGACGGGTTTCCTCGTTGTGCTGATAGCGGCCCTCGTCGCCACCGGACGCGGCTCGGCCGGTCCGGGACTGCTCGCCGTTCTCTACTTCGTCATGGGCATGCTCACGCTCGCCGTCTCGAACGTGGCGCGGGCGACCGCGGAGACGCAGGGGATGGAGCGAAGCGCTGCCTGGGCCGCCTCCGTCGCCGTCACCGTGGCGCTGCTCGGGATCACGGGGCTCGTCTTCGGCGTCCTGACCATCCTCAACGTGGAGCGGCTGATATCACCGCTCGGCGACCTGCTGCCGCGCTTCATCTCGTGGGTGCTGATCCTGATCCTCACGCCCGTTTTCTGGTTGCTCGGCGTCCTGCTTTCCCCGCTCGCCGGTCTCCTGGAGGGCCTCGACACGCGCTTCCAGGAGGTGTTCCAGGCGATCGGGCGCGCGATCTTCGTGGATCAGGAGACGCGGGACGCCCTCTCGGAGAACCGCCCGCCGGGGTGGCTGCGAGACGGCGCGAGGCTGCTCGGGCTGACGGCGGTTCTCGCCGGACTCTACTTCGGCGGGCGGCTGCTGTTCCGCCGCGCGCGCCGCCCGCGGCGGCAGGAGGTGGCCTACGACGAGGTGCGTTCGAGATCCGAGGGAGCGGGCGCCGGGCTCGGCTCGCTGCTGCGCTCGATCCTGCCGGGGAACCGCAGCGAGGAGGTGTCGGCGGGCTGGTTGCGCCGGCAGGCGATCTACCGCCTCTACGCCCGCTTCGCCGCCGCCGCTCGGGATCGCGGGTTCCCGAGGCGGTCCGGCGAAACGCCACTCGAGTACGCGGAGGCGGCGAGCCGGGTGTTTGCCGCGCCGCACTTCCAGGAGGTCGCAGCGCTGTTCGACGGCGCCCGCTACGGCCGGCACTACCCGGAGGCGGTGCGCGTCGACGAGCTCGACGCCGAGCTCGCGAGCTGGGAGGTCGCGACCCCGGCCACGGACGAACTGCGCAGCCGCGTCGGTCGCAGGGGGGTGGGCGGGCCGGAGGTCGACACCCGCGTCCGCGACAGCGAGATCGCCCCGACGTTCGACGAGCCGGCCCTCCCCGAGACCACGGACTTCCCCGAGCGCATCTAGCTTCGCCGCCGGCCGCGCTCCTCGCGCCCCGTCGCAACCGCGGGTGCTACGCTGGGAGAGGGCGGGGGAGGGAGCGACCGCGGGGGTCCCATGACCACCACCGTGGGCATCCTCGACTCCGGCGTCGGGGGCCTGACCGTTGCATCCGCGCTCCATCGTCTGCTGCCCGCCCTCCCCGTCCGCTACGTTGCCGACACCGCCGCCTTCCCGTACGGCGACCGCCCCGAGGCGCTCGTGAGCGCCCGCGTGCTCGCCATCGGCGAGCGGCTCGCTGTTGAGGGCTGCGGGCTCCTCGTCGTCGCCTGCAACACGGCCTCGTCGGCGGCGCTCGAGGCGCTGCGGTCGGCGGTCGCCGTTCCCGTCGTCGGTATGGAGCCTCCGCTCAAGCCCGCCGTGGCGGCGAGCGCCTCGGGACGCGTCCTGGTGCTGGCGACGACGGTGACGGCGCGAGGCGACCGCCTGGCGCGGCTCGAGCGGCGTCACGCCGGCGGCGCGCGCGTCGAGACGGTGCCGATGCCGGGGCTGGCGAGCCTCGTGGAGCGGGGTGTCGTCGCGGGTGACGAGGTCGAGGGCATGCTCCGGACGGCGCTGGCGGGCCCGCTCGCCCGGGGCGTCGATGTCATCGCCCTCGGCTGTACGCACTACGGCCTGCTCGGAGCAACGCTCGCGCGTTTGCTTCCTCCCGGCGTGCGGGCGCTCGATGCGGCGCACCCCGTCGCGCGACGCTGCCGGGACCTTCTCGCCGCCTCCGGCGGGCTACCGGCGGCCTCGTCGGCGGAGGCGACGGTAGACTGCCGGGCGACGGGCGATGTGCGCGGGCTGGCAGCGGCCCTCGACCGGCTGCGGGCGTCCGGCGCCGATCTGCCGCCGCTCGATCTGCGGGCCGCCACCGGCGCCGTCGCCGTACTTCCGTCGGGAGGGGGAGGGTGATGAGCTTTCGGGCGAAGTACGAGGCGGCGTCGCGCACGCACCGCTCGCTGCTCTGCATCGGGCTCGACCCCGACGAGTCCCGCCTGCCGCGCGGCGTCCCCGTTGCCCGCTACCTGCAGCAGATCGTCGAGGCCACGTCGGATCTGGTCTGCTGCTTCAAGCCCAACGCGGCCTTCTTCGAGCAGCGCGGCGAGAGGGGCTGGCGCGATCTGCGGGCCACGATCGACGCCGTGCCCGGCGACGTCCCGGTCCTGCTCGACGCCAAGCGCGGTGATGTCGGGTCGACGGCGGCGGCCTACGCCCGCGCCGCCTTCGAGGAGCTGGGCGCCGACGCGATGACGGTCAACGGCTGGGGCGGGCGCGATGCCGTCGAGCCGTTTCTCGCGTACGACGATCGACACTCGTTCATCTGGTGCCGCTCCTCCAACCCCGGCGGCGTCGAGCTGCAGGATCTGCGCCTTGCCGACGGGCGCCCGCTCTACGAGCGGGTTGCCGCCCTCGCCGTGGAATGGAACACGCGGGGCAACGTCGGGCTCGTCGCGGCCGCCACCTATCCCGAGCAGGCGGCGCGCCTGCGCGAGATCGCTCCGCACCTGCTGCTGCTGATTCCCGGCGTCGGCGCGCAGCGGGGGGCCGTGGCAGCCGCGGTTCGCGCGGGGGCGGATGCCGACGGCGGCGGGATTCTGGTGGCGGCGTCGAGGAGCGTGCTCTACGCGGGCGAGGCCGTCGGCGCGCGCGATCTGGCCGGCTATGCGGCGGCCGCCCGGGCGGCCGCGGAGAAGCTCCGCGACGAGATCGAGGAAGCGCGGGCGGTGGGTGTCTGACGGAGGCTGCGCCCGGCCCCCGGGAGGCCGGCGCCCGGGGGTTGCGTGGGATGCCGGCGGCCCGGGTGAGCCGGGGCGCGTTGACTCGCCGATCCGGCGACTCCTACACTCAAACGGTCGGGCGGGAGCGGATGCTCGGACGGCCTTCGGAGGCCGATCGGACCGCCGGGTCGGAGTCGGATACCGGGCCGAAGGGTCGCACCGTGATCGAGCTCGTGATCGACAGCATCCGCGTGAGCCTGCGGCACTTCCAGCGCGTCGTGATTCTGCGGGAGAAGGAGGCGGGCCGCTTCCTCCCGATCTGGATCGGGGCCGATGTGGCGGAGGCGATCGCTCTCAGGCTGCAGGATGTCTCGGTACCCCGCCCGCAAACGCACGACCTGCTACACACGATGGTCGAGGAGCTCGGCGGCACCGTGCGATCGGTCGTCGTCAACGATCTGTCGAACGACACGTTCTTCGCGCGCATCCGTCTGGAGCAGGACGGCCGCGTGACGGAGGTCGACTCGCGTCCCTCCGACGCGATCGCGATCGCCGTGCGTGCCCGGGTCCCGATCTTCGTCGAAGAGTCGGTCCTCGATCGGGCGGGCGTCGTCCTCGACGCAGCGGGAGAGCCGGTCGAGGGAGGGGATAGCGAGTCGCGCCGCACCCGCGTCACGCAGGAGGAGCTGAGGGGCCTCTCCGCCTTCACCGACTTCGTCTCGGAGCTCGATCTCGACGACTTCGATCAGCGCGAGTCGCCCTGAGAGCGCGGTCCCGCCGGCGCACGGTGGCCGTTCCGCTTCTGTTCGTGCCTACCGTCACAAGCTGTTGATCGGCCGATCCCGTCGTGTTAGAGTCCCCGCGGTCCCGGAGGGCGGACTCCTGTGTGGACTTCGCCAGCGCTCGGACTGGTAGGGATCGGCTTTTTCCTCGCGACATCGATCGTGGGGTTGACGTTCGTGGGGAGCCTGCTGGACGGGCACTTCGCGACGGGGCCGGTGCTCACCCTCGTCTTTCTGGTGCTGGGTCTCCTGGTGGGATTCGTGGGGGCATACGGGCAGTTGAAGGATGTGATCGCGCGCGCGGCCTCGCGCACACCGCCGTCCGGCGGTGACGGAGGCGGCGCGCCGCACGGGGATGACCGCCGATGAGGGCTGCGCTCATCGGCGTGCTCGCGCTGGTGGCCCTCGCGGTCGGGATGCTGGTCCTCACACCGCCGTCGCCGGCGATCATCGTGGCGCCGGAGACCGTGTTCCACGTCGGACCGCTCGACGTCACCAACACGATGTTCACGTCGTGGGTCGTCCTCGCACTGATGACGGTCGTGGCGGTCGTGGCAGCGCGCGGATTCTCGGTGGTGCCGTCCGGCTTCAGCGGTGCCGTCGAGGCTCTGGTCGGTGGCTTCTACAACGTCGTCGTGGGAGTCGTCGGCGAGGCGCAGGGCCGGCGCTTCTTCTGGGTCGTCGGCACGATCTTCTTCTGGGTGCTGCTCAACAACTACGCGGGTCTCCTCCCGGGCAACCTCTACGTCGGCGTGACCGAGCCGGGGCATGGCGAGACGCAGGCGGTCTTCGAGCAAGCCTCGCTCCTCGGAGTCGATCTCGCCTACATCCCGATCGGCGGCGAATCGGTCGACGTGGGGGCCGGCGACGAGCCGATCGCGCCGGAGAAGGGCGGCGACCCCTTCTCCGGCATCATCGCGCCCCTGCTGCGCTCGGTGATGACCGACGTGAACGCGCCGCTCGCCATCGCCATCTTCTCCTTCATCTTCGTGGAGTACTGGGGAATATCGACGCTGGGAGTCGGCTATTTCGGGAAGTTCTTCAACTTCCGCCGCCTGTTGCGCGGCAACCCGATGGGCCTGATCGATGTCTTCGTCGGAATCCTCGAGCTGATATCGGAGTTCATCCGCGTCGTCTCGTTCACCTTCCGTCTCTTCGGCAACATCTTCGCGGGCGAGGTGCTGATCGTGATGATGAGCTTCCTGGTCCCGTTGCTGCTCGTCACCGTTTTCTACGGACTGGAACTCTTCGTGGGGCTGATTCAGGCGTTCGTGTTCGCGATGCTCACGCTGGTGTTTGCCCAGATGGCGGTCGCTCACCATGGCGGCGGCGAGGAGGGGCACGGGGCGGCCGGCCACTAGTGGCCGCCGCTGGCCGGCGGGGGATGTTGTCGGAGATCGGTCGGGGCGAGTGTAGGGCGTGTCCACCCGCGACACGCAGCCGGGAGAGGGAGGCGAGATGACTCTTGGGATGGTGGTTCGCCGGGGGCTGGCGGCCTCTGCGGCCGCGGCCGCGCTGTTCCTGCTGGCGACGGGTGTCGCCGGTGCGCAGGAGGCCACGGTCGACAACCAGTTCACCGCGGACTCGATGAAGTTCTTGGCGGCGGGGATCGCGATGGGCCTCGGGGCGCTCGGCCCGGCCATCGGAATCGGCTTCCTCGGCGGGAAGGCGATGGAGGCCCTGGGGCGCAACCCGGAGGCCGCGGGCGCGATCCAGACCAACATGATCCTGGCGATCGCCTTCGCGGAGGCGATCGGGATCTACGCGCTGGTCGTCGCCATTCTCATCGGCTTCGTCTTCTAGAGGCGATCCGCCCCCGGGCCGGACGCGACGAAGGCGTCCGGCCCCGGGGAGTGCGAGAGGGGCGCAGGGTGCGACGCTTCATTCGTGTGCTCGGGCTCGCGGCGCTGCTCGCGACGTTCGCCTGGACCCTTGAGTCCGGAGCCGGCGTCGCGTACGCCGCCGAGGAAGGCGGGGGCGGCATCGCCGCCCTGGGCTTCAACCTGCCCGGGCTCATAGCGCAACTCATCAACTTCGGCCTGCTGCTGCTGATCCTCAGGCTCTTCCTCTACCCGCCGCTGATGCGGGTGCTGGACGAGCGCAAGCGGCGGATCCAGGAAGGTCTGGACCGTGCCGAGCAGGCCGCGGAGCAGGCGCAGGCCTCCGAGGGGGAGGCGCGCCGCCTCATCGACGAGGCGCGCGAGGAGGGGCGCGAGATCGTGGCCCGCTCCCAGGAGACCGCGCAGCGCCTGCGCGAGGAACTCGAGCAGCGGGCGAGGGCCGAAGCGGAGCAGATCGTCACCAGCGCCCGCGAGGAGATCCAGAGGGAGCGGGATCAGGTGATCGAGGCGCTGCGCGGCGAGTTCGCCGATCTGACCATCGCGGCCGCCGAGCGCGTGATCGGGCAGTCGCTCGATCGGGATGCGCACCAGCGCCTGATCGACGAGGTGATCGTCTCGAGCGACTTCGGAAGGGGCGCCGACAATTAGCCCCCTCGCCGTCGGCGGTGTCCGGAGGCGGGCGGTGATGCCGTGGCGGTGACCCGCGATGTCGCCGGACGGCGCTACGCCGTCGCGGTCGCCCTGCTCGCGCGCGAGCACGGCGACTGGGAGGCATGGGCCGCCTCGCTGGAGGCGCTGGCGCTCCTCACGGAGGCGGCCGGATCGCTCGCCGCACTCGCCGCCGATGAGGTCGATGAGGAGCGCTTCCTCCAGATCGCGCGGGAGGCAGCACCCGGGGCCGGGCCGCTGCAGCTCAACCTCTTCCGCCTTCTCAGGCAGAAGCGAAGGCTCGCGCTCGGACCCTCGATCGCCTCGTACTTCCTGGAGATCTGGGATGTCGAGCGTGAGGTGGTGAGGGCCGAGCTCCGAACGGCCGTGGAGGTTTCCGAGGAGCGCCAGGAGGCGATCGCCGCCGCTCTCGCGGAGCGTCGCGGCGGGGGCACGGTGATGCTGAGCGCGACGGTCGATCCGGGGCTTCTGGGCGGTGCAGTCGTCCGCGTCGGCGACCACCTGGTCGACGGCTCAACGCGCACGCGGCTGCGTGCCCTGCGTGCGCGGCTCGTCGCGGGCGGGTAGAGGGCGATGACGACGCCGCGCGCCGGGGGGCGGCTCAACGGGGACCTCGAGGGATACATCGAGCGCGGGTGGAGGAACTGATGGCGACACGTGCGGACGAGATCGCGGCGATCCTCAAGCGCCAGATCGAAGACTTCGATCAGGGCGTGACCGAGACCAACGTCGGGACGGTGATCGAGGCTTCGGACGGCATCGCGCGCATCCACGGACTGCAGCGCTGCGTGTCGTCGGAGCTGATCGAGTTCGCGAGCGGCGTGCGCGGCCTCGCGCTCAACCTTGAGGAGGAGACGGTCGGCGCCATCGTCCTCGGCGATCACACCGAGATCGCCGAGGGTGACGAGGTGCGGACGACCGGTGAAGTCGCCTCGGTCCCGGTCGGCGACGCCCTTCTCGGTCGCGTCGTGAATGCTCTCGGCGATCCCATCGACGAGCGCGGGCCGGTTTTGACGGCCGAACGGCAGGCCGTCGAGCGAATCGCGCCGAACGTGGTCTCGCGCAAGAGCGTCGATGTGCCGTTGCAGACGGGGGTCAAGGCCATCGACGCGATGATCCCGATCGGCCGCGGTCAGCGTGAACTCATCATCGGCGACCGCTCCACGGGTAAGAGCGCGATCGCGATCGACGCCATCATCAACCAGCGCGGAACCGGCGTGATCTGCGTCTACGTCGCGGTCGGCCAGAAGGACTCCAAGGTCGCGCAGACCGTCGCCACCTTCGAGGAGTACGGGGCGATGGAGCACACCATCGTGGTGTCGGCCTCCGCGTCCGAGGCGGCCGCTCTCCAGTACCTCGCTCCGTACGCCGGCTGCGCGATGGCCGAGCACTTCATGGAGCAGGGCCGAGATGTGCTGATCGTGTACGACGATCTCTCCAAGCACGCGTGGGCCTACCGGCAGGTCTCGTTGCTCCTGAGGCGCCCGCCCGGCCGCGAGGCCTACCCCGGCGATGTCTTCTACCTCCACTCGCGCCTGCTCGAGCGGGCGGCGCGGATGGACGAGGAGCACGGCGGTGGTTCGGTCACCGCCCTCCCGATCATCGAGACGCAGGCCGGAGACGTCTCCGCCTACATCCCGACGAACGTGATCTCGATCACCGACGGCCAGATCATCCTCGAGCTGGATCTCTTCAACGCCGGCCAGAGGCCGGCGACCAACCCCGGCATCTCGGTGTCGCGCGTGGGAGGGTCCGCGCAGACCCGCGCGATGAAGGCGGTCGCCGGCACCCTGCGGCTTGACCTCTCGCAGTACCGGGAGCTGCAGGCGTTCGCGCAGTTCGGCACGGAGGACCTGGACGCCGCCACCCGCCGTCAGCTGGCGCGTGGCGCGCGGCTCACCGAGCTCCTGAAGCAGCCTCAGTACGCGCCGCAGTCTCTCGCTCAGCAGGTCACGGTTCTCTTCGCGGGGACGAGGGGGATGCTCGACGAGGTGCCGGTGGAGAAGATCGGCGACTTCGAGCGGGTCTTCCACGAGCACATGGCGGCGAGTCACCCGCAGGTGATCGAGGCGATCAACGAGACGGGCGACATCTCGGGCGAGGTGGAGGCCGAACTCACCGAGGCGATCCGGACCTTCAAGGCGACGGTCGCATACTAGCCGGCCCGGCCGGAAGCCCGGCGACGGCCGGGCAGCGGGGAAGGACGTAGCGGAAGATGGCGGGAGCCGGCGAGGTCCGCAAGCTCCGCGGGCGCATTCGCTCCGTGGCCAACACCGCCAAGGTGACGCGGGCGATGGAACTCGTCTCGGCCTCAAAGATGCGCCGTGCGCAGGAGCGCGCGCTTGCCGCCCGTCCGTACGCGGAGCTGATGAGAGGCGTGCTCGCGCGCCTCTCCGGCTACGCGGCTACGGCCGATTCGGAGACGTTGCACCCGCTCCTGCGTGAGCGCGGCGTGCAGCGTTTCGCGCTGATTCACATTACCGCCGATCGCGGACTCGCCGGCGGGCTCAACTCCAACATGAACCGCCGCGGTGCCTCGCTGGCGCTCGAGCACCAGCCGGACGTGGATGAGGTCTCGGTGCTCGCCGTCGGACGCAAGGGGCGGGACTTCTTCCGCCGTTCCGGCTTCCCGCTGCTCGCCGAGTTCACCGCGATCGGGGATCGCCCCGGGCAGGTCGACGTGCTGCCGATCGCGCGCATCGTCATGGAGGACTACGTCGCGGAGCGACTCGATCAGGTCTACATCGGCTACCAGCGGTTCGTGTCGACCGGCGTGCAGCGCCCGACCGTGCGCCAGCTCTTGCCGGTCCGGCCGGAGGAAGGCGACGCGGATGCGGAGTCCTCGGGCCTCGCGCGGGAGTTCCTCTTCGAACCCTCGCCGCAGGCGTTGCTCGAGACGCTGCTGCCGCGCTACATCGAGATGCAGATACTCGAGGCGCTCCTGGACGCGGTTGCCTCCGAACACTCCGCGCGGATGGTCGCGATGCACCAGGCGACGGAGGCGGCGCAGGAGATGGTGTCGGAGCTCACGCTCACCTACAACAAGGCGCGGCAGGATCAGATCACGAGCGAGCTGCTCGATATCGTCGGCGGCACGGCCGCCGTCGAGGCCTAGGCAGGGACGGCGAGGAGGAACCGGATGGCCACAGGGACCGTGCGGCAGGTGATTGGGACGGTCGTCGACGTGGAGTTCCCGCCCGGGGATCTGCCGGCGATCTACAACGCCGTGGTGATTGACGTGAACGGCTCCGGCCGGCTCATGACCGAGGTACAGCAGCATCTCGGAAACAACTGGGTGCGATGCCTCGCGCTCGATTCCACGGACGGGCTGGCGCGGGGAGCTGCGGCCGAGGACACCGGCCAGCCGATCAAGGTGCCGGTCGGACCGCAGACGCTGGGCCGCATCTTCAACGTCGTCGGCGAGCCCCTCGACCCGGGCGCCGCCATCACGGGCGAACCGGAGCCGTGGCCGATTCACCGCGACCCGCCGCCGTACGCCGAGCAGGAGACCACCGCGCAGATGTTCGAGACGGGCATCAAGGTCGTGGACCTGATCGCGCCCCTCGCGCGGGGCGGAAAGGTCGGTCTCTTCGGCGGCGCCGGTACCGGGAAGACCGTCATCAACACCGAGTTGATCCGCAACCTCGCGACCGAGCATGGCGGTCTCTCCGTCTTCGCGGGTGTCGGTGAGCGCTCGCGCGAGGGCAACGACCTGTGGAACGAGATGCGCGAGTCGGGGGTGCTCGACAAGACCGCCCTCGTCTTCGGGCAGATGAATGAGCCGCCCGGCGTGCGGCTCCGCGTGGCGCTTACCGGCCTGACGATGGCCGAGTACTTCCGCGACGAGGAGGGGCGCGACGTTCTCCTCTTCATCGACAACATCTACCGCTACACGCTCGCGGGGATGGAAGTGTCGGCGCTGCTCGGACGGATGCCGTCCGCGGTCGGCTACCAGCCGACGCTGTCCACCGAGGTGGGAGAACTCGAGGAGCGCATCACGTCGACGACCAAGGGATCCATCACCTCCTTCCAGGCGATCTACGTCCCCGCCGACGACTACACCGACCCGGGCGTCGCCACCACCTTCGGTCACCTCGACTCGACGGTCGCACTCGATCGCGCACTGGTGGAGCAGGGCCTCTATCCCGCCGTGGACCCGCTCTCCTCGACCTCGCGCATCCTGGAGCCCCGCGTGGTGGGGCAGGATCACTACGACGCGGCCTCGGGTGTGGTGCGCACGCTGCAGCGCTACAAGGACCTGCAGGACATCATCGCGATCCTGGGCATCGAGGAACTCGCGGACGAGGACAAGCTCACCGTCGCACGCGCGCGGCGCGTGCAACGCTTCCTGACCCAGCCGTTCTTCGTCGCCGAGCAGTTCACCGGCCGCGAGGGCCGCTACGTCCCGGTGACGGAGACGGTTCGCGGGTTCACCGAGATTCTCGAGGGCCGTCACGACGATCTGCCGGAGAACGCGTTCTACATGGTGGGCACGATCGACGAGGCCGTGGCGAAGGCCGCAGAGCTCCGCGCGGAGGAGGCCGACTAGCCTCCATCGCGCCTGCAGAGGGGAGAGCGCGTGCCGCTCAGCCTGAACGTCGTCACCCCGGAGCGGACCCTGCTCGCACGTGAGGATGTGGTGCGGATCACCGCGCCCGCCACCGAGGGCCAGATCACAGTTCTTCCCCGGCATGCCGCGCTGATGACGAGCCTCGACGTCGGCGAGCTCACGGTCGCGACGCCGGAGGGCGTGATCGACATGGCCGTGTTCGGGGGCTTCCTGCAGGTCTCCGACGATCACGTCAGCGTGCTGGCGGACGCCGCCGAGCGCGCCGACGAGATCGACGAGGAACGGGCCGAGACCGCCCGCCGGCGCGCCGAGGAGCGCCTGGCCGGTCCCCGTGATGCCGCCGAGGCCGTGGACCTGCTGCGGGCCCAGGCGTCGCTCAGGCGATCGCTCCTGCGGCTTCGGGTGCGGCGTCATCGCCGCGGAGCGCGCGCGTCGGCCGAGCGCTAGGTCGCGCCCGCGGGAGCGGTGCCGTCCCGCCGCTGCGGGCCGGCATCGCCGGGGGCGTCGCCGCCCGTCCCGTCCGCGCAGCCGCGGCACGCACGTCCATCCGCACCCGCCTCCCGGCCCCGGCGGCTGCGGCCATCAGCGCCGGCGGCGAAGTGGATCGCCGTCCGGCCGTCTCACATCCCGATCGCTGCCGGATAGCCGCAAAGTCCGTATCCTCGGGGCGTGAGCACGCCTGAGAGTCACTCGCCGTCTCCCGCGCCGGCCGAGGCCCCCGTGTCGGGCGTGCCGGCGGTCGCGTTCGAGCGCTTGCTGATCCGCGGCGGGCAGCCCCTGCGGGGCCGCGTCGCGTCCTCGGGTTCGAAGAACGCGGCGCTCTACACGCTCGCCGCCTCCCTGCTCGCTCCGGAGCCCGTCACCGTCCGCAACCTTCCGGCGATCGCCGACATCGGGCAAATGCTGGGCCTGCTCGGCGATCTCGGCGCACGCGTCGAGCAGGTGGGGGACACCGCGCGCGTCGACGCCTCGGCGCTGAGCGAGACGGTGGCTCCCACATCCCGCGCGACGGCGCTCCGTGCCTCGTTCCTGGTGATGGGACCGCTGCTCGCCCGCCTGGGCGAGGCGGCGTGCGCGCCACCGGGCGGCGACGTGATCGGCGTGCGCCCGCTGGACGTGCACCTTGCCGGGTTCCGCGCGCTCGGCGCCACGGTGGCGCGGGAGGGCGGCGCGTGGGTTGCGCGGACCGGCGCGGGCGGCCTGCGGGGGACGCGGGTCTTCCTCGATTACCCGAGCGTCCTGGGCACGGTCAACGTGCTCTTCGCGGCAACGCGGGCCCGCGGCACGACCGTGATCGTCAACGCCGCCGCAGAGCCGGAGGTGGCGATGGTCGCCGAGATGCTGCTGAGCATGGGCGCGCGGATCAGGGGCCACGGCTCGCAGATCGTCGAAGTCGAGGGAGTGGAGCGCCTGCACGGCACCGACTTCACCGTCATCCCCGACCGGATCGAGGCCGGGACGTTCCTGCTCGCCGCCGCCGCAACGGGAGGGGCGGTCGGGGTCGAGGGTGTGGTCCCCGCGCACATGGACGGCGTCCTCACGAAGCTCGCGGAGGCGGGGGCGAGGCTCGAGGGGACGGAGACCTCGGTCTCGGTCGACTCTGCTGGCGGGTTGGAGGCCGTGCAGCTGCAGGCGGTCCCCTACCCGGGCTTCCCGACGGACCTGCATGCCCCGATCGCGGCCGCGCTCACGCAGGCGGCGGGCGTCTCCATCATCCACGAGCGGGTCTTCGACAACCGGCTGCTCTACGTCGGCGAGCTGCGGGCGATGGGCGCTCGCCTGACCACTGGCGGGCAGAGCGTCATCATCGAGGGTCCGACGCGCCTCTCCGGCACGCCGGTGCGGGCCCTCGACGTGCGGGCGGGGGCCGCGGTCGTGATCGCGGCCCTCGCGGCGGAGGGAGAGACCGAGGTGCGGGGTCTGGAGCACATCGACCGCGGATACCAGCATCTGGTGGACCGCCTCTCCGCGCTCGGTGCCAGCATCGAACGCGTCGGGGCCGCGGCATAGCGCCGGGGTGGCGCCCCGCGGTGTGTGGGTGAGAGGGTAGGGGCCGGGGGGCTGGTGTTCGGGAAACGGATCGGGATCGATCTCGGGACGGCGAACGTGGTCGTGGTCGCGCACGGCCGCGGCGTCGTTCTCGACGAGCCGGCGGTCGTGGCGCTGACCGACCGCGAGAACGCCGTCGTCGCCGTCGGTGACGAGGCGCGCGGGATGATCGGGCGCCACCCGGGATCGATTCAGGTGATCCGGCCGATGCGCGAGGGCGTCATCGCCGACTACCTGATTACCGAGGCGATGCTCCGGTACTTCATCGGCCGCGTCACGGGGCGTCTCTCGCTCGTCAAGCCCGAGGTCATGATCTGCGTCCCCATCGGCGTGACGGGCGTCGAGCAGCGCGCCGTTAGGGACGCGGCCGAGGCCGCCGGCGCGCGCCGGCCGGCCCACCTCATTCCCGAGCCTCTCGCCGCCGCGATCGGCGCCGAGATCCCGCTCGGCTCGGCGCGCGGGCACATGGTCGTCGATATCGGCGGCGGCCGGACGGAGGCGGCGGTGGTCTCGATGTTCGGGATCGTCGCCAGCGAATCGATTCGCGTCGGCGGCGACCGCCTCGACGAGGCGATCGCGCAGTACGTGAAGCGCCGCAACAATCTGCTGATCGGCGAGAGGACCGCGGAGGAGGTCAAGACCACGATCGGCTCGGCCCTGCCGATCGAGCCCGATCGCACGATTGGTGTTCGCGGGCGCGATCAGATCACCGGCCTTCCGCGCACCATCGAGTTGCGCTCCTCAGACGTGACGGCGGCGATACAGGAGTCGCTCGCGGCCGTCGTGCAAACGGTCCGCGTCGTGCTCGAGCGCACGCCGCCGGACCTGGCCTCGGACGTGATCGATCGGGGAATCGTGCTCACCGGCGGCGGCGCGATGTTGCCGCACCTTGATGATCTCCTGCTCTACGAGACCGGCGTCCCCGTCCACATCGCCGACGACCCGCTTGAGTGCGTCGCCAAGGGCGCCGGCGCCGCGCTCGATTACATGGAGGTCGTGGCGCGCGCCCTCCCGACGCCGGAGGAGTCACTCGTCGCGGAGCAGATGTAGCGGTCCGGGATCGGGCGGTCTCGGCGGTGCTACCGGACCGCCCCGTGCGGGGGTTCATCGCCCTTGAGGTAGTAGGTCATGCTCTGGAGCGCGGCGGCCGGATCGATCTGGCGCACGCGCACGTGTGCGGGGACCTGCACCGCGCGCGGAGCGTAGTTCAGGATCGCGTGCACGCCGGCGGCCACGAGCTGGTCGATCACCGCCTGCGCGTGCTCGGCCGGGACGGCGACGATGCCGATCTCCACGGGTCGCTCTCGTAGCCGCGCCTCCATCGTGTCCACGTGCGCGACGACGTGTCCGGCGACGGTGGTGCCGACGACGTCGGGCGAGGCGTCGAAGATCGCAGCGAGATCGAATCCCTGCGGGCCGAAGCCGTGGTACGAGGCGATCGCCCGGCCGAGCTGGCCGGCGCCGACGAGTGCCATGGTCCAGCGTCGCTCGAGCCCGAGAATGTGCCGCAGTTCGCCGATCAGGCGCTGGATGGAGTAGCCGCGCCCCTGCTTCCCGAAGCGGCCGAAGTAGGAGAGGTCCTTGCGGATCTGCGCGGGCGTCACGCCGAGCTCTTCGCCCAGATCCTGCGAAGAGATCACGGACTGCCCGTCGCGCTGCAGCCGATCGAGGACGCGCAGGTAGACGGGGAGCCGCTCGATCACCACCTCGGGGATGTCAAGCGGAATCAGTGCCTCCTCGTACGCTCGCTGGGTGGGTGCTTAAGGGGAACATAGTAGGGGGCGACACGGCTTGCGCAAGCGCCTGCCATCGCGGCTGTGCCGCCCTCGTGAGGGTGCGGCTCGCGTGGGGGGCGTCCCCGCTCAACCGCCGCGCCGACGCAGGACGGCCCGGAGTACCGGCCCCGCCAGCAGGAATCCGAGCACGCCTCCCGTCACGTTCGCCGCCCAGTCAGCGAACCCCGGCTGCCGGCCCGGGATCCGCTCCTGCAGGAGCTCGGTCGATGCGGCGACGAGCCAGATCGCGAGAAGCACCATCACCAGCGCGCGCCGGGGCGAACGCCGCGCGGTGCCGCTCGTGGCGTAGGCGAGCGCGAGCGAGGCTCCGAAGACGGCGAAAACCACCGCGTGCGCCGCGCCGTCCGGGATGGCCGGCGGCGAGTCGATCCAGCCGCCGGGCGCCAGGGTCAGGGCGAGCGTGACCGCCGCGCTCACGGCAACGGCGGCGCGCGAGATCGCACGCAGGCGGCGTGGGTCCACGAGTGCCTCCGCTCGGGATCGGGCGAGCTGGGGGACGCCGGGTGCACCGATCCTCGTACACCCCGCTGCCGGTGTCGGCAAGCGGGGCGACGGGGGCTCCTCTGGCGGGTGCAGCGACATCCGGCGACGGAGCGCCCCCGGCCGGGGCGCCGCGCGGCGCGGCTTCGGCTCCCGGAGCGCCTCCCGAGCGTATGCTGCCCTCGTGGGAGAATGCGTCCGACGGATCGATTCCTGGCTCCCCGGACAGATGGCAGCGGCGCTCGGCTCGCCGTTTGTTCCCGGCGTGCTGGCCGAACTCGGCGGGTCAGGCGAGTACCTCGCGTGCGTGTGGGCGCAGCTTGAGTCGAGCGTGGCGACGCAGGGCTTCCTGAACAGCGCTCTCTACATGGCGGACATGGCGAGCGACGGCATTGAGGAGGACTACGAGCCCGAACTCTCGCGCCGGTCGCTTCGAGCGGGCGGGCTCGGCGCCGGGGAGCTTGAACGCCTGCTGACGGTGCTCGATGTGTTCCAGTGGCTCCAGCCACAGCTGCTGCTGCTGCTCAGCGCGCTCGCGGAGTCGCGGGAGGCGCCGGTCGTCGGTGGAGGAGGCCGGCCTGAGCCGCGGGAGCTCTCGGGGCGGGCTCGTGGCCACCTCGCGACCGAGGTCGTTCTCGTTTCGCCCTCGGAGCCGCCCCTGCCGGATGTCGCGCGGAGGCTCGGGCTCGAGGCTCCCCCGGATCTCTACCGGGCCGTCGCGCGCTGGCCGCGCTATCTCGGGCCCGCGTGGGAGGAGCTTCAGCACCTCGCGGCGTACCCGTCGATCCGCCGCCGGGGCCGCGCGCTCTATTTCTACGCGCGGTCGTCGACGCGCTTCCTCGCCCACCCCTTGAGAGCGAGCGCCGAGGAGCTTCGCGAGAGCGGCGTGTCGCCCGCCGCACTGGGAGAGGCGCACGCCCTGATCGATGCGTCGCTGCCGGCGCTCGCGACGATGATGATGCACCTCGCCGCGATGCGGTGGTCGCTCGGCGTGCGTGATCGCGAGGTAGTACGCCGGGTGTAGGGCGCCGGCCACGCCGCCGCGGGACGCCGGATCGTCCGCTCTACAATGAGACGCGGGTCGTTGGTGCGCTGGTGGGGGCGCGATGGATCACGTGCGGGGGCGGGCGCGTCCCGGCCTCTGGCCGCCGGATCATCCGGGGGTGCTCGACGCACTCGGCGAGGCCGAGATCGGGGAACTGCACCTCCTCCCCGACTCGTCGAACTACGTTTTCATCGCCGATCTGAAGCACCCGTTGCTGGGTGCGGGACGTGCCGTCTACAAGCCGATGCGCGGTGAGAGGCCCCTCTACGACTTTCCCGACGGCACCCTGCACCGGCGCGAGGTGGCCGCCTTCGCGTTCTCACGGCTGCTGGGCTGGGGTCTGGTCCCCCCGACGGTTGAACGCGAGGGCGAGCACGGCCCGGGCTCGCTGCAGCTCTTCGTCGACCACGACCCGAACCTGCACTACTTTGCCCTGCGCGAGCGAGCGGACCTCAAGACGCAGCTGGTGCGCATGGCGGTCTTCGACCTCGCCGCGAACAACGCCGATCGCAAGGCCGGTCACGTCCTGCTCGGGGCGAATCACCGGCTGTGGGCGATCGACAATGCACTCTGCTTTCACGGCGACGCGAAGCTGCGCACCGTGATCTGGGACTTCGCGGGAGAAGAGATCGACGCCGGCTCCGTGCACGATCTCGCGCGCGTCCGCCAGCAACTCGGCACCGGTGCTCACGCGGCCGATGCACTCGCCGATCTGCTCACGAGCGCAGAGTGCGAGGCGCTGCTCGAGAGGCTCGGCGACCTGATCGCAGAGCCGATCCTGCCCCAGATGTTCCCCTGGCGCTGCTGGCCCTGGCCCCTGATCTGAGGTGTGCGCCCCGGCGCATACTGGCCCGTGCCTGCCCGGCGACAGGAGGTGCTAGCCACCGCCGTTCCGGCGCAGCCACGCCGTGACGCGGCGCCGCCAGCGGATCCATCGCCACCTCCACCTGCGCTGGTGTTGACGCCGGCGGACCGTCTCCGTCGCCTCCGCGGTGCCGATCACGAGCGGCATGCGCCAGTCGCGAAGGGCGGGCGCGCGGCCCGCGTGCCGGGCGCCGCGTCCGCGGGGGATCCTCGCGGGAGCCTCGAACCGCTCGAACGGGTGCCACGAGCTCCCGTCGTACATCCAGACCTCGCGCCCTGCTGCCCGGACGAGCACGATGCCCGCCGCGACGTCCCAGATGTGGAGCCCCCAGAAGAGCGCGCTCTGGAAGATCCCGGTCGAGACGAAGACGCACTCGGAGACCGCGCTCCCGGTCGTGCGGTGGTCCCAGCGCCGCTCGCGGCTCGGCGAGCCACCGGGGGCGGCCGAGAGCCCCCGGCGGACGCCCCCGCCGCCGCCGGCCGGACGCGGCTCTAGGACCTCGCCCTCGAAGCGGAGGGGACCGCCGATGCGCGCGTGGTAGACCCCCGGGCCGAGGGCGTGGCCCGTGGAGCACCAGATCGCGCCGATCACCGGTTGCCCGCAGTACAGGACGCCGATCGAGCACCCGAAGAGGGGGAATCCGTTGATGAAGTTGGTGGTGCCGTCCACCGGGTCGGTGACCCAGACGTAGTCGTGATCGCCGGCGTCGTCTCCGTCGGACGCGTCCGCCCCTTCTTCACCGATGAAGCCGTGGGCGGGGAAGAGCGCGCCGACGCGCTCGAGGACGAGTCGCTCGATGGCGTGGTCGACCTCGGAGACCGGATCGGTGGGGGCGTGCTCCCCCCTCGCCTGCTGCTTGTACTCAACGCGAACGTCGCCCTTGAGGGCGGCGGCGATGGTCCGACCGGCCTCGCGCGCGAGCTCGACGGCGAGCTCCTCCAGCGCATCGAGTAGGCCGGTGGGTGGCGTGCCTTCGGGATCCGTCTCCGGGGCCGGCGCTGGTCGGCGCGGCGCTGCCGTCACCCTGCCTCCCCTCCCGGGACGTGCGGCCGGCGCAGCGAGCGGCGGCGGTCCGCGAGAGCATAGCGCGGGTGACGGATGTGGCGGCCGGCGCTAGTCTCGCGGGGCCCGAGGGCGGCGGGTGGCGGACGGCCGGGCGCGTACGCGGGAGGGGCCCGGTGGGCGAGAGCGACGGCTGGGACTATTCGACCGAGGGCGACCTCGACCCGGACCTCGCCGAGGAGGAGGCCTACTCCTCCTGGGATCCGCGGCCGCGCCGGATCTGGCGGCTGGCCTACCAGGTGCTCCTCGCGGCCGGTCTCGTCGTGCTGTTGGTTCCGCTCGTGCTCACCGCGCTTCGATAGGGGATCGTGAATGGCCGAGCGTCTGATGCCCGAGCCGACGCCCGAGAGCGCCGAGTTCTGGGCAGGTCTCCGCCGGCGCGAGCTGCGCATCCAGCGCTGCCGCGCCTGTGAGCGCTGGTACTTCTACCCGCGCCCGTTCTGTCCACGCTGCTGGTCGACCGACGTGCAGTGGAGGACGGCCTCCGGCCGCGCCACGCTCGAGAGCTACGTCGTTTGCTACCGCCCCGCACCGGGCTTCGAGGACTGCGTGCCCTACGTGATCGCGGTCGTGACGCTGGCGGAGGGCCCGCGCATGATGAGCAACATCGTCGCCTCCGGTGTCGATGCCGGCACGCCGCCAGAGCACATCCCGCAGCTGCTGCCCGCCGGCCTGCCACTCGAGGTCGACTTTGGGAAGCGGGGGATCGGGACGGGCGCGGCGCTCGAGCTCCCGCTCTTCCGTCCGGGCACTCCCCGAGCCCAGGGCGCTGATCGGTGAGCGATTCGCGAGCCATGCGCCGCGCCGCCGCGATCGTCGGGGCGGCCGAAACGGCGCGCGTCGACGTGCAGCCGGATCGCTCCGAGCTCTCCCTGCACGCCGAGGCCGCGCTCGCGGCGCTTGCGGACGCGGGTCTCTCACCGGCCGACGTCGACGGGCTCGCCACGGCGGGACCCCGTCCCTCCCAGATCGCGGAGTACCTCGGAATCGTTCCGCGCTGGGTGGACGGCACCGCCGTCGGCGGCTGCTCGTTCCTTGTCCATGTCGGGCACGCGGCCGCGGCGATCGCCGCCGGCTACGCCTCCACCGTCCTGATCACGCACGGCGAGTCGGGCCGCTCCCGCGTCGGCGTGGAGCGACGCGTACCGAGTCCGGCCACCCCCTGGGGACAGTTCGAGATGCCGTACGGGGTCTACGGGCCGCCGACGATGTTCTCGCTGCCGGTGGTGCGGCACATGGCCCGCTACGGGAGCACGGAGGAGCAGTTCGCCGCCGTCGCCGTGGCGACGAGGCGGTGGGCGGCGCTCAATCCGAAGGCGACGATGCGAACCCCCATCAGCGTGGAGGACGTGCTGACGTCGAGGCTCATCGCGTGGCCGCTGCGCCTGCTCAACTGCTGCCTGGTCACCGATGCCGGTGGTGCTGTGGTGGTGGTCGGCGGCGAGCGGGCGCGGGACTTCCCGCGGCCGCCGGTGTGGTTGCTGGGCCGGGGCGAGGCCGTTGCGCATCAGAACGTCTCGCAGATGGCCGACTTCTCCGGGAGCGAGGCCTACCGCGTCGCCGGCGGGGAGGCCTTCCGCATGGCGGGAGTCGGTCCGGCGGAGATCGATCACGCGATGCTGTACGACGCCTTCACACACACACCGGTCTACATGCTGGAGGCGCTGGGTTTCGTCGAGCCCGGCGACGGGGGCCCCTTCTTCGCCGAGATGCGCACCGCCCCCGGCGGCGAGCTGCCCGTCAACACCAATGGCGGCGGTCTCTCGCACACCCACACCGGGATGTACGGGATGTTCGCCATCGTGGAGTCGGTGGTGCAGTTGCGCGGTGACGGCGGCGCGCGCCAGATCGAGGGCGTCGAGCTGTCGCTCGCGCACGGCGCGGGCGGCATGTTCGCCGCCGGTGCGACGCTGATCCTCACCAATCAGCCCTGAGGGCGCGGCGCGCTCGAACCTAC
This sequence comes from Chloroflexota bacterium, assembly GCA_026713865.1. Classification (GTDB taxonomy): domain Bacteria; phylum Chloroflexota; class Dehalococcoidia; order UBA2979; family UBA2979; genus VYDC01. The sequence continues at coordinate 90,603 of JAPONQ010000051.1, read as the reverse complement.
TCGGTATCGATCCCGGCCGGGGCGAGACAGGTGGCGTGGTTGCAGAAGCAGAGCTCGGCGGCCTGGCTGCAGTCGCAGCTCATGTCGCAGCCCCGCCCTCCGAGCGCCCCGAGGCGGCGCAGGCCGGCGACGACGAGACCGAGCAGCATGCCCACGAGCAGGATCCGGCTCAGGCCACGTCGCATCGTCACTCCCCGTCCCCGCGCGTCGGCGGTCCGCGATCCCGCCCGGCTGGGGTCCGGAGGGCCGCCTGGTCCCGACGAATATTCTACGCCGAAGTCGCCCGCCCGCTCGGCCGCCGCTACGCGGCCCTCGACGGGCTTCACCCGACGCGTCAGCCGTGCTTCGATGCGGGGCGACAGATCGGTCGCGGACGGGGGCGTGATGGTGGCGCAGGCCGAAGGCGGGGTGAGCGAGGGGCGGGCCGGTCCCGTCGGCTACGTCGGGCTGGGGATCATGGGTCTGCCCATGGTGCGGAACCTGCTCGAAGCCGGGTGGGAGGTCGTGGCGTGGAACCGCTCTCCCGCGCCGCTGGCCGAGGCTGTGGGCGCGGGTGCAACGCCGGCGAGCTCGGCGGCAGAGGTGACCGCGCGCGCGCGCGTCGTCTTCCTCTGCCTGACGGCGAGTGCCGATGTCGAGGAGGTCATGCTCGGCGCCGGCGGGGTCGCGGGGGAGCTGCGCCCGGACACCGTCGTCGTCGACATGTCGACGATCTCGCCGTCGGTGACCAGGCGCCTCTCGGGCGTGCTGGCCGGTCGCGGGGCGACGCTGCTCGACGCGCCGGTCTCCGGCGGCGAGCAGGGCGCCGTGGCCGGGACGCTCTCGATCATGGTCGGCGGTCCCCGGGAGGCGCTCGAGCGCGTTCGGCCGCTGCTCGAGATCCTGGGCGAGACGATCACGCACTGCGGCCCGGTCGGAAGCGGCCAGACCGTCAAGCTCTGCAACCAGGTGGCGGTCGCGCTGAACAATCTGGCGATGGCCGAGGCGCTCCTGCTCTGCGCCGCTTCCGGTGTCGACCCGCGCGTCATGCTGGCCGCGATCACGCGCGGCGCGGCCGGCTCATGGCAGCTCTCGAACCTCGGGCCGCGCATCCTGGAGCGCGACTTCACGCCCGGCTTCAAGGTGTCGCTGCAGCAGAAGGACCTGCGCCTGGCGCTGGAGGCGTCATCGGAGCTCTCGGTGCCGCTCGCCGGGACGTCGCTGGTTCATCAGCTCTTCGCGGCGGTCGAGCGTCGCGGGTACGGAGAGGCGGGGACGCAGGCGCTCGTGACCGCCCTCGAGGCGATGGCCGGGATCGATGTGGCGACAAAAAACGATTAGGCGTTTACCCTCCTGACTATTTGATGTAGCATGGTCGAGCCGAGCCCCGGGGGTGGGGGGCGGCGCCGAGGGACGAACGGGACGGCTGCGGTGCTCGTCACCGCGCTCGAACGCTCGCCGCTGCTCTCCCCGGGGCGACGAGATCGTGCGTGCCGTGTCCCCCGGGCGCCGACCCGCCCCCGGCCGGCGGCGCCCGAACGCTAGGCGTCCGCGCCCCTCGCCCCCACCCGGACGGCCATGTTCCCCGGCTCGTGGCGGTTCTCGTGCATCAGCTGGTGCGCCTCCCCGATCTCGGCGAACGAGAACGAGCGCGACAGCACGGGCTTCACGCGACCGTCGGCCACGAGCCCGTTCAGGGCGGCGCAGTCCTCGGGGTTGGCGAAGTGCGAGCCCTGGAGCCGCTTCTGGCGCACCCAGAGGTAGCGCAGGTCGACGTCGGCGTTGTAGCCGCTCGTCCCGCCGCAGATCACGACCATGCCTCCGGTCTCGCAGACGTAGACGGATGTGGGAAGCGTCGCCTCACCGGGGTGCTCGAAGACGATTCGGGGCGCCCCGCCTCCGCCCATCGCCGCGCGCAGCGCCTGGCCGAAGGCCCGCGCGCCGCCCATCCACTCGCCCAGCGCATCGCCGTCGTCGATGTCGGGCAGCCGTCCCCAGTGGTCGAAGTCGCGGCGATCGATCACCCCAGCTGCCCCGAGCGCCCGGCAGAAGTCCGACTTCGCCTCATCGGAGACCACCGCGACCGGGACACCGCCGAGGGCACGCGTGATCTGGATCGCCATCGATCCGAGGCCGCCGGCGCCCCCCCACACGAGCACGCCGTCGCCCGGCCGGACGGTGTGCGGAGGGAACCCGGCGAGCTGGCGGTAGGCCGTGGCACCGGTGAGCATGTAGACCGACGCTTCCTCCCAGCTGAGCTCCGGGGGCTTCGGGTAGCACTGGTACTGCTCCACGCGCGCGAACTGGGCGAAGGAGCCGAAGCCGATGTCGTAGCCCCAGATGCCGGCACTCCGGGAACCCATCGGTCCGGCCGGACCCTCGAGGTCGTCGGCCGCTTCGTCCCAGACCCCGCAGGACAGGACCACGTGGTCGCCGGGGGCAACGCCCGTCACCTCTTCGCCGACGGCCCAGACGATCCCCGCTCCGTCGGATCCACCGATGTGATAGTCCTCGGCGGCTCCGCGCCGACGGGCGGCCGCGATCACGTCCACCGGATGTCCGAGCGCCGCCCACACGACGTCGTAGTTGACTCCCGCGGCCATCACGGCCACGAGCACCTGCCGCGGACCGAGCGACGGCACGGGGACCTGTTCGACGGCGAAGGCGTCGCGCGGCTGCCCGTAGCGATCCTGGCGGAGGGTCGCGGCGTGCATGAGCCTCGGCACGATGCCCGGGGGCGGCAGCTCCCCGACCGGGACGATCTCGGCGACGGCACTCATCGGCGGCTCCCCTCGGCGGCAGCGCTCTCGCCGCGACCAGCAGCGGCTATGGTAGGCGGCGGCCCCGGGTGCTGCAGGGGATCCCGGCGGGAGCCGAACGGGGGGCAAGGAGCGATGTCGGGCGGCCACGGCCCCGGGTCGACGGAGGCGGGCGGCGGAATCGGCCCTCCGGTCGCCCGCGTGCGCGCTCTCGCGCTGGCCCTCGTTCTCGATCGCGATCACGCGCTTCTCGCCGAGGGGGTCGATTCCGTCACCGGCGAGCACTTCCTGCGGCCCCTCGGGGGAGAGATCGAGTTCGGGGAACGTGCCCGGGCCGCAGCGGCGCGCGAGCTCCGCGAGGAGATACAACGCGAGATCCGGGTCGGCGCGCTGCTGGGCGTCACCGAGAACCTCTTTGCGTACCGCGGTGGACCAGGCCACGAGATCGTCTTCGAGTTCCTCGCGGAGTGGTCGCCCGGATCGGCTCCGGCGGATCTCGCGCCCCTCGTGGCGAGGGAGGGCGGGCAGACGTTCCGGGCACGCTGGGTCCCGCTTGCCGAGATCCTCGGCGGCATGCACCGCGTGTATCCGGAGGGGCTGCCGGGGCGACTCGCCGCCTGGCTGAACACGATCTAGGGTCGGGCCCCCCGACCCCGCATCCGCAGGCACGGCACCGGGCGCGGGTGACGTTCGCGCCACCCGGCGGAGGCGACCCCGGGCTGGTGCTCGCGGCCGGCGCACTCGACATCCCGTGGCCGTTGCCGATTCGCGGGCCGCGGCTATCTCGCCGTGCCGCTCCCGTCCGGCGCGATGTCGAGGTCGGCGATCGCCTCCGTGACCGCGGTGCGCAGCCTCTCGATCTGATCCGGCTGCGTGACGCGGCGTCCGCCCTCGCCCTGCACGTAGAAGGTGTCGACCACCTCCGCTCCCCAGGTGTCGACCTTGGCGAGGTAGATGTCGAGGGAGAGGCCGTTGATCGCCCGCGCAATGGCATAGAGGATCCCCGGCCGGTCCGCGACGCTGACCTCGACGACCGAGTAGCGATCGGCGGCCGCGTTGTCGACGCGGACGGTCGCCGCGATCGAGGGAGCGGCGGGCTCGTTCACGCGCCGCCCCTCTCCGTTCCGCGCGCGCGGCCGGTCCCCGTAGGTGGCCCGGGTCTGGGTGAGCCTCTGGTCGATCGGGAATTGCCCGGCGAGCGCGGGCGGGATGTTCTCCTCGATGCGCCGCCAGCGCGCCGCGTCGATGCCGTGTCCGAGCGCGTCGTCGACGCTCACGACATCGATGGCCCATCCGTCGTCTCGCGTGTAGCAGGCGCCGCCGAGCACCGTCACGCTGTGCGACGCGAGCGTGCCGGCGAGCGTGGCGAGCACGCCGGGGCGGTCGCGCGTGACGATGGTGAGGCGCTCGACGCCCGCGCTCCGGCTGCGCGAGAGCGCGGTCCGGGTGCTCGCGCCCGCTGCGCCCTCGATCAGCGCAAGATGCGCCGCGATCTCGGCAGGCGGAGTCGTGAGCACGTAGGGCGGCGGGAGGCCGTCGACGTGGCGACGAATGACCGCCGCGGGTGGCGCGCCCTCCAGCGCAGCCACCTGCGCGATCGTCGCATCGCGCCGGGCGAGTTCCGCCTCCGCCGCGGTCTCGTCCGCTCGTCCCTCCTCGATGCGTGCCAGCACGCGGTAGTAGAGCAGCCGCATCAGCTGCGCCTTCCACCGCCCCCATGCCTCAGGCCCGGTCGCTCGCGCGTCGGCGACCGCGAGTACGTAGAGCAGGTGGAGCGTGCGGGCGTCCGATACCGCACGCGCCACCTCCGCGATCACCCGCGTGTCGGCGATATCCCGCCGGATGGCGATCGTGGGGAGCAGCAGGTGGTGGCGGACCGCCGCGATCAGGCGCCGGCTGCGCCCCGCGTCGAGCCGCAGCCGGCGGGCGACGCGTTCGGCGATCGCGGCACCGGTCTCGGCGTGATCGCCGGAATCGCCCTTGCCGATGTCGTGGAGCAGCGCCGCGAGCAGGAGCAGCGCCTCGTCGTCGAGCGCGGCCGCCGCCTCGACCGTTCCGGTGTCCTCCTCCTCGATGCGCGAGGCGCGCCAGACCTCGGCGACCGAGCACGCCGAGTGCACGTCGACCGGGTGGAGGTGGAAAGAGACGGCGTGTTGCCGGCAGCGGATCCCCTCCCACTCCGGCAACAGCTCGGCGAGCCACGCGGCGGGCGGAAGCGGATCGAGAGGTGCCGCCGAGGCATCCTCGTGACCGGCATCACCGCCGCGGGCGCCGAGTGCGGAGAGCGCCGCCGCGAGCTGCCCCGGAGCGTCTGCCTGCCCCTCGCTCGCGCCCGCGGCGGCCGGGGGGCTGCTGCTCGCTCCTCGCCCGCGCCCGAGCGCGCCCCACCAGCGCCGGGGCCCCGACGCGCGCCGGGGCTCTGCGCGCTCGAGGCGCGCCGCCGAGGCGGCATCGATCGTGCGCATCGCGTGGAGCACGCGACGCCCCCACGTCTCGTTCTCCTCTCCGAGCCAGCTGGCCACCGCGGGCCCGGCGTCGTGGTAGAGGCGGTCGTTCGGGCGGTCGCTCAGGGCATGCAGCGCCGTGCGCGTCGCGAGCAGCGTCTCGCGGGCTGACGCGAGTTCCGGAGCGGGCTCCGCGGGCTCCCCACCGTCGCCGTCGACGGCGTCGAGGGCATCGAGCCAGCGCACCGTGTGGAAGTCACGAAGTCCGCCGCGACCGGCCTTGAGGTGAGGGGACGCGAGTTGCCACCGCTCCCCGGCGATCCGCTCGCGGCGCCGCGCCTCCAGCTCGGCGGCCAGCGATCGTTGCGCCCTGCGTGCGGCCTGGCGGCGCGCCTCCACGAAGCGGGCGAAGATCCGGGCATCGCCGCAGACGAGCCGCGCGTCCAGCAGCGCCGTGGCCGTCTCGACGCTCTGCCGCGCCGCTTCGACTGTCTGGCCGACATCGCGCACGGAGTGGCCAACCGCGAGCTTGGCGTCCCAGAGCGGGTAGAGGAGGGCGGTCGCCTCCTCGTGGTAGGCGCGCTCGGCCAGCAGCATCAGGTCGACGTCGGAGTGGCGGGACTGCTCGCGGCGCCCGTAGCCCCCGACGGCCACCACGGCGATGTCGCCTCCCAGGAGCGATGCGGCCAGGGAGGAGAGCGCCGCGTCGAGGAGCGCCGTCAGACGCGCGCATGCCCGGCTCCCGGCCTCGCGCGCCGGCTGCGGCCCCCGCTCTGCGCGCGCCGCGAGGAAGAGCGCGAGCGCGTCGGTCTCACTCATCGGCGCTCCCCACGGCGCCACGCGCCCGCCGGCGCGCGACGGCGCCGCTCATCCCGGGGTCGGGGACGACGCGGCGCCGCCGGTGCTATGGCCGGTGGGCGCGCCGCGCGCGGCGCGTCCGCCGTCTGTCAGAGTGCATCCTCTCCGCGCTCGCCGGTGCGGATGCGGATGACGTCTTCCACGGAGATCACGGCGATCTTGCCGTCGCCGACCGATCCGGTGCGTGCCGTCTGCTCCACCGTCGAGATCACGGTCGGCGCGAGCGTCTCGTCGACGAGCACCTCGATCCGCACCTTCGGCACGAACTCGACGTCGTACTCGGCGCCCCGATAGATCTCCCGGTGTCCGCCCTGACGCCCGAAGCCCTGGATGGTGGCGATCGAGAGCCCGGTGACGCCCGCCCCCTTCAGCGCGTCGCGCACCTCCTCCAGCTTGTACGGGTTGATGTAGGCGATGATCATCTTCATGAGCGTGTCCCGATTCCTCGTCCTCGACCACGTCGCCGTTGTCTCATGCCCCCAACGTTAGTCGGAGAGCACATACGCCTGCTCGTCGTGCAGCGACAGGTCGAGGCCTCTCCGCTCCTCCTCCTCGGTGACGCGCAGGCCGATCGTCTTCTGGATGATGCGGAGCAGCAGATAGGAGACGACGAAGGAGTAGACGACGGCGATGAGAACCGAGGCCGCCTGACGTAGCAGCTGCTCGAAGCCGCCCGCGACGCCACCGATATCGGCGTCGGCGAGGATGCCCAGAAGGATCGAACCGACGATGCCGCCCACGAGGTGCACTGCCACCACGTCGAGCGAGTCGTCGAAGCCGTAGCGGAACTTGAGCCGGAGCGCCCAGTAGCAGATGGCGCCGGCCGCGATGCCGATCAGGATCGCCGCCAGCGGGCCGACGAAGCCGGCGGCCGGGGTAATCGCGACGAGTCCGGCGACGGCGCCCGAGGCGACGCCGAGCGTGGTCGGCTTCCCGGCGGTCAGCCACTCCACGACGATCCAGGTGGTGGCGGCGACGGCCGCCGCGACCTGTGTCGTCACGAAGGCGTTCGCGGCAGCGCCGTCGGCGGCGATTGCGGAACCGGCGTTGAAGCCGAACCAGCCGAACCAGAGGATCCCCGTTCCGAGCAGCGTCAGGGGCAAAGCGTGCGGCCGCATCAGGTCGCGCCCGAAACCGAGGCGCGGCCCGAGGACGAGCGCCGCGGCGAGCGCGGCCGCCCCGGCGTTGATGTGGACGACGAGACCCCCGGCGAAGTCGATGGCCCCGAGGTCGCCGCCCACGATGCCGCCGGCCCAGACCCAGTGGGCCATCGGGGCGTAGACGATCACCGACCACACGGCGATGAAGATCATCCACGCCGAGAGCTTCATGCGCCCGGCGATCGCTCCCGATATCAGGGCGGGCGTGATGATCGCGAACATCATTTGGAAGGCCATGAATAGGGAGTCCGGCACCGCGGCTCCGTGGATCGGGTTCCCCGAGCCGACCTTCTCGAGGCCGATGTAGTCGAGCCCGCCGATGAGACCCCAGCCCTCGACCGAGGGGCCGAAGGCGAGTGTGTATCCGATGACGATCCAGGTCACCGTGACGATGCCCATCGCCACAAAGTTGTTCATGAGCATCGCGAGCGCGTTCCGCGCCCGCACCATGCCGCCGTAGAAAAGCGCCAGCCCCGGTGTCATGAAGAGCACCAGGGCTGAGCTGGTCAAGAGCCAGGCGGTGGCGCCGGAATCCATGGCTTCTCCTTCCGGGCCTCGCTCCGGGTCGGGCGCCTGCGGCCTCGCCCCTCTGACCCGGCCGGCGCGGGTCCGATGCCCGTCCGGAGTATGGCGGGGCGATGTTTCTCGTCCTTTGCGCCGGTGTTTCCGCGAGATTGCATTGCGGTTGCCGCCTCGTTTCCGTTTCGGCGGCTCCCCGCGGGAGCGGTGCCCGGCGCCATCGGGCGCCTCTGCCGCGCACGCGCTAGAATCGGGCGCGTCTCCCCTCGGGATGGAAGCGCCATGACCTCGCCGCCGTCGGGCGCCGGCGGAGGACCGCCCGCTCGTGGAGCGGTGCCGGCGGGTACGCCGGCCCGCGGCGTCGTCGCGAACGGCACGGCACCGGAACCGGCGCCGCGCCCGCGACCCTTTCTCAAATGGGCGGGAGGAAAGGGCCAGCTCCTTCGCGAGCTGCTCGACCGGACTCCCGCCGAGATGGGCGCCTACTTCGAACCGATGGTGGGAGGAGGCGCGCTCTTCTTCGCGCTCGCGGGGAGCAACGAGCGTCGCCTCGATCGCGCCGTGCTCAACGATGCCAACGCGGAGCTGATGGCCGCCTACCGCATCGTGCGCGACCGCGTCGATCCGCTGATCCGGTGCCTCGAGGTCCACGCGCGGGAGTACCTCGAGCAGGACGACGAGGGACGCGATCGTTACTACTACGACGTACGCGCCGCGGAGCCCTCGGACGTGGTGGAGCGGGCGGCGCGGATGCTGTTCCTCAACCGCACCTGCTACAACGGCCTCTACCGCGTGAACCGGGCGGGCCGCTTCAACGTGCCGCATGGCCGCTATGCGCGGCCGCGGATTCTCGCCGCCGACGCTCTGAGGAGCGCCTCCCGCGCGCTGGCGCAGGTCGATCTGCGCTCCCTTGACGTCGCTGATGCCGTCGCCGACGCGCAGGCCGGAGACTTCGTCTACATCGATCCGCCGTTCTTCCCGCTCTCGCCGACGTCGAGCTTCACCGACTACACCACGGGGAGGTTCGGCGAAGCGGAGCAGTTGCAGCTGCGCTGGCTGATCGACGACCTGACAGAGCGCGGTGTGCTCGTGATGCTCTCGAACTCCGATGCCGATTGGGTGCGCGCCGCGTACGTGACGGCGCGATACGGGGTCGCCGACCGCACCGGCGGCCCCGACCGCGGCGCGGCTCCGGAGCGAGCGCACCACGTGATCGACTTCGTGCCGGCTCGCCGCATGATCAACTCTCGGGGCGACCGTCGGTCGGCGATCCGTGAGCTCATCGTGATCAACCCGCCGCTCGCGGAGGCGCTCGGGGGTGTGGGCCCGGGCTAGCGCCGGGTGGTGGCCGCGTGCCGCCCCGGCACCCCTACTCTGCGATCAGGAAGTAGAGACGCAGCCACGCCTCAAGATCGGAGAACTCCACGCCCTTGCCGGTCGAGAGCATGTAGTAGCGGATGTGCTCGGTGAAGCCGGGTCCGGCGAAGCAGATCAGACCGTCGATGGGCCAGGCGGCGATGTCCTGAATCGTCGCCGGGATCTTCTCCTCCGCAGTGCCCTTGCTGCCCTGGAACTTGCACTCGATGCCGAGGGCGCGGCGGCTGTCGCGGTCGGTCAGCACCACGTCGATCCGGCGGCGCGCTCCCCAGATGCGGCGGCCGACGGGGAGCTGCCGCCTGACGTCGAGGCCGAGCCCCTCAGCGAGGGCGGCGCAGAGCTCCTCGAGGTCCTTCGCGTTCTCCGGCTGCCGGTGAGGGTCCCGCACGGCGCCGCGCCGGGGTCGCTAGCCTGCGCCGGGCGCCGGTACGAGGTCGCGCAGCGAGGCGATCTCGGCGGCGGCGGTACGCAGGAAGCGGCTGTCGGCCCCGAGCATCACCATCTGGAAGCCGTCCTTGATGTAGCCGCGCGAGTACTCGGCGCTGTGCGTGTGGATGCCGGGCGTGACGCCGTGGCGCCGACAGGCCTCGAGCACGGCCGCCACCGCAGAGACGTGCCGGGGATCGGCATTGTCGCCGGTCGGCTCGATCCCGAGCGCGTAGGCGAGATCCGACGGGCCGATGTAGGCGGCGTCCACGCCGGGCGTCGAGAGGATGGCATCGAGGTTCTCCAGCGCTTCGGCCGTCTCGATCATCACCGCGCAGACGATCTCGTCGTTGGCGTGCTCGGCGTAGCCCGCGCCGCCGTAGAGCGAACCGCGCGCGGCGCCCGAGGAGCGGATGCCGTCGGGCGGGTAGCGGCAGGCGGCGACCGCGCCTGCTGCTTCCTCGGCGGTCGAGACGAGCGGCACGATCACGCCGTAGGCGCCGGCATCGAGCGCCTGCATGATCGGCGCGGGCTCGTTCCACGGCACGCGGACGAGCGGCACGACATCAGTGGTCGAGATCGCCTGCAGCATGGTGACGGCGTCACCGAAGTCGATGAGACCGTGCTGCATATCGACGCAGAGCCAGTCGAAGCCCTGGTGGGCCATCAGCTCCGCCGCGAACGCAGACTCGATGGAGAGCCAGCCGCCCAGCGTGGCGCGGCCGTCGCGCCAGGCGGCCTTCAGGCGGTTCGGTCGGATGGGTGCTTCTCCCTTGCGTCCGCGGCCGCACGGCGCGTCCGCCCCCGCGAGCATCGACAGGCGGCGCCCGCGCTGTCAATCTGCGGCGTGCCGGGGAGCGCCCCCGGCGGCGGTCGAGGGGGAGAGGCGTGGAGGCAGCCCGGGGGATCCTCGACACCGCTCTGGGCCCCCTCTTCGTCGGGGCGTCGGAGGCGGGGCTGCACCGCGTCGACTTCGTGCGCGAAGGACACGATGAGGCGTGGCTCGCCGCCGCCCTGGAGCTCGATTCCGCCCGGGCGCAGTCCGGCTCGTCCGCCGGCACGGCGTGCGCGACCCTGGCCGAGGCGCTGCGCCAGCTCGATGCCTACTTCAGCGGACGCAGCCTCGAGCTTGCGCTCCCGCTCGCGCCCCGCGGCACGGCGTTCCAGAAGGGCGTGTGGTCGGCCCTCGGTGCCATCGCCCCGGGCGACACGCGAAGCTATGCGCAGATCGCCGCCGCCGTCTCGCGGCCGGCCGCGATGCGTGCCGTGGGGCAGGCCGTCGCCCGCAACCCGCTCGCCGTCGTCGTGCCCTGCCACCGCGTGGTGGGGGCGGATGGCTCCCTGACCGGGTACGCCGGCGGGATGGAACGGAAGCGCTGGCTGCTCGCCCGAGAGGCGGGGGCGGGGGGTCCGCTCCGGTAGGGCGGATGGACACCGGCGGCGCCCCGGACGCCGGCGCGCCGCAGCCGGGGGATGCGCCGCGCTCGCCGCCCGCTGGAGCGTCCGTGCGGCTCTCTTCATGTCTCCCCCGGCTCCGGCTGGCGCCGATCGCCGACCGGGCCCGACCGGACCGGCTGCGGCTGGCGCTCTGCTAGCCTCGGGCGCGGGCCGCGAGGCCGAACGCCGCGGACGCACGGAGGCATGATGGAACGTCGCGTCCTGATTGCGGCCATCTTCGCGCACGCCATGACGCATGGGATGGAGGTGGCGTTCGCGGCGATGCTGCTGCGCATCGGTGCCGAGTTCGGTGTCGGCCTCGCGGCTCTCGGGATCGTCGCGAACGCCGGGACCATCACCTTCGGCAGCACCGCGATACCGGCCGGCTACCTCTCCGATCGCTACGGCGAGCGCGCGGTAATCTCCGCCTCGATGGCCGCAGGCGCCGGGCTGTGCGTGCTGGCGGCGGCGGCTCCGACTCTCACCACGCTCGCCGTCGCCCTCGCGCTCCTGGGCGCGGCCATCGGGCTCTACCATCCGCCCGGGACGGCGATGGTGGCGACGCTCGCGGAGCGTCGGGGCCGCGCGCTGGCACGGCACGGAGTCGGCGGCAACATCGGGATCGGGCTCACGCCGGCGCTCGTCACGGTCGTGGCCATCGCGGTCGACTGGCGGGCCGCCTACCTCGTGCTGGGCGCGCTCGCGCTGCTGGCGGCGCTGGTCGTGTGGCGGCTCGTGCCGGGTCGCCCCGAGGCGGATCGGGAGCGCCGCCGCCTGCGGGCACGAGCGCTCGCCGATCCGAACCGCCGCGCCGGCTCGACGCCACCCCGCGAGCGCTCCTGGCTGATGCCCTCCCTGCTGCTGGTCTATTTCGCCGCCGTCGGTCAGGGCTTCATCTACCGGGGCGCCGTCACCTTCCTCCCGGCGCACCTCGAGGGAAACCTCCGGCTCTCGATCCTGGGCTGGGACGCCGAGGCGATGGCGGGTGCGACCGCGACGGCGATCCTGCTGCTCGGCATCGCCGGGCAGCTCATGGCCGGGCGGGTGATCGATCGCATGTTCTCGGAGCGTGCCGCCCTCCTCTTCACGGTGCCGCTCGTCCCGACGCTGCTCCTGATGGCGCCCGCGACGGGATGGCTGCTCGTTCTCGCCTCCGTCGGCTTCGTGATCGCGAACTGGGGGCAGCAGCCGGTCTTCAACTCGCTGATGGCCGACTACGCCCCCGGAGGGGCGCTCGGACGCGCCTTCGGGTTCCAGTTCTTCATGGCCTTCGGCCTCGGGTCGGTCTCGGGCTCGGTGTCGGGCATCGTCGCCGAGCGGGCCGGCACGGGGGCCGCCTTCGTCCTCCTAGGCGGCGCTGCGCTGGCGATGGTGCTCGCGTTGCTGCTCGTGGTCGTGGGATCGGAGCGGCGCCGATCCGGGAGCGCATCGACGCTCGTGGAGCGGCGGGGAGCGTGAGGCCGGGACGCCGCCCGAGCGATCGGCCTCAGCTCCAGCCGTCGATCACGTGCACCAGCTCGGGGAGACGGTCGATGACGGCGTCGGGCTGCACATCGAACGGCGGAACGCTCGGGTTCGGTCGCAGCACGGCCCGCATCCCGACGCCGCGCGCCCCGTACACGTCGTCGAAGGGCCGATCTCCGACGAAGACCGCCGAAGCCGGATCGGGACCCCCGAGCGCGTCGAGCGCCGCGCGGAACGCGAACTCGTGCGGCTTCATGTACGGGAGCTCGCTCGTGTAGACGCGCGCGTCGATGAGCGCGGCGAGACGGTCGCGCTCGAGAAAGCGCTCGTGGAAGGCTCGCGGCCAGTGCGTGTTGGAGAGCATCCCGATGGCGATGCCGCGCTGGCGCAGGGCCGATAGCGTCGCCACCGCCTCCGGATCGTGGACGATGTGCGGGGTCCACGTGTCGAGGTAGTGCAGTGCAGCCTCCTCAAGGACGGCGCCCGCCACGTCGATGCCGAGGTCGCGTGCGGCCAGCTCAAGGATCTCGGTGAGGGTGCCCGAGCGCTGATCGGTCGCCGTCCGCGCCCAGAACGCCGCCTCAACGGCGCCGAGGCGGCGCCTGATCTCCTCCGCGTCGAGCCGGTCGCCGGCCGCGGTGACGGGAGCCGTCCCGGCGATGTGCCGTGCGGCGAGCGCCCACATGTCGTCGAGCTCCACGGCGGCGTGGGTTGCGAGCGTGCCGCCCCAGTCGAAGATGACGGCGTGAACTCCCGTGGACACGAACGCTCGCCTCCTCATCCGGCTCGCTCGGTGGCCGGCACGACGGGCCTCTTCCCGGACGGAGTGTCAGCGCATCCGCCGGGCCGCGAGGGTCAGGCTGCGCGCGCTCGCCCGGAGCTAGAGTGACCGGTAGGCGTCGGTGAGTGTGCCGGAGTCGAAGCCGCGGGGCGACTCGCCGTTCGCGAACTCGTAGAGCGCCGCCTTGAAGATGCCCTCGAGCGCCTGCACGGTGGCGATAGTCAGCCCCACGATCACGGCCCCCGCGGCTAGCCCCGCGACGGGACTCACGGTGAAGATCGCCGCGGCCGGGAGGAAGGCGACGACGGCGGCGACGAGGTAGACGAGTCCGAAGCCGAAGGAGGCCGTGACCTGCTGCCCCCACGTACGTCGGAAGAGACTGCCGGATCGGCGGATCGCCGCGATCGGGCCGAGACCCTCGGCGACCAGCACCGGCACGACAAAAAAGGTGAGGTACGCCCACACGCCGCCGACGATCGCGAGCGCCACGCGTCCGAGGAAGTTGTCGGTGCGATCCCGCGCCAGCTGGAGGATGAGCCCGACCGTCGCGGCGATGATCGCCCATCCCAGAATCTGCGGCAGGTGCGCCCCGGCGGCGCGCAGCCCCGATCCCACGTTGGGATCGCCGCCCCTGAGCCGCTCGAGCGCGGCGGCGACCAGCGCGGCGTTGAAGAAGATGACGATGAAGTACCCGGCGGCGTACAGGGCGAGCGAGAGCGCGATGTCGACGGCGCCCACGCCCGCCGTCTCCCCCTCGGCGGTCGCGAGACGGTCGAGCGTCCCGGTCGCGCTCCCGATCAGGAAGAAGGCGCCCGCCGCGATGAGCACGCCGACCCCCGAAAGGACCGGGAACACGATGAGCTCGCGGTCCTGCATCAGGACGCGCCAGCTCATCCGAATCAGCTCGAGGGTGTGACCGATGGTTCGCATCTCACGGAGAGTATAGGTGCTCGGCGGCGGGGGCCGGGGGGCGTCGTCGCGGTGGCCGCGGGGCGGCAGGAGGAGCCGGTCGCCCCGGTCGGGCTAGGATCGCGCGGATGACGCTTCCGCCCGAGTTCGACGAGCCGGCCGGCCGTACGATCCGCCGCGAGATCGCGCGCACCGCAGCCGGCCTCGACGCAGGGCAGCGCCGCATCTTCCGCGTGCTCTGGTTCATGGTCCCTCCGGGCTCGGTGGTCTGGAACGTGCAGTTTCAGGCGCTGCTCGCCTCGCGCTTCCTCAGCGACGTGGCGCTGCAGGCTCTGCTCTACAGCGTCCTCATCGATCGCGCCCGATCCGGCGGCGGCGCCGTCGACGCGGCGCTCGTGGGCGTGGCCTTCCTGCTCCCGGGCGTCGTGCTCGGCATGTACGGTGGCGCCGTCGCCGACGCCCTGCCGAAACGCGCCGCCCTCGCGGGGGCCTACGTCACGATGGGCGTGCTCGCCTTCCTCATCCCGGGTCTCTTCGGCACCGAGTTGTTCCCGCTCTTGATCGTGCTGTTCGCCGTGCGCGTGGCCTATCAGGTCTCGCAGCCCTCGGAGGCCTCCACCGTGCCCCTGGTGGCGACCGAGGACGAACTGGCATCAGCGACGTCGTTCCTCGCGTTCGCCTCCTCGGTGGGCGAGGTCGTGGGGAAGGCGCTGCTCGCGCCCGTCTTCGTGGTGCTGTGGGGCGTGCGCGTCGTCACGGTCGTCGCGAGCCTCCTCTTCCTGCTATCCGCGACGCGCGTGCTCGACCTGCGTCTCGGATCCGCGCTGCCGAGGCGTCCTCCGGTCGCTGCGGAGGAGCGGCGGGCACGCGGCTCCGCCCGCTCGGAGGTCGGGCGCTACGCCCGCGCCGGCCAGTCGCTTCTGCTGACGATGCACAGCGCCACCCGCGAGATGCTGCCGTGGCTGGCGGACCAGCCCGCCGTGCTATGGACTCTGCTGCTCGCGGCGATGGCGAGCACCGTCTCCGTCGCCGTCGGCATTCTCGGACCGCAGTACACGAGCGAGGTGCTCGGAGTCGACCCGGAGAACGCGCTCTACGTCTTCGCCCCGGCCGCTCTCGGTCTCGTCGTCGCGCTCGCGGTGGCGCCGCTCGCGATCCGGCTCGTCGGCGAGCGCGTCGCGGCGGCGGCCGGCTTCGCCTCGGCGGCGGCCGGCATGGCGGCGCTCGGCGCCGTTGGTGCCGTGACCGAGAGGGTGGGCTGGCTCATCGTCGACATACCCGCCGTCCCCGAGGAGGTCGAGGTGGCGGCGCTCCTCTCGATCCCGCTCGGCTTCGGCCTCACCCTCGCCGCCGCCTCGGCGCAGACCTACGTCAGCAAGTACGTGCCGCCCGCGATCCAGGGACGCACCTTCGCCCTGCTCGGGGTGCTGAAGGATGGACTTGCGGGTGTCGCGCTGATCTTCCTCGGTGTGGTCGCCGACGCCGTCGGGACGGCGACCGTGCTCACGATCGCGCCGGCCGCCCTGGTGGCGCTCGCCTGGGCCGTGGCCTGGCTCGCGGGTCGCTTCGGCGAGCCCGGCCGCGCTCAGGGGTAGAGCGGAAGGCGCCCGAGACCCGCCGCGGGATCGAGTCCGAACATGAGGTTGAGGTTCTGGAGGGCGTTGCCGCTCTGCCCCTTCATGAGGTTGTCCAGCGACGCGATCACGACGACGTGCCGGCCGTCCGCGGAGGTCGCGAGCGAGATGTCGCAGTAGTTTGAGCCGGCCGTCCCCTTGAGGGTCGACAGGCCATCCAGCACCCGGACGAAGGGTTCACCGTCGTAGCGCTCGCGGTAGAGAGCGAGCAGATCGTCCCGAGACGTCGGACGCTTCAGGCGCGCGTGCATGGTGGAGAGAATGCCGCGCGTCGTCCCGAGGAGGTGCGGGACGAAGTGAAGCGTGGCCCCGTCGCCCGCGCCGAGCCGGGCCAGGGTCAGTTCCGCCTCCACCACGTGCTGGTGCGCGAAGACACGGTAGGGCACCACGTTGTCCGAGAGGTGAGAGAAGTGGTGCGCCGCCGACGGCTTCTTGCCGGCGCCCGAGGAGCCGGTGAGTCCGTCGACGCTCACCTCACGGTCGGCCAGCAGATCGCCCTCGAAGAGCGGCGCGAGCCCCAGGATGATCCCGATCGCGAAGCAGCCCGGGTTCCCGACTATCGGGGCTTCGCGCAAAGACCCGGCGCTGAGCTCGGGGACGCCGTAGACCGCGCGCTCGAGCAGCTCCTCCGCCTGGTGCCTCTCGTCCAATACAGCGGGATGGGCGCGCGCGTAGAAGGCGTAGTCGCCGCTCGAGCGGAAGCGGAAGTCCCCGGAGTAGTCGAGGAAGCGGATTCCCGATCGGGCGAGCGCGGCGGCGTGGCCCTGTGCGACACCGTCGGGCGTTGCGAAGACGACGACGTCGGCGCCCGAGCCGACCGCCTCCGGCCCGGGCCGCTCGACCACGAGCTCGCACCGACCGGCCAGATGCGGGTAGACGGCGTCGATGCGGCGGCCGGCATCATCGCGCGCGAGCAGCGAGGAGACCTCGAAGCCGGGGTGGCCCAGGAAGAGCTCGAGGATGCCGAGCCCTCCGTAGCCGGTGGCTCCGACGATCTGAACCCGCAGCGGCCCGTCGGTCACGTCAGTTCCCCTGTTGCGGCCCACGCGTCCGGCCCCGCCCCGGTTCGCGCCCGCCCGTAAGGCTACCGCCTGCCGGCCTCGGCGTCGGCCCGGGCGCTGCCGGAGGCTGCGGGCGGTCGCGGGCGGCGGCTGCTAGCGTACGGGAGATGGGCGCGACGGCAACGGATCCGACATGGAGGGAGTTCTTGGGGTTGCCTGATGAGGCGCTCCTTCAGCAGTGCGAGGTCGATCGCTACCGGGCGAGCGGGCCCGGCGGGCAGAAGCGCAACGTCTCGGACTCCGCCGTGAGGCTGCGGCACCGCCCGAGCGGCCTTCAGGCGCAGGCGCACGAGTCGCGCTCGCAGCACGAGAACCGAGCTCGCGCCCTGAAGCGGCTGCGCCGCAGGATCGCGCTGTCAGCGCGCGCGCCTGCGCCCTCTCCCGGCGAGCCTTCACCGCCCGAGCTCCGGCCGCTCGCCGCTCCCGGGCCATCCGGGACCCTTCACCGTCGTGACATTCGCTACCTGCCTGCCGTCGCCGCACTGCTCGACCTGCTGGAGGCCCACGGCGGGGAACTGGCGCCGGCGGCGGCCGCCGCGGGGATCGGGAGCGCCCGCGCCGTCAGGCTGCTGGCCCGCGACCCGGCCGCGCTCGTGGCGGCAAACGCCGTGCGGGCGCGCCGCGGCCTCCGTCCGCTCCGGCGGCGCTAGCGCTCGATCCGGATATCAGGGGGCGCCGAGGAGACGGTGGTCCCAGCTTCGGAAGCGCTCCGGGTGAAGGCGCAGGACGACCCGCTTGGGCGACTGGCGGGCTGGGCGCGCCGCCTCGGGTGAGGCCTCGGCGCCGTAGCGGCGCCCGATCGCCTCCATGACGGCGCGCGTTCGCTCCCGGTCGCCTTCGATGATCTCGCAACGGCCGTCGATGATGATGCCGCGCAGCTCCCCGTAGCTCGATCCGGCCTCGACGAGCGCGGTGACGCGGGGGTCGCGCCGGATGTTCTTCACCTTCTGCGAGGGGGCGTAGCTCGTGAGCAGTGGAAGGCCCTCCGCGTCGAGCACGAACCACATGGGCACGACGTGCGGGCGCCCGTCCGGCAGGATCGTGCCGAGCACGAGCGTGCGCGCCTCGTCGAGGAGCGCACGCCGCCCGCTCTCGTCCAGCTCGATCTGTGATCGACGGCTCACCATGCCCCCCGGCCCGAGCCTACCAGCCCCGACCGGCCGCCGATGCGCGGGGTCGGCGGGGAGGACCGCGGCGGGAGCGCCGCCCTCGCCGCGCGCCGCGAGTTCTGCTACATAAGGCGGGCCATGCTAGCGCGGCCTTGGGCGCGCCGTCGCCGGGGGCATCGCCGCGGACGGGGGGTGGCGGTGCAGCCCCTGAACGGGATCCGTGTGATCGAGGTCGGCGCCAGCGTCGCCTCGGCCGCCGCCACGAAGACCTTCTCCGACTACGGCGCCGACGTGGTGACGGTCGAGCCCCCGGCGGTCGGGTCGCTCCGTCGCCTTCCGCCGTTTCCGGGTGACCGGCCGCACATCGACCGCGGCGCGTACCACCTCGCCTTCAATACCGGGAAGCGCTCGATCGCGCTCTCCCTCGACACGACGTCGGGCCGCGAGGTGCTGGCGCGACTCTTCCGGACTGCGCAACTCGCCGTCATCGACAGCGCCCCTTCCGAGGTGCGGCGCCTGCGCGCGCTCGTCGACGCGGAGGAGGGGCCGAGCACCGTCGCGATCACACCGCACGGCCTGACCGGTCCCTACGCCGAGCGCCGGGAGAACGATCTCTCCGTCCTGTCGTGGACGACGCGCGTCCATCGGAATGCGATCGAGGGCCGCGAGCCCCTTCGCTACGCGCCCGAGGCCGGGCACGTCCAGGCCGCCCACACCGCCGCCGCCGCCGGCTTCGCGGTGTGCTGGGGCCAGCGCCACGGTGGCGTCCGGCGCGACGTCGATGTCTCCCAGGTCGAGGCGATCCTCGGCAACGTCGACACCTCCTTCGTGCCCTGGGCCTTCACCGGAGCGGAGTGGGCGCGGACCGGGGGACAGTCACACGCCGTCTACCCGACCGGGAACTACCGCTGCCGGGACGGCTATCTCACCATCTCGGCGTCGATGGAGCCCTGGTTCAGCCGGCTCTGCGCCGCCATCGGCCATCCGGAGATACTCGATGACCCGCGCTTCCAGCCCGGTGAGCGCCGCCACCACTGGGAGGAGTTCATGGAGTACTTCGGCCCCTACCTCGCCTCGCGTACGAAGCATGAGGCGTTCGAGGAGCTGCAGGACGCGGGCGTCATGGTCGCCCCGATGCTCGACGTGTCGGAGGCCCTGACCGAGCCCCAGGCGATCGCGCGCGGCTCCTTCGTCTCCGTGGAGCAGCCCGGCGTCGGTGCACACACGCTCGCCGGCGCGCCGTACCGGACCGGGGGGCTCGGCTCCGGCGCCTGGTGCCCGCGCTCCTCGCCGCGACTCGGGGAGCACACGATCGAGCTTCTGGATGAGCTGGGCTACGGGGCCGACGAGCAGCTGGCGCTCTTCCGGGCGGGAGTGACCCGATGACGACCCGGGCTCTGGCGGGGCTGCGCGTGGTCGAGATGACGGAAGCGTGGGCGGGGCCGGTCGGCGCGTCGCTGCTCGGAGATATGGGCGCCGACGTCGTGAAGGTCGAGTCGTACCCGCGCAGCTCGATGACGCGGCCGGTGCGTCCTCGTGAGGCCACGATGCCGGGGGACGGTCCCCCGTACGAGCGGGATGCGTTGCACCACCAGGGGAATCGGAACAAGCGCAACGTCTGCCTCGACATTCGTACCGAGGGCGGCGCCGAGGTTCTGCGGCGCCTCATCGCGGGCGCTGATCTCTTCATCGAGGGCTACTCCTCCGGCACGATCGAGCGGCTCGGCTTCGGGTGGGACGCCGTGCACGAGATCAATCCCCGCGCGTGCATGATCTCGCTCGCCGGCTGGGGGGTGGCGGGGCTCTATGCCGGCAAGGTGACCCTCGGCGCGGGGCTCGACGCCACCTGCGGTCACATGTCCGTGCGCGGCTACCCGGACGGGCCCATGGAGGACGTGCGCTCCAATTTTCACTCCGACGCGACCGGCGCCGCGACCACAGTCTGCGCCGCGATCACGGCCCTCGAACAGCGAGAGCGCACCGGAGAAGGCTGCTTCACCGACTTCTCGCAGTGGGAGGGGCTCGTCTGGCAGTTCCCCGGGCTCCTGAGCGAGTGGACGATGAACGGGCGTTTGCCCGACCGTCTCGGGAACCGCGATCCGCACATCGTCCCGCACGGCGTCTACCGCGCATCGGGAGACGACGAGTGGGTCGCCGTCGCGGCCGAAGACGACGAGCAGTGGGCCGCCCTCGCGAGCGCGCTCGGACACGGCGAATGGGCTCGGGAGCCCCACGCCTGGGCGACCTTGACGGGGCGGCTCCGGGCGCGCGAGGCCGTCGACCGTGCGATCACCACGGCGACGCGGGAGCGCTCCGCCTTTGACCTCGCGGAGGCTGTGCAGGCGGCGGGCGCCATCTGCGCGCCGGTGGTCTCCTCCTCGCAGGTATTGATGTCGCCTCAACTGCAGGCGCGCGAGTGGAACCACATCATCGAGCACCGCTGGACGGGGCCGGCGATGGTCGGGGGCTTCCTCTGGCAGGTGGAGCCGGATCCGCTGACGTGGGACCGGCCGACCGCTCTCGTCGGTGAGCACAACGAGGAGGTTCTCATCGAACTCGGCTACAGTGCGCCGGAGATCGCCGACCTGCTGAGCGCGGGAGCGATCGCCGACGGCTACCCGCAACCCGGCGGGGCGCCGCGCTCTCCCGGCTTGCAGCGGCGGGCCGGGGATTCGTAGGGTGGCGCTCCTGACCGCAGGGATGCCGCCGGTGCGCGTGCGAGGTTCCTGATGCAGCCACTGGTCGGCCTGCGCGTGGTGGAGGTCGGCGGCACGCTTGCGGCGGGAGTCGCCACCAAGCGCTACTCGGACTTCGGCGCCCGGGTGATCAAGGTCGAGCCGCCTACGGGCGGCGAGATTCGCCGCCTGGCCCCGTTCCCTGACGACCGTCCCCACCTCGACACCGGCGCGATGCACATGGCGTTCGATACGGGAAAGCGCTCGCTCGCGCTGGACCTGTCGACGCCGTCGGGCCGCGAGGTGCTCGATCGCGTCCTGGCGGACGCGGATCTCCTGATTGCGCACCAGCCCGTGCCCGAGCTGCGCGCCCTCCTCCGTCGCGTCGATTCGGAATCCGGTCCCTGCACCGTCGCGATCACCGCCCACGGGCTGGACGGTCCCTATGCGGAGCGCATCGAGAACGACCTGACGCTCTTCGGGTGGTCGACGCGGGCACATCGCCACTCCGTCCAGGGGCGCGAGCCGCTCAGGTACGCCCCGCAGGTCGGGATGATCCAGGTGGCGAACACCGCCGGGATGCTCGGGCTCGTCGCCGTCTGGGGCCGTCGTCAGGATGGGCGGCGCCGCGATGTGGAGGTGGCCGGCGTCGAGGCGCTGATGGGGAACGTCGACAGCTCCTTCTTTCTCTGGGCCGTCAACGGCGCAGTCCAGCCACGCTCCGCCGGTCTCTACCGCGGCATCTACCCGATGGGCGCGTACCCCTGCAAGGACGGGCACGTGCTCTTCTCCGCGGCGCGACACCCCTTCTTCACGAACCTCTGTCGGGTGATCGGTCATCCCGAGGCGGCGTTCGACCCGCGCTTCACCGACCCGTCGCAGCGCGCGGACCATTTCGAGGAGTTCCGGGCGATGCTGGAGCCCTGGCTCGCGGTCCGCACCAAGTACGACATCTTCCACGAGATGCAGGAGGCCGGCGTCATGTGCGCACCGGTGCTCGACGCCTCGGAGGTGATGACCGACCCGCAGTCGGTGGCACGGCGCTCTTACGTGACGGTGGCGCAGCCGGGCCCGGGCGACGAGCCGATCGAGGTGACCGTTCCCGCTGCCCCGTATCGCATGAACGGCCTTCACTCCGACCGCTGGCAGGCGCACGCAGCGCCGCGCCTCGGCGAGCACACGGGCGAGATCCTCGATGAGCTGGGCTACTCGCGAGACGAGCAGATCGCGCTCTTCCGGGCGGGGGTGACGGGGTGAGCGGTGAGGTGTTCAGGGGTCTGCGGGTTGTGGAACTCTCCGAGGTGTGGGCGGGCCCCTTCGGCTGCTCGCTGCTCGGCGATCTCGGCGCCGACGTCGTGAAACTCGAGACCTACCCGCGCAACTCCGAGACGCGCCCCCTCCGCGAGCCCGATCCCCGCGTCGCCGATGGCGACGGTCCGGTCTACGAGCGCGTCAACACGCACCACCACGGCAACCGCAACAAGCGCAACGTCGCCGTCGACATCCGCACCGAGGAGGGCGCCGAGATTCTGCGGCGACTGATTCGCTGGGGCGACGTGCTGGTCGAGAGCTTCTCGGCCGGAACGCTCGCCCGCATGGGCTTCGGCTGGGAGGTGGTTCACGAACTCAATCCGCGCCTCACGATGGTGTCGCTCGCCGGCTGGGGACAGGAAGGCCCCTACGATGGCTACATCATGTTCGGCGTCGGGTTCGATGCGATGACGGGGCACGCCTCCGTGCGCGGCTATCCGGACGGGACGATGTCGGACGTGATCCCCATCCTGCACTCGGACGCGACCGTGCCGCTCGCGTGGATCTTCGGGGTGGTCGGTGCGCTGATGGAGCGCGAGCGCAGCGGCGAGGGCAGCCGTCTCGACCTCGCGCAGATCGAGGAACTCTCGACCAATGTTCCGCACCTGATCGCGGAGTGGACGCTCAACCATCGCCTGCCGCAACGCCTCGGCGATAGCGACCCGCACGTGGTCCCGCACGGCTGCTATCGAGCGGCGGGCGCGGACGCATGGGTCAACATTGCCGCAGAGACCGATAACCAGTGGGCGGCGCTCGCCGGCGTCGCCGGCCACCCGGAGTGGGCAGAGGACGGCCACCCCTGGGCGTCGGCGGCCGGGCGCGTACGCGATCGCGACGCCGTGGACGCTGCCGTCACGGCGTATGCCGGAAGCGCCGACGCGTGGGCGATCGCCGACGCCCTGCAGGAGGCCGGTGTGATCGCGGCACCGGTGCTCGCGCCGGGTGATCCGCTGCTCTCGCCGCAGCTGCACGCCCGCGAGTGGTTCCAGGCCGTCGATCATCCCTTCCTGCCGGATCGGCTGCTCGGGGGCTTCCTCTGGCGCATGCGACCGGACTCCCCCTCGTGGGACCGGCGCGCGGCCCTCCTGGGCGAGCACAACGACGAGGTTCTCCTGGAACTCGGCTACGCCCCCGATGAGATCGCGAGGCTGCGCCGGGCTGACGTCATCGGCAACCGCTACCCCGACCCCGCGTAGGGTCGTCGCCCGCCCGCGCGGGCGTGATCGTCACAACGGCGCGAGCTAAGCTCGACGCGCCGGGTGGGCACGCGTCCCCGCGCGGCGGGGGGAGCCTATGGCCAGCGAGGATCCGCCACAGGGGCGGCCGGCGCCGCCGCCGTCGGCCGGGGACCCGGCCGTACCCCCGGTCGACCCCTCGTGGAGGTCGCTCGCCGAGCAGAGCCTCTCCGACCCCGGGCAGGGGAGACGCCACGAGCAGGTCCGACGCTTCGCCCGCCCGGTGGAGCGCTTCATCCGCCTCGAGGTCGCCGGCGGCGTCGTCATCGTCATCGCGGTGCTACAAGCGCTCATCCTGGCGAACTCTCCCTGGTCGGAGAGCTACCGCGAGTTCTTTGACATCCACGTCGCCGTCGACATCTGGCTCTGGGCCTTCGACGAGTCCCTGAAGCACTGGATCGACGACGCGTTGATGGTCGTCTTCTTCTTCCTCGTGGGGCTCGAGATCAAGCGGGAGATCGTGATCGGCGAGCTCTCCTCCCCTCGGAAACTGGCCGTGCCCCTGGTCGCGGCGGCCGGCGGCATGGTGGTGCCGGTGCTGGTCTTCTTCCTCTTCGTGGACGGGGGGGAGGCGAGCCGCGGGTGGGCGATCCCGATGGCCACCGACATCGCGATCGCGCTCGGCGTGCTGACGCTGCTCGGCTCGCGGGTGCCGGCGGGACTCAAGGTACTGCTGCTCGGCGTCGCCGTCGTCGACGATATCGGGGGCGTGCTCGTGATCGCCGTCTTCTACACGGAGGCGCTCGACTACCTGGCGCTCGCGATCGTCGCCGGCGTGCTTGCCACGGTGGTGCTCTTCGCGCGCTACGGCGTACGGCCCGTCTACATCTACGTCGCGCTCGGCCTCGTCGGCTGGTCCGCGGCGGAGGCCTCCGGCATCCACCCCACCATCTTCGGAGTGGTGATCGGCCTGATGACACCGTCGCGGCCCCTCTACGCGCCGGCCGCGTTCGGCGCGGTGGCCGAGCGCCTGGTCACGCAGTTCTGGCGCGCCCGTGCGGTTCGCGACGGGTTGGAACGCCGGGAGCACGAGGCGGATGCACTGCACTCGCTCTCGACGATCGCGACGGAGACGGTCGCACCGCTCGACCGCCTCGAACGCAGCCTGCTGCCGTGGTCGGCCTTCCTCGTGGTGCCGCTCTTTGCCTTCGCCAACGCCGGCGTCGATCTTCGCGGCGGCGCGCTTGAGGCCGCACTCGGCTCCTCGCTTGCGCTCGCCGTCGGTCTGGGGCTGGTCGTCGGGAAGCCACTCGGGATCACGCTCGGCGCCTGGCTCGCGGTCAGATTCGGTGCGACGCTCCCGAGTGGCGTGAGCTGGACGCAGCTCGCGGCGATGGGAGTGATCGCCGGCATTGGATTCACGGTGGCGCTCTTCATCACCGAGCTCTCCTACCCGGCCGAGGTGCTCGGGGCCGGGGCGGCGGAGGAGCTGCTTCGCGAGGCGAAGGTCGGGATCCTGATCGGCTCGGTCGTCGCGGCGCTGGCCGGCCTGCTCACCCTGGCGGCTGTATCGAGGTCCGGGCGCGCATGAGGCGTCCGCCGCGGTCCCGTTCCGGCGACCGGCTCCGGCACGCCGCGCGCGCGCCTTGATGGTCCCGGGTCTCTGGGACGCCGCCCTCACCGCAGTGGGTCTCGCGGTGGTGCTGCTCGGCGCGTGGCTGCTGGTGCGATCGGCGGCCAGCCTGGCGGTCCAGTTCGGGCTCTCTCCGGTGATCGTCGGCGCCACCGTGGTCGCCTTCGGCACCTCGGCTCCCGAGTTCGTGGTGAGCCTGGTCGCCGCCAGCGATGGGTCGGGAGGACTCGCCGTCGGGAACGTGCTCGGCTCGAATGTGACCAACGTCGCCCTCGTGCTCGGCCTCTCCGGGATCGTCCGCCCGATGGTGGTGCACCCGAGGCTGCTGCGGTGGGAGATGCCGGTGCTCGCCGCCGCCACGGCGGCGATCTTGCTGGTGGGCTCGGGAGGCACCATCGGGCACGGAGCAGGCGCCGCGCTCTTCGCGGGCCTGCTCGTCTTTGTCGCGCTCTCGCTCCGCCTGCGCCCGACGGAGGCCGCCGCTGCGGATGGGGGAGGGTTGCCCGCGGCGGGAGAGGTGATGGGCGCCGGCGAGGTTGCCCGGGAGGTGTCGCTGGCGGTCGCCGGCATAGCTGCCCTGGCCGTCGGCTCCGAGGTGGCCGTTCACGGAGCGGTCGGGATCGCCGAGCGTGTCGGCGTGAGCGAGGTCGCGATCGGGGTCACGGTGGTGGCGATAGGCACGAGCCTCCCCGAAATCGTGACCAGCGCGGTCGCCGCGCTCCGCGGTGAGCATGAGATCGCCGTCGCCAACGTCGTCGGCTCGAACGTCTTCAATCTGCTGGGCGTGCTCGGCCTGACCGGTGCCCTGATCACGCTCCCGACCGGCGCCGAGCTCTACCGCTTCGAGATGCCGGCACTCGCCGCTTCGACGGTGGTTCTCTTCGTGCTGGCGTGGCCCCGGGGCCGCGTCGGGCGCCCGGAGGGGGCCCTCCTCGTCGTCTTCTACGCTGCATTCGTCGCGATCGTGCTCGCGCGGGGCGGCGCCTAGTCCGTCTCCTCCGAGGCGTGCTGCGCCGCCTGGGCCCGGGTGCTTCGCGCCTGCCTCCAGAGGGAGAAGAGCGTGCGCACGCCGACGTAGAGCACGACGACGCCGAAGATGCGCGACAGGGTGTCGGAGTCGAGCTCGCCGGCGATGCGCGCTCCCACCACGGCGAGCACGAGCGCGGCGGGCGTGACGGTCGCCACGAGTCGGCCGTCGACGTAGCCGCGCCGGAGATTCGCCGTGGTCGCCGAGATCGCCGTTGGTATCACCGCGGCGAGGGAGATGCCCTGTGCGAGCTGCTGCTCAACCCCGAGGAGCAGCACCAGCGCCGGTACGTAGAGCGTGCCCCCGCCGATTCCGAGCAGGCCGCCGGCGACGCCGCCGGCCACGCCGATCGCGAGCGCGCCGAGGATCTCTTCCACCGGCGCGCCTACCCGAACACCAGGAGGCGGATGCCGACGGCAAGCAGGAAGATCGCGAAGAGGGCGCGGAGCCGGACCTCCGGCACGTGGTGCATCGCCCGCGCACCGACCTGTCCCCCCGCGACGCCGCCGACGGCGACCGCCGCCGCCATCGCCCAGTCGACGTCGCCCCGTCCGACGTAGAGCACGAGCGCGGCCGTCGCCGCGAAGATCACCACCACCAGGGAGGTTGCGTGAGCGCGGTGCTGCGGGACGCGCAGCAGGCCGGTGAGGAGCGGCACCATCACCGTTCCGCCGCCGATCCCGGTCAGTCCCGAGACGAAACCTCCGATCACGCCGGTCGTGACGCCTCGCCCCCGTGATCGGGCGCTCGGAGCCTGCTCGCTCACCGGCCTGTCCTCCCCCCGATAGACGCGGCAAACTCGCGCGCGAGCGTCGAGCGCTGCACCTTCCCGTTGCGCGTGCGTGGAAGTGCCTCGACCACGCGATACTCGTGCGGCTGCTTGTATCCGGCGAGGTGTTGCTCGGCGTGGTGCCTGAGCGCCTCCTCGCTGACGGTGTGGCCCTCCTGGGGCACGATCGCCGCGACCACGAGCGTCTTGTCGGCACCTATCGGGACGGCCACCACCGCCGCCTCGGCGACCTCGGCATGTGTCGTGAGCGCTGCCTCGATCTCGACGGGCGAGAGCCGGTATCCGAAGGACTTGATGACGTCGTCCGCGCGCCCGTGGAACCAGACGTAGCCATCGTCGTCGATCTCGGCCAGATCGCCGCCGACGAACCACTCGCCGCGGAAGACGGCGCGCTCCTCCTCCGGTCGCTTCCAGTAGCCGAGCATCAGCCCGGGATCGGAGCGGTGTGCCGCGAGCAGCCCCGTCGTCCCGCTCGGGAGCGGACGGGACGCATCTGCGGGCCCGGCGTCCACCGGGAGGATCGCGACGACTCGACCGGGCTGCGGCCGACCCGGCGAACCCGGGCGCACCGGCGTGGCAGGTCCCGACGAGATGTACGTCGAGAGTTCGGTCATGCCGAGCGCCTCGTAGAGGTCGCTGCCGACGCGGGCGCGCCACTCCTCGAGCAGTGCCACCGGCAGCGGCTCCCCGGCGCAGAGCCCGTGCCGGAGGGCCGTGAGACCGGCGTCTTCCGGACGCCCGTACTTCAGCATCTGTCTGTAGACGGTCGGGACCGCGCAGAACACCGTCACTCCGAACTGCTTCAGGATCGCCGGCCATGCCGCCGGGTCGTAGCGCCCCCCGAAGAGCAGCGCCTGCGCGCCGGCGAGCCAGGGATCCATCAGCCCCACGCCGAGCGTGTACGTCCAGTTCAGCGTCCCGGCGTGCAGCGTCACGTCCTCCTGCGTGAAGCCCTCCCAGCCCTCGCGCATCAGGAGTCGTCCGCGGATCGTGCGGTGCGCATGGAGCACGCCCTTGGGCCGGGCCGTGGTGCCGGACGTGTAGACGAGGAACGCCGGGTCCTCCTCGCGGGTCGGCGGGAGGGGTCCCGGTCCGTCGAGGTCGGGGAGCTCGGCGGCGTCGACCGAGACGCCCGCGAAACCGGCGACACGGGTCTCCGGTGCGGTGATCACGGCCGACGCCGCACCGTCCTCCAGGAGGAACTCGGTCTCCTCGACGGTGAGCTGCGGCGAGGCCGGGATCGGCACGAGGCCGGCGAGCGTCGCCCCGAAGAAGGCGAACGCGTACTCCGGCGAGTGCGGGAGCCTGACCAGTACGCGGTCGCCGGCGACAAGCCCCCGTGCGAGCAGGCCGCGGCCGATTGCCGTGACCCGCTCCCAGAGCTCTCCGTAGCTCCAACTCCGGCGGCGGTAGCGGCCGGACTCCCGGGCGCCACCCGCGGCGTCGTCGATGAAGGTGAATGCGGGCCGGCGCGCGGTCACGGGGTCGGCGGCGTGCACCTCAATGCAGAGTCGCGCGAGGTTGAGCAACTCGCCCCGGTTGGAGGCGCTCGAGGTGGACGGCGGGTCCGGAGTCACGGCGCCCATTCTACGCACGGCCAGCCGCGGGATCCCTCGCGGCTACGCCGGTGCGGGCTCGACCACGGCGCTCATCGATCCGAGTGAGGTCGCGATGCGCGGGTCGGCACCGTAGGAGTGGATCTGCCGCTGGTGCTCCGTCACGCGGTCGTGTGGCCCCGTCTCGATGATGACCCGGCCCTCGGTGTCGACGATGCGGGCGAGCACGTATGCCTTCTCCGGTCCGTACCCGAGCACCGCTCCCAGCATCTCCACGACGTAGGCGTAGCTGTGCTGATCGTCGTCGAGCAGGAGCAGGTGATAGGGGGGATCGAGCTCGTCGCCGGCGCTCGTGGACGCTTGCCGCTCGCGGGACGGCGCCGGCATGCCGCCCGGGGCGGCCCGGCGCCCTCCGGCCGTCGCCGAGGCGAGGGGGAGGGAGGCACGGCGGTCCTGGTGCGGTCCGGTGGCCATGCCCCATTGTCGATCCCCCGCGACGCGGCGCAACACGGCGTCGCGCTCAGGGCGGGAGCATCCGTTCGACGAGCTCACGAACGCTGCCCGTCAGGTCGCGGGCTCCCGCCCCGCGGAGTGCCGCGCCGCTGGAGTCGCCGCCCAGCACGCCGACGGCGGAGATGCCCGCCGCGCGCGCGGCCTCCATGTCGGCGACGTTGTCGCCGGCGAACATCGACTCGGCGGGGGCGACGCCGAGTCGCCTGCAGGCCAGCAGAAGGCCCTCGGGCGCGGGCTTGGGCCGTCGCACGTCCTCGCGGCCGACGAGCGCGCCGAAGCCGTCCGCGACTCCGTCGCGCTCGAGGATCGCGTGCACGACCGCTCGCGAGTTCGAGCTGACGACCCCGGCGAGGAGCCCGGCGCGCGCGAGGGTCGCCAGCGCCCCGCCGACGCCGGGGAGCAGGCGTGTCGCCGCCAGAGCCTTCCGCTCGTAGCGCGTCAGAATGGCGGCCGCACCGCGCTGCGCCGCCTCCCGGGCGCGCGGCGAGAGGGCGTTCGAGGCGGCCATGCGCGCGTAGAGGCTGATCGCACCGGGCCCGGTCCCCCCGCGCGGGATGCCGCTCCGCTCGTACCAGGCGACCAGTTCGCTTGCCGCTCTCTCCCACGCCACATGCGACCCCAGGTCCGCCAGCGTGCGGTCGAAGTCGAGGAGCAGGAGGCGAGGGGGTCGTTCGAGTGACCCGCCGGCGGCCGGCGGGACGGCGCGCTGCGGGCTTCCCCGTCGCCGTGCCGCCGGGTCGTGCGGTCCAGTCGTCCGGGGGGTGGGCACCCGGGGCCGGCCCTACTCCCAGAAGAGCAGCGGATTGCGCCTGAGGCCGAGGGCGATGGGGCCGGTCGGGGTGATTCGCTCGTGCGGGCCGAGGCGCACACGCACGCGGACCCCCGGGGCCGGCGACGGTGACTCTGCGGTCTGTGCCAGCTCGACGTGCAGCACCTGATCGTGGCCGTAGTACTCGCGCTCGATGACGCGGCCGGGTGTCCCGCCCGCCTGCACTTGGAGATCCTCCGGACGGAGGACGACATAACACCGCGAGCGTCCGGCGGGTGCTTCGTGCTCCCCGAACGGCGTGGCGACGAGGCCGTGCTCGACGGGCAGGTCGTAGATGTTCGCGTCGCCGATGAAGCGCGCCGCCGGGAGCGTCGCGGGGTGGCTGTAGACCTCGTCGGGCGTGCCGACCTGCTCGATCCGCCCCTGCCACATGAAGGCGACGCGGTCGGCGATGGAGAGCGCCTCCTCCTGGTCGTGCGTGACGAGCAGGGCGGTGGCGCCGGCGCGCTTGACGATCGCGCGCAACTCGGCTCGCATCTGTCCCCTGAGCGCCAGATCGAGGCTGGAGAAGGGCTCGTCGAGGAGAAGCAGCCGTGGCCGGGGCGCGACCGCCCGGGCGAGCGCAACGCGCTGCTGCCCCCCGCCGGAGAGCTCGTGCACTCCGCGGCCTGCGACGCCGGCGAGGCCCGTGAGCTCGAGCACCTCGGCGACGCGCGCCTCGCGGTCGGTGCCGGGGCGGCGCCTGAGGCCGCCACCCGCGAGCCCGTAGGCGACGTTGTGGGCGACGGAGAGGTGAGGGAAGAGCGCGTAGTCCTGGAAGACCATGCCGACGCCGCGGCGCTCGGGGGGCACGTGCAGCTCCGGGCCGGCCACGCGCTCACCCCAGAGCGTCAGCTCGCCCGCACTCGCCTGCTCGAAGCCGGCGACGAGCCTGAGCGCGGTGGTCTTCCCGCAACCGGAGGGTCCCAGCAGCGTCATCAGCTCGCCGGCGCGGACCGCGAGCGAGAGGTCGAGCACCCCCGCGTCCGGACCGAAGGTCCGCCTCAGGCCCGAGGCCTCCACGGCCAGCGTGCCCCTCTCGCGATCTGCGGACGGCCCCGGCCCCGGGAGCGACGGGGCCGGCGGGGGGACCGCGGCGGAGCGCGCATCGACGGGAGCCCGATCAGGCATCGCGACGCCACAGCCCGGTCGCGGCGATGGGAAGGATGGAGAGCGCGATCAGCAGCAGCGCCGGGAGGGCGGCGCGTGCGAAGAACGCCTCGCTCGAGGCGCTCCAGACGCGCGTCGCCAGGGTCTCGAATCCCGTGGGTGCGAGGAGCAACGTGGCCGGCAGCTCCTTCACCGTCGTCAGGAAGACGAGCGCGGCTCCCGCGGCGACCCCGCGCCCGGTCAGCGGAAGCGTGACCTCGGCGAACGCGCGCCACGGCCGCCGTCCGAGGCTGCGCGCCGCCTCCTCCATCGAGGGACGGACGGCGATGAGCGCGACGCGCGTGGCGCCGAGCGCCTGGGGGAGGAAGAGCAGCACGTAGGCGGTGATCAGCACGAGTATCGACTGGTAGAGGAATCCCAGGTGCACGGCGACCACCGCGAGGGAGAGGGCGACGGTGAGGCCGGGCAGGGCGTAACCGGCGTAGGCGGCGACCTCGATGGGGCGGGTGAGCAGGAAGCGGCGGTAGCGTGCCGCCAGGAGGGCGACCGGGAAGGCCGCGGCGGCCGTGGCCAGCGCCGCGAGCGTGCCGGCAAGGAGCGTGTCGGTGACCGTCTCGCCGAGGCCGGCGATCGCCTCGCCTCCGGCGAGCCCGCGCACGAGCCAGTAGCCGAGCACGGTCGCCGGCAGCACGAGGGCGACCGCTACCAACAGCGCGACGCCTCCGAGGGCCGTCCATCTCCACCGCCCGAGGCTGATCGTCGGCGGGGCGCCGCCGCCACCGCGTGCCGCGTGGTGGCGGCGTGCGCCGCGCGTGGACACCTCGAGGGCGACGACGGCGAGCGCGATCACCATCAGCAGCAGGGCCAGCGTCGAGGCGCCGGTCACGTCGAAGCCGGAGGTGTAGCGCACGAAGATCGCGCGCGTCAGCGAGTCGAAGCGCATCAGCGAGACGGCGCCGAAGTCGGCAAGCGCGTAGAGCGCGACCAGCAGCCCTCCGGAGAGCAGCGCCGGTCGGAGCTGGGGCAGCACCGCCCGGCGCAGCGTCGTCCAGCGGCCGTAGCCGAAGCCCCGCGAGAGCTCCTCCAGGCGCGGATCGAGGTTCGCGATCGCCGGCCGGAGCGTGAGCAGCATGAGCGGATAGCTGACGAGTGCCACGACGGCGGCGGCGCCCCAGAATCCGTAGATCGACGGGAGCCGCTCGACGCCCCAGGGCTCAAGTGCCTGCTGCAGCAGGCCGCGGGGGCCGAGGGCGGATACGGCGACGAGCGCCGCAACGTAGGACGGGATGGCGAGCGGGAGCGCTGCCAGCACGGTCATGAGGCGACGCAGGGGGAGGTCGGTCCGGGTCGTGAGCCACGCCACGGGGAGAGCGATCGCCGTCGCGATCGCCGTCGTGACGAGGGCGTAGGCGACGGTGCGTGCCGCGAGCGGGGGCACCGGGGAGGCGGCGAGCGTCGACCATGCCGTCCCCGGATCCTGCGCCGCGCGCCACGCCAGGTGCGCGGGCGGGAGGGTGCAGAGCACCGCGACGACTGCCGCCGCCGCGACGATGGCCAGTGGCGGCCAGCCACGGTGCCAGGCGCGGGAGCCGGCACCCGCGATTGCCGTCGTGAGGGCACCGGCTGAGGCGGTCCTCACGGCCATCGGCTGCGGCCCTTCTGTTGGTACTGGCATCATGTTGATGGTGAGACGAATGAGGGATGTTCGTACCAGCTAATCTCCAAGCATCATATCAGCGAATGGTCCTGTCTTCCCCGTCACCGTCGGCCCGGCGCCGCGTCGGCCGACCTTGAAGGCGGCGGGCGGACTCGCAGAGACTGGGCGAGCCCTCGAGGATCGGGATGGGGGACGATGGCGATGGCGGAGCGTCCCCACCGCGCCGACCGCGGTCCGGTGCTCGGCGTGATCCTGGCCGGCGGGCTCGGCACACGGCTGCGCCCGCTCACGCATCTGCTCCCCAAGGCGATGGTCCCTCTGCTCAACCGACCGCTCATCGCCTACGCGGTGGAGATGCTCGCCTCGGCCGGCATCGACGAGGTGGTGGTTGTCGTCTCGGCGCGGGATGAGGGCACCGAGGCGGCGGCTCGCCGAGCCGCACGCCCGAGCGTCCGCCTCGCGCTCGCCGTGCAGGCCGAGCCACGCGGTAGCGGCGACGCTGTGCTCTCGGTCGGTGCGGCCCTCGAGGGGCGGCCCGTGGTGGTGCTCGCGGTCGACACCGTGCTCACCGGAGACTCGCTCACACGGCACGTGGCCGCCTTCTCGGCGGGCGACGAGGTGGCGCGGGTCGTGCTGCACAGGACCTCACGGCCCCGCGAGATGGGCATCGTCGAGCTCGCCGCCGACGGCGAGCGCATCATCCACCTGGAGGAGAAGCCGGATGCTCCGCGCTCTGACCTGGCGCTGGTCGCGGTCTGGATGCTCGCGCCTCCGGTGGTGGAGCGGCTGCGCGCCGCGCCGCATCTCAACCGGAAGGGAGAGAACGATCTCTCGGGCACGCTGGCCGTGATGGTCGGCGAAGGGGCCCATCTCAGCGGCTCGGTCTGGGATGGCGAGTGGCTGGACGCCGGCTCCCTTCCGGGGCTGCTGGACGCCCAGGATCACCTGCTTGCGGCGGGCGGCGGGGCGCCGCTCCCGTCGAGCGCCCGCCTCATCGAGAGCGCGGTACGGACTCCCGTGCTCCTCGGCGAGGATGTGCTCGTCGAGCGCTCGATCATCGGCCCGAACGTCGTCATCGGCCGCGGGGTCGTGCTGCGCGACGTGCAGATCGCTCGCGCCCTGGTGGCGCCGGGCGCCCGCCTGGTGGGGGGCGCCTACCAGAACGCGGTCGTGACCCCCGACGGTGTCGTCGTCGGCGTCGCGCGCGAGCCCCCGGGCCGGGCGCCGGCCCGGAGACGGAACGCCTAGCCCCCGCGGTCACCCCGGTGCCCCGCGGCAGGCGCGTGCCCGGCTCCGGGAGCCTTCCCGTTCGTGCCGCGTGGCGCTGGGCCGCGACGGCCCGAGCGCGTACCCTCTCGGCGATGCTGGAGGATCCCGGGCGCTACCATTGGAAGTGGCTCGCCGTGGGCGGCGCGCTGCTGGTGCTCTACGCGATCGAGCGCACGATCCGGACTGGCGGGATCTTCTAGCACGAATCCGGCGTGCCCGGGCGGTTGTCCGGGGACGGCACGCCGGCGGCCGGCGGACGGGAGGAAGCGGGAATGGCCGACAGTGGCGGAGCGCCGAGCGTGCCCGTTGAGGCGGGCCAGGTCCTCTTCTTCGCGCGCGCGCTGGGTGATCCGAACCCGATCTACTCCGATCCGGACCATGCGGCCAACACGGAGTTCGGGTCGGTGCTCGCACCGCCCACCTTCACGGAGGTCCACCACCAGTACATGGAGGAGTACACGCTACGCCCGCGACTGGGGGATCCGTGGTTCGGCTCGGGGCGAGCAGCCACCGGACGGCCGCCTCGGGCGAGGACGGACGGCGAGCGCCGCGCGTCGGGCGGCGGGACGGGTCTTCACGCGGAGCAGCATTTTGAGTACCACGCACCGATCGTGGCCGGGGATGTCCTGACCTGGGAGACGAGGCGCGGCGAGAGCTGGGAGCGCGAGGGCCGGCGCGGCGGCACGCTCCGCTTCCGGGAGACGATCACGGAGTTTCGCAACCAGCGGGGAGAGCAGGTGGTCACGGCCCGTGCGATCACCGTCCGGACGGAGCGACCGGTCGAGCGCGGTGAGAGCTGAGCCGAGGAGGGCGGGAGCGTGGTGCTGAGGGCCTCGGAGCTCACGGTCGGGGACAGCCGCGACGAGGTCGTGGTCGACAACCTGACCCGGACGCAGATCGTCCAGTACGCGGGTGCCTCGGGAGACTTCAATCCCCTGCACACCGATGACCTCTACGCCCGCGAGGTCGCGGGCTATCCGGGCGTCTTCGCGCACGGGATGCTCGGTATGGGGCTCCTCGGGAAAGCGCTCACATCGTGGGTCGGCGACGGGCGGCTGACGAGCTTCGGCGTCCGCTTCCGGGCCCAGATCTGGCCGGGCGACACGCTCACGGCACGCCTGAGCGTGTCGGCGCTGCGCACGGACGAGGGCGTTCCCTACGCCGATATCACGGCGGTGGTCGTCAATCAGGACGGCGCCGAGGTGATCGCGGGCAACGCCACGGCGCGCCTCGACCCGTAGCGCGCTAGCCGGAGAGACTCGACAGAAAGCCATCAACGGCACGCGCGAACTCGGCGGGGCGGTCACCCTGAACGGTGTGGCTCGCCCCCTCCACCGAGGTCCAGCGGCCGTCGTGCATCGCCTCGGCGGCGCGCCGCACGGCGTCGCGCGTGACGACCGCGCTCTCGCCGCCGTGTACGAAGAAGGTGGGGACGCGGATCGCTCGCACCGCGGCCCACATCTCGCGCTCGCGGACATGGCGCGCATCCTCCCGGGCCGCGTCGTCCTCGTCCTCGTCGTCCTCCTGCCGCCTCGCGTCGCGCTTCCAGGTCCAGCGTCCGTCGTCGGTCTCCCTCAGAGCGTGGAGCAGGCTGTAGCGGAGGTGTGC
This sequence comes from Chloroflexota bacterium, assembly GCA_026713865.1. Classification (GTDB taxonomy): domain Bacteria; phylum Chloroflexota; class Dehalococcoidia; order UBA2979; family UBA2979; genus VYDC01. The sequence goes on along the minus strand of JAPONQ010000051.1, from coordinate 55,554 downwards.
GGGGGGGCGGGTCGGGTTGAAGCGGACGGCGCGCTCCAGGAAGTCCTCGAAGCGGTCCAGCGTTTCCGTGTCGCGCCGGAAGCGGCGCATCTCCTCGCCGCCGCGCGGGATCGTCTCCGGCGCAACGTCGACGATGACCAGGGCGCGCAGCGCCGGCGGGTTCTCGGCGGCGTAGCGGAGCGCGACGCCCCCGCCCATCGACATGCCGACGAGGGCGAGCGGCGAGGATCCCGGGTACTCGCTCTCGATGTGGGCGAGGAAGGCGCGCGTGTCGTCCACCATCAGGGGGGCAGTCTCCTGCTCCGGGTCGGGTGTCCATGCCGAGTCGCCGTGGCCGCGCTGGTCGAGCGCCACCAGGTGGTAGCGCTCACGAAGGAGCAGCGCCGCGAGATCCCAGGTGTGCGCCGTCTGACCGCCCCCGTGGAGGAGCACAACGGTCGGGCGATCCGGGTTGCCCCAGTCCAGGTAGTGGAAGCGGAGCCCCCCGAGAGTGACCTCGCGGTCCTCCGGCACGACGATGGCAGGCGGGTCCAGCGCCGCAGCCTGCGCTGCCTCGGCGAGCGCGTTCCGGTAGTCGGTGTCGGCTCTGGCCATCGTGGCCTCCCTTAAGCGATGCCCTGCCGGCCCAGTCTATCCGCGTCGCTCGGCCGCGACGCGGCCGGCGACGGGGGGTTTGGCCTGCGGGTTCGCGGCTGCGCGGCGCCTGCTCGCTCGAGCAAGCAGCAGCTAGCGGGCCGCGACCACCGTCGAGCGGCCCGTGATCAGGCCGCGCACCCCTACCGCGGCGTACGTGCCTCCCTCGGTCACGGTCACGCTCGAGATCACCTGGCCGTCCAGGGAACGCCGCCAGATCTCATCGCCGGTCGCGGGATCGAGCAGCTGTAGCCAGGTGCCCCTGGGCACGAGCAACCCCTCGCCGGTCAGCAGCGGATCGCCGGTGATCGGCTCTCCCGGGGCCCGGGTCCAGAGCTCCTCACCGCTGCGCAACCCGCGCGCTCGAAGCTCGCCCGAGGCGAAGGCGACGAAGAGGCGCCCGTCGCCCACCGCCGGTGCTCGCGGCAGGGCGAAGCGTTCGCGGACGCGCTCGGTCCAGAGGTTGGAGTCGCGCGGAATCGCCGGGGCGACGTTCCACAGGAAGCCCTGGCTCCAGATCGCGCGCACCAGGGGGAGCCCGTCCCACGCGTACGGTGTGGCCGACTGATCGAGGACGACGATCTCCCGCCGGCCCACGCCGACGATCGCGTCGTCGGCGACGGCGACATGCCGCATACGGCTCGTCCGGAAGCTGTTCTCGCGGTGGAGCGTCAGCCGCTCGTGGACGAAGAGGCGGTTCGAGACGGCGAGCACCACCTTCTCATCCTCGATCACCGGCTGGATCGTGAAGTCCTGGTGGGCAAGCCCGCCGCTTGCCCACAGCTCCTCGCCGCTCTCGGCATCGAGACCGCGGAACTCGCGCTGGCCCGCCGTGTAGAGCGTCCCCTCGTAGGGCACCGGTGCTGTGAAATGCGGGCCGCCGCTGTAGAAGGCCCAGATCTGATCGCCGGTCGCCGGATCGAGCGCGAGCACCAGGCCGTCCCGCTGGGCGACGTAGAGGACGCCCTCCGCCACCGTCGGCGCGACATCGAGCTGGCCGGGGACCGCCCGACTCCAGACCTCGCTCCCGTCCTCGACGGAGAGCGCGAGCAGCCGGGCATCGGCGAGACCGACGAAGAGCCGCTCCCCGTCGGTCGTGAGGGCCGTCGTCGTCGGTGCGTCGAAGTCGCGGCTCCACGCGATCTCCGCCTCGAACGGGACCGAGGCCGGGGTCGCGCGATTGGCGCCGACATCTCCGTGCTCGGTCGGCCACAGCGTGCCGGGGGCGGGCAGGTTGCGGGCGCCGGCCGCTGCCGGCACGGGCGTCGGCTCCCAGATGAACTGACGGTACACCCACCAGGAGGTGATGACGGCCACGACGGCGAGCAGGCCCGCCGCGAGCTGCAGCAACAGGCGGCGGCGGCCGCGCGCGGCGAGGATCAGGCGCTGGGCCTTGGAGAGGTGCTCGGGCGGTCCGGCGATCACGTCCTGATCCGACTCCACGATGACGTCGTGGTCGGAGCCGAGGCGCGTGAGGCAGCGATGGCACATCCGGGTGTCGATGCTCATCCGTGATCGACACCGGGGGCAGAGGCGGTAGGACTTCCCCCGGGGGGGCGCTCCAGCCATGGGCACTCCCATCAGACGCCGCGCACGATCGTGTGCACCTTACGTGCGCGTTAGTGTACAGCGGCCCCGCGTCGCCGGCCGACCCTAGGAGCGCCTCCGCATGCGCTCGATGATCGAGGCCATGTGCTCGGCATCGTGGTAGCGCGGCGGCCTCCTCTGTGCCAGGGCGCCGAGCGCCTCGCGGTGCTCCGGCGAGCGTCGCGCGGCGGCGAATTCCTCTTCCGACCGCCGGTCGATCTCGGAGAAGTCGGTGGCGAGCAGGTCCTCGAAGATCATCCTCTTGATGGTGCTGAGCGTGCCCGGGGGGTGAGCCGCGATTTCGGCGGCGAGTGAGACGGCCTCGCCTTCCAGCTGATCCGGCTCCACGATCCGGCGAACGAGACCGAGATCGCGCCCCTCCTCCGCGCCGTAGATGCGCGCGGTCAGCATCATCTCCTTGGCGCGCTGCAGGCCGACGATACGGGGCAGCAGCCACGAGGAGCCGAGTTCCGGCGTGAGCCCCAGGGCCGCGAAGCGCATCGAGAAGCGCGCCTGCGTCGAGGCGATGTTGACGTCGAACCAGAACGTGCACGTGAGGCCGGCGCCGAGCGCCAGCCCGTTGATCGCGCCGACGAGGGGCTTGCTCCTCGTCAGCCGCTCGCCGCTGAAGGCGATGGGTTGATACGTCGCCCAGTCGCGTTTCACCTGCTCGTTGCCCTCCGAGGCACGCCGGAAGTCGGCGACGTCGGCGCCGGAGCTGAAAGCGCGTCCGGCGCCGGTCACGACGATGGCGCCGATGGCGTCGTCGTCGTTGAGCTCGTCGATCGCCTCCACCCATTCGCGGAAGAACCGGCCGTTCATCGCGTTCAGCACGTCGGGCCGAGCGAAGCGCACGACCGCGACGCGGCCTTCCCGCTCGACCGCGATGGTTTCGTAGCCCGCCATGGTGCCTCCTGCGCCCGGGTCCGCCGCCCCTACCCGCTCTGCCGCGCGTCACCATCCTCCGAGAGCCTGAGGACTCGCTCGAGCCAGAGCGAGAGATCGCGGGCGCTCTCGTTGTTGATCTGATGTCCCATCAGGTACTCGTGGAACTCCGGCTCCACGCCGAGCGCGCGCAGGCTCTCGCAGGCATCGCGCGCCTTGTCGATGGAGATCAACTCGTCGTGGCTCCCGTGCTGCACCAGCACGGGCAGGCGTGACACGTCGGTGTGCGGCGTGATGGCGCCGAGCACGTCCGGTGCGAGCCACGTCGAGAGTGCGGCGAGACCCGCGAACCGTCCGGGATCGGCGAGAGCGAGCGCGTAGGCAAGCGATCCCCCCTGCGAGAATCCGAGCAGCGCGACCCGCTCGGGGTCGACGGGATAGCGCCGCTCTACCTCGTCGAGGAAGCGAACGAGCAGGTCGGAGACCCGATCGAGCTCGCCCGGTGCGCGCTGCTGATCGGCGCCGCGCCGGAACCACGTGAACCCGGGATACCCCGCCTCGATGGCGAACTCGGCCTGCGGGCAGATCATCAGCAGCCTGCCGTGCGCCAGGATCGGGCCGAGACCGAGCAGGTCCTGCGCGTGGGCGCCGTGCCCGTGGAGCGCGATCAGGGTCGGGAGTGCGCGATCCGCCTCCGAGTCGGGGACCGCGGGATGTGCGACCGCGTGGAGCAGCGTCATCGCGGCGAGTATACCGACGCTGCGGGCCGGTGCTTCCGCCGCGGATGCTCACGCGCCGCCGTTCGCCCCCTCGAAGCCGGCGCGCACGTCGTCGACGGCGCCCTGCGCCGCGATCACGGTGACGCGATCGCCCATGTGGAGGCGCGTGTGCCCTCGCGGGATCCGTGTCGCGCCTCGGTGCCTGACGGCGACAATCACGGCGTTCGAGGTCAGGTCGAGGTCGCTGAGGAGGCAGCCGTCGGCACGGCTCCCGCGCCCGACCTCGAGCTCCAGATAGCGCACGTTGTCGCCGGCGACCGGCGCGAGGCGGCGCCGACGCTCCGCTGTCTCGCGCGTCCCGACGACCTGCGCGTAGGCCTGCGTGATGTCGGAGCGGCGGAGCACACCGACGGGCGCCATCCCCTCGTCGTGCCGGTCGACGACGGGCAGCGCCGAAATCGCGTGGCCGGCGAAGATGCGTAGCGCGTCGTCGAGCGTCTGGTCAGCGAAGACCGTCCGCACGTTGCGCGTCGCGAGTGAACCGGCCGTCGCGCCCGGCCGACCGTCGGCGAGGGCGCGGGTGAGGTCGGTGTTGGTGATCATGCCTGCGACCAGGCCTCGCTCGTCGAGCAGCAGCGTCACGGCTTCCGGATCGGCGTGGCTCTGCCGCATGATCTCGTCCGCCCGGGCGTCGGCGGCAACGGAGAGGCGGACCGGCGACATCGCGTCGGAGACGCGGATCGTCTGCATCAGCGAGACCGGCGCCTCCTGCTCCTCGATACGAACGCCGGAGCGCCCGAGCTTGAAGGTGTAGATCGACCAGGGGACGAGCCGCTGCGAGACGACGGTCGCGGCGACCACCGCCGTCATCGACGGCAGCATCAGATGGTAGTCGCGCGTCAGCTCGAAGAGGATCAGCACCGCGGTGATCGGCGCGCGCGCCGTGCCGGCGAAGAGTGCGCCCATGCCGACGATGGCGTACTCCTGGGGCGTCTGGACCATCTCCGGGAGGAGCCGGTGCATCACGTCGCCGAAGGCGCCGCCCAGCGCTGCCCCCATCAGCAGCGAGGGGCCGAAGGCGCCGCCCGAGCCGCCCGAGCCGATCGTGACCGAGGTGGCGACGAGCTTGAGCACGACCACCAGCAGCAGCGCGGCGGCCACGGTCTCGCCGGCAAGCGCGTCCTCAAGTGCACCGTGGCTCAGTCCCAGCACGCGCGCGTCCGCGAGGGCCAGCCCGCCGACGATGAGTCCGCCGAGTGCGGGGAGGAGCAGCGCCGGAACGGGGAGCCGTGCGAAGCGCTCCTCGCTCCAGTAGAGGCCGCGGATGAAGGCGACCCCGACCACCCCGCAGACCACGCCGAGCAGCGCATGGAGAGGGATCTCGCCCGGGACGATCGTCGTGTGGCCCGGAATCTCGACGTAGGGCGTGTCGCCCCGCAGCGCGACCGAGGTCGCCGTCCCGATCACCGACGCCAGCACGACGACCGAGAAGTTGCGCGTGTTGAAGCTGCGCAGGATCACCTCCAGCGCGAAGAAGACGCCGGCGATCGGCGTATGGAACGTCGCCGCCACACCGGCGGCTGCCCCTGCCGCGAGCAGGAGTGTGACGGTGTCGGGGGAGAGCCGGAGCGCCTGGCCCACCGCCGAGCCGACCGAGGCTCCAATTTGCGCGATCGGCCCTTCCCGGCCGGCCGAGCCGCCCGAGCCGACGGTGAGCGCGGTGGCGAGGGACTTGGTGAGGGCGGTGCGTGGAGGAATCCGCCCGGCCCGCGTCTCCACGGCGAGCAGGATCTCGGCGACGCCGGGGCCGCGCGTCTCCCGCGCGAGGCGGAATGCGAGCGGGCCCACCAGCAGACCGCCGAGCGCCGGGATCAGCACCAATCCCCAGCGGGGAGCGCCGAGCAGCTCGGACCAGAGCAGGTCAAAGACGAGCGCGTCGACGCCGTCGAGGAGGGCGGTGAACCCCACCGCTCCGAGCCCGGCTGCGAGGCCGACGATCGCGGCGAGCAGCAGAGGCGCCGCGCGGGAGGAGTCGTCGACCTGTGTGGAGAGGCGCGAGCGCAGTCTCGTGGCAAGAGACACGTGCTCATCGCGTGAGGAGCCGGGGTGCATCGCAATCGACCGTACGCCAGCCCATCGCAGCGCGACAGGGGGCGACTCCCGGCGGCTGCCTGCTGGTAGAGTCCGCCCGTAGCCGTGAGCCGCGCCGGGGGTCCCATGTCGGCCGAGATCCGCTCGCTCGTGACTCCGGAGCTTGAGGCGCGCCGCGGCCGCTGGCTGCGGGAGAGGCTCTCGGAGCCGGTGAGCGCCTCCGCCATCCGGCGCTGGGCGATCGCCTGCTACTGGCCGGATCCGCCGCCGCGTCTCTACTGGGACGCCGAGCATGCCGCCGGGACCAGGCACGGCGGCATCGTTGCGCCGCTCGAGTTCAACGCCTTCACGTGGCCGGTCGAGCCGGATGCCGCCGACTCCGGGCTCGAGACCGATGCCTTGCCGGGGCTGCGCTCGATGGCAGGCGGTACGCGCGACCTCTACGGCGTGCCGATGCGCCCGGGCGATGTGATTCGCGAGCGAGCGCGTATCGCCAGCTGGGAGCAGCGGGAGACGAGGCTCGGGCCCACGCTCTTCATCTACTCGGAGACGGAGTGGACGAACCAGCGCGGGGAGCTCGTCCGCACACGCTTCATCACCAGCATCCGCTACTAGAGCGAGGAGGGGTCCCGGTGGGCGAGACGACCGGCGGGGAGGGCGTAGGTGCCCGGCTCTGTTTCGAGGATGTCTCGGTTGGTGACGAGCTGCCGGCGTGGTCGCGCGAGACGGGGCTCGTGAACTGGAACCGCTTCGCCGCCGTCAACGACGAGTTCTACGACGTGCATATGGACGACTCTGCGGCGCGCGCCGCCGAGAACCCGCAGGGCGCCTTCGGTATGGGAATGATGCGCTTCTCCTACCTCCACAACCTGCTGCGCTCGTGGGCGGGCGAGGACGCCGACATTCGCGAACTCGGGTGCCGCTACCGGGCCGTGAACCAGAAGGGTGACGTGCTGCGCGTGACGGGCCGCGTGACAGGTATGCGCATCGAGGGCGACGACCATCTCGTCGACATCGCGCTCGACGTCATCAACCAGGATGGTGAGTCCACGACCCCCGGGCACGCGATCGTGGCTCTGGCCTCCCGTCCGACGAGGCGGCGTCCCGTTACGTAGCGCGCTCGTGTCCCGACGCCCTGCAGCTCCCTACGCGGGACTCTCGGTCGCGGCGGCGAGCAGGACGCCCCGGATCTGCTCGGCGATGCCGGCGGCGTCGAGTTGAAGGCGGTGCCGCTGGTCGGCCGCGGTTCCGTGCTCGATGAAGGCGTCGGGCATGCCGACGCGGTGGACCGAGACGTCGGAGAGCCCGGCGTCGGCGAAGGCCTCGAGTACGGCGGAGCCGAAGCCGCCGGCGAGCACGTTCTCCTCGATGGTCACGACGCGGCGGGTGAGCCTCGCCTGACCGAGGAGCAGTTCGATGTCGAGGGGCTTGATGAAGAGCGGGTTGACGATTCCGCAGGAGATGCCCTCGTCGGCGAGCATCCTCGCGGCCTCGACGGCTGCCTGAACCGGCTTGCCGACGGCAACGAGCACCACGTCGGTGCCCTGCTCGAGCACGTAGCCCCGCCCGATCGGCAATTCGCGCGGCTCGCTGTCGAGGGGGGCTCCGGTTCCCGCCCCGCGCGGGATCCGAATGGCGAAGGGGGCGTCGTGCCGATAGGCGGTGTACACCAGGTGCTGCAGCTCGTTCTCGTCCATCGGCGCGGCGATCACCGTGTTGGGGAGGCACCTGAGATAGGAGATGTCGAAGGCGCCGTGGTGCGTCTTGCCGTCCTCGCCGACGATGCCGGCCCGGTCGGCGATCAGTGTCACGGGGAGGTTCTGAAGGCAGATATCGTGGGCGATCTGATCGAAGGCCCGCTGAAGGAAGGTCGAGTAGATCGAGACGAAGGGGCTGAGCCCCCCCGCCGCCATTCCTGCCGCCATGCTGACCGCGTGCTGCTCGGCGATTCCGACATCGAAGATCCTCGTCGGGAACTCCTCCTGGACCTCGGCGAGACCGGTGCCCTCGAGCATCGCCGCGCTGATACCGACGACGGATGAGTCCTCGCGCATGATGCGCGTGAGCGTCTGTGCGACAACGCTGGAGTAGGTGGGCGCACCCGAGCCGGACCCCAGCGGCGAGCTCGGCTGGTGGAACTGGACGGGGTTGCTCTCGGCCGGCTCGTAGCCGTGCCCCTTGTGCGTGACCACGTGCACGAGCGGCACAGACCCGGTCGGGTTCCTCGCCTGCCGGAGTGTGAGTTCGAGCTGCTTGAGATCGTGGCCGTCGACCGGGCCCAGATACTCGAAGCCCATCTCCTTCCAGAACATCGTCGGGATGATGAGGCCGGCGAGCCCGGTGTTGAAGCGCTTCACAATGCGGTAGAGGAGCTCCCCGGTCGGTGTCTTCTGGGAGAGCGATCGCATCCGGTCCAGCATCGCCGTGAACTCCGGATGCGTGATCACGCGCTTCCGCCAGTTCGTAAGGAAGCCGATGTTCTCCGAGATCGACATCCCGTTGTCGTTGAGGACGACGAGGAAGCGCTCCGGGTTGAGGTGGGCGATGTTGTTGATAGCCTCGAAACTCGAGCCGGAGGTCATCGCGCCGTCGCCGACGATGGCGACGGTCCAGGAGTCCTGCTGCCGGTTCGCGGCGCCGGCGGCGAGGCCGAGCGCGATGGAGAGACCGGTCCCGGCGTGACCGGCGGACAGCGTGTCGTGGGGGCTCTCCTGCGGCTCGCCGAATCCCGACAGGCCGCCCTCCAGACGGATGCTGTCGAATTCGTCGCGTCGCCCGGTGATGATCTTGTGGGTGTACATCTGGTTCGTGGTGTCCCAGACGAGGCTGTCCGTGGGGCTGTCGAAGACGCGATGGAGGGCCATCGTTAACTCGACGACGCCCAGGTTCGAGGCGAGGTGTCCGCCACGCTCGACGATCACCGAGATGATGACGTCGCGCACCTCCTGTGCGAGCCGCTCGAGTTCATCGAGGCTGAGCGCCTTCAGGTCGGCAGGGGAATCGATGCCGTCGAGGAGCCGGGTCGGCATCGGACACATCCTTATTCATCCCGCGGCGCGCCTCGGGCGCGGGAGCGTTCCATCGAGAGCAGAATAGGGGGCGGCGCGATTCCCTGACAAGGAATGAGGCGCCGACGTCCCTACGGGCGTCAGTCCCACCGCGAGCCGGCCGCGCCCGGCTCGTCGAGCGCCGCCCGCGCGAGGATCTCGAGCGCCCGCGCCTCGATCGGGGGGTTGACGAGCCCCCCGCGCACGTCACGGTAGTGGCGCTCGAGGGGGTGTCCGCGCAGGAGCGCCACACCGCCCGCGACGCGCATCGCGAGGTCGACCACCTCGACCGCCCCATTTGTCGCGAAGCGCTTTGCCGCGGCGACCTGCGGCGCGAGCGCGAGACGCCCCTCGGGCCGCACCTCCCACTCCTCGGCCGTCGCAAGCAGGAACGTGCGGGCCGCGAGCAGAGCGGCGTCCATCCGCCCTACCTGTTCCCGGACGTGCGGGATCTGCGATATCGGTGCGGCGTAGCCCGAGGGCCGTCGCTCGCGCGCGAAGCGCACCGCCTCGTCGCGAGCGGAGAAGGCGACGCCGAGGTAGGAGGCGGCGACGGTGAGGGGGAACCACCCTCCCTGCATCATCGCGGGATCCGGTTCGCCCGGCGGGCGGCGCGTGAGAAGGTCGGCGTCCTCGAGCGGCACGCCGTCGAAGTGCACGTCGTGCGAGGCCGTGGCGCGCATCCCCAGAGCGTCCCAGGTCTCCTCGACTCGCACTCCGGGGAGATCTCCGCGGACCGCGACCCGGCCCGTGTCTCCGGTGCCGTCTTCGACGGCGACGTAGGTGATGAGATAGGAGAGCTCGGGCGCAAGAGTCGAGAACGTCTTGTGCCCGCTCAGACGCCAGCGCCCGGGACCCTCGGGCCGCAGCGCCGTGCGCGGCCGGCCGACGCCGCGCGGCGATCCGAGCTCAGGCTCGGCGGCGATGTTGTTGATGAGTGCACCCTCCTCGGCGACCGCCCCGAGGATGCGTCGGCGCGCCTCCTCCGGCCACGAGCGCGCCGAGGCCTCGGTGCCGCAGGTCATCAGGTGCATGCCGACGGCGAGCGCAGTGGATCCGTCGCCGCGCGCGAGCTCGAGCTGAGCTGCGGTCACGTCGAAGAGCCCGTGCCCCCACCCGCCGTACTCGACCGGAACCGCAGCCGAGAGGTAGCCAGCCTCGCGCAGCTCGCCGAGATTCTCCCGGGGAAGCGTCGCGTCGCGGTCGTGCCGGGCGGCTCGCGCCGCGAAGCGCGGCGCGAGGTGGCGGGCGAGGGCCAGCAGCCTCGCCTGGGACTCGGAGACGGGACGAAGCGGGAGCTGGGGGTTCATCGCGGCCGAGCGTATCACCGGCTTGGCGGAGCGACCGGTCGAGCGAGCGGCGCAGGGCCCTCGCATCCCCGACCTGCTACCGTCACGCGCGACACAATGGAAGCGTCATTGCTCGCGGTGCTCGGCGTGGTGGGGCTCGCCGCATCCGTTGTCGGCTTCTCGGCCCGACGGCTGCGCATCCCGGGCGTCCTTCTCTACCTCATTATCGGGGCTATTGCCGGCCCGGCTCTCCTCGATCTCGTCAACCCGGACGAGCTCGGGGAGTTCTTCACGGTGGCGCTCGAGGTCCTCGTTGCCCTGATCGTCTTCGAGGGCGCGTTCTCGATCGATCCCGAGGGCCTGCGCCGCACCGGCCGCGTCGTCCGCAACCTGCTCACGCTCGGCGTGGCGATCACGTTCGGGCTGGCGACGCTTCTCGCCGGGTTGCTCGGGGTCGTTCCCTGGGGGACGGCCTTCGTCTTCGGCGCTCTGGTCGTGGTGACCGGACCAACCGTGATCGGGCCGCTCGTCAGGCGTCTGCGCCTCAACGATCGCGTCGAGTCGGTGCTGCTTGCCGAGGGCGTCCTGGTCGATCCGCTGGGCGCGATCCTCGCGGTCGTGGTGCTCGAGCTGGTGCTGTCCGGGCTGCAGGCCGATCCCTTCCTCTGGGCGCCGTCCCGGCTCGGCGGCGGGGCGCTCCTCGGCCTCGCCGGTGCGGCCGCCGTCTGGCAGGTGCAGCGCATCCATCGCGAGGCCGACGAGCGCGACTCACTGCTGCTGCTCCTGGGCCTCGCCGCCTCGACGTTCGCGCTGGCGGAGATCCTGCTCGAAGGCTCGGGCCTGACGGCCATGGCGGTGATGGGTGTGGCGCTCGGATCGGGGCCGGTCCCGCACCGCGAGGCCATCTCCGGCACGCAGGACGCGCTCAGCCGACTTCTGGTCGCCGCCGTCTTCGTGCTGGCGACGGCGGCGGTCGATCTCTCTCTCGTCTCTGCACTCTGGCCGCGCGGATTCATCGTCGTCGCTGGCCTGATGCTGGTGGTACGACCGCTCGCCGTGTGGCTCTCGGCGCGCGGCTCCGACCTGACCCGCCGGGAGCGCCTCTACGTCGGCCTGATCGGGCCCCGCGGCGTGGTCGCGGCGGCGCTCGCCGCCTTCGCCGGCGAGGAGCTCGGGGCCGCGCAACGCGGCCCCGAACTGACGGCGCTTGTCTTCCTCACTATCCTCCTCACGATCGCGATCCAGTCGAGCTACGCCGGGCTACTCGCGCGGCTACTAAGGGTCGAGGCGATGCGGGCGTTGGTGGCGGGTGCCGGACAGGTGGGACGGCGGGGGGCGGCGCAGCTCGCAGCCGGCGGGCATGCCGTGCTGGTCATCGACACCGATACCGAGGCGGTGACGCGCGCCCGGGCGGAAGGGCTTCAGGCCGAACTCGCCGACTGCACGGACGCGGAGGCGCTCGGCCGGCTCGGGGCCGCCGATGTCGCGCTCTCGGTCGGAGTCACGAATTCCGATCAGGCCAACCTGCTCTTCAGCCAGTTCATGCGCTCGACGGGGATCGAGACCGAGGCGCACGCCGTCGTCGTGAAGCCGGGCTCACTCGAGGCGTTCCGTGCGGCCGGCGTGCACGCCGTGCGCCGCGACGAGGCCGTCGCGACCGCGATGATGGAGATGATGGGAAACCCGGCCATCTTCGACGCGCTCACCCACGACGAGCAGCGTCTGACGCTCGAGGTCCCGGTCGGTGGCTCCCTCGATGGGCGGCGCGTGATGGATCTCGGGCTTCCCCCAGGCGTGCTGGTCGTTCTCGTGGAGCGGGGTGCCGGCGAACTGGTACCGCGGGGTGACACGCCGCTCGAGCGCGGCGACCGGCTGCTGCTCTTCGGTCGGGCCGATGCGGTGCGTGGTGCCCGCGACGCCCTGATCGCCCTGACCTAGAGCGAACAGCGCCTCCCCGCTCGCCGCTGCTCCCGTAGAATGCGCCGGCCCGTGCGTCAGCCGCCGGGGCGACGCCGGTGCACGGGAGGGGGCGTGGATGGCCGGTCTCGCGATTCGGGGCGGAACGCTGCTCGACGGAACGGGAGATGCGCCCCTTCCCGATGCGACGGTTGTGGTCGACGGCGAGCGCATCGTTGCCCGCGGTCGCTCCGCCGACGTGGCCGTCCCCGAGGGCGCGACGGTGATCGAGGCTCGCGGGCGCACGATCCTTCCGGGCCTCATCGACATGCACGTCCACACGTCGCTGTGCGGCGAGGAGTCGTTCCCGCTCTTCCTGGCCCTGGGCGTGACGACGATCCGCGACTGCGCCGCCGAGCCCGCGCAGCTCCTGGCGCTCCGGGATCGGGTGGCGAGCGGCGACGTCGTCGGCCCGAGAATCCTCTCGATGGGACCGATCCTCGACGGATCGCCCCCGACATTCTCGCCCCCGCCGCCCGCGGGGCTGCGGGAGCTCGGCAGCGAGCGGGAGGCGCGCGCCGCCGCTGCGGCCGTCATCGAGTCCGGTGCCGACGGCCTCAAGCTCTACGCCCGGCTCCCGCCCCCTCTCGCGGCCGCGGTCCTGGAGGTTGCGCGCGGCCGCGTCCCCACCACCGGCCACCTCTCGCGCACGACGGCGCGCGAAGCGGTCCGTGCGGGGATCAGCTGCCTCGAGCACGTCCACGCCTCGCTCTACCAGGACGTCGTGCGTCCGGAGGACCGGCACGCCGCGGACTCGGGCAACGGCGTCATGCCGAATTACTGGAACTGGCTCGCGGGGGGATGGGCTCGCGCCGACCTCGACGCGCCGCATGTGCGCGAGTTTCTGGAGCTGCTGGTGGAGCGCGACGTCTCGCTCTGCGCGACGCTGATCATGATGACAGGGGGAATGGTGACGGAGGAGGCGGCGGAGGAGCCGGGGCTCTCCTACCTTCCCGCCCCGATGCGCGAGCGTCACCTGCCCGCCAACGCCCGTCGCGCCTGGGAGGAGCGCCGCGCCGCCGGCGCGAGGGCGGGGCTGCCGCTCCAGCACACCGACGTGGTGAACACGCAGACGCGCGCGCAGGAGCTCGACTTCGTCCGGCGGGCGCACGAGGCAGGGGTTCGGCTTGTGATCGGAACCGATGTCGGCGGCGCATCGATGCAGGTCCCCGGCTTCTCCATGCACCGTGAGATGGCGATCCATCACGAGGCCGGAATCCCGGCCGCAGACGTGATCGGGGCTGCGACCCGTGCTGCGGCGGAGGGGCTGTGGAGGCAGTCCGATCTCGGCACCATCGAGCCCGGCAAGCTCGCGGACATCGTGGTGGTCGATGGCGACCCGCTCACCGATCTCGATGCCGCGCGCCGAGTCGTCGCCGTCGTCGCCAACGGAGTTCCCCACGACCCGGAGGTGCTCCTCGATCAGGCACGGGCCCACGCGACCCCGGCGGCGTAGCGTGTCTTCCTCGCGGGGCCGTCTCGTGATCGGCGTGATCGGCGCAGAGGCGGCCGACGCGGCTCACGCGACTCTCGCACACGAGGTCGGGCGGGAGCTCGCCGAGCGCGGGCACACGCTGGTGTGCGGTGGCCGGGGCGGCGTCATGCGCGAGGCCTGCCGGGGCGCTCGCGAGGCAGGCGGGCTGACCGTGGGCATTCTCCCCGGCGACGACGCGAGCGAGGCCAACGAGTTCGTCGACGTCGCGGTGGTCACCGGGCTTGGTTTCGCGCGAAACACGATCATCGCGCGCACGGCGGAGGCGCTGGTCGCGGTGGGCGGCGGCTACGGGACGCTCTCGGAGATCGCCTTCGGGCTCCGCGCCGGGCGACCGGTGATCGCGATCGGCAGCTGGGAGCTCCGCGACGGCGGCGGCCGGGAGGCGCCGATCGCCCGCGTGTCGAGCGCCCGGGAGGCGGTCGACGCCTGCGAGCGGCTCGCACGCCCCGCGTGAGGGGCGGCTAGTCACGCCGCTGGGCTCCGCGTCGGCGTCCCGATCACGCGGCGTCGTCGTGGCACCCCCGGCTCGATGCTCCCAGGGCGAGGCGGGACGATGCCTGCCGGGGAGCCAGCCCACCGGTTCCCGTTCCGGACGGCTGCTCCCTTCGACCACCGGTCGTCAGCGGTGATACCGTCCGGCGCGCACGCACGCGGGAGGAGCAGCAGGTGGAAACGGGGAGTTCGTCGGGGCCGCTTGGGGATCTCGTCGTGGTCGATGCGAGCGAGGGCGTGGGCGGCGGTCACGCCTCGCGGCTGCTCGGCGATCTCGGTGCCCGGGTTGTGAAGGTCGAGCCGCCCGGCGGGGATCGCCTGCGTGCGCTCGGTCCCTTCGCGCCCGGGGGCGAGTCACCCCGCGAGCTCGGCGGCCTGCACCTCGCGCTCGGCGCCGGGAAGGAGAGCGTGGTCGTCGACCTCGACGACGCGTCCGGCCGCGGGCGCCTGCTCGAGATGCTCGAAGGCGCCGAGATCTTCCTTGAGAGCGCGGAGCCGGGTGAGATGGCGCGGCGCGGTCTCGACTACGCGAGTCTGGCCTCCCGCTTCCCCCGCCTCGTCTACGCTTCGCAGACGCCGTTCGGCCAGGACGGCCCCTATGCGCGCCGGCGCTCAAGCGAGATCGTCGACTACGCGATGGGTGGCTACATGTACTTCTGCGGGGAGCCGGGGCGCCCGCCCCTGATGGTGCCGGGCTTCCAGGGCGAGCTCCACGCCGGGATGCAGCTCGCCCTCGGCGCCCTGATCGCACTGTGGCACGCGCGGCGCACCGGCACCGGCCAGCAGGTGGATGTCTCCACGTTCGAATCGATGCTGGGCGCGCACTGCTGGCTGACGACGCTCTGGACGCACAAGGGACTGGTGCAGGAGCGGCTCGGCTCGACCCTGATCCGCTGCTCGGACGGCTACGTCTACTGGATGGCGCCCCGTCCGGCGCTCGACCTGTTCGTGCTGATCGAGCGCTTCGAGCTGGTCGACGACCCGCGCTGGGTCGCGGCCTCGCGGGACGGGGCACTGTGGCGGGGGGCCGTGCCGGAGCTTCGTGAGATGTTCGAGGCGTGGGCGAGCCGTCACCCGAAGCAGGAGGTCTACGAGCGGGCACAGACGCTCAGGCTCAACGTCACGCCGGTCAATGACGCGGCCGACCTCATGCACGCGCCGGGGCTGCGCGAGCGGGGATTCTGGCGCACCGTCGAGCACCCGCTCGCCGGCGCTCTTGAGATCGCGGGACCGCCGTGGGAGCTCCGCAGCGGCCCCGTGGGGCCCCGTCGCGGGGCACCGCTCCTCGATGCCGACGCCGGCGCGCGCGTCGCGTCGCCGTCGTGGCCGGTCGCGCCGCACCCCGAGCTCGCCGGTGCTCTCCCCTTCTCCGGTCTGCGCGTGCTCGATGTCACGTCAAACTGGTCGGGACCGGTCGCCGCGCGTCACCTCGGGGATCTCGGCGCCGATGTCGTGAAGGTCGAGACTGCGGCTCGTCCGGCTGCCCGCGACAACCACCCGCCGCACGGCGAATGGTGGAACGACTGGTACAACCGCGCCGGCTCGTTCAACCTCCTGAACCGCAGCAAGCGCGCCGTGGGAATCGATCTGCGCAACCCCGAGGGCCGCGAGACGCTGCTTCGCCTCGTCGAGCGGGCGGATGTGCTCCTCGAGAACTTCGCAGCGCGCGTCATGCCGAACCTCGGGCTGACCTACGATGTGATCGCGGAGCGAAACCCGAACATCGTGATGTGCTCGATGCCGGGCTTCGGACAGCGCGGTCCGGAGATGAACTACACCGCCTACGGATCCAACATCGAGGCATCGAGCGGGCTTGTCGCCACGACCGGCTACGGTCCGCAGGAGCTGCAGGCCACCGGCTCGTTCTACGCCGACCCGATCACGGGCGCGCTCGGCCTCCTGGCGACGATCGCGGCCCTGCTGGCCCGGGAACGCGGGTCTGGCGGCGACTACGTCATCGCGACGCTCCTCGACTCCGGCGTGCTCTTCTCGGTCGACTCGCTGATGGAGTACCGGCTCGGGGGAACCGCGCCAGGTCCGCAGGCGAATCGCTCGCCACGCCGCGCCCCGCAGGGCGCCTACCGCGCGGTCGGTCCGGACGACTGGGTCGTGCTGGCGGTGGAGGACGAACGGCAGTGGCGGGCACTCTGCGATGTGATCGGGCGACCCGATCTCGCCGCTCGCCATCCGACGCTCGCCGACAGGCAGGATGCTCACGATGAGATCGACGGGGCGATCTCACGCTGGGCGGCGGAGCTGGATCACCAGGAGGCGACGCGGAGGCTGCAGGCCGCGGGCGTGCCGGCCGGCCCCGTGCTCGCAAACTGGGAGATCCTCTCCGACCCGCACCTCTTCGAGCGCGAGTACTTCCGGCACTACGTGCATCCGAAGGTGGGGGTCTATCCGTGGGACGGCGTCCCTTGGAAGTTCTCCCGGACCCCGGCTCGCCCGTTCGCCCCGCCGCTCTTCGCGCAGGACAACGACGCCGTGCTCGCCGAGTATCTCGGTGCCGACGACGCGGAGCGGGCGCGCCTGCGTGCAGCGGGGGCGCTCGAGGACGTGCCGACGATGCCGGCCCCGACCTGGTCGTGAGCCGCCGCCCGGGAGCGGCGGGGGACGAGGTGCCGGCCGTTGCCGCGGGCGCGGTCGGTCCGGACTACGCCGATCTGACCTTCCCGCCGCCGCCGCCCGGTCGCCCCTATATCGTCACGAACATGGTGAGCTCGGCCGACGGAAAGGTCGTCGTGGAGGGCGACGAGGGGGGGCTCGGCTCACCGACCGACCGCCGGTTGATGCGCGAGCTGCGCTCGCACGCCGACATCGTGCTCAACGGGGCCGGCACGCTGCGCGCCTCGGGCAGCTCATCCCGACTCGGCGTTCGGGCGCTCGAGGATCGGCGCACCCGGCGTGGCAGGGCCCGGCTGCCCGTGGCCGCCGTCCTCAGCGCCAGTGGCGATCTGCCGCTCGACCGCGACTTCTTCCGGGCGCGCGACTTCCCGGCGGTGGTCTACGTCTCCGACGCGGCCGCACCAGAGCGCCGGAGGGGTCTGGAGGCCACCGGCCGCCCGCTCCACGTGCTCCCCGGCACCAATCCTCTCGACGCGATGGTGCGGCACATGCGCGAGTCGCTCGGAGCAGAGCTCGTGCTGGTCGAGGGCGGCCCGGCGCTCAACGGCGCCCTCTTCGACCGCGACCTGATCGACGAGTACTTCCTCACCCTCGGCGCGAGGCTCGCCGGCGGCAGCGGAGTCCCCGCGGCGATCGAGGGTCGCGCCGCGCCCACGCGGGAGGGACTGCGCCTGCTCGATCTCGTCTCGGCCTATGCGAATGTCGAGACGAGCGAGCTCTACCTCCGCTACCGCGTGCGCCGCTGAGGCGCGCTCCCGCGGCGCTATTCGAAGACGACGCGCGGGAAGGCGAGCCCGACGACCCAGTGGGGCTGGTCGACGATCTCGAGAATCCGCAGGTCGGCACAGACGCTTGCCAGCATGTAGGCGTCGACGCCGGTGAGGCCGTGGCGGCTCCCCAGCAGATCGATCATCCCGCGGACGGCGGCGCGCGCGCCCTCCATCAAGTCGGGACCGATCCCGGTCGTCACGAGGTAGCCCTTGGCGTCGACATGGTTGCTGACGGGACCCGGTGTCTCATAGCGGGGGAAGGCGATCCTGGCCCCCTTGATGAGGTCGATCCGCAGCGTGACGCGCATCGGACTCTCGATCGCCGTGCCGCAGACCTCCCCGTCCCCCTGGGCCGCGTGCGTGTCCCCGACGGAGAGCAGGGCGCCGGGTACCTCGACCGGGAGCTCGAGCACGCTGCCCGTGCCGAGGTCGCGGATATCCATGTTGCCGCCGACGCGCCGGGGTGGGACCACGCTGTGCGTGCCGGCTTCGGCGGGCGCGACGCCGATCGTCCCCATGAAGGGCCGGATCGGCACGCGCCCGCCCGCCTGGTACATCGCCGGCGTGCGCGCCTGTTCGTCGTAGCTCCAGAGGCGCAGTGCCGGATCGGGGAAGTCGTCGGCAAGAAGCCCGAAGCCCGGGACGTTCGCCGTCCAGCCCCACCCCGAGGGGACGATCCCGAGCGCGGTGATCCGCAGCGCGTCGCCTGGCTCGGCGCCTTCCACGAAGAGCGGGCCGGTCACCGGGTTCACGCGGGCGAAGTCGAGGCGTGCCAGGTCCTCGGCGGTGGTGTCCGGGCCGATCTGCCCGCCCGAGGCATCCAGAACATCGATCTCGATGCTCTCGCCCGGGCGCACGTGGCGCACGGGCGAGAGCGAGTTGTTCCATCCGAGGTGGTGCTCGGAGGCGTGAATGGTGTGTGTGGGACCGGTCGTCATGGGTGATGCCTCCGTGCTGATCGGCGCCGCAGCCGGAGCGGACGCCGCCTCTCGTGATCTAACCCGAAGAGGGGTGTCGTGAACACGTCGTCGGACGGTGCGGGGCCGTGCTGCCCGCCCCGGGAGCGGTGCGACCCGACCGCCTCTCCCCGTCCGGCGGCATGTGCCGTGCGCGATGGGTGGCGCACGGGTTGCTCTCACTGCTTCCGCCCGTATCGTCGGAGCATCGGTCGCGGGGAGGGGTCAGTCACATGGCACAGGGGTCTGCCGTGCGAGGCGACGCTGCCTGGAGGGCGCGCGGCGAGCCGAGCGAGGGGCTCACGCGCGAGGCGGTCGAGTTCGCGACGCGCTTCACCTTCGAGGGGATCACACCCGAGGCGTTGCGGATCGCGCGGCGCTGCGTCCTGGACGGGCTCGGTGTCGCACTCGCCGGCTCGGAGCAGCCCGCGATCGGCGTGCTCTCGCGTTACGTGCAGAAGGTGGGAGGCGCGCAACAGGCTCGCGTGATCGGCGACGCGTCGACGCGCCTCCCCGCCCACCTCGCCGCGCTCTGGAACGGGACGGCCGGCCACGCGATGGACTGGGACGACACCCAGCTCTCGGAAGGAGAGGGACGGCTCTACGGGCTGCTCACGCATCCAACCGTGCCTCCTCTCGCCGCCTCGCTCGCAGTGGCCGAGCTCCTCGGCGGCGTCGGCGGCCGGCGCTTCCTCACCGCGTTCGTGGCGGGCTTCGAGGTGGAATGCAAGCTCAACGAGGCAGTGACGCCCGATCACTACGTCGGCGGCTTCCACTCGAGCGGCACCTTCGGGACCTTCGGTGCGGCGACCGCTGCGGCAAAACTGCTCGGGCTCGATGAGAGCGGGACCGCGCGCGCGCTCGGGATCGCCGCCTCGATGGCGTCCGGGATCCGCGTGAATTTCGGAACGATGACGAAGCCCCTTCACGTCGGTCGCGCGGCCGAGAACGGCGTGACGGCGGCCCTGCTCGCGGGCGAGGGCTTCACCGCCCACGAGCAGGCGATCGACGGGCCGTGGGGCTACCTCGCCGTCGCCGGTCGCGGCGCCGAGCCCGAGCTCGTGCGAGGCCGCTTCGGTGCACCTCTCTCGATCGAAAGCCCCGGCGTCTCCATCAAGCCCTACCCATGCGGTGTGCTCACGCACCCGTCGATGGATGCGCTTGCGG
This sequence comes from Chloroflexota bacterium, assembly GCA_026713865.1. Classification (GTDB taxonomy): domain Bacteria; phylum Chloroflexota; class Dehalococcoidia; order UBA2979; family UBA2979; genus VYDC01. The sequence continues at coordinate 35,839 of JAPONQ010000051.1, read as the reverse complement.
CGCTGATGCGGGAAGAGGGCCTTGGCGCCGGGGAGATCGAGCGCCTCACGCTCTACGCCGGCAACAACATCCTCGGGCCGATCCGCTATCGCGTCGCGACGACCGAGCTCGAGGGAAAGTTCTCCATGGCGTTCCTGCTGTCGGCTATCGCCATCGCCGGCCGCGCCGGGAAGAACGAGTTCACCGACGACTTCGTCCAGAGGAGCGACGTCCAGGAGATGCAGCGCCGCGTGGAGACGGCCTACGACGCGGAGATCGAGGCACGCGGTCTCGACAAGATCCGCTCCCGGCTGCTGCTGGAGACGAGGGACGGGCGGCGCTTCACGCGCGAGGCCGGGGAGGCCTACCGCGGCGGGCCTGACAACCCGCTGACCGACCGCCAGGTGGAGGAGAAGTTCGAGGACTGCGCCAGCGGCCTCCTCGACGACGACCGCGTGCGCGAGGTGGAGCGCCGCGTCTGGGCGCTCGAGCAGCAGTCCGATGTCACGCAGCTGCTGCCGCTGCTCTCGTGGCGCGACCGCTGAGGGCCTCCGTCCGGAGCGGGTGAGCCGGCGCGGCCGCGCCGGCTACGGCGAGCGCAGGTAGCGCTCGCGCGCGGACTCGACCAGCGACTCCGCGGGCCGGGCGCCCCAGAAGCCGCGGCGACTATGCCAGACGCCCGAGTCCCGGCGCAGCTCGGCGAGAAGCTCGGCGCTCTTGAGGGCCGCTGCGAGCGCGTCGACGACCGGCGCCTCCTCGGCGCGGCGCACGCCCTGCTGCCAGAGGATCTCGGCCAGCACCATCTGCCCGGGGATCAGGACGTCGGCTCCAGATTCGAGAGCGCGCCGGGCCGCCTCCTGGAAGGCCGCCACGAGCGGCTCCGGCTCCTCGAAGCCCCGCGCCACGATCTCGTACTGCGTCTCGATCCGAATCGTCGGAGCGGCGCGCGAGCGCAGGCCGTAGAGGTCGATCTGTTCCTCCAGCAGCTCGAGCAGGGCGGGGTTGAAGGCGAGCACCGAGAAGCGGCGCCCGAGCAGGCAGGCGAGGTGCATCGCCGACTCGCCGTAGCCGACCACCGGGATGTCCACCAGCGTCCGCATCTCACGCAGGCCCGGATTCTGGACGATCCCGACGGCGACGGCGTCGTACCCCTCCGCCTCCGCGCGCCGCACGTTGGTGACGAGCTGCTCCGTGTAGAGCGACGTCGTGTAGGGGTGGCGCGCCACCTCGGCCGGGGAGGTGCCTGTGAAGCTCCCGGGCGGCATCCCGTGGATCGCGACCTCGGTCCCGGGGCGAAGGATCGCGGCGGCGTGGCGCTCGAGCGAGTCGCGGTAGGGCGGCACCGTGGCGAGATCCAGAAAGCCCTGGTACCAGATGCGGAGCGGGGCCGGGTGATCGCCGGACCCGGTCACGGTCGCTCGCTCCAGACCACGCCCGCCGCGTAGAGCTCCCGCACCCCCTCCTCGTCCACGCCGAGCTCCCTGAGCAGGGGGCGGGTGTGCTCCCCGGCGAGAGCCGGTGGCCGGCAGGTCGCCCCGGTCCTCCCGAAGTCCACGAGCGGCCCGTGGCGCAGGATCTCGCCGTACCGCGGGTGCGCCACCGGTCGGACGAGGCGCGCGGCGCGGGCGTGCCCATCCTCCCCCAGGAAGTCGGCGACGCTGCCGCGGTCGGCGCGCGCCGCCCCGACGCCCGCGGCCGAGAGTCGCTCCTCCCATTCATCCGCGTCGCGTCCTGAGACGATCGCGGCGAGCGAGCGAGCGAGTGCCGCATCGTTCTGCTCGCGCGACTCGGCCGTGGCGAAGCGCTCATCGTCCCCGAGCCCGGTGCCGGCGGGGTCATCGGCCAGAACCCGGAGCAGCGCATCCCACTCGACCTCGCCGCAGACGGAGAGCAGCACCCAGCCCGAGCGGGCGCGGTAGAGGCGCTCCAGCGCTCCGAGGCCGAGGAGGTCGGCGTCGAGCGGGCGCCGCGCCGGCTTTCCCTCGTAGCTCAGGAAGTCGTCGATCTGCGCATAGGCGGAGGCTGCGAGCATGCTCGTCTCGACGAGCTGACCCCGCCCGCTGCGCTCTCGGGCCCACAGACCGAGCAGCGCGGCTCCGGCGACGACCACGGAGGTGATCGGGTCCGGCGAGGGCTCGTTCGCTGCGTGGAGCCAGCGAGCGGTCTCGATCTGCTCATCGATGCTCGATATCGCTCGGTCCCCGGCGGGTGGCATCGACGGCCCCGCCTGGTGGAGCGCGCCACCCACCGCGGCGCCCGGGATCGGATGCGCGCCCGGGCGCATGGCCCCGGGCCCCCGCGAGCCGTAGGGGGAGGACCAGACGTAGACGAGCCGTGGGTTGCTCGCCGCGAGCTCGCCGTAGCCGATTCCGAGGCGCTCCGAGGCTCCTGGTCGGTTGTTGTGGATCAGCACATCAGAGCGTTTCACCAGCGCGAGCAGCAGCTCACGGCCGCGCGGCTGCTTCAGGTCGAGGCAGATGCTCTCCTTGCCCGCGGTGGTCTTCGACGTGGAGATGCCTCCGCGGAAGGCGCGGAACGGATCGCCCCCGGGCGGCTCCACCTTGATCACCCTCGCTCCCATGTCGGCGAGAACGGAGGATGCCAGGGGGCCCGCGATCACGCTCGCCAGGTCGAGCACCACGAGGCCGGCGAGCGGGCCGCCGTCCGCCGTTGCCGGGGAGGGCGCGGCGTCGGCACGTCGCGCCGCGCCTGCGCGCTCGCGCCACGGCTCGCGACCGGCCTTGAGAGCCGCGAGCACCGCCGCGGTGTCGGCGCCGGCCTCCCGGGAGGGATCCCCGATGGTGCCGGGCGTCTCGGTAAGGCACGCCACTACCCCGGGCTGGCGGAGCAGCCCGAGGCGGGGATGCTCGCCGGTGAGAACGTTCCCGTTCGCAACAAGATCTTCGTGGTCGAGGGCCTGCTGTGTGCTCTGGTAGGGCTCGGCGGCGATGTTGCCGTCGGAGATGAACGGGTCCATCCACTCGCCGGCGCTGCGCTCGCGCATCCGCAGCAGCATCGCCCGCCGCAGCTCCTCCTTGGGCCCCGGCGAGAACCCGTTCGGGGGGCCGGCGAAGCGCGGCTGGGCCCCGAGCTCCGAGAGCCCCGCCGCCGCCAGGTAGGAGCGGAAGAGCCGCTCAACCAGGTTCCCGAGCTGGATCCAGCGTCCGTCAGCCGCCTGTACCGGCTGGTAGTGGAGCTGCGGCAGCGGGTCGGTCTCCCCCAGAGCGGTACCGGGCCCGTAGGTCGAGGGATCCCGGTCCGCCAGCTGCCGGAGCACGAGCCCGTGGATGTCGTAGAAGAGGATCCCCTGCAGCAGGCTCGTCGCCACGAGCTGGCCCCGACCCGAGCGCTCACGCTCCATGAGGGCGGCGAGGATGCCCGCCACCGCGCCGTGCGCCGCGGCGTGGCGCCCGACCGGAACGGCCGCGTAGGTGGGACCCTCTCTCCTGGCGATGCCGGAGAGAGTCTGCATGCGGCCAGCGCGTGCGGCGACCACGCTCTCACGCCCCCGACGCCCGGCGAGCGGGCCCTCCTGCCCGAAGCCGGTGATCGAGCAGTAGACGAGGCCGGAGTTCGCCTCCGAGAGAGCGGCATAGTCTGCGCGCAGTCTCGACATCGCGCCGGGCGCGGCCGCCGAGACCGCTACGTCCGCCGCCGCCGCGAGCGCGTGGAGCCTCTCCTGCCCGGCCTCCGTCCGGAGGTCGAGGGTGACGGAGCGCTTGCCGCGAAGCCACACGGCCGACGCGGGCGCGCGGCGCCACGGATCGCCGCCCGGTCGCTCCACGGCGATCACGTCGGCTCCGAAGTCGGCGAGCACCATCGTCGCCATGCCCGCGGCCGGGCCGCTCCCCAGATCGATCACGCGGAGGCCCGCACAGGGGGCCTCCGCGCCGGACCGTCCCTCCACGGGGGAACGACTGCTCATCGCTGCCCTCGCCCTCCGAGCACGCGTGCTAGTCGAACGTGAGGACGGTGCGGGTGCGCTCCCCCGCCTCCATCGCGTCAAAGGCCTCGTTCACCCCGTCGAGCGCTACGCGGTGGCTGATCAACTCGTCGAGGAGCAGGCGGCCCTGCCGATAGAGGTCGAGGTACTTGGGAATGTCGAACCGGAAGCGGTTGGATCCCATCGAGCTGCCCATGAGGCGGCGGTCGGCGAGCAGGTAGCGCCCGGAAACCGCGATGTCGACGCCGTCCGGGATGATGCCGATCAGCACGGCTGCGCCGCCCGGACGCGTCGCGGTGAAGGCCTGCTCCGTGGTCTGCGCGAGCCCGATCGCCTCGAAGGCATAGTCGACCCCGCGCCGCGTGAGGGAGCGGATCGCCCGCACGGGATCCTCGCGGGAGGCGTTCACCAGCTGCGTCGCGCCGAAGCGGGTCGCGACCTCGAGCTTGTCGTCCCGGATGTCGACGGCGATGATCTCGCGCGCTCCCGCGAGCCGCGCGCCCTGGATCGCGGAGAGGCCCACGCCCCCCAGGCCCCAGACCGCAGCGGTCGAGCCCGGCTCCAGGCGCGCCGTGTTGAAGACCGCTCCGACCCCGGTCGTGACGCAGCAGCCCACGAGGGCCGCCTGCGCCATCGGCGTGTCGTCGGCCACCGCGACGACCGTGTTCTCGTGCACCAGCATCAGATCGGCGAACCCGGAGATGCGGGCGAACTGATGGACGATGGCTCCCTCCTGGGAGAGACGGGGCTCGGCGCCGGCCGGCCGGTCGTCCAGGTCGCGCGTCTCGCAGAGGTTGGGTTGCCCGGAGAGGCAGCGCTCGCACTCGCCGCAGAAGGTGGAGAGGCAGCAGACCACGTGATCACCGGGCCGGACGTGCGTCACATCGGGTCCGATCGCCTCGACGATGCCGGCGGACTCGTGTCCCGGGATCGTCGGCAGAGGGCGACCCATGTGACCCTTGAGCATGTGCAGGTCGGAGCCACAGACGCCGGTGGCGACGGTTCGCACCAGCACCTCCCGCCCGATCGGCGTCGCGACGTTGACCTCCTCTATCGCGAGTGGCTGATCGACCCCGTGCTGCACCGCGGCGCGAGCGACTGGCATCCTGCTCTCCCCTCTCCAGAGCCTCAGCGGGCCTGCTGCTCCCGACCGAACGCCTTCCGGAAGAACGCGCTGGCCTGCTCGGCGAGACGGCGCTCTCCGCCGAGCCAGAAGTGATCGATGCCCGGGACGATGAGCGTCTCCGTCTCGGCCCCCCGCTCGCCGCGTGCGGAGGCGACGGCCGCGAGCGCGTCGGCCGAACAGAAGCGGTCGTGCGTCCCGGAGGCGAGCAAGAGCGGACCCGCGTAGCCGACGAGCGCGGGCCCGATGTCGTCGGGGGGAGGCATCGACGTCGCGACGAGCGCGAGCGCTTCCGGTCCCGCGTCCCCGCCTGCGAGCGCGTCGGCGACGACAGCGGACGCGACGCCGCCCCCGAACGAGTATCCGGCGAGCCCGATCCGGCTCGCGTCCACCTCCGGGGTAGCGGCGGCAGCGGCGAGCGCCGCACGCGCGTCGTCCCGTTCCCCCCGCCCCCCGTCGTGGGAGCCCTCGCTCGCGCCGACGCCGCGGAAGTCGAACGAGAGCGCGGCAACCCCGACGGCGAGCGCCCCCTCGGCGAGCGCGCGCACGACGTTATTGTTCCGGTCTCCCCCGTAGAGCGGGTGCGGATGGCAGATCACGATGCAGGGCACCGGGACCTCGCCCGAGCCCGGGATCTCGAGCACCGCGTCGAGCGCGGGACCGTCCCCGGGGGCCGCGATCGTGAGCGGCCGCCCCGCGCGATCGCCTGGCCCTGGCGTCGCCACCCTACGCTCGAGCCGCCACGCGCTCGGCGAGGATCGGCCACACCGTCTCGGCGAAGGTCTCGATCTGCTCCGCCTGTGCCTCCATCTCCCAGAAGCTCGTGATCAACTCCCGAACACCGGCGTCGAGCAGCGGCTGGATGCGGTCCGCGATCTGACGCGGCGACCCGGCCCATATGCGATCGCGCAGGTAGGGCTGGCCGGGGCGCGCGGCACAGACCCTCTCGAGGCGCTCGCGCGCACGGCTCTCGCTGCGATCGACGATCACGGGGACGGAGACGATGTGGCGAAGCGTCGCCGCGTCGCGCCCCACCTCGGAGCACGCCTCCGCCATCTGGTCGCGAAGCGAGAGGTACTCCTCGGGGCCCCCGGCGATGTTCCAGGCGTCTGCGCGGCGGGCGATCACGCGCATCATTCTCGGGCCCTGCCCGCCGATCATGATCGTCGGCGCGGGCGTCTGCCGGGGCTTCGGGACGTTGAGCGCTCCGTCGATGCGGTAGAAGCGGCCCGTGAAGCTGGGACGGTGCTCCGTCCACATCAGTCGCACGATCGCCGCCGCCTCGTCGAGCATCTGGACGCGGTGACCGGCGCGGGGGAAGTCATACCCGTACTCGCGGAACTCGGCCTCCTTGTGTCCCGCGCCGAGTCCGAGAATCAGCCTCCCGCCGGAGAGGTGGTCGAGCGTCGCTCCCATCTTGGCGAGCAGCGCCGGGTTGCGGAACGGCGTGCAGAGCACGAGGCTCCCGACCTTGATGCGCGCGGTCTGCGCCGCGAGCGCGGTCATCACGGTCCAGACCTCGTGGCACTCTTCCTGCCCGGTCGTGTCGGCGAGCGAGACGTGGTCGCGTATCCACACGGCCTCGTAGCCCAGCCGCTCGGCGACCTCGGTGGCTTGCCTCAGGTCCCCGTAGGCGGGAACGCCCGGGTCGAGCCTCGTTCCGATCCGTAGCTCCCCTTCGGCCATCGATCGTCCTCCCTCTGGACCCGCGTGCGGGCGGCCGGTGCTAGGCTTCGGCGCGAGCATATACGGGAAGGGAGTGCACCGGTGACCGAGACGACGGCCCTCTCCTGGCCGCACAACAAGATCCTCTACACGAAGGACGGCCGCGTGGCGGTGGTGACGAAGAACAGACCCGAGAAGGTCAATGCGATGGACGAGGAGATGGAGGCCGCCTACGACGAGGCGCTGGCCGACGCCGAGGCCGATCCCGAGATCCGCGTCATCATCGTGACCGGCACCGGCCGCGGCTGGCACCCGGGCGCGAACCCGCAGATGTTCGTCGAGGGGAAGAAGAACATGCCGCCGTGGTGGAAGCCCCACGGTGATCTCGCGGTCTCCCCGCTGCGGCGCTCCGACAAGATCATCATCGGCGCCATCAACGGACACGCCTACGGCGCCGGCTTCGGCGAGGCGCTGTGGTGCGACCTGCGCGTGATGGCGGAGTCCGCGAACTTCGGCCCGAGCTGGGCGCGCTTCGGGGCGCCGCTCGAGAACGGCACCTCGGTGAACCTCACCAACCTCGTCGGACCGGCGAAGGCGCTGGAGCTCTACCTGCTGCGCGAGCCGATCCCCGCTCCGAAGGCGCTCGAGCTGGGTCTGGTGAACTACGTCGTGCCCGACGACCAGCTGATGCCCTTCAGCATGGATCTCGCGCAGCGGGCGGCGAGGAACGCTCCCTACGCGAGCGCGCTCTCCAAGTACATGGTCTACAAGCACGCGACGCCGGATATCGAGACGCACCTCGAGTTCTATCGCTTCGCGGAGGAGACGACGGGTCGCTCCCTGGACTCGAAGGAGGGTGGGGCCGCGTTCCGCGAGCGGCGCGAGCCCGAGTTCCGCGGCGAGTAGGGGCGCGCGCGGGAGGGGGGGGCGCGCGCCGCGATGAGCACCGACCGCTCGCGGGCGTCCGGGCTGGAGATCGCTGTCGTGCTCACGCCGGAGGAGCTCTCGGAGTCACTCGGCCTCAGACGCACGGTCTTCGCGGAGGAGCAGGGCGTCCCGCTCGAGCTGGAGGTGGACGCCATGGACGGCGATCCGCGGCTGACAGCGGGCGTCGTCCACCTCCTTGGCCGGATCGAGGGCACCGCGATCTGCACCGGCCGCCTGGATTTTGCCGACACCCCGGCCCACGTCACCCGCGTCGCGGTCCGGCGCGAGTGCCGGGGGCGCGGCTTCGGGGCCGAGCTGATGGAGGCACTGCACGGGGAGGCGCGATCGCGCGGCATCCGCCGCGTCGGCCTGAACGCGCAGCTGCACGCGCTCGGCTTCTACGAGCGGCTCGGATACCGGGCACACGGGCCGGTTTTTCTCGACGCCGGCATCGAGCACCGGGCGATGAGCGTCAGCCTCTAGCGCCGGCGTGAACTCCGGCGCCGCTGGATGGGGGGACCGATGAACAGGCGCGGGATCTCACTCGCATACTCGGAGCTCGAGGAGAAGCCCGCGCTCGCTCGCCGGGCCGAGGAGGCGGGCTTCGATATCGTGTGGAACTCCGGAGAGAGCATCCCGCTCTTCGGTGCGATGGCGGGCGTCACGTCGCAGGCCCGCTTCGGCTCGGGTGTGATCCGCGTCTTCGCGCACGAGGCGAGGGAGCTGGCGCAGGCGGCCGTTGACCTGCAGCGGCTCTCGGGCAACCGCTTCGTGATGGGTCTCGGCGGCGGGACGAAGCGGATGAACATCAACCAGTTCGGGAAGGAGTTCGACCGCCCGGCAACGCGCATCCGCGAGCTGATCCGCGCGCTGCGCGTCGCCTGGGCGACGCCCGTCGATCAGGCGCTCGAGTTCGAAGGCTCGTACTACCAGCTGACCGGGCGCGGGCTCCTCGGGGGCGGCGACATCCCCGCCGGGATGGGCCTCGGGGGCGGGGAGGCACCGCCCGCGCCCCGGGAGACGCCCATCTACCTGGCCGCGGTGAACCGGGCGATGCTCCGGCTTGCCGGTGAGTACTGCCAGGGGCTCTGCGGACATCCGATCGCCTCGGTCCGCTTCATGAACGACGTGGCATGGCCGGGGATCGACGAGGGGCTGGCGCGCGCGGGCCGCTCGCGCGGTGACTTCGACCATAACGCCTGGATCGTGACCGCGATCGCCTCGAACCGGAAGCAGGCGAAGCGCGAGGCGAAATACCATATCGGCCGCTTCATGGCCACGCGCAGCTACGGGATCGTGCTCGACTCGCAGGGCTACTCCGACGTGCGGCTGCGCATCCAGGAGGCGTTCTTCGGCCGGCGGGACGACCCGGAGGCGCTGATCGATGCCGTGCCGGACGAGGTCGCGCGTGAGCACGCGATCTTTGGGACACCCGATGAGGTGCGCGAGCAGGCCGGGCGCTACGAGGGCGTGGTCGGGACGTCGACGTTCTACTGCGCCTCGGCGCTGATGTCGCGCGAACGCATCCGCGAGAACATCGGGCTGATGATCGAGACGTTCGGGCTCCAGGCGTGACGGGCCGGCGGGATCGGCGGGCGATGCCGCCGGCGGAAGGGGTGAGGCATGGCTGAGTGGCTGGGCATCGGGCACCTGTTCGAGCTGTCGCGGACCGAGGCGATCCTGGGGTTCTTCACGCCGCTGGCGATCTTCGCCGTCTTCTTCGTGGCCCAGCTGGTGCTGCCGGCGCGGCGCGTGCCCGGCTACGTGGTGAATCCGGCGACCGGCGAGCCCCGCAACTACCGGCTCAACGGCCTCCTGATCTTCGGAATCGCGCTGGTGGTGTGGGCCTTCGAGCTCACCGGGATGCCGCGTGACTGGTTCTACCGCTCATCGGTCTATGCCGTGGCCGGCGGGACGGTCTTCACCGCGATCTTCACGATCCTGGGAGTGGCGACCCAGCCGTCCGGCCGGGAGAGCCGGATCGCGGCCTACTGGCACGGGCGCGCGCAGGAGCTCTCATTCTTCAACGAACGCTTCGACGTGAAGATGTACTTCCACGTCGTCGGCGGCACGATGCTGTCGCTCAACGCCCTCTCCGGAGCCGCGTACCACTACGAGCTCTTCGGCGACAACGCGAACCCCGGCGTCTTCCTCTATGCCGCGTTCTTCACGTTCTACGTCCTGGACTACTTCATCTTCGAGCGCGTCCAGCTGTACACCTACGATCTGATACATGAGAAGCTCGGCTTCAAGCTGTTCTGGGGCGGTCTCGTCGTCTACGGGTGGCTCTTCATACTCCCGTTGTGGGGCATGGCCGCTCAGCCGGATCCCGGCTTCCCGTCTGCATGGACGTCTGTATGGCTGATCGGGACGACGGCCCTGTTCCTGCTTGGCTGGAGCATCTCCCGCGGCGCCAATCTGCAAAAGTACACATTCAAGCGCTGGCCTGACCGCAAGTTTCTTGGGTTCATCGAACCCCGCTACATTGAGGCCGGCGACCGGAAGATCCTGTGCAGCGGCCTGTGGGGTGTCGCCCGCCACTTCAACTACATGGGCGAGGGCTTCCTGTCGCTCTCGATCGCCCTGGCGTTCGGCCATTTCACCAATCTCTGGGCGTGGACCTACTTCATCTTCATCGTCTCGCTGTTCACCTGGCGCCAGCGCGACGACGACAGGCTCTGCGCCGAGAAATACGGCGCCGACAAGTGGGCCGAGTACCGGGCTCGGGTCAGGTACCGGATCTTCCCCGGCATCTACTAGCCACTCGCCGGCGGGGTGCGGGCTGTGCTGCCGCCCTCCGGCCGGTCAGCGCCCGGGCGGGGCTCCACCGTCGCGGCCCGGGCGGGGGCGCCCCGCCTTCGCCGTCGCGGCGGCCGGCGGACCTGCTCCGCCGTAGCCATCTCCGATGACGCCGGCTGCGCGCAGGGCCGCGATCGCGGCAGGCGCGTATCCGAGCTCGGAGAGGACTTCCTCGTTGTGCTCTCCGACGAGGCCCGCGGGCCGCTCCCACGCCGGGGCATCGGGCGCGACACGTGTGAGGAAGCCCGGCATCAGCCGCTCCCCGAGGTAGCGGTGCATGACGGGAACGAACCAGGAACGCGCCTGGAGCTGCGGCGAGGCGAGCATCGCGGAGGGCTCGAGCACCGGGGCGGCGATGGCGCCCGCCCGCTGCACGACGTCCGCCACCTCCCACCGATCGCGACCTCGCACGAAGGAGGCGAGGATCCCATCGATCTCGATGCGCCCGGCGAGCCGCCCCGCGATGCTGGCCCACGGGTGACCGTCGTCGGCCCACTCCGGGTGCCCGAGCAGCGATGCGAGCCCGGCCCACTGCGCGTCGGTCTCCGCCGCGATCGCGACCCAGTGCCCGGAGCCCCCCGGCCCGTCCCCCGAGGCGCGGTAGCAGCCGTGCGGGACGACGTAGGGGTCGGCATTGCCTTGGCCCCGGTAGCGGCGCCCGGCTAGGACCTCCTCCCCGAGCAGCCCCGCGAGGTACCAGGAGAAGGCCTCGGCGTGTGAGAGATCGATGAAGGAGCCTTCGCCGGTCTCCTCGCGTCGGCGAAGCGCGGCGATGCTCGCGAAGGCGACGGCGAGCGGAGCACTCGCGTCCGTGGCGACGGTGCTCGCGATGTCCTCGACGCCGCCTGCCGGGAGGCCGCGCGCGCGCAGGTGCCCGGTCGTTCCCTCCACGCCGGAGCCCAGGGCGACATAACCGAAATACGGTCCTCGGACTCCCCACGCCGGCATGGAGATCATCGTGAGCCGCGGATGGCGCTCATGCACCACGTCCCAGGAGAAGCCGAGCCTCTGGATCGTGCCGGCCGCGTAGCCCTCGACGAGTACGTCGGCGGAGTCAAGCAGGCGGTGCAGCACATCGGCGCCCGGGCCCGCGCGGATGTTGAGCGCGACGAAGCGCTTGTTGCGGTTGCTCTGTGTCTGCGGCGCGGTCCGCTCGTAGGGAGGACCGGGTCCGTCGGCGACCCGCGCGTCCGGTCGCAGGGGCCGCGTCAGGGAGTTGCGGGGGTAGGACTCGACCTTGATGACGTCGGCGCCGAGGTCGGCCAGGAGGGTCGCGCCGAGCGGACCCGCGTGCACCTCCGCGAGGTCAACGATCCGCACGCCCGCCATCGCTCGTCCGGCCATGCGCCTCCCGGCCCCGCTGCGGGGCTACGCGCCGAGGAGCGCCTCCGTCTCGGCGTCGTATCGATCGCCGATCGCGTGCGCCTCCTCGAGCGCGCGAATCTCGTCACGCCCGTAGCCGAGCTCCGTGAGCACCTCGTCGTTGTGCTCGCCGATGAGGCCGCTCGGCCGCTCGTACTGCGGGGGGTCCGGCTGCATCTGCCAGAGGAAGCCCGGGAAGAGCCGCGTACCGAAGTAGGGCTGATCCACGGGCCTGAACCAGTTGCGGTGCTGCAACTGCGGCGACGGGAGCAGGGCCGAGGGGGCCGCGACCGGCGCTGCGATCGCGCCCCGGGACTGGATCGCATCGGCGATCTCCGCCTGGGGTTGCCCGCTCGTGAAAGCCGCGATCTCGCGGTCGATCTCTCGGCGCGACCGAAGCCGACCTGCGCTGCTCGCCCACGGGTGGCCGTCCTCCGCCCACTCCGGGTGGCCGAGCGCGCTGGCGAGCCCCGCCCACTGCGCGTCCGTCTCGGCCGCGACGACCACCCACTGCCCGGGGACGGCGGAGGGGTAGCAGCCGTGCGGCACGACGTACGGGTCCCGGTTTCCAAGCGAAACCGGGACGCGCCCGGCGAGTTCCCACTCGCCCAGGGAGCCGGCGAGCGCCCAGGCGAAGCCCTCCGCCTGGGAGAGGTCGATGAAGGATCCCTCGCCGCTCCGTTCCCGCCGTCGGAGCGCGGTGAGCGCGGCGAAGACCACCTCGATCGGGGATGTCGCGTCGGTGTGGAACCCCCCGGGGATGTCCTCGACGGCGCCGCCGGGCATGCCGCGCAGGGAGACGTGTCCGACGTGCGCGTCGATGCTCGATCCGAGGGCAACGTAGCCGCGGTAGGGGCCGCGCACGCCCCAGGCCGGCATCGAGATCATCGAGATGCGCGGGTTGATCGCGTGCACCGCTTCCCAGCCGAAGCCGGCGCGGTCGATGGTGCCCGACGCGAAGCCCTCGATCACGAGGTCTCCCCACGCGAGCAGTCGGCGGAGCACGCCGCCGCCCCCCTCGGATCGGAAGTCGAGGGCGATGTGCCGCTTGTTGCGGTTCCCCTGAATCTGCGAGTCGACGCGCTCGTAGACGGGGCCGGGACCGTCGGCGACGCGGGCGTCGGGCACGAGCGGCCGCGTCAGCGAACGGCGCGGAAAGGACTCAACCTTGACGACGTCTGCTCCCATGTCGGCGAGGAGGCAGGCGCCGAAGGGCCCCGCCCAGACCTCGGCGAGATCGATGACGCGGACGCCCGAGAGCGCCGAACTCGTCATCGCCCGACCCGGCGCGCCGGGGGAGCTGGATCGCTCACCCGGTGACTCCCGCGCGGAAGAGCGCAATCTGCTCGTCGCGACCGTAGCCGAGCGCGTCGAGGATCTCGGTCCCGTGCTCGCCGAGCCGCGGCGAGGGGCGTGCCTCCCACGCCTCCTCCATCTGGAAGGGGGCGCCGTGGATCGTCACCGGCCCCACGAGCGGCTGCTCGACCGTCACGAAGGATCCGCGCGCCTTCGCCTGCGGATCCTCGGTGACCTCCGACATGTCGAGGACCGGCGCGACCATCACGCGGTGTGCCTGCATCTCGTGGAAGACCTCCGAGCGGGTGCGGGCGTCGAGCCACGGCCCGAGGAACTCCATGAAGTCCGCCCAGTGCTGAGACTTCGCGATCGGCTCGTTGAACCGCGGGTCGTCGACCAGCTCGGGGTGCCCGATCGCGGTGCAGAGGCGCTGGAATTGCGGACCCAGCGTCGCAGCGAACATGACGTAGCCGTCCCGGCAGGCGTAGTTGCCGATGGGGTAGTTCTCGGTCATCCGCCCGCGGGCGCGCCGTTCGGTGCCCAGCAGCACCCAGTCCACGTAGCCGGTGTCGACGTTTCCGGCGAGCGCCTCGACTCCGGAGACGTCGACGTGGCGCCTCGTGCCGTCGTGCGCCTGCCCCCACGCGGCGCCGAACCCCACCGCCGCGGCGGTTGCCCCGACCTGCATCGTCGCGACGTTGGGGGCGTAGCGCAGGGGCTCGCCATCCGCCTCGACGGCATGCCGGTACATGCGGGTCGTCCACGCGAACATCGACATGTCGTTCTCGACACGACCGGCGTAGGGGCCGTCGAGCCCGTGCGGGGAGATCGCGACCGTCGACGGGCCGGATTCGGAGTCGGCGACCCCGAGCACGCGTCCGGCCGCCTCCGGGGGGAGCTGCAGGAAGAGGAGCTGCGCTCCGGAGCAGAGCCGTCCCAGCACCTCGCGACCCGACGGGGTCTCCACGTCCAGCACCAGCGAACGCTTGCCGGTGTCGAGCGCGAGGTGGTAGGCGCCGGTGTCGAGGTGCGGGCGATCGTCGGCGAAGGGTGGCGTGCGCCTGAGTTCGCCGCCTGCCGGGGGCTCGATCTTGATGACCTCAGCGCCGAAATCCGAGAATTGCTTTGTGGCGGCGGCGACCGCGATCGTTCCGCCGACCTCCAGGACGCGCATGCCGCTGAGGGGCTGTTCCATCTCGCGTCGCCTCCGCCCGGACCCCGGGGTGCCCGACTATCGCGGCCGCGTGCTGCGCGCGTCAACGTCCGCCGTCCGCCGTGGCTCCGCGCGAAGCGCCGGACCGCGACGCTTCGCGCGGAGCGCCGCCGCGACGATGAGCAGCACCGCGCAGCCCGCAGCGATGACGAGCAGCGGCGCCCCGCGCCGCGGCGCCGCCGGAGAGGGTGGGGGGACGCCGCCCGCCGCGGATGGCGACTCCGCCGCGTCAGGGGGGTCCCCGCGCGGAGCGCCAGTAGCTCGCATCCCGCCGTCCGCGGCGGGGGCCTCGCGACGGGTCGCGGCAGGGGCCTCGCGACGGGTCGCGGCAGGGGCGAGGACCGCGCCGGGCTCCCGCTCTCCGGACGCGGGTTCCGGGCGGCGCTCCCGCGGCATCGGCGCGCCGAGTACGAGCACGGTCGCCAGGAGCGCGCAGAGGGCGAGAGCCGCGAAGACGCCGTCGTAGCTCGCGAACGCATCGTAGTAGAGCGAGACGACGATCGGCCCCGCGGCCGAGAAGACGAGCTGGAAGGGCATGGCGATGCCGCGGACGCCTCCCAGGTAGCGGCGACCGAAGAACGACGCCCAGATCACCTCCTGGATCGGGACGAAGCCAGCGATGCCACACCCGAACGTCAGGAAGCCGAGGGCGACCAGGGGCGTGCTGCCGCTGTGGGCCGCCGGGATGATGATCGCCATCGCCGCGGCGGTGGCGAGGAAGGCCGCGGCTGCCAGCAGCCGCGGCTGGATGCGTTCCGCGAGCACCCCCCAGAACGCCCGCGTCAGGAGACCCGGCAGCGCGAACAGCGAGAGCATTCCGGCGGCCGTCGTGCGGCTGAATCCGGAATCCGTGAGGAAGGGGATCGTCTGCGCGCCGAGTGCGGTGAAGGAGAGCCCGCCCAGGCCGAAGGCCGCGATCAGGAGCCACAGCGAAGTACTCCGGATCGCGTGGGCGCGCGTGAGCGAGGTGTCGTAGTCGAGGCGGGCGCGCTGGGCCTCGGCGTCGGCCCCGGGGTCATCCGCGGCGCGCCCGTCGGGAAGCAGCCCGTGGTCCTCCGGCTGGCGGCGCATGACGAGCGCCGCCGAGATCATCAGCAGCGCCGTCGCTATTGCCAGCACCCGCCACCCGGTGCGCCAGCCGTAGTCGTCGACGATCGGCGTGAGCAGCGTGGGAGTGAGGACGCCGGCGAGCGAGAGACCGGTGACCGCGATGCCGAGCGCGCGCCCCCGGTAGCGCACGAACCACTTCGAGAGCACGACGTTCGCGACGAGCAGGCCGCCTAGGCCGACGCCGATCGCCTGTGCGACGCCGCGCAGCACGAGCCACTGCCAGAGTTCATCGACCTCGGCCGTGGCCAGGAGCGCGACCGAGGTCACCACCGCGCCGGAGATCATCAGCATGCGCCCGCCGTGGCGGTCGATGAGTCCGCCGATCAGCGCGCCGACAATCGCCATGACGAACTGCGAGATCGTCAGCGCGACGATGAACTCGGTGCGCGTCCAGCCGAGGTCGTCGGTCATCGGCACGAAGAAGACGCCGGTGGAGTAGCCCTGCAGGCACGCCGACATGCCGTTCGTGGCGAGCGCCGCCCCGACGATGTACCACCCGTAGTAGATGCGGCCCGCCGTGCGGGCGGGGGCCGGTGGTGCGACGCTCACGGCGACGGCGCCACTCCCGGCCGCGTTCTCGCCCCCGGCGCGCGGGGCGGCGCCGCCAGCAGGAAGAAGCCGGAGCCGCCGGCGCCGAGCGCGGCGAGCAGCAGGAAGGCGCCCTGGTAGCTGCCGAAGCGGTCGACGAGTGCGCCGACCACGAGCGGTCCGATGACCATCCCGAGCATCGCGAAGATGTTCGCGAAGCCCATGATCACACCGAAGGCGCGCCGACCGAAGTAGTCCGCGCGGATCGACCCCATCAGCGGGCCCCGCACGCCCCACGCGAAGCCGTGCACCATGGCGAAGGCGAGCACCATCCAGAGCGAGCTCGCCAGGGCCAGCGTCGTCAGCGCCACCGCGTGGGCGATCATGCAGAGAGCTGCGGTGAGCCTCTTGTTGACGCGGTCGCCGACGGCACCCCCGATGAGCATGCCCGTGGCCTGCAGGACCGTGAGCAGCAGCACGATCTGGGAGGCGCGCTGCAGCGAGTAGCCGAGCTCCTCCGTGGCATAGGGAACGAGGTGCACCAGCAGCGCCGCGACGACCATCAGGGCGGTGCCGTGGCCCGCCGAGATCAGCCAGAAGGCGGGCGCCCGCAGCGCCTCGACGGCGGTGAAATCGACTCCACCGGCCGGCGACGGCACGTCGAGCGCGGCGGCGTCCTCGGGCAGGATCCCGTCGGGATGCTCGCCGAGCTCCTCCGGGCGGTGACGCATCACGTGCACCATCGGCGCGCCGAGCGCGATCGAGAGCACGCCGGAGAGAAGCGCCGTCTCGCGCCAGCCCCAGCCCTCGAGCGCCAGGGCGACGACCGGCTGCAGCACTCCCCCGAAGGCGAAGCCCATGAAGGCGATCGCGATCGCGAGCGATCGCCGCCGCTCGAACCAGTGGACGAGCGGGACCAGAATCGAGAGGAAGCCGCCGAGGGTTGCCCCGAGGGAGATCACAAGAAAGGCCGCGTAGAACCCCGCGATCGAGTCGATCTGGCTGAAGAGGATGAGCCCCGCGCCGAAGAGCAGGACGCCGACGTGCATCACCGTCCTGGGACCGAGCCGGTCGAGCAGCCAGCCCTGCCCGGGCCCGGCGGCCCCCTCCACGACGCGGGCGATGGCGAAGCCCCCGGCGAGGGCCGTCTTGCTCCAGCCGAACTGCGCGGCGAGCAGCACGACGTAGGCTCCGAAGGAGTGGAAAAAGAAGGCGCCCATGAGCGCCTCGATGGCGGCGCCGGCTCCGACGATGCGCCAGCCGTAGAAGCGCCACGCGGCGCGCCGGGGCCGCGGCTCGCCGACCGTCCCGGGAGCCGCTTCCCCCGCGTCCGTCATGGGGGCATTGTAGGCGGCTCACATACGGTCGTGCCCCTCTCGCAGCGCGTCGGGCTGCGTCTCGGATGGGAGGCCGTCAGCCGTCACCGCGACTCGCGCCGCCGCCTGGAGCCCTCCGTCGACGACTGGAGCGAGCGGGACGACGCCGTGCGAGGCGACCGGGCACGACCGCGCCTGGAGCGTCACATGGCGGGCGGCACCGCGAGGTTGCTCTCGCGACGCCGCGGCGCCGAACGCACGCGCGAGCCGGCGCTCGTCTCCGACGAGGGCGCGCGTCTCGCCGACGCGCGCACGCTCGTCCTGCCGGGCGGACTGCGGCTGGCCGCGCTGGAGCCGTGCGCCATCCCGGAGGGCCGAACCCTCACCGGCGCCGTGCAGATCGTCGACGTCACGATGGCGAGTGACGCGGCGTACCAAGCGGCGCCACCGGCGCTACGTGGCGATGCTCTCGCTGCGCGCGGTCACATCCCGGGGCCGTCGGGAAGAAGTGCGCTAGCTGTCGCCCCCCGCCGGCACGCCCGTACGCAAGCCCCCACGGTAGGCTGAGGGGAGCGGTGACGCGGAAGGGCGGTCCGCCCGGATGCGGCGACCGCTCCCGGGCTAGACGCGTTAGGCTATACACCGGGCCGGGGCGCCGGACCCGAGGGCGGCTGGAGGAGCGAATGGGCGACGGCAGCGCCGCTCCCGGCGTCCTCGTCACCGACGAGGCGCTGGCGAGACTGCGGGACGCGGCGATGGGCTTCCCCGACCCCATCGCGGGAATCCAGCTCTCGCTGGCGGGCCGCGGGCCGGAGGGGTTCACGCACCGCCTGACGCTCGTCGATAGGGGCGAGGAGCCGCCGCACGATCTCGCGCTCCCGCTCGCCGGTGGGCTGACGCTGTTCGTCGAGGCAGAGAACCTCGACTACCTCGACGGGGTGACCGTCCACTTCGATCCGGCCGATCCCCGGGCGAACGGCTTCGTCTTCGACAATCCGAACCCGCTGTGGCACGACGAGCTGGCGATGGAGCTCCAGGATCTCATCGATCGCAGCATCAATCCGGGGATCGCGGCGCACGGGGGCTACGTGACGCTGCTCGACTTCCGCGATCGCGTCGCCTACATCGAAATGGGTGGCGGCTGCCAGGGCTGTGGCCTCGCCGCCATGACGCTCACGCAGGGCATCGAGACCGCCGTGCGTGAGGTCCTTCCCGAGATCGAGCGCATCGTCGATACGACCAACCACGCCGACGGCGAGAACCCGTACTACGCTCCCCAGAAGAAGTGATGCGCCCGGGATGACCGGACGCCGCCCCGCCCCGGGTGCGCCGCTGCCCGCGAACGGGCTGCACCGGCCCTCCGACGTGCTCCTCGTCTCGACGTACGAGCTCGGACACCAGCCGCTGCTCCTCGCCCAGGCGCAGGCGGCGCTTCGCGGCGCGGGCCACCGCGTTCGCTGCATCGACCTCGCGGTCGAAGAGCCGCGATACCTGCTGGATAGGGCTGCGGGGACCGATCTCGTCGCCGTCGCCGTCCCGATGCACACAGCGGCACGGCTCGCCGTTTCGCTCGCACCGCGGCTGCGCGAGGCGGCCCCGGACGCGCACGTCTGTCTCTTCGGGCTCTACGCAAGCGAGATCGGGGAGGCGTCCCCGGCCGCCGCCGGCGCGGAGGCGTCGGTCCCGCTGGCCGACTCCCTGCTCGGTGGCGAGTTTGAGCCCGGTCTCGTCGCGCTCGCGGATGCGATCGCCCGACGGGTGCCGGGCGTCGCCCCTCGCTCCGTCGAGCCTCCCCCGGGGGGCGAGCCCGCAGCGCCCGTGCCGGCCTTCCCGCGACAGCGCTTCCTCGCGCCCGACCGCACCGGTCTGCCCCCGCTCGATCGCTACGCCCGCTGCGACACCGGCGAGGGTCTCGTGCTGGCCGGCTACGTCGAGGCGAGCCGGGGCTGCGCCCACCGCTGCGCGCACTGCCCGATCACCCCTGTGTACGGCGGACGCCTCCGCCTCGTCGACCGCGGGGTCGTGCTCGGCGACGCGGCGCAGCAGATCGAAGCCGGTGCTCGCCACATCACGTTTGGCGACCCGGACTTCCTGAACGCCGTGCCGCACGCGCTTGCGATCGTGGATGAGCTGGCCACGCGGCATCCCGGCATCACCTTCGACGCGACGGCGAAGGTGGAGCACCTGCTCGAGCACCAGGATCTCCTGCCCCGGCTCAGGGATGCCGGACTGCTGTTCGTCACATCGGCCTTCGAGTCGACGAGCGACCGTGTTCTCACGGAACTGGAGAAGGGGCACGCCGCCTCGGATCTCGATCGCGTGGTGGAGACCACGCGGCGCCACGGCGTCGCGCTGCGACCGACGTGGGTGGCCTTCACTCCCTGGGGCGGGCTGGAGGACTACCTCGCGATGCTCGACTTCGTGGAACGCCACGGGCTTCAGGGCGCGGCGCCCCCGGTGCAGTACGCGCTGCGCCTGCTTCTCCCGCCGGGCTCGCCGCTGGTGCCGCGGCTCTTCGCCGACGGCGTGCTCGACGGCTTCGATCGGGCGCGGCTGACCTACCGCTGGCGGCACGCCGACGCCCGAGTGGAGAGGCTCGCCGCCGACGTCGGGGCGATCGTGGCGGCGGCGCAGGCCTCGTCCACAGCCTGCAGCGCTCATGCCGGCCGGCGCGCTGCGCTCACCAGCGCGTCCGTGCTCGGGGCCCTCCGCGACGCCGTCGCCGCGGCGGCCGGCGAGGCACGTCCGGCGGGTTCGGCCGGCGCCGCCCCGGCGCCCTTCGTCCCCGGCCTCACCGAGGCCTGGTTCTGCTGAGCGGAGCCCACTGCGGGGCAGTTCGCCTCGCTGGCGGTGGGCGCCCGACCCTAGCCCACCCCCGCCTCGTCCGGCTCCACCTCGAACCGGAGCGCAGCGTGGGCGCGGCGCAGCGCGCTCTCGGCCCCCTCGGGCGTCGCCGCGCGGGAGAAGAGGAAGCCGAGGTACTCGCCGCCCTCGGGCAGGGGGACGAGCCGACGGCCCCTCGTCACGGTCAGCGAGAGGCCGGTGATGCCGGGTACCGACTCCGCGGCGGCGGCGCCGGAGACCGACCGCAGGATGCCGGCGGAGGGGATCGGGATCATCATCACGCCCGCCGCGGAACTCTCTCTCTCGTAGCCGGCCGTGGCGGCAGGACCGCCGACCGCGTCGCGCAGGAGCAGTTCCTCCAGCGAGGCTCCCGCCTCGTCGCTCCCCGGTCGGTGCGAGGCGAAGCGAAGGGAGCGCGCGCAGAGTCCGCCGATCGATCGCGCGGCGATGTCGACGGGCCAGGCGTCCCCGTCGTTCAGCCGCAGCTCGGCATGAACGGGGCCCCGGCGCAGCCCGAGCGCGTGCGAGGCGCGCTCGGTGATCGCGATCGCGCGCTGCTGCTCCCGCGCCGGCAGCCGCGACGGCGTCACGTAGATCGTCTCCTCGAAGTAGGGCCCATCGAGAGGATCGGGCTTGTCGAAGATCGCGAGCACGCGCAGCCGCGTCGTCCCCGCGGCGCCGGGCTCAAGCAGGCCCTCGATCGCGATCTCGCGGCCGGGGATGTAGCCCTCAACCAGGAGGTCGGCGCTCCCCCCGCACTCCCTCACGACCTCCGGCCGGCGCAGCAGCCGTCGCACCCGCTCCACGGCCGCGGTGAAGGCACCGGGTCCGTCGGCCCGGATCACGCCGCGGCTTCCGGAGAGGGAGAGCGGCTTCACGACGCAGGGAAAGCCAATCTGCCGGCCGAGGGTCGCGGGGTCGTCGTCCTCGCCCAGCCGCCACCACGGCGGCGAGGGGACGCCGGCGGCCGCGAGGCGCTCTCGCAGCAGCGCCTTGTCGCGCGTCGCGGCGACCGCGCCGACCGGGTTGGCGGGAAGTCCGAGGCGCTCGGCGGCGTGGGCGGCCACCAGCGTGCCGCCGTCGTCGACGGCCACGACGCGATCGAGATCACGCCCCGGCGCCGAGTCGGCGAAGGCGGCGATCCGCCGTGCGGCGCGCTCAGGATCCGAGAAGTCGAGCGGCAGGAAGCGACCGGGGTAAAGTCCCGCGAGCGCGTCCGCGGCATCGCTGCCGACGACGAGGTCGACCTCAAGCTCTCCCGCGAGGCGCGACGCCGCGTTCACGAAGTCGGTGACGCGGTAGCTCTCCCCGGGCAGCAGCAGCAGCATTCGGATCACGAGCGCTCTCCCGGGCCGATCGTACGCCCCCTCGTGCGCTACCCTCCTCGGGCGCCGCCGGCGCGACGTGCGCGCGGGGAGGACGGGTCGATGGACTGGGACGACAACGCCGAGGAGGCGGCCTTTCGCTCCGAGGTGCGCACGCTCATTGGGAGGAGACTTCCCACCTATTACCGTGACCGCTCGGTGCAGCTGCGTCGACGTACGCACCGCCCCTGGCAGGGCGATCGCATCGCGTTGGAGCCGGAGCGGCAGGAGGCCGCCCACGCGTGGCGCGAGGCGCTGGTCGAGCGCGGCTGGGTGGCGCCGCACTGGCCGGCGGAGTACGGCGGTGCCGGGCTCACCGTCCGCGAGCAGTTCATCCTCAACCAGGAGATGGCGCTGGCCGACGCGCCGGACATCGGGGGGCTTGGCACCCAGATGATAGGCCCGACGCTGATCGTCCATGGTTCCGATGAGCAGAAGCGGCGGCACCTGCCGGAGGTGCTCGCCGGGCGCGTGATCTGGGGACAGGGCTACTCCGAGCCGGGAGCGGGCTCGGATCTCGCCTCGCTCCAGACCCGCGCCGTCCGAGACGGCGACGAGTATGTGGTGAACGGGCAGAAGATCTGGACGACCCTCGCGCATCAGGCCGACTGGCTCTTCGTCCTGACACGCACCGACACCGACGCACCCAAGCACCGGGGGATCTCGCTGCTGCTGATGGATCGTGCCACGCCCGGCATCTCGATCCGGCCGCTCGTGAACATGGCGGACCACCACATCTTCAACGAGGTCTTCTTCGAGGACGTGCGCGTTCCGGCCGAGAACGTGGTCGGCGAGGAGAACCGGGGCTGGTACGTCGCGATGACCCTCCTCGACTTCGAGCGCTCCAACGTCGCGGGCGGTGTGCGGGCGAAGGCGCAGATCCGCCTCATTCTCGACGAGGCGCGCGGGCGGGAGCAGGCCTCCGGGCGGCGACTCGCCTTACCGGTGCGGGGGCTGCTCGCCGATCGCTACATCGATACCGAGGTCGTGCAGCAGCTCTCGGCGCGGATCGCCTCGATCCAGGCGCGGGGCCTCGTGCCGAACTACGAGGCGTCGATGGGCAAGCTCTTCGCCTCGGAGCTCTCGCAAAAGATCGCGATCGCGATGGCGAAGGCGCTCGGCCTCTACTCCCAGCTCACCGATGCCGATGAACCGCGCACGCCCCTGCACGGGTACGTCGGGTACCAGTACATGGAGTCCGTCTCGAGCACGATCCGCGGCGGCACCTCGGAGATCCAGCGCAACGTGATCGCGACCCGGGGTCTCGGGCTCCCGCGCTCCTAGGCTCAGCCGGGCAGGCGCGCCCCGGGGCCTCGCAGCTGGCGCCAGGTGGCGCCGGCAAGCGCTGCTGCGGCGGCGAGCGCGAGCACGGCCTCGTGCGCGCCCCAGCCGCCCCAGCCGCCCGCGGAGAGAGGGCTGAAGCCCAGCCTGATGATCGCGAGGCCGCCGACGAGCGCGTGCGCCGCGACCCCCGTGCGCCAGCGCCGCCAGCCGAGCACGAGCATGCCCAGGAGTGCGAGCAGGAGGCCCCCCTCCAGGGCGGGCGTGGCGAGCCTCGTCTCCTGGAGGCCCGACATGTAGAAGCCCAGCGGCGGCTCGGCGCGTGCGCCGAAGCAGGCGTCGCGCAGCGGGCAACTGAGGTCGTAGGCGGCGACGGCGAGCGCGAGCCCCGCCGCCCACGCCGTCGCGAGCGGCCAGTACGCGGCTTCGCCGGCCCCGCGGGCCGCCCACGCGAACACGGCGAGCGTCGCGGCCGCCCCCCACAGCGGATCGAGCCCGCCCTGGACGCGCACGGCCACCAGCGGGTCGAGGAGCGTCTCCGGCGACTCGGCGCCCAGGTAGGCGATGCGGCCGACGACCACGAAGGCGATCACGGAGTCGACGTAGAGGGAGCCGATGCGCGAGCGCGGAAGCGCGACCAGCGCGGCGACGCGCCGGGACGCGGCCCAGAGCACAACGAGGGCGACGAGCAGCGAGAGAAACTCGCCGCGCGGGTAGACGATGTCGAGCACGCCGCTCATGGTGCCGTCCCGGCGCCGGCCAGGGCTTCCTCGATCAGGACCACGAGCCGCGACTCCGAGATCGGGCCGAAGTGCGTCGCCGTGAGTCGCCCTCGCGGATCGACGACGAAGGTCATCGGCAGGCCGCGCACGCGATACGCGCGCCCGAACGAACCGTCGTCGAGGGCCTGCGGGTAGTCGAGGTTGAAGCGCTCGACGAAGTCGCGCGCGGCGCTCCGGGCGTCGTCGTGGGCGACGCCGAGGAAGGCGACGAGCTCCGGATCCGCGTTCTCGGAGGCGCGGCGCAGAGCCGGCGCCTCTTCACGACACGGCGGGCACCACGAGGCCCAGACGTTGATCACGGCCGCTCGCCCCGCGAGGTCGAGGGAGCTCACCTCCGATCCCTCCGGCCCGTCGAGCAACGGGAGGACGAAGGCGGGGGCCGGAGCGCCGGAGGCGGGCCCCCCGGGGGCGCCCTCGCGGGCGCCCTTGGCGGCCAGCACCACGAGCACGATCGCGGCCGCTCCCAGCAGCAGCCAGCCCAGGCGGCTCGCACCCGTTGCCGCCGCGGGTGGTGACGTCGCGGGCACCCTCATCTGTGGGTCCGCGCCCATCCCGTCTCCGTCCCCCTCGGGAGGCCACCCGCGTCGGCGAACGAGGGTGGGTCGTCCCGTCTGCTAGATGCCGAGTCGGCGCCGCCAGCCGCCCTGCCGCTGCCCGGCGGCACCTTCGTCCTCGTCGTCGCCTTCGAACGGAATGCCGTGCCGACGGAGGAAGGGGCCGATCTGCCCGGGATTCGGCTCGGTGAGCATCGTGCCCCGGTCGACGGCGCGCGGGCCTCGACCCTGAAGTTCCGCCGGCGGTTCGATCGGATCGACGCCGTCGTCGGGTGCGATCACGAGCGTGGGCACCGACTCGTGCCCCGTCCAGCCGATGACCCTGGCGTGGGCTTCCGTGTCCTGCTCGATGTCGAATTCCACGTAGGTGAGGGGATGCTCCGAGACCCACCTGCGCCAGCGGTGCATGTCCGGGCAGAACGACGATCGTCCGTAGACCACGAGCCGCGCCATCGAGTCCCTCCTGCCCCGCCCGCGGGCTCAGCGTAGCGACCGGCGTCGCTCTGCGCGCGCCGGCCCGTTCGTCCGCCGCACGCCGTACGATCGGCCCTGCGGGAACGGAGGGGTCGTGGAGCTGCAGCTGACGGAGGACGCGCTGGCGCTGCTCCGGGAGCGTGGCGGCCGGATGGCGCTCGACTTCATATCGCCCGTCGGCTGAGCGGGCCGGCTCGAGGTGCCGGTCGACACCTATCTCAAGCGCAAGGACCTCTCCCGCTACGAGATGGTGGCGATCGGTGACCTGCAGATCCACGTCGCGCCGGCGCTCGGCCGCTGGGCGGAGCGAGTCGTCGTCGACGCCGAGCGCGTGCTGCTCTTCTGGCGCCGCTTCGACGTGCAGGTGGCGCATCGCCACCTGCCGACCTGAGAACATCGCTGACTCCCCGCCGTCGGCGGGGACGGGGCGGACATTGACACGCCGCCGGTGTCCCTCTACTACATGCGGGCGGACGCTGAGCGCGCCGCCGGTGATCGAGTCCCATCGAGGAGGCCCTGCTATGGCTGTTGAGTCCCTCTCCATCATTCCCGCGACGCACAAGCTGCCGGACGGGACCGATGCCGACGCCTTCTTCGATCTTCATCCCGGACCACTCGGCAGCTACCAGATGACCATCACGGAGGCCGACGTGGAGCGGTGGTGCGACATCCACGAGGACCAGGTGCCGTGGCGCGCCGAGCCCGGAGCCGACCCGGGCGCGCCGCCGTACATCGGCTACTACTCCTGCATGAACGCGCTCGCCCCGATCCGTTACTTCGGCAACACGGGCCGACCGAACTACGGGCCCGGCGGGCTAGCTCGCTACTGGGCGGAGTTTCACGCTCCGCTGCCGGTCGGCGTTCCGCTCCAGGTCACCGGCCGCGTCACCGACAAGTACACGCGCCGCGGCATCGGCTACACCGAGTGGGAGGTCGACATCACCCGGGAGGGCCGCCTGCTCCAGCGCAACGGACGTGCGTGGGCGACGAGCCTTCCCCCCGAGGAGCAGGAGCGGTGGCCGGAGCGCGGGGGACGCCCCCGTCCGCCGGAGGCACCGGAGGGCGCCGAGGTACTCGGCCCGCTCGTCTACGTCACCTCGCAGCGACATGTGGACGACCTCGAGGGGCCCGGCGAGGACAACAACCACACGGACGTGGAGGCGGCTCGCGCCATGGGTCTGCGGGGGCCGCGCGCGCAGGGCGAGCTATCCTTCGCGCTGCTGGCCCGGCTGATGACTCAACACTTCGGAGCGAGCTTCGCGAACGGCGGGTCGCTCGACATCCGCCTCATCGGCGAGGTGCAGGCCGGGGACACGCAGACGGGCTACGCCGCGGTCGTGGAGAGGCGTGACGACGGAGGCGAACTCTGTCGCGTCTGGGCCGAAAATCAGATGGGCCAGCTCGTCACGGTCGGGACGGCGACGCATGCGGGGGCCTCCGCGTGAGCACGCTCGGTCTCCCCGAGATCCCCGCGACAGGACACCTCGAGGAGGGGATCGAGGGGGATCCGTTCCGCGACATGCACGTGGGGCCGCTCGGCCGCTACCAGATCGTCGTTCGCGCGGAGGACGTGGAGCGCTGGGCGCGCATCCACGAGGAGCCATACCCGTGGAGTGCCGGCGAGGGTGCGGAGCCCGCCGCCCCGCCCTCCATCCTCTACTACGCCTCGATGAACATCCTGGCGCCGATCCGCTACTTCCGTCCGCGCAATTCTCCCGGGGGTGCGGCACTCGCGCGCTACTGGGCGGAGTTCTCCGCGCCGATCCCCGTCGGCGTCCCGATCGAGATTACGGGCGAGGTGACGGACAAGTACACCCGCCGGGGACGCGGCTTCGTCGACTGGCACATCGAGGCGAGGGCCGACGGGCGGTTGCTCCAGCGCAACGGGAAGAACTGGTTCTCCGGGATTCCGGAGGACGAGGCCCGGAAGTGGCCCGAGCGCCCCGGCGGCGCCCGCCCGCCCGAGGCGCCGGAGGGGGCCGAGCGCTGCGGGCCGATCACCTATCCCGTGACGCAGGATCACATGTCCGACTTCGAGGGGGGCGATCGGAACGCCCACTCGAGCGCCGATCTCGCTCGCCAGCAGGGCGAGACGCGCACGACGGCTCAGGGGGCGCTCAGCTTCGGGCTCTTGAGTCGGCTCGCGACGGAGCGCTTCGGCGAGTCGTTTACGGCTGGTGGCTCACTCGACGTGCGGTTCATCCAGCGCGTCCACGGGGGCGACGTGCTCACCGCCCACGGGGCGCTGCTCGGCCTCGACGAGGAGGGCCGGCACCGGGCCCGCGTCTGGGCACAGAATCAGGACGGGGCACTCACCGCCGTCGGAGTCGCCACCGCGCGCGCGTGAGCGCCGCCGGGCGCCATTCCGGCTCCGCATGCCGCGTTCCGCCCATGCCCGGGCGGGCTGCTGCTAGCCGCGAGGCAGCCCGAGACCCCGCGAGGCGATGATGTTGCGCTGGATCTCGTGGGTGCCCCCCGCGATGGAGGCCGAGATCGTGTGCACCGACCTCTGGGTGTAGCGCGCAGCTAGGGGCGCGTGCTCCTCCGCCGGCTCCCAGAGCTGCGAGTAGAGCCCGAAGACCTTCATTCCGGTCTGCTGCACCTGCTGGAAGAGCGTCCCGCCGAACACCTTCGACATCGATGCCTCGTAGTTCGGGATCTGGCCCGCGTGTTGCATCGAGATGATGCGCATGGCGAACTGCGCCAGCACCTCCGTCTCGATGTAGCGGCTCGTCAGGTGCTCCCGCGTCGAGTCGAGCTCGCCCGTGCGCGAGCGCAGCTGCCCCGCGTCGGTGCGCAGGTAGGCGATGAGCTCGTCGAGATCCTTGCGCTGCTCGACGGCGCCGGTGACGTTCGATCGCTCGTAGTCGAGGAGCGTCATCGCCACGTACCAGCCGCGGTTCTCCTCGCCGATGCGCTGCGAGACGGGCACGCGCACGTTCTCGTAGAAGGACTCGTTCGTCGCGTGCTCCCAGCCGCCGGAGATGAGCGGTCGCACCTCGACGCCCGGCGAGTCCTTCCGCAGGAGCAGGAACGAGATCCCGCGGTGCTTCGGCGCGTCCGGATCGGTGCGGACCAGCATGAAGAACCAGTTCGCCTTGTGACCCATCGAGGTCCAGATCTTCTGGCCGTTGATGACGTAGTCGTCCCCGTCGCGGACGGCGCGGGTTTGTAGAGAGGCGAGATCGGAGCCCGCACCGGGCTCCGAGTATCCCTGTGCCCAGGTGATCTCGCCGGAGAGCGTCTTGGGCAGGAACTCGCGCCTTTGCTCCTCCGTGCCGTGGTGAATGAGTGTGGGGCCGAGCATCGTGGCGCCGGGACCGCCGACGACCGGGGCGCCCTGCACGGCGAGCTGCTGCTTGAAGATGAACTGCTCCATCGCGGTGAGGCCGGCCCCGCCGTACTCGGGCGGCCAGTGCGGTGCGGACCAGCCGTGCTCCGCCAGCGCCTCGGCCCACTCGCGCGCGGCCTCCTTCGCGTCCAGCTCGCCGAGCATCAGGTCGAACTGCCAGTCGCTGTTGTGCACTCCGGGGCCCTTGCCGCCGCTGCGGCGCTCCCGGTAGAGGCCGGGCAGGCGTTCCTCGATGAAGTCGGAGACCCGCTGGCGAAATGCCGCCTGCTCGTGAGTGTCTGCCCAGTCCATCGCTCCCCCCGCCCCGCGAGCCGACTATAGCAGTAGGTCCCGTCCAGCATGCCGTGGGATGTGCCCCGGGGGCGGTATCATGACTCGCCCTGCCGGACGCCGCACGGACGTCGCCGGAGCAAAAGGGGACCGACGTGAGCGAGAACAGCGGTGGGCCGGATCGCGCGCCCCGCCGCGTGACCGTGCTTGCAGGCGGCGTGGGCGGCGCCCGGCTCGCGGACGGCGTCGCCCGCGCGTCTCCCGGCTCAGAGCTCACGGTGGTCGTGAACGTCGGCGACGACTTCGAGTGGCAGGGGCTTCGCGTCTCTCCGGATCTCGACTCCGTGCTCTACACGCTCGCGGGCCGCGAGGGCGTCGAGGGATGGGGGATCTCGGGCGACAGCACCGTCGTGCTGGAGGCGCTTGCCGCGCTCGGCGGCGAGGACTGGTTCCGGATCGGCGACCGCGACCTCGCGACGCATCTTCGCCGAACGGCCCTGCTTCAGGCCGGCCGCCCGCTCTCGGAGGTGACGGCCGAGCTCGCCTCGGCGCTCGATGTCGGCGCCCGCCTTCTTCCCGTCACCGACGACCCCCACCCGACGCTGATCGCAACCGACGGGGGCGAGCTGACCTTCCAGGAGTACTTCGTGCGCCGCCGCCAGCTGGACGAGGTGCGGGCAGTCCGCTTCCCCGGAGCAGAGGGTGCCCGGCCCGCGCCCGGCGTGCTCGCGGCGATCGCAGAGGCGGACCTGCTGCTGGTGGCTCCATCCAACCCCTTCGTCTCGATCGCGCCCCTGTTGGCGGTGGCGGGCGTGCGTGGGGCGATCGAGGCGGCTCGGGCGCCACGCCTCGCTGTCAGCCCGATCGTCGGCGGCGCGGCCGTGAAGGGACCGGCGGCCGCGATGCTGCGCTCGCTGGGGCACGAGGTCTCGGCGCTCGGCGTTGCCCGGTTGCTGCGGGGGCTCTGCGACGTCTTCGTGCTGGACGAGGTGGATCGGGAGCTGGCCCCGGCCGTCGCCGATCTGGGCCTCGAACCTCTCGTCACGGACACGATGATGATCGACCGCCCGCGCCGTGCCGCGCTCGCCCGGGCATTGCTCGGGCGGTGGCGCCCGTGAGCTCGCCCCTGGCCAGCCGGACCGTGGTGCTCGTGCCGGTGAAGCCGCTCTCCGAGGCGAAGTCGCGCCTCGCCTCCGAGCTGCCCGTCGACGCGCGGCAGTCGCTCGTCCGCGCGATGCTGGGCGACCTGCTCGCCGCGGTGCGCGCGGCTCACGCGGGCCCGGTGATCGTGCTCTCGCCGGACGCCGCCTACGGTGATCTGGTCGCCCGCGCAGGGGCGAGGCATCTGCAGGACCAGGGGTCGGGCTATCGCGCCGCCGTGGCGCTGGGGCTCGCCTCCGACGATGTGCGGCGCTCGGGGTCGGCGCTGGTGATTCCTGCGGATCAGCCGCGCGCGCAGCCCGGCGACATCGCGCGCATCCTGCGGGCGCTCGCACGGGCCGAGGTCGTGCTGGTGGAGGCCGTCGACGGCGGCACGGGGGCACTCGGCCTCTCACCCCCCGATGCGATCCCACTGGCGTTCGGGGAGCGCTCCGGCGCCGCGCACCGCCATCTCGCCCACCAGCGGGGGCGGCGCCTCGTCGAGCTCGACTGCCCGTCCCTCGCGCACGATGTCGATCGCCTCGCGGAACTCCTCGATCCCTCCGCCCCGCCGCCGGGTCCGGCGACCGCGCGGCTGCTGTCGGGTGAGCCGCTCGCCTCGGTGGCCGACTCGGTCGCCGGGCCATAGGGGCCGCCCGCCGGCGCCGGCCGCGGGAGCTATCTCGCGCGCCGCGGGGGCTGCTCCTGTCGCTCCCCGTCGACGTAGAGCTCGATCCTCTCGTTGTAGAAGGCGAGCAGCCCCTCGATCTTCGGGCACTCCGGGATCGGGGAGGGGTACGACCAGACGACATCGCGGAAGAGTTCACCGCCGATGTTCACGGAGTGGTAGGAGGCGACTCCCTTGTAGGGACACTGCGTGCGGCTCTCGGAGGGCTCGAGCAGATCGAGTCGGACATCCTGCGCCGGGAGGTAGTAGCGCGTGGGGAGCCCGGTCTCGAAGAGCAGCACCGGGCGCGTCGTCTCGGCGACGGTCTCACCGGCGATCACGACGCGCACGTGGCGCGAGCTGCGGATGGCATCGACGCGCTTGTGTGGGTCCCGGGGGTGGACGAAGATCTCCTCGTCCTCCTCGAACCACTGCTCCACGCGGTTCCAGTAGAACGAAATGTATCGGGAGAGCTGCTCCCGGCCGGGGATCGGGGACTCGTAGCTCCACGCGGCATCCTCCGCGACGAAGGTGCCGGCGCGCAGCGTGTAGTACGCCGCCTCGCCCTTCGTCTCGCAGCGCGTCCGTTTCGCTGCGGGCGCGAGGAGCTCCATCCGGACATCGGACCTCGGCAGGTAGTAGACGGGGACCAGTCCCTGCTCGAGCATCAGCAGCGCCGAGGTGGTGTCGGCCACCCACTCCCCGCCGGCGCGGACGCGGACGCGCCGATCACTCCGCTCCACGCGGATCTTCCGCGGGCTCGCCGACCCCGCCATCTCGCCCCCCTTCCCGCTGCGCCGCGCGGGGCGCAGCGCTCGATCAGCCGCCCAGCCCCCGGTAGAGGATGCCGATCGCACCGCCCCCGAGCACGAGCCACGCGGAGTTCACGCGGAAGCGCACGAGCGCGATCGCCGCGAGCAGGGCGAGCGCCCCGGACACCACATCGACGACCGCGTCGCGGGCGAGGACCACCGTGACCGCGGCCATCAGCCCGAGCGCCGCGACGTTGACCCCGTCGAGCAGGGCCGCCGTCCAGACATGCTGGCGGAGCCGCGGCAGGAGCGGTCCGATCAGACCCACGAAGAGAAACGAGGGCACGAAGATCGCGACCGTTGCGACGATGGCGCCGCCCACGCCGCCCACGAGGTAGCCGACGAAGGTCGCCGTCGTGAAGACCGGACCGGGCGTGACCTGCCCGACCGCGATCGCATCCAGGAGTTCCTGGTCGGTGAGCCAGCCGAGGCCGTCCACGAGATCGCCGCGCAGGAATGCGAGGAGGACGTAGCCGGAGCCGTAGAGCAGCGCGCCGACCTTGAGCATCACCAGGAAGAGCGTGATGGCCGAGTAGCCGCTCACGCCTCCCGCTGCCGGTGCGGCGGCGGGGGCGACGAGCGTGGTGAGCCCCAGCACGCCGGCGGTGCCACCTCTCCCGAGGGCGAGCCCGCCCCGGATCAGGGCGACGATGAGTGCGCCCCCGAACAGGAGCAGGAGCTCGTCCCCGCCCGCGAGGAAGAGCGCGAAGACCGCGGCGCCGGCGGCGGCAAGCAGCGGCCCGCTGACGGCGGTCCGACCCAGGCCCACGATCGCGTTGATGACGACGGCGATCACCACGGGCTTCACGCCGTAGAGGAGATCCTGGGCCCACGGCCGCGCCCCGTACTCGACGTAGGCCCAGGCGAGCGCCAGCACCATCAGCGCGGCGGGGATGATGAAGGAGAGTCCGGCGACGAGGAGGCCGCGCCAGCCGGCTCGCCGGAAGCCGAGATGGATGGCCAGTTCGGTCGAGTTGGGCCCCGGGATCAGATTCGTCGCCCCCAGCAGATCGAGGAAGGTCGCGTCCGTGATCCAGCGCCGTCTGGTCACGACCTGCTCGCGCATCATCGCGATGTGAGCGGCGGGGCCGCCGAAGGCCGTCGTTCCGAGCAGCAGGAAGAGCCGGGCGACTTCGCCGAGGGGGCCGCGCTCCGCGGCCGACGGCGCGGTACCGGGCGTGTCGCCCACCGGGCCCTCCCGCGGCTAGAGTTCGAGGCCGTAGATGCGCGCGACGTTGTCGCGGAGGAGCTTGCGCCGGGGTCCCGGTCGCAGGCCCAGTTCGCCGATCTCGTGCAGCGTCCGTTCGAAGTCCAGCACGGGGAAGTCGGTTCCGAAGATCACCTTGTCCTGCCCGTAGCTGTTGATGTAGTGGACGAACTCGGGCGGCCAGTAGCGGGGCGAGTGCGCGTCCGATCCGATGTAGACGTTGGGGTGTTTCCATGCCATGGCGATCATCTCCGACGTCCACGGGATGCCGACGTGGATGCCGATGAGCACGAGTTCCGGGAAATCGCAGGCGACTCCGTCGAGCGTGATCGGCCGGCCGGTCGATCGAAGCGGGCGATCCGGCGCATAGATCAGGGACTGCCCGACTTGCATCTGGATCGGCACCTCCAGCTCCACGCACTTGGCGTAGAACGGGTACATCTTGGCGTGGTCGGGCGACAGCTCGAACCAGTGCGGGTAGAAGTGGGCGCCGATGAAACCAAGCTCCGTGACGGCGCGCTCGAGTTCGCGCACGCCCGCCATGCCCTCGGTCGGATCCACGCCGGCGAGGCCGTAGAGGCGGTCGGGATGCCGGGCCACCGCATCGGCGACCACTTCGTAGGGAATGCGCGCCGACGTCGGGTGGTGTTCGGGCCCCGCGCGCACCGCGACGAGGAAGGCGCGCTCGACCCCGGCCGCGTCCATGCGGTCGATGAGCTCAGGGAGCGTGAGACCGGCGATCAGCGCCGGATCGGCGCCGATCTTCCCGACGAGGAAGCTCTCCCGCCACAGCGGCCGGTGTTCGAGCGCCTCCGGCGTCCAGATGTTGACGACGCAATCGATTGCCCGCACCTCGTCGGTCATCGCTCCTCCGGATCGTCGGCCCGCGGGACCATGAATCGGCTGATGGCCGCATCGTACGGGGCGGCGCCGGACGGCGCTCGCCAGAATTGTCGAAAGCTGCGATCGTCATCCCATGGCTTCGGGCACGGTCACCATCTCGGATGTCGAGGGCGCTGCCCGGCGCGTGGCCGGGATGGTGCGCCGCACTCCGCTCTGGCCCTCTCCCGAGCTCTCCGACCGCCTGGACGTCCCCGTCTCCCTGAAGTGCGAGAGCCTGCAGCGCACCGGCTCCTTCAAGATGCGCGGAGCCTCCAACATGCTCGCGGCCGCGGATCCGACCCCCACGGGCGTCGTCGCCGCGTCGGCGGGGAACCACGCGCAGGGCGTGGCGCTCGCCGCCCGTGAACTCGGTCTCCCGGCGACGGTCGTGATGCCGCGCCTGGCGCCGCTGGCGAAGCGGCGTGCGACGCGCGAGTACGGCGCCGACATCGAGCTCCTCGACGGCCCACTCGCGGCATGCCAGGAGCGCGCCCGCGCGCTCGCAGCGGCGAGCGGGCTGCTCTATGTCCCTCCCTATGACCACCCCGCGATCGTCGCCGGGCAGGGCACGCTGGGTCTCGAGGTCGCGGAGGATGTGCCCGATCTCGGGACGATCCTCGTCCCCGCGGGGGGCGGCGGGCTGCTCGCGGGGGTGGCCGTCGCCGTGAAGGCGCGCCGGCCGCAGGCGCGGGTCGTCGGCGTCCAGACGCAGGCGATGCCCGGGATCGTCGAGTCGCTGCGCGCCGACGCCGCGCTGCAGCTCCCGGCGCGGCACACGATCGCGGATGGTGCCGCCGTCGCCGGCCCCTCCGCACTCACCCTCGACCTTGTTCGTCGGCACGTCGACGACATCGTCGCCGTGAGCGAAGAGGAGGTGGCGAGCGCCCTGCTCTTCCTGCTCGAGACATCGCGTCTCGTGGCCGAGGGTGCCGGTGCACTCGGCGTGGCGGCGCTGCTCGCCGCACGCGCAGAGACCTGCGGCCATACGGTGGCGGTCGTCTCCGGGGGGAACATCGACGTCAATCGCCTCGGCTGGCTGCTCGCCCGCGGGCTCGCCGCCGACGGGCGGCAGCGGACGCTCTCCGTCGCTTCGGCCCACGTCCCGGGAGAGCTGGCACGGATCACCGGGGCCATCGCGGACCGGGGCGTCAACATCGTCGAAATCGATCACGACCTGAGGTCTCCGGAGCTTCCCGTCGGCGTCGCCCGCGTGCGGCTGCGCCTCGATGTCGACGGCGCCGCCGCCTTCGATCAACTCGTCGACTCGCTGCTCGCCGCGGGCTTCCGCCGGGGCACGGCGACCGATCTCGAGACGCCCGCCGCAGCGGAGAATCCCCACTAGCCGCCGGGCGCGGTGACTATCGCCTCCTCGCGAGAGCGGTCGACTCCGCGCCGTCGGGCCAGTGCAGGTACTCGGCGAGTGCCCGCCCGAGGATCCACTTGCGATCGTCGTCGCCCAGGAAGTCGGCTGCGACGCGGATCACGTCGACCTGCTCCTCGTAGCGCTCGTAGCCGATGCGCAGCGCCTGCGTGTAGTCGGTCCCCCAGAAGAGACGCTCGGGCCCGTACGCCTCGACGACCCGTCGCACGAGCTCGATGCCGGTGGGCGAGCGGTCGAAAGGCGGCTTCGTCGAGACCTTCACCGCGACCCGGGGATAGCGGGCGAGAGCGAGCATCTGCCGGATCTCGGGGTGGTCGAGACTCTCCACGCCGTCGCCCCGCGCTCCCGCGAGCGCCTCGGCGACCGGGAGCCCCATGTGGTCGATGATCAGGCGGAGGCCGGGGTGGCGGCGGACGACGCGCTCCACGTAGTCCTTCGCCCCGGTGCTGAAGACGGCGACCGGCACATCGTGTCGCTCGCAGGCCGCCCAGAAGGGATCGGCCGCCTCATCGCTCCCCCAGAAGGCGCGCAGGCGCGCGTGCACATGCGTGCGGATGCCGATCATTCCCGGCTGCGAGAGCCATCCCGCGACCTGCTCGGGCGCGTCCGGCGCGGCGGGGTTGATGAGCCCCATCACGGCGAGCCGGGTCGGGTGCCGGGCGGCGCATTCGAGGCCGTACTCGTTGTTCGTTCCCATGAAGCCCGGCGGCACGATCACCGCGCGGTCGACGCCCGCTCGATCCAGCACGGAGAGGAAGCGCTCGGGGCCGTAGGGCTCGGGGAGGTTGGGCTCGCTGATCGCGGTCCAGGGGCGGTCGCGCCGGTTCGCCTCCCAGAGGTGGATCTGCGAGTCGGTGATCACCGCGCCGTGACTCCCCCTCCGGCGATGTCGGCCCGGTAGCGCTCGATGCCGGCGTAGGTCTCCCCGGGAAGTCCGCGCAGGTAGGCGACGATCTCCGCCAGCCGAAGCACATCGCCGTACTTGTTGTGGATGTCGAAGAGGTTGACGCGGTGGGTCACCTCGCCCCGGTCGAAGGTGCACTCCTCCACGACCTGGACGTGGTAGTTGAGGTTGAAGGCCTCGATCACGGTCGCCCGCACGCAGCCCGAGGTCGCAGTGCCGCAGATGATGAGATCATCGATGCCGAGCAGCGTGAGGTAGCTTGCCAGCGGCGTACCGTAGAAGGCCGCCGGCTTCGTCTTCTCGATGACGAGCTCGCCGGGCTCGGGCGCGATCTCCTCCACGATCTGCATGCCGATCCGTCGCGAGATCTCCGACTTGATGCGGGTCTCGCCGCGGGGGTTCTTCCAGAGCCAGCCGCCGCGCTGCAGCAGCGTCGCCTCGCGCGGGCCCGTCGTGTAGAAGACCGGCACGCGCCGCGCCCGCGCCTCGGCGAGCAGCACGCGGATCTGGTCGATCGCGTCCCACGCCGCCTCGCCGCACGAGTTGTGGAAGCGCCTCTGCGACTCGAGGATCGGCTCCCGCCCGGCGCCCGGGGGGGGGCAGGGCCCGGTGGACGCCACCACGCACCGCCGCGAGGCCGAGGCGCCCCGCCGCCCGCCGCGCG